>NZ_JBVYOI010000003.1:0-594799 GCF_056120345.1 Paenibacillus sp. sgz302114
TGGTAGCCGCTGCTGCCTTGACCGCTTTGTCCTTGTGGACGGTTGCCTTGGTAGCCGCCGCCTTGACCTTGTGGACGATTGCCTTGGTAGCCGCCTTGACGTTGACCACCTTGACCTTGCGGACGAGCGCCTTGACCTTGGCCTTGCGGACGTTGTTGAGTAGTAGAATGATTGGATGCATCCGTCGAAGGCTGCGTGTTTGTTGTAGAAGCTGAATTTGAAGCTGACTCTGTAGCAGATGATGGGCTCGAAGCCGGTTGAGCAGCGTTATTCGCTGCTGATGGTGGTGTATTTGTTGTGTTCATATTCCCCTGCATTTCTTGTGTATTTTTGTTAGCATGACCAGATTGCTGCGCTGCATTCGTATTTGATTGCTGCGGTTTACGCTCTGGTTGTCCTTGCTGTGAAGGACGATTATTATTGGAAGCTCCTGCCGCTGCGGATACCGTCGCGTTCTCCTGCGCGCGTTTCGCTGCAGCATTCGCTTTAATGTCTCGGAAGAATCCTTCCACTTTCGAGACCATTTCATTCTCCATAACGCTCATATGATTATTAACCGGAAGATTGAGACGTTTGAGAATGGTAATAATTTCTTTACTGCTCATGTTGAGCGACTTGGCGTATTCATAGACACGCGTTTTATCTTTATTGTCTTTGCTCTCAGGTTGTTTAGTCAATATACTCCACCTCCGAAGGTTCAGTTAAGCTCTGTAAGATGCTCTTTGAGAAGCCTGCATCGGTTACGCCGAGCAGCACTCGCTCCGACTTGCCAATCGCTTCCCCGATCGTAATCCGGTCAAATGCTTCAATAAGCTTGACATTGTAGGTGGCACATTTGTCCCGAAACTTCTTCTTCGTATTATCTGACGCATCTGCGGCAACTATGACGATTTTTGCTTTTCCTTGCTTAACCGCCTTCAGTACGGTTTCGTCCCCGGTCACGAGCTTGCCTGCTCGCATCGCCATACCGAGTAAGGAGAGTGCTTTATGCTTCTTCGTCATCGTCATCCATCGCATCCTTGTTCGCGTTAAACGTATCCTCGACAGCAACAAAATCCTGTTCCAATTGATCGTAGATTTCGATGCCGACGGACTGTTTCAGTGCCCGATCCAGCGATCTGCTCTTCTTAGCAAGCTTGAAGCAAGACACTTTACCGCACAGATACGCGCCGCGCCCAGCTTTTTTGCCGGTCAGGTCGATCAATACCGCTTCATCCGGAGTCCGAACGACACGAATCAATTCCTTCTTTGGCATCATCTGCTGGCAAGCTACACATTTGCGCAGTGGTATTTTTCTAGGTCTCACCATACATCCCCCCTGAACACGGCTATACAAAAATTAGTCGATGGAGATGGAATCCTGGTGCATCGTGCCCACTTGCGATTTAGGGCGTCCAAACTCTTGCTCAGCCTGTGTTTCACTCTTAATATCAATTTTCCAGCCTGTCAGCTTCGCAGCAAGACGAGCGTTCTGGCCTTTGATACCAATCGCAAGCGACAATTGATAGTCTGGCACGATTACACGCGCCATCTTCTCTTGCTCATACACGATTACCTCGATTACTTTCGAAGGGCTCAGTGCATTCGCAACATATTCTTCGACGCTCTCGGACCAACGAACGATATCAATCTTCTCGCCCTTCAGCTCCGTTACGATCGTTTGTACACGCATCCCTTTTTGACCTACGCAGGATCCTACTGGATCTACTTCTGGGTTACGTGAATGTACAGCAATCTTCGAACGGAAGCCCGCTTCGCGTGCAACGGAACGAATTTCTACGACACCGTCATAAATTTCCGGCACTTCAAGCTCAAAAAGACGCTTTAGTAAACCTGGGTGAGTACGTGAAAGGAAAATTTGCGGTCCCTTCGTCGTATTCTCTACCTTCGTAATGAACGATTTCACACGATCGCCATGCTTGAATTTGTCTGTCGGCATCAGTTCAGTGAGCGGCAATACCGCTTCTACTTTACCGAGGTCGATAAACAGATTGCGTACGTCCTGACGCTGAACAATTCCGTTCACAATGTCTTCTTCTTTGTCGATGAATGCATTGTAGATCAGGCCGCGCTCCGCTTCACGAATACGCTGTGTAACGACTTGCTTCGCCGTTTGTGCGGCAATCCGTCCAAAGTCACGAGGTGTTACTTCGATTTCTGCAATATCATCAAGCTGGTAATGCGGGTTAATTTCTCGGGATGCTTCCACGGAAATTTCAAGGCGCGGGTCCAGAACGTCCTCCACGACTGTTTTGCGAGCATACACTTTAATGACACCAGTAAAACGGTTAATATCGACACGTACGTTTTGGGCGGTATTAAAATTGCGTTTGTAGCTCGAAATCAGGGCAGCTTCGATCGCTTCCAGCAAAATATCTTTGCTGATCCCTTTCTCTCTTTCGATTTCCGACAATGCTTCAATAAATTCACTGCTCATTGGAAATGAGTTCCCCCTTTCAACTGGTTCCCTAACGTTATATTCATGCCTTCATTCTCGAAACTTAGAAAATGATGGCTAAACGGGCGCTTGCTACTTTAGCGTAAGCAATTGTATGTTTCTTCTTGCCGATTTCTACAACAACCTCTTCGCCGTCAAAAGAAAGCAACGTGCCTTCAAACTCCTTCAAGCCGCCAATCGGCTCATAAGTTGTAACAAACACATGCTTGCCCACGGATTTGTGGACATCCTCCGGCTTCTTCAGCGGACGTTCCGCACCTGGCGAGGATACTTCCAGGAAGTAAGCATCTGAAATCGGATCGTTCTCATCAAGCTTCTCACTTAAGTATTCACTAATGCGGCCGCACTCATCGATGTCGATGTGGCCTTCTAGTTTGTCGACGTAGACACGAAGGAACCAATTGCTGCCTTCCTTTACATACTCGACGTCAACGAGTTCAAATCCATTCTCATCGAGGAATGGATTTACCATTTCCTCAACTGCGGTTTTGATCATAGCTGTGCTCAAAAACGATGTACCTCCCACTGCAGCTATTCGCCACGCAAGAGGCGGCGCTACTGGCAGTTCAATTTAGTTCAGCTGAATATCAACCTCATGCGAGATGCGGTCATTATACATTCTGTATGGCGAAAAAGGTGCAGACAAAACGTAAAGAGTGGGTTTCCCCACTCTTCTGCGAAAAGGTCGTATCATCAGCATTACCAGAAAGATTATACCATAACCATGATGTGGTGACAATAAGGGGCGCTAATGGCGTCGGCGGATGATCGCTAGCCGCGGGACGTCGGGCAGGATGCCCGCTCCGTTCGGGGGTGCGCCTGCGGCCGCTGCCCAACTCGGAATGCTTGGAATAGACCGCCAAGCGGTAGCATTCCGAGTTCAAAGGCGGCACGTAAACGCTCCGGCTGCTCCCTCGAACTACGCTCCCCTGCCCTTTTGGCCCACAGCAACTGGCGCAGCAGCCGCCGCCATTCGCTTCGGGACAAGGGCCGCTGCTGCCGGAGCACCTCCGCAGCAGCGGCTGTGTAGGCTTCGCCTGAGTACGTTCAAATGCCCGCTAAGGAATTCTATAGCAGCGGATGAACCGGATGAACGCAATTTATGAAGCGAGTTTTCACAAAATAAGTGCTCCTGAGTTCGTTAGCGCGAAGTAAAAACGAGAGATAGAATCCAACAGCCATTCGTCCCTGCGGGATTCGTTTGCCTGCGGCAAACCTAACTCCCTACCTAGCCCGCATCGTCCCTGCCGCACTCGCTCCTCTTCAGCGAAACTCCCACAACGCTTTACAACAGAAAAACCCGATGCCTTCTCAGCACCGGGTTTCCCATCCAAATTAGAACAATGACAACTGGTTCGACTCCGGCAAGCCGCGGAAGCAGCCCATGCCAGTCAGAACCTCAACGATCGTCTTGGAAGCTTTCGACTTCTGCTGGAAGTCCTCGATCGACAAGAACTCGCCGAAATCTCGAGCACCTGCGATGTTCTTCGCCGCGTTCTCGCCGATACCGCTAATTGCGCCGAATGGCGGAATTAGCGATGTTCCATCAACGATAAATCGCGTCGCTTCGGAACGATAAAGATCGACCGGTTTAAACGTGAAGCCGCGAGCAGTCATCTCGAGCGCCATTTCAAGAAGCGAGACGCTGTTCTTCTCCTTTGGCGTTGCAGTGAAGCCTTTTGCCTCAATTTCCCCTAGTCGGCGTCCGATTGCTTCGTAGCCTTGGCAGAGAAGCTCAAGGTCAAAGTCCTCTGCACGAATTGAGAAATAAGTCGCGTAATAATGAATCGGATAATACAGCTTGAAGTATGCGGTGCGCACAGCTGAGATAACATACGCCGCGGCATGCGCTTTCGGGAACATGTACTCGATCTTCAGACAGGAGTCGATATACCATTGCGGTACTTTGCATCGCTTCATCTCTTCAATCCACTCCGGCGTAAGACCTTTACCTTTACGTACACTCTCGGTGATTTTGAACGCGAGACCCGCATCCATTCCTGCTTTATAAATTAAGAAAAGCATAATATCATCACGGCAACCGATAACGGTCTTGATCGTGCAAGTGCGGTTCTTGATCAGCTCCTGAGCATTACCGAGCCATACGCCTGTACCGTGAGACAAGCCTGAAATTTGCAGTAAATCTGCAAACGTCTGCGGCTTCGTCTCATCGAGCATCTGGCGAACGAATTTCGTTCCCATCTCCGGTACGCCGTATGTCGCAACCGTAGAACGGATCCGGTCCGGCATAACGCCAAGCGCTTCCGTCGAGCTGAACATGCTCATCACCTTCGGATCATTCATCGGAATCGTCGTCGGATCAACGCCGGTGAGATCTTGGAGCATCCGCATCATCGTCGGATCATCGTGTCCGAGAATATCGAGCTTAAGCAGATTATCCTCGAAGGCATGATAGTCAAAATGTGTCGTTTTCCACTCGGCATTCTGATCATCCGCAGGGAACTGTACAGGTGTGACATCTTCTACCTCGATGTAATCCGGCACAACGACAATACCACCCGGATGCTGACCCGTGCTTCGCTTAACACCCGTACAGCCGTTCGCGAGACGCGCGAGTTCTGCTCCACGCCACTTTTTGCCATATGACTCTTCGTATTTCTTCGCAAAGCCATAGGCTGTTTTCTCTGCAACAGTACCAATCGTACCCGCACGGAAAACGTTCTCTGGCCCGAACATTTCCTTCGTAAAGTTATGCGCAATCGGCTGGTATTCACCAGAGAAGTTAAGGTCGATATCGGGAACTTTATCCCCCTTGAAGCCTAGGAACGTCTCGAACGGAATATCCTGTCCTTCACCCTTCAACGGCTTCTCGCAATTCGGGCATATTTTATTCGGAAGATCAAATCCGCTCGGATAACTGCCGTCGAGGAAAAATTCACTGTATTTGCAAGCTTCATTCAAACAAGTATAGTGCGCCGGAAGCGGGTTAACCTCGGAAATCCCGAGGAATGTCGCTACAACGGATGAGCCTACGGAACCACGGGAACCTACCAAGTAGCCGTCTGCGTTCGACTTTTTAACAAGTCGCGCCGAGATGAGATAGTTGGCCGCGAAGCCTGCTTTCGTAATCGGCACAAGCTCCCGCTCCAGCCGCTCGACTACCACCTCGGGGATCGGTTCACCGTATAGCTGACGCGCCGTATCATAACACGTATTGCGCATCTCTTCGTCCGCGCCTTCAAGAATCGGAACGAACAGCTTCGGCGGGAACATACTGTATTCCTCGAAGCGATCAGCAAGCTCGGATGTGTTTTTGATGACGACTTCATAAGCGCGCGCTTCACCGAGGAAAGCAAATTCCTCTAGCATTTCTTTCGTCGTACGGAAATGCGCATCCGGCTTCTGAATATCCTTGAGCGGACTGAACCCGGTAATGCCGTGAATGGTAATGTCCCGGAACAGCTTGTCCCGCTGCTGCAGATAGTGTACATTGCCCGTTGCGATGACCGGTTTACCGAGCTTATCGCCAATCTCGCAGACACGGCGAATGGCCTGTTCAATCTCAGCGCGGCTGGCTACAAATCCTTTTTCCACGAGATGCATATAGAATGTGACAGGCTGAATCTCAAGCACATCGTAATACAGTGCGACTTCTTCAGCTTCCTCGAGCGACTTGTTCATAACAGCCTCGAAGAATTCGCCTTTCTCGCACCCCGAGATAATTAGCAGCCCTTCTCGCAAATCTGTCAGCTTGCTCTTTGGAATCGTTGCGACCCGTTTGAAATGTTGCGTATGCGACATCGAAATAAGTTTAAATAAGTTCTTCTTGCCTGTTCCGTTAAGCGCATAGATGCAGCAGTGGAACGGGCGCATATTCGATAAATCGAGACCTACATAGTCGTTCAGCATTTGCAGACCGGTAATATTGCGGGCAGCACAATCGTTAATGAGTCCGAACAGAACGCCGCCGAGCGCAATGGAGTCATCTATGGCGCGGTGATGGTTTTCGAGACTGATTTTATATTTATCCGCTAGCGTATTCAGCCTGTGATTCTTCATCGAAGGATGGAGGAAGCGGGCAAGCTCCAGCGTATCGAGCACCGGGTTCTTCACTTCTGGCAAACCATGAAGCTTGCACGCTGCCTGGAGGAAGCCCATATCAAATCGCGCATTATGCGCGACGAGGATGGCATCACCGATAAAATCAATAAACTCGCCAATCTTCTCACTAAGATCCGGCGCATCTGCAACCATCTCATTGGTAATATTCGTGAGCTGTTGGATATTGTACGGAACATCTTCATGTGGGTTAATAAAAGTCGAGAATCGTCCGATTTCTTTGCCTTCCTGCATCTTCACGCCGGCAAGCTCGATAATTTTGTTGTTAACGACAGATAGACCGGTGGTCTCCACGTCGAAAACGACATATTCAGCCGTTTGCATTGCTTCTTCACGTGGATTCATAACCATCGGAATTGCATCGTTGACAACGTTGGCTTCGAGGCCGAACAGCACTTTAACACCGTGCTTCTTCGCTGCTTTCGCCGCTTCAGGGTAACATTGGACGTTGCCATGATCCGTAATCGCGATCGCCTTATGGCCCCATTTTGCAGCTTGCTTGATGTAAGTATCTACCGAAGTAACGGCATCCATCGTACTCATCGTAGTATGCAGATGGAACTCGACGCGTTTCTCTTCTGCATCATCCTTCAATTCTTTCGGCGCGACGACTTCATGCAGATCGGAAGGCATCATGACAAGCTCAGGCTCCATCATGAATCGGTCATATTCCACGCGTCCGCGTGCTTTGATCCATTTGCCGTTCGCTAGCTGCTTCAAGACTTTTACATCTTCTTTCGTCTTGGCGAACATTTTCATGGCAATAGAATCCGTAAAGTCGCTCACGTTGAACGTAAACAGCGTGCTGCCGTTACGCAGCTCTTTCTCTTCCAAGCCGAAGACAGTACCCTGAACTGTTACCTTCTTCTCTTCTTCTACGATGTTCATGATAGAAACGGCTTCGTCGCGGATATCATAGCCGACGACGAGACGCACATCGCCTTCATCAAGCGGTGGCTCTTCAATCACACTTGCCGTCATCATTGCTTCGAGCACATCACGCTCTTCTTGTACCCGTTTCTGATTGAACTGCTCGTAAACTTCTTGATTGGATTCTGCAACGGCCATCTTCACGCGGCAGGTCACAGAGAACTGTTGCTGATAAAAATCTACCGCTAGCTCGTCGATTTTCTTCTTCCGCGCAAGCTCAAGCCCCATCTCATCCATCAGATGTATCGTAATAAGGTCGCCGGATACGTCCATTTTCGACTTACTGATCCAACCGTTAACCGAAGGGTTACTATGCTGCAGCCACTCTACGAATGCCGCCCAGTAAGCCTCGACGATCTCTTCCTTCTGCACACCTTCGCCGAACTGAAACTGGAACGAAATTTGCGCAATATGGGTAAACTTCGCTTGAATGCTGCGGCAAAAAACAGTAAAAGCCGGTAAAGGAACCAAAGACGCTTTGCGAATGCAAAACGTCCACTCCCGGTTACTCCGGCTTACGATCACTTTGTCTATATAGGCGTCTCCAAAATGCTCATCCTTCATTTGTTGAGGCAACTCTGCCTGTTTCAACAGCAGCTCGAACCGCTGCCGCTTATCCCCGGTTTGGTTCATTCATTTCTCCCCCAAGTGTAAACGACTTTAGCCATCTTCTGATGGCTATAGCTTCCGTTACTCGTTTACTTGTGTCAAGAAGAAACGGCCCAAAGGGCCGTCTGTTCTTACTTTTCATTAGTACGCGCGAGCAAACACAACCGTATGAGCTGCTTTTTCTCCGCATACCAAGCAAGTCGATTTATGCTCTGCCGGTTCAAAAGGAATGTTACGGCTAGTTGCGCCTGTTTCTTCCTTCACCTGGCTCTCGCATGCATCCGAGCCGCACCAGCCTGCAAGCGCAAAGCCGCGCTGGTCTTCAAACAGCGATTTCATCTCATCAAGCGTCTCAACCGAATACGAATGATCGGCACGGAACTGCTTCGCTCTTTCAAGCATATCATTATGAATCTCAATCAGCATACCATCAATTTCTTCCTTCAAATTGCTTTGAAGAACGATACGCTTCTCGCCTGTAATCCGGGATACGAGAACGACTTGTCCATTCTCCATATCGCGAGGTCCAAGCTCAAGGCGGATTGGCACGCCGCGCATTTCGTACTCATTGAACTTCCAGCCTGGGCTGACGTCGCTGCGATCATCCACTTTGACGCGGATGCCGGCTTTCTTCAGCTCAGCGAACAGCTCGTCCACTCGACCAATAACTTGCTCACGAGTCTTCGGAGGTCCGATCGGAATCATAATGACCTGCGTAGGCGCAACCTTAGGAGGCAATACAAGGCCGCGATCGTCACCATGTACCATAATCAACGCGCCTAACAGGCGAGTCGATACGCCCCACGAGGTCGTGTGACAGTATTGCAGCGTGTTCTCACGGTCCAAATACTTGATATCGAACGCGACTGCAAACTTCGTACCGAGATAATGGGAAGTACCGGCTTGTACCGCACGACCGTCCTTCATCATCGCTTCAATCGAATACGTATCTACTGCACCCGCGAAACGTTCAGAAGGCGTCTTCTGTCCCATAATAACAGGAATCGCCAAGTAGTTTTCACAGAAATCACGGTAAGTCTCAAGCATCTGATTCGTCTCTTCGCGTGCTTCGGACTCCGATTCATGCGCCGTATGTCCCTCTTGCCACAAGAACTCCGTTGTGCGAAGGAACGGCAATGTACGCTTCTCCCAACGTACAACGTTTGCCCACTGGTTGATCAGTACAGGCAAATCGCGGTAAGATTGAATCCACTTTGAATACATATGGCCGATAATCGTCTCGGATGTCGGACGAATGGCCAGACGCTCTTCCAGCTTTTCGCCGCCTGCCTCAGTTACCCATGGCAGCTCCGGATTAAAGCCTTCGACGTGCTCCTTCTCTTTCATGAAGAAGCTCTCCGGGATAAACATTGGGAAGTACGCGTTGCGGTGACCGGATTCTTTGAATTTACGGTCGAGCTCATCGCGCATATGCTCCCAAATCTCAAACCCCTCGGGGCGAAAAACGATACAGCCGCGCACCGGGGAATAATCCATCAGTTCCGCTTTCTTAATAACATCAATGTACCAGCGAGAGAAATCCTCGCTCTGTGGCGTGATTTCCGCTGAAACGAACTGCTTCTCTTTCGACATGACCGACTCAGTGCTCCCCTCTTACCAATCGCAAAATATCATTATAAGTAACCGCCAGCATGAGCAGCATCAGCATAGCGAAGCCGATGAAATGCACCATGCTCTCCCGGTTCGGATCAATCGGACGACCGCGAACAGCCTCAATGCCGAGGAAGACGAGCCTGCTCCCATCCAGCGCCGGAACCGGCAGCAAATTGAATATACCCAAGTACAAACTTAGTACAGCTACCCATGAGACCAGCTGCGTTAAGCCTTGTTCCGCAATTTGGCTCGTCACCTGCGCAGTCCGAACGGGACCGCCAAGGTCTTCCATCTTGAAATCACCGAGCACAAGCTTCTTGAAGCCGTCAAAAATCATGATCGTCATATTCTTCATCGCTTTGCCTGCGAAGGTGAATGTTTCGGTGAATGTGACGGAACGGGATGGCGCAGCTGCTGATATACCCAGTTTCCCTACACCAGAAGCTTTATCAAGCTTTGGCGTAATCTTGAAGGAATGCAGCTTGCCGTCGCGAATGACGTTGAACGTCAATGGCACGTCGACGGACTTGCCAATCATTTCAATCATCTTCGCGGAATCGCCGCCAATCTTGACGCCGTTAACCGAATCAATGACATCGCCGACTTGAATATCCGACTTAGAGGCAGGCATCCCTTGTACAACGTCGCCAATGAGCAACCGATCCGGATTCTCCATTGGTACGCCAGCCATCTGGAAGTAGACGCCGAACAGTACGAACGCGAGAATGAAATTCATTACAGGACCGGCAACGATCGCCAAGGCACGCTGTCCGACTGTCTTGCTGCCGAACTGACGATCCAGTGGCGCAACTTGTGTCTCTTTCCCCTTCGTTATCATAAGCGCTTGTGGATGTACACGATACGATTCCGTTACGCCATCTGCCGAAAGGTCAAGCTTCATTGTGCGTTCGATATCAATCTTCTCGACTTCACCGCGAACCACATTGCTGCGATCATCAAGACGATCAAGGTAAATGCGCGTTACGACATTATCCTTCAATCTTACGGCTACTGTTTGACCCGGTTGAACCTCAACAAGCTCCGGGTCTTCCCCTGCCATACGTACAAATCCGCCTGCAGGAACAAGTCTAAGCGTATAGCGCGTCTCGCCGCGCTTGATGGAAAACAGCTTCGGACCAAATCCGATTGCAAACTCTCTAACCAATATCCCGGCACGCTTCGCAAAATAAAAGTGACCCCATTCGTGGATGGTCACAATGACGAAGAAGACCATTACCGTCAAAAAGACGACTTGTATCATATGCATCGTTATTCGAGCCTCCTGTTCGTAACGGCCTGTACTTAGATTATCATTATTCTCCCGTACGATTCAAGAGAACCCCAAGGGCTCAGATGTTTGCAGCAACTGCACGTGCCCAACCATCAACAGCGGCAATCGACTGTACGTCCGGTACATCGGTTGCTTGATGCTGCTCAAGCACTTTAGCAATGACTGTTTCAATTTCTAAGAATGTAATCGAGCCTTCGAGGAAGCGAGCAACTGCTGTTTCGTTCGCCGCATTGAATACCGTCGGCACCGATTGTCCGGCTCTTCCGCTCTCATAAGCGAATCTTAGACAAGGGTAACGCTCGAAATCCATCTCACGGAAATGCAGCGCGGACAGCTTCGCCAGATTAAGCGACTCTGTCGGCGTCGGTCTGCGCTCTGGATAAGTCAGCGCATATTGGATCGGAACACGCATATCTGGCATACCAAGCTGCGCAATAATGCTGTGATCGACGAATTCCACATAAGAGTGAATAATGCTCTCAGGATGGATGAGAACATCAATTTGATCATAAGACAGGTCAAACAGCCAATGCGCCTCAATAACTTCGAGCCCTTTGTTCACCATCGTAGCAGAGTCAATCGTAATCTTCGCACCCATCGACCAGTTCGGATGATTCAACGCTTCTGCGACAGTAACCCCTTGCAGCTCTTCACGACTTCGATCACGGAATGAACCACCCGAAGCGGTCAGCGTTATACGCTTCACATCCGCACGTCTTTCCCCGTTCAAGCATTGGAAGATCGCAGAGTGCTCACTGTCGATTGGCAGGATGGATACGCCTCGCTCAGCTGCCCTTCGCATGACAAGATGGCCTGCGGTCACAAGTGTTTCTTTGTTAGCGAGTCCAATATGCTTGCCTGCATCAATAGCCGCTAAAGTAGCCTCCAAGCCTCTGCTGCCAACAATGGCCGTAACGACCGTATCGGCATCTGTTGCTGCTGCAGTCTCGATTAGCCCCTCATTGCCATAAAGCACATTGGTCCCTGGCGGCAGATGGAGCTTGGCTTCTTCCGCGAGCGCCTTTGTGGCTAAACAAACCGTTTTTGGTTTGAACTGCTTGGCTTGTTCAATCACGAGCTCGAGATTGCTGCCTGCCGAAATCGCTTCAACCTGATAACGTTCGGGCTCCCGGCTTAAAATATCTAAGGTTTGTGTACCGATCGACCCTGTGGAGCCAAGAATTGTAATTTTTTTCAACCTTCAAGCCTCCTGATGTTCTTGCACGGAGCAAAAACAGCTTGTTAAGCGCGCATCTATAGTGGCAGCAATCCTGTCATGACAAGCAGCGGAAATACGACGAGCCAGCTGTCACAACGATCAAGCACACCGCCATGTCCTGGTAGAATCGAACCGGTATCTTTGATCCCGCGTACCCTTTTGTAAGCGGATTGAATCAAATCGCCTAGTTGACCTGCAACTGCGGCAATAAGTCCGATTAGCAGTGCGCGTCCCACCGTAATGATGTCTGGGTAAGCCAACGCAAATATGACCGCGATTGCCAGCGAAAGGACAACGCCGCCTATTGAGCCTTCAATCGTTTTGTTCGGACTGATGGATGGCCACAGCTTACGTTTGCCGAATGCTCGTCCTGTGAAATAGGCACCGATATCAGAAGCCCAGATCGCACCGAAAGCCATACATGTCGTAAAGAGACCATGGTGATCTGCATTTCGCACCTCAAACATCGCATGGAATCCATACCCGACATAGATCGCACCAAGCAGCATCAAAGCTGCGCCGTCAATCGTAATCACGTTCTTCGTCAGAACCGTCACTGTTAACAATAAAAATAACAATAGCCATATCGTATGTATCGCTGCAGGATTATCGAGTCCAAATTCATCCCAAGGAATGAAAAGCAAGAGTGTTCCTGCCAACCCGATTAGTGATAACGGATGGACTGCAGATACTCCGTTCATTCGCCTGTATTCCATAAAACCGATAATTGCAAGCAAGAGGAGAAGCGCAAAATAGAACCATCCGCCAATTATGGTAAGCGCAATAAATGCTGCACCGCCAATTAAGCCTGTAATAATCCGTTGTTTCACTTTAGAAGACACTCTCCAGTTAAGACTAAGGGTTATACCCCGCCGTATCGGCGAGCACGCATCTGATATTCTCGAATGGCTTCGTGAAAATGCGCTTCTGAAAACTCAGGCCAATAGACATCTGTAAACCACATTTCGCTATAAGCTAACTGCCATAGCATAAAGTTACTGAGTCGAAGCTCGCCACTTGTACGAATAAGCAGATCGGGATCAGGTAAACCTGCGGTGAGCAAATGAGCTTCCATGTGCGATTCATTAATTTCGCTAGCATCTAGCTTGCCATCTGCAACTGCTTGGCTAATGCCCCGTACCGCTTCAATCATTTCTTTGCGACTGCCGTAATTAAGGGCAAAATTGAGTACAAGTCCAGTATTTCCAGCTGTACGTTCAATAGCCTCTTCCACAGCTTGCAATGTATGCGAAGGCAAATCGCCTCTATATCCCATCATCCGCACCTGCACGTTGTTCTCCATTAGGTCCTTCAGCTCGATGGATAGAAACTCTTGCGGCAGCTTCATCAGAAACTCCACTTCTGCTTTCGGCCGCTTCCAATTCTCAGTCGAGAACGCGTAAAGCGTCAAATATTTCACGCCAAGCCGATTAGCAGCCATCGTAATCCGTTTGACCGTCTTCATACCTGAATGATGACCGGCCATCCGCGGCAACCCGCGGCTCTTTGCCCATCTACCGTTGCCGTCCATGATGATTGCGATATGCTGCGGGATGTTATCCGACTCAGGTATCTGCGACTGTGGCACAGAAGGCTTGCCGAATAAAGCTTTCACTCGCTGTAACACATGTTCGTCCTCCCGCCGCTAATGTCGATTTATGCAGGCAGACCCCACCTGTCGGAGGGGCCGGTTTCAATGCATTAAACTTCCATAATGTCTTTCTCTTTAGCGGATAGTACGCGTTCAACTTCAACGATGAATTTATCTGTCGTCTTCTGAATGTCATCCTGATGACGACGCGACTCATCTTCGGAGATATCGCTTTTCTCCAGTTTCTTAATATCATCATTCGCGTCACGACGAATGTTGCGAATTGCAACTTTCGCTTCTTCACCGAACTTCTTCGTTAACTTTACGAGCTCAGCACGGCGCTCTTCAGTCAGCATCGGAATGACAAGACGAATTGTAGAACCATCATTCGATGGCGTCAAGCCAAGGTCTGATTTCATAATCGCCTTCTCTATCGCAGCGAGTGAAGTTTTATCCCAAGGCTGAATGAGAATGGTCCGGGAATCCGGCGTGTTAATATTCGCTAATTGGTTAATGGGCGTCATTGCCCCGTAATATTCAACTTGAACACGATCCAGCACCGCCGGAGTAGCACGGCCTGCACGGAGTGTAGTGAGATCGCGCTTCAATGCGCTAATTGCTTTGTCCATGCGCTCTTCAGCGCTCTTTTTGATTGACTGTGGCACTAGCCCACACTCTCCTTCATCACAATAGTTCCGATTTTCTCACCGAGAACGACGCGTTTAATGTTGCCCTTCTCCGTAATGTTAAACACAACAAGCGGAATGTTGTTGTCCATACAGAGTGACGACGCCGTCGAATCCATAACACCAAGGTTACGGTTAAGCACTTCCATATAAGTCAGCGTTTCATATTTCTCAGCTGACGCATCTTTAAATGGATCCGCAGAATATACGCCATCCACTTTATTTTTCGCCATTAGAATTACTTCTGCTTCGATCTCAGCTGCACGAAGCGCCGCAGTTGTATCTGTTGAGAAGAACGGGTTACCTGTGCCAGCAGCGAAGATAACGACACGGCCTTTCTCTAGATGACGGATTGCCCGGCGGCGTATGTAAGGCTCCGCGATTTGTTGCATTGCGATTGATGTTTGTACACGAGTTGGCACTTCGATTTGCTCTAAAGCATCTTGCAGCGCCAAGGAATTCATTACCGTAGCTAACATGCCCATGTAGTCTGCAGTTGCACGGTCAATCCCTTTTTCAGAGCCTGCAATACCGCGCCAGATGTTGCCGCCACCGCATACGATTGCAACTTCAACGTTCATTTCCACAACTTCTTTAACTTGCTCCGCGATCGACGAAATCATTGCGGAGTCGATACCAAAACCATTGTTACCGGAAAGCGATTCACCACTAACTTTCAATACTACACGTTTGTACACGGGACTTTGCAACGTGGTTTACCTCCATCTTGGACCTTGTTTCAAGGCCGCATACTTGTTAAAACAGTCTTTTTATAGGAAATAGGCGGGGCGAACGCCCCGCCCCGCTTGTGCGTTCGGATTACAATTTAGCTTGCGACATAACTTCTTGTACGAAGTTGTCTTCTTTTTTCTCAAGACCTTCACCAAGCTCGAAACGAGCGAAACGACGGATAGAGATATTTTCTCCAATTGTGCTGATTTTCTCTTTCAGCAACGTATGGATTGTTTTGTCTGGATCTTTGATGAACGGCTGCTCAAGCAAGCAGTATTCTTCGTAGTATTTGCTGATACGGCCTTCAACCATTTTCTCAACGATTTTCTCTGGTTTGCCTTCGTTCAGCGCTTGAGCTTTCAAGATTTCACGCTCTTTATCCAGCTCTTCTGAAGAAACTTCTTCTCGGCTTACAAACTTAGGGTTTGCAGCTGCGATTTGCATTGCGATATCGCGAGCGAAATCACGGAATTGTTCTGTTTTACCTACGAAGTCAGTTTCGCAGTTGATTTCAACCAATACGCCGATACGACCGCCAGCGTGGATGTAAGATTCTACTGTACCTTCAGTAGCTACACGACCCGCTTTGTTTGCTGCTGCGGAAAGACCTTTTTCGCGAAGCAAGTCGATTGCTTTCGCGATATCACCGTTTGTTTCATCAAGCGCTTTTTTACAATCAAGCATACCTGCGCCTGTTCTTTCACGCAATTCTTTTACTGCACTAGCACTAACCGCCATTGTGGAATCCTCCTGAATTGTTTAAAGGTTAAGTATTCGAAAAAAGGGCGGTGAGAGGTTATGCACCGTCTGACCACCCTTTCGTTTTCTATCGCCGTAAGCTATTAAGCAGTTGTTACTTCGCCTTGACGCGATTCAACAATTGCATCAGCCATCTTCGCAGTAAGCAATTTAACTGCACGGATTGCATCGTCGTTACCTGGGATAACGTAGTCGATTTCGTCCGGATCACAGTTCGTATCTACGATACCAACAATTGGGATACCAAGTTTGCGTGCTTCAGCAACCGCGATACGCTCTTTGCGTGGGTCGATGATGAACAATGCGCTTGGCAAACCTCTCATGCCTTTGATACCGCCGAGGAATTTTTGAAGACGATCTTTCTCTTTACGGAGAATGATAACTTCTTTCTTAGGAAGAACTTCGAAAGTGCCGTCCTCTTCCCATTTCTCAAGCGTTTTAAGACGGTCGATACGTTTTTGAATCGTTGAGAAGTTAGTCAGCGTGCCGCCGAGCCAACGTTGATTGATGTAGAAGTTGCCGCAACGTTCTGCTTCTTCTTTCACCGAATCTTGTGCTTGTTTCTTTGTACCTACGAAGAGAATAGTGCCGCCTTCTTCGCCGATCGAACGTACGAAGTTATAAGCTTCTTCGACCTTCTTAACTGTTTTCTGCAAGTCAATGATGTAAATCCCGTTACGTTCTGTGAAGATATAACGATCCATCTTAGGGTTCCAACGACGAGTTTGGTGACCGAAGTGTACCCCAGCTTCTAGAAGCTGTTTCATGGAAATTACCGCCATCTCTTACACACCTCCTGTTAAATGGTTTTTAGTGGTTACCTCCGCCAATATCATCTTTCGTCATCACTCAGGCCGGGCCAGAGCACCAATGACAAAATTAATCGGCGTGTGTTTTTAACACCGTCAATTACTATATCACATCTATATGCACGCATGCAACTGTGATTGACAGATTTTCAGAGCCAAGTTCTAGAAGGCTTAATTCTTTCCTGCGGCAGCATCCATTTCGCGCTTGGCAGCATTCGGATCTAACGGTTTGCTCGTCAATAACGTTCCAACCTGGTGAAGCGAAAGCTTGCCCTTAAAAGCAAAATAGCCTGCACGTATTTTTTTGGTACGCATCAGGTCAATGAATGCTTTCTTATCAGTTATGACGCCGTGTGAAGCAAGAATAACAGCCGTATCGGCAACGCTGGTGTTCGGAGGAATGCGAAGAACGATGCGCTCCGGCTCAGGAGCTTTTGAACTGTCAGCAGCTCCGCTTGTCTCGCTGGAGCTGGTTTGCTTATCTACATCGTCCTTCCCTTCAGAAGCATCTTTCGCTTCAGCATCTTTATCAGCTTTGGCATCGGTATCTTTGGCATCGGTCGTTTTACTGTCCGGCTTCGCTTCCGTTTGCTTTGCTTCTGCCTCCACCCGTTGACGCTCATCCGACACTGCTTTATCCAGCTCCGCTTGCGAATACATCTTCGCATCGCTGCCAAGATCATCCTGCTGGTTCAGCGGATCAGGACTGTTCACCTGCTGCTCGCCGATGAGCATGAGCTGCAGCAAGGCTGCACCAATAACAATTCCGACGCCGAGTCCGAATAGAAACGTACGTTTATTCATGACGCGCTGCCTCCTCCTGCTTGGAAAGCTGAAGAATAAGCTGCACTTCTCCTTTATTTAAGCCAAGGTTCTTCGCAATCGCATCAATAGACTTACCATGCTGATGCAATTCGAACAAATCGGCGTAACGCTCGCGTATTGAAGGTGTTTGAACGATCGGTTCTTGCTGCACAATCGCTGCCTCTTCTGCTGCAGTGCTCTCGACTTTGGCTTGCGCCAACTGAGCGGCTGCCCATGAAGCTTGATCTCGAGCTTGAACAATTGCTGCTTCGAACTGCTTGGACTGCTCACTGATCAACAGCTCCAGCTCAGCGCACCGCTTCTCCAGCTGCCCTATGCGTTCATCACGCTTAGTCGCTTGATGCTGCGTATCCTGGCTGGATTTGGTCACAAGCTGCATCATTTCTTTGTTGTCCGCTTCCAAATTCTCCATAAACTGCTCAAGCGCTGTTTCCATATTACGGACCGTCTGTGACTGGTCACTTTGCTTATTTCCATTCGACCTGCGTGGTAGAACAGCCGCACATACGACTACAACTCCGCCGACAAGCATAATGGTTTGCCATGCTTCCATAATTATCACCTGCTCAAATTCGACTACCCGCTTAGAGCGAAATATCGATATGTTTGCCTTTATACGGATGCTGCGATTCCTCTGGACCCTGATCCGAGCCTTCGGCGCCTTCTGCTTGCTGGTTCTGCTTCTTTTGCTTAGATGGCGACTGATGGTCACGCTGACGATTGTTCTTAATCTGCGGCTCGCTGCTCTGCTCCACCGCAGTATTGCGCGAACGCGCAAGCTCCGTCTGCTTGGAAGTATCATTCTCAAGACGGGCTTGATCCGCGTGCACACGATGATTCAGCTGGTTCTGCTGCGACCCCTGATCAGGGGTACGAGGAATCGACATCTGTAAGTCGATCGGCCTGTAAGGCATTCTGATCGCCCCTTGCTTCAAATAGGAAGCTTATTACGCGTTAGGCTTACTTGATGTATGGAATCATAATGATGTCGCCCTCAGAATACCGGAATGTTATACGCTCTGTCGCATCTTTAATGAAGCGCGTATATCGGCCGATAACAATCTTCGTGCCGCCATAGATGACGTTTACAGCGTCAACGCGGGCGCGTTCCGTATCTTCAAGTGATTTCTCGATTTCTAGCACCGCTTCCTTGGCACTTGTAATCTCCTCTATAGCAACTCGCTTAGTGGAGCCCAATTTGCCGCGAAGCGCCATCTTGTCCGGCGACAATTGACCTGTAGCTGCTAGCTGATCAAGCAGCGTGAGCGCCTTCTCAGTCTTGTCCAGGTTCTCATTCGTTTGCTTGATTTGAGCGCGCAGCTCAAGCAGCTGTGAGCGAAGCTCTGGCCTTACGCCTACTTCAATAATAGTCGCCGTCGACATGGTGTTCCCGATTGTTCTTGCAATGACGCGCTCGCCAGCTTGGATAACGCCGCCAACGACGAGACCTTTTGCCCCACTGCAAATGACGTTCTTGCCCGCCCTGACATGCGAGTGCATGATGCTTTGAGAGACGAGGATGTCTTCAGCAGCTGTCACATTGCCGTCTTGGATGAAAGAGCTCTTTACGTTCTTACCTGCAATGATATGGCCTTTGTTGCTGGCCAGCACGCCGCCGGTAATTTCAACCGAACCTTCAGATTCAAGAACTGCTCCTTCAACGCCACCAATGATGCGGATATCGCCAGATGCTTTAATACGGAAGCCAGTCAATACATTCCCTCGGACGACAACTGTCCCGACAAAATCAATATTGCCGATCTTGTAATCGACGTCACCGTTCACTTCGAAGACCGGGAATACATTAATTTTGTTCTTGTCCGTCATCGTAATCAAGCCGTCAATTGTGGAGTAGAGCGCCGTTTGCTCTGGATTGAGAACGACATTCTTGCCCATCTTGAAGTACGCTTCTTTGCCGTTCCTCGCCGTAATCGCGTCGCCAGTTACCGACTTGCCATCGGTCCCAGGCGTGGCCCCTATCTTCTCTGCAATCAGTTGGCCGCGCTTCACATTCTTCAGCTGAGTGACTTCCTTGAAGTCAATTTTGCCGCCTTCGAGCTCAACTGGTCGGTACTCGCCTTCTGACATGTCGTATGAGAATTGAATATATCCGTCATGTCCATTAACAGGCGGCAGACCTTGTGCGACGACGGTTTGACTGTAGAAAAAAGCGCTAGGCTGCTGTACGAGCCGATTCAGCACATCTCTTTGTAGACCGAAATTTACACCATGACTCTTCAAAAACTCTTCCAGCTGCGAGAGTGTGCAAGAAAACTGCTCGTCCGCCATATTAAATTGAAGTGTTGCTGTCAGCTTATCCGGAGATAGCTGAACAACAAGATGTTGTTGTAGTGTTTCAATAGTCGACAATCCTGCCCCCCCCTTTCAATTAATGCTGCATCAATTGATCTTTTTGTTTCTCCAGCGCCCCCCTTAATCTCAAAATAGCTTTCGAATGTAATTGAGAGATTCGAGAAGGTGACAACGACATCACTTCTGCAATTTCACTTAATGACAATTCTTCGTAATAGAAGAGTGAAATTACCGTTCTCTCTTTCTCTGTTAAACGGTCAATGCCACGAATGAGAGATTCTTTCAAGAAAAACTCATGCACCTTATAGTCCGGATTCTTCGCTTTCTCATCAACGAGCAGCGACAGCCTCGTCTCGGATTCTTCTTCCCGAATCGGATCCTCGAGTGAGCATACCGTCGTCACTGCAATTTCCTGAAGCATGACGCCGAAGTCCTTCTCGGATACCGCGAGATATTCGCTGATCTCCGCATCTGAAACGGAACGCATATATTGCTGCTCTAGCAGCTGATACGCTTCTTCTATCTTCTTCGCTTTCTCGCGAACGGAACGAGGCACCCAGTCCCCTGAACGGAGACCGTCTATGATCGCGCCGCGAATACGCCATGAAGCGTACGTTTCGAATTGAAGGCCGCGTCTATAATCAAATTTTTCAATCGCATCGATGAGTCCCATAACACCATTGCTGGCCAGATCGTCCTTGGAGACATTCTTAGGTAAGCCGATGGCCATCCGGTTGGTCACATAATCAACCAAAGTGAGATAATGCTCGATCAACCGTTTCTTTGCTTCAATGTCTCCGTCTTCTTTCCACTTCTGCCAAATCTCGATGTTAGACAAATGAGGCGCTTTCGGCTCAATCATCGTCTCACTCTCCTGTTAGGTGACGTATTGCTTTTGCCAATTCTTCAGGCTCTCTATTCTGCGTCGATACAAGCTTTGGAGGGGTTAGCGGTTGAAATGCTGACTTCTTACCCGACTCCTGCTCTACGCTACCGTCTAATTGATTTTTTAATAATTGGTTCAAATCTTCGCTTGATTCCGGTGTGGAATAATCAACAGACTGTCCTTTAGAAGGATCCTGCTCCGGCTCGACGTTAATCGGCGCGGAGGCAGTTGATCCCGGTTGCAATATGAATGCGAGCAATGCGCGAAATAAATAGGCAAGTACAAAAAATGCGAAAAATGCGTATAAGCTTCGAAGACTTGAAATTGCAAGTCCATTACTGCCTAGCGAGAAAAGTAACGTAAGTAAACTGCCGCCTATACCCAGCGAAACGTTCCAGCGCCATGACCCTAACATGTTGTTAAATCTCCTTTACTCCTTGTTGAACACTCCGAATCATTAACATGCCGGTAATGCTATTGAACTCAACTGTTCTGCCATAGTTAGCGCCTGTATCTTCTGCAAGAAGCGGAATTGAATATTTCTTCAGCATCTCCTTGCAAGATTCAACATTACGTGGTCCAATCCGCATAGAATCATGATTCGAGGTGAATGCAAACATTTGAGCACCGCCGGCCATTTTCGCCACGAAACGTCTAGGTTCAGCTCCTGCCTGTTTCATCAAGTTGATGAGATGAGGTATGGAAGTATCGGCGTACTTCGCGATGTTGATAGAGGCTTCTCTGGCAATCTCGGAGGATGGCAGCATGACATGCACCATTCCCGCTACCTTCGTACGCTCATCAAACAACGTTAAGCCGACGCAAGAGCCGAGTCCAGTCGTTTTGAGAATTGCGCCATTCGACGCAATATTCAGGTCAGCCATGCCTACTTTCACTACATTTTCATGCATCATTCGTTAGGCACTCCTAAGGCGCTAAAAATCTTCTCAAACGATTCCGGATCTGGGATCAAGAAGAAATGTCCTGCCAGCTCTTC
Source organism: Paenibacillus sp. sgz302114 (assembly GCF_056120345.1). NCBI lineage: Bacteria > Bacillati > Bacillota > Bacilli > Caryophanales > Paenibacillaceae > Paenibacillus > Paenibacillus sp. sgz302114. The sequence goes on from NZ_JBVYOI010000003.1 coordinate 21,800, forward strand.
CCTTCCTTCCAGAAACGTAGTATCGATCAGCAACGCGGAATCCCCCATCTCGCCATATTGGACGAGACCATAGCTTAGGATGGCGCCTGCCATATCAATGGCAATGGCGGGGACGGTTGGAGACAAATACAATTGAGTGAAATCGGCCAATGATGATAGATAAGATCCTGCTAGTATGTTACCAATTTCAGCTAATGCGGAATATTCCATTTCAGAGTAGCCGTCTTCGCTTGAGGTTTCCATCGAAAGCAGGCCACGCAGCAATTTCCTCGCGGAGCTCTCTTCGATTAAGAAAAACATATTCCCCGGTGCATCGCCTTCAACACGAAGGAATACTGCGATTACGACTTGTTCGAATCCGCCAACACGATCGGCAACTTGCTCGAACGGAATTAAACTGACGGTGGGCACATTCATATCGACTGGCTTGTCCAGAAGCCGAGAGAGCGCGGTCGCTGCATTGCCTGCGCCGATATTCCCGACTTCCTTCAAGACATCAAGTTTGAAAGCTTCTAATTTATGTAGTGGATTCACTTGTTTAGGCCTCAACCTGTTCTAGCTGAATAATCTCGCTCTTATTTAGCACCTCGGCAAGGTTTAACATGATCAAAAGCCGGTTGTCACCGATTTTGGCTACTCCGCGAAGGTATTTAGCCTTGATTCCGCCAACTACTTCCGGCGGCGTATCGATGCTCTTCTCGTCGATATCGATAACATCATTCGCGGCATCTACGATAAAGCCAACTTCCAGATCATTCACAGCGACAATGATAACGCGTGAGCTTTCTGTTTCTTCCGTCTCAGGCAGGCCGAAGCGGCCGCGCAAATCAATAACTGGAAGAACAACGCCGCGGAGATTAATGACTCCTTTGATAAAAGAATGTGTCTTCGGTACACGGGTAATCGGCATCATGCGTTCAATCGTACGCACCTTGTCGACCTCAACGCCGTATTCTTCATTTGCTAGTCCAAACACGATAACTTTGATTTCATCACTCATAGCAGGACCCTCCTTATTTAATAAGTGCATTCGGATCTATAATTAATGCTACCTGACCGTCGCCAAGGATGGTCGCACCAGAGATCGCTTCAATATTCGTCAAGTACTTGCCGAGCGACTTCAGCACGATCTCGCTCTGTCCGATAAACTCGTCTACGGTAATCGCTCCTAGCTTATCTCCCTTGCGGATCACAACGATCTCCGTCTCCTGCTCCTCTTCCTCACGGAAACTCGTCGATTCTAGCACTTGCGCGAGCGAGATGAGCGGGATAACTGAGCCGCGGTAATCAATCATGCGATTGCCGTGGATTTTGCGGATTTGCTCACGCGGAACGATGCCTGTCTCCACAATGGAGGATAACGGAATCGCGTACTTCTCCGAACCAAGCTTCACGAGCATGGCAGAGATGATGGAGAGCGTCAGCGGCAGCTGGATCGAGAACTTCGTGCCTTTGCCTTGCTCGGATTCAACGGTAACGTGACCGCCAAGCGAAGTGATTTTCGACTTAACGACATCCAGCCCAACGCCACGGCCGGAAATATCAGAAATTTTATCAGCGGTACTGAAGCCCGCAGCAAAGATCAGCATGTTACTCTCAGCATCAGTCAAGCGCTTCGCTTCATCTACATTCACGACGCCATTCTTGATGGCGATCTGCTTCACCTTCTCGCGGTTGATACCGCGTCCATCCTCTTCCACCTCGATGAACACGTGATTGCCGCTGTGGAATGCACGCAGATGAACGGTTCCGGTCTCGGATTTGCCAGCAGCAATCCGGTCAGCAATCGGTTCAATCCCGTGGTCAAGCGAGTTGCGCAGCAAGTGAACGAGCGGATCGCCGATCTCATCAATAACGGTACGATCGAGCTCTGTATCTGCGCCTGAGATGATCAAATCCACTTTCTTATTGAGCGTCTTCGCCAAATCGCGGATCATCCGAGGGAATCGGTTAAATACCGATTCTACCGGAACCATGCGCAGCTTCAGTACGATATTCTGCAAGTCGCTGCTGACGCGGCTCATATGCTCTACTGTTTCCGTCAGATCATTTCTGCGGACTTCGCTTGCAAGCTGCTCAAGCCGTACGCGATCAATGAGAAGCTCGCTGAACAGATTCATTAGCGCATCGAGACGTTCGATGTCAACGCGGATCGTGCGGGAAGCTGCCCCACCAGATGCTTGCGCGGCAGGTGCTGCAGCTGGTGCTGCTGCGGCTGCAGTCTGCGCTCTTGCAGTTCCAACCTCTGATTGCGCTGCCGTAACGCTTGCCGATGCTGTTGGAGTTGCTTGCACGGCAGCTGCGCCTGCGAGCTGTTCGAGCGACTCGCGGTCGAGCTGCGTAATCGTTGCTCCTTCAATCTCAGACACAGATTCGATTCCTTTACGAAGCTCAGCCTCGGAAATGCTCGCGATAGTAAATACGGTGAAGGAACGATCAAACTTCTCTTGCTCGATCTCTTGTACGCTTGGAACTGACTTTACAATCTCGCCGTTATGCTCGAGGAAGTCGAACACCATGTAGGCGCGCGCAGCCTTCAGCACACAGTCCTCTCGGACCGTTACAACAATGTGGTAAACGGCAAGACCAGCGGCAATGGATTGCAGCAAAATCGAGCTTTGGAACTGATCCAGCAGCTCTCCGCCGGCAGCAGTGTCGCTGCCACCTGTGTTACCGCCTGCCGATTGATCCTTCTTGTGGTCGCCTCTAACAATGACTTGGAGATTCGAAACAATTGCCGTTACATCGGCTTTACCTGTTCCTCCGCCGATAATGTCTTGGACCATCGACTCCAGTGCATCGAGCCCTTTGAACAATGTATCGAAGATAAAATTGTCCATCTTGAGCTTGTTGTTACGAACGAGATCGAGCACATTCTCCATCTCATGGGTGAGCGATGCCAAATCTTCAAAGCCCATCGTCGCGGACATGCCTTTAAGTGTGTGGGCTGAACGGAAAATAATTTGTACGATGCTTATATCTTCTGGTGCACTCTCGAGTTTGAGTAGGTTTTCGTTTAATGACTGCAAATGATCATTCGACTCGTCAATAAACATTGAAAGATAATCGCTCATATCCATTTCTATGCACCTCCTAATGATTGGTCGTCAGCGAGTAGACGAGCCTGCCTACTTGCGCACCGCTTGCGTTATAGCAGTTGCGATCTGCCGCAGATTGACTACTGACTTCGCCACGCCAGCTTCGATTGCGGATCGCGGCATTCCATACACGACGCATGATTCTTCTGCTTCCGCGATCGCGCTCTCCGCGCCGCTGTCGTTCATTACTTTCATACCTTTCATACCGTCGCTGCCCATGCCTGTCATAATGACGGAATGACGGCGCAGCTCAGTGAAAGCCGCACACGATTCAAACATCGTATCTACAGAAGGACGATGGCCGCCTCTTGGTGCCTCATCCGATAGCTTGATACAGTAGCCTTCGCGATCTTTGGCAAGTTCCATATGATAGCCGCCTGGCGCGATATACACAACGCCTGCAAACACGCGCTCGCCATGTACAGCCTCGGTCACATTCAGCGCGCTGAATGAGTCAAGACGCTGCGCGAGCGAGTGGGTGAACTTCGGCGGCATATGCTGCACGACGAGTACCGGAGCTGGAAAATCAGCCGGCAGCGCGGTAATCACTTCGTGCAGTGCCCGAGGTCCTCCTGTGGAGGTGCCAATCGCCACCAGATGCCGGAAGTTCCGATTCGGCGCTGGTTTACCCGTATTCTTCGCCGGTGCATCCGCATCGGACTGCACCGTCTGTGCAGGAGCTGGCTGAGGCTTCTCCTTCTTCGCAGCTGACTTGTTAAGTCCAGGCTTGCTTGGCTCCGCAGGTTTCGACGATGCTGCAGCAGTCTCGTTCATTGCGGCTTGGTCGTACATTTCCTTACTCGCATTGGCTGCGTCCGAACGGCGCGAAGGCTTAGGCAGCGAAGCCGTATCGAATGTGAATGACTCTTTCTGCTTCGGTACTGCTGGCTTTCTCGGAGCGGGCGCCGACACTTGCTGGTATAGAGAAGAATGGCGCTTCGTCAACACCGCAATCCGCAGCTTCTCCAGCAATTGTTCTCCGACCATTTGAATATCTGGCGAGTTCGGTCCAGATGGCTTGCGGATAAAGTCAAACGCTCCATTCTGCAGCGCTCTGATCGTCTCTCGTGTTCCGTCATCGCTAATGCTCGATAGCATAATAATCGGCGTTGGGTGGATGCGCATAATCCGCTCAAGCGCCTCCAGGCCGTTCATTTCTGGCATTTCGAGGTCCATCGTTATGACATCCGGTTGATGGACACGAACAGCCTCAATGGCTTCTCTGCCATTGTTGGCAGTGCCAACAACTTCAAACTGCGGATCAAGCGCGATCAGATCACAAAGAATTTTGCGCATAAACGCGGAATCATCAACCACAAGTACACGAGATGTTACAGTCATAGATGCAGCCTCCCATTTCAAAGGATTATTTTGAAAGTCTGAACATTTTATGTAGAAACCCTTTGACACCATTGCTGGTGGCCCCTGAAGCACCTGGGATATCGGCAAATTGCTTCGCGATATCCATGATTGTCTTTGATGCAACAGTGCCTGGAAATGCGATTGAGAAAGGTACTTGTTTCTTTACTGATTTAGGTACATTCGGATCATCCGGCAAATAGCCGAGCACTGGCAGTTCAAGATTCAGGAAGCGTTGGGCGACTAGCGCCATCTTATCCGCTGTCGCCTTACCTTCCTTATCGTCTGATGCACGGTTCACGATAAGCTTGAATTTCACGTCATGCTCCATCGCGGTGACCATCTTAATCAGCGCGTATGCATCTGTGATTGATGTCGGCTCGGGCGTTGTAACAATGATCGTCTCTTGGGCGGCGGTAATGAATTTAATCGTTTCCTTCGAGAGGCCTGCGCCTGTGTCGAACAAAATCACATCATACTCACCATGCAGCCGGCCGATCTGTTCCGCGAAGTAATCAAGCTGCGCCGAAGATAGATCGACGAGATCCTTAAAGCCCGATCCCCCTGCAATAAAATGAACACCGTGCGGGCCTTCCTGAATAATATCCCAGATCGTCTTCTCTTGCTTTAGCAGATGATAGAGATTATAGCGAGAGGAAACGCCCATAAGCACATCAATGTTCGCCATCCCAATATCCGCATCAAAAATGAGCACTTTCTTGCCGAGCTGTTGCAGCGCCAAGCAGAAGTTCAAGCTGAAGTTGGACTTCCCGACGCCGCCCTTCCCGCTAGTAACGGTTACGATTCGGGTCGCTCTGCCTGCTTCACGCATCGTCTCATTGTTCCGAACCAAGTTTCTAAGCGCTTCCGCCTGATCGTTATTTATCATCAGAAGCCCCCAGCAATTGTTCGACATAGCTGGCTGCTTGGAATGGAGCGATGTCATCCGGAACTGTCTGGCCGTAAGCGATATACGTAGGTTTAAGGCCATGCTCAAGCGCTAAGTTCAGAATCGCTCCGCAAGCGTGCGTCTCATCTTGCTTCGTGAAGAGCACATGGTCAATGCCATATTGAGCAAAATTAGCGGCAACCTTCGACATATCGCTGAACTTGCCCGTTAGGCTGAGCACCAGATATGTCATCGCATGGCTTCCTGACTGCAGCAAGCTGTTCACTTCGGATACATAGAGCTCATTGCGGAAATTACGTCCCGCCGTATCCATGAAGATCAGCTCGCGACCTTCAAGCTGCTTGAAGGCTCTAGTCACCTCAGCAGGAGAGAAGACGACTTCAAGCGGCACATTAAGAATCGTTGCATATGTGCGCAACTGATCAACCGCTGCAATCCGGTACGTATCAGATGTAATGAATCCGACTTTACGTCCGGCTTTCAATGTTTGCTCAGCGGCTAGCTTAGCAATCGATGTAGTTTTGCCGACACCAGTCGGACCAACAAAATGGATGACCTGCGTATCGCGGCTAATTTGATTCGCTTCAAACTTGCTCATCCAGCCAATCAAGATCCGGCGCGCGCAGCCCCATACATATGTTGCGTAATCAGCATCAGGCATACCGTGTTGCTTCGCTTCAATCATTTCGGCTTCGACCTGCTCGATCAACTGGTCAATCCATTGCTGGTCGACTTCTTGATCTACGAGCCTGTCTTGAAGCGCCTGGATGGCGGCCGGACGGGATTCCTGCTGCTGTTGTTTGGACATCCGCACAATCCACTGCTTCATGTCGCGAATCTCAGCAAGCAAATGATCTTCCGCCAGTATCGGTTTGCGAACATCTTGAGTTGGCACCTCTGGCGCAGCCGCTACAGGCACCTCACTCGGAGCCGCTGTTCTTGCTCCATAAGCAGCCGCTGGAGATATCTTCGGAAGCTCTTGGACTTCTACTTCTCTTGCCGTTGCAGCTTCTCTTGCCTGCTTCACTTCAGCCGCATGGCTGAGCACTGCATCAAATGCGGATGCAGCAGCCGGTGAAGGCGCTGCGGGAACTGCTGGTTTTAGTGTTGCCAGCGGCATTGCATTAGGTCTTGCACTGACCGCAGTTTGCGTGCGAGCCGGCGGCTTCGCCTTAGAGCTTGAGCCTGAATTGTTGGCGCTGCCAGTCTCTACAGCGGCGATAACTTCTGTCTTCTTCTTGCCGAACATGCCAAGAAATCCGCCGACGCGAATTTCTTTGGTGTTTAAAATTACGGCATCTATGCCGAGTTCACTTCGAATCATGGGAAGTGCCTCAGGTAAGGCATTGACGACATAGCGCTTTACCTTCATAGATTCACCACTCCAATGCTTTGTACTTCAATACTAGGTTCAAGCTCACTGTACGAGAGAACCGGAACGTCCTGCATCGTGCGCTCAACAATTTGACGAAGGTACATCCGAATGGTAGGAGAAGCGAGTACAATCGGCTGATAGCCAGATTGAATCTGCTTGTTCACTTGTTCATTCAGTTTCTGATAGATCGTCTGCGTTGACATCGGGTCCATCGCCAAGTAGGTGCCTTGGTCGGATGACTGTACCGATTCCGCAATCTTCTTCTCTAACAGCGGACCTACCGTAATCACTCGCAGCGTGTCGCCATTATGGGAGAATTGCTGCGTAATCTGTCTGGATAGCGCTTGACGCACATATTCAGTAAGGATATCTGGATCTTTCGTATAAGCACCATGATCGGCGAGTGATTCGAAGATCGTAACCATATCGCGAATCGAGATTTTCTCACGAAGCAGCTTCGCAAGCACCTTCTGAATATCACCGACATTCAGAATAGATGGGATAAGCTCATCCACCAGTGCCGGGTAAGACTCGCGAACGTTCTCGATCAGAGCCTTCGTTTCTTGGCGGCCGATCAGTTCGTGTGCATGGCGCTTGATAAGCTCAGTCAAATGAGTTGCTACGACTGACGGTGGATCAACTACGGTGTATCCGAGCAGCTCGGCACGTTCCTTCGTTGCTTCATCGATCCAGATTGCCGGTAAGCCAAATGCAGGCTCCATCGTCTCAATACCAACGATCGAATCATCATCAAAGCCTGGGCTCATCGCCAAGTAGTGATTCAGCAGCAGCTCGCCGCGAGCAACGGTGTTGCCTTTGATCTTAATGACGTACTCGTTCGGTTTGAGTTGAATATTGTCTCGAATCCGGATAACCGGTACGACAAGACCAAGCTCAAGGGCACACTGCCTGCGAATCATAATAATTCGGTCAAGCAAGTCACCGCCCTGCTGCGTATCCGCGAGCGGGATAAGACCATAACCGAACTCGAATTCGATCGGATCGACCTGGAGCAGACTGATGACACTTTCCGGGCTGCGAACCTCTTCGATTTCTTGTTCTTCCACGAGCATATCTTGCGCTTGTTGCTCCTTCGTAAGGTTCGACTGCATCCGGAAGCCTGCATACACGATAATTGCTGCAAACGGAAGTGTCGCAAAAGGACCGATTGGAGTTCCAAGACCGAGCAGCGTAATCGTTCCAGCAACAATGTAAAGGAGCTTCGGATAGCGGAACAATTGCATTGTCACATCATGCGCCAAATTGCCTTCAGAAGCAGCGCGAGTAACGATCAAGCCTGTCGCTGTGGAGATGAGCAGTGCTGGAATTTGGCTGACAAGTCCGTCACCGATCGTCAGAATGGAGAATGTATTGATCGATTCACTGAAGGAAAACCCGTGAACAGCCATACCGATAATGAATCCACCGATCAAGTTAATGATTAGGATTATGATGGAGGCGATGGCGTCACCTTTAACGAATTTTGTGGCACCGTCCATGGAGCCGTAGAAATCGGCTTCCTTCTCAATCTTCTGGCGGCGCTCTCTTGCTTGCAACTCGTTAATGAGACCCGCATTCAAATCCGCATCAATACTCATCTGTTTACCAGGCATCGCATCGAGTGTGAAACGAGCCGCAACCTCTGCGACACGCTCCGAACCTTTCGTAATAACGATGAACTGTACAACAACTAGAATAAGGAATACGACGAAACCGATGGCGATCTGCCCGCCTGCAACCCAACTTCCAAACGTATGTACGACTTTCCCCGCTTCCGCTTTGGACAATATGTTGCGTGTCGTTGATACGTTAAGTGCAAGCCGGAATAAAGTCGTAATGAGGAGCATGGAAGGAAAAATGGAGAATTGCAGTGCGTCGTTCGTATTCATGGATATAAGCAAAATCATCAAAGCGATAGAAATGTTGATGATCAAGAGCACGTCCATTAAGCCGGTTGGAATCGGAATGACCATCATAAGAACGATGCCGATGATCCCGATAAGTATTGTCAGGTCTCTAGCCTTCATGACGTACCCTCCTCCACTGATGATTGCTGCTGATGTTACTTCACTTTTTGCTTCAATTTATATACATATGCCAGCACTTCCGCCACAGCTTGGAAAAGATCGGCTGGAATCGTGTCACCAATTTCCGCCCGATCGTACAACGCTCTGGCAAGCGGCCTGTTTTCCATCATTATGACGCCATTCTCCTTCGCCACATCTTTAATCCGCAATGCTACGAAATCCATCCCTTTAGCAATAACGGTCGGAGCTTCCATCGTCGCCCCATCGTACTTGAGCGCGATCGCGAAGTGAGTTGGGTTCGTGATAACTACATCAGCTTTAGGCACTTCCTGCATCATACGCTGCAATGCCATACGTCGCTGACGCTCTCTGATTTTGCCTTTTATGAGCGGGTCGCCCTCTGTTTTCTTGTGCTCATCTTTGATATCTTGCTTGGACATGCGCAAGCTCTTCTCATGCTCATAACGCTTATACATGAAATCAAAGAAAGCGAGAATAACAAGGACTGCGCCAATCTCAATCCCGAGCTTAATCGTGATGTTTGCTACGTAACTAAAAATGTCGCCAATTGGAACACGCGCGAGATTCATAATCTGCGTTCTCTCGTTCCATAGTGCCCGATAGACAATTAGTCCAATTACTAACAATTTCGAAATATTTTTGACGAACTCGACTAAAGCGTGCATGGATACAATATGTTTGAATCCGCTTATGGGATTCAGTTTGTTCAGCTTCATCTTGATCGGTTCCCCAGTAAACAAGATACCGACTTGCCAATAATTCGCCAACAATGCCACAATTATAGCGATGCCGAAGATTGGAGCTAGAAGCATGAAGCCCTGCATCATGAGGTCGTAGAACAAGGAAACAACGTTGCTCTTAGTCACTTCCATCAACAATCTCTGTTCAAAGATCATGCCGAAAAGATGCAGAATACGTACTTTGTAATAACCGTCTAGAGCAAAGAAGCTAAGAAAAATAAACAATAGAATGAGCGCGCCCGGTATTTCCTGACTTTTGGCAATCTGGCCTTTTTGACGTGCTTCTTGCCGTTTTCTTGGTGTCGCACGCTCTGTTTTTTCCTGATTGAACAACTGCAGATCGAGCGTGAAACGGTACTTCACCATAAGTTTTAGCCCTCCCCTTAAGCTGCGGGACCTTGTAGAATGGAGAAAAGCTTCTGCATCGCAGTGAACATCTGGTCAAATAAGTGCTCGTAGATCATAATCAATCCCGGCATCATTACGGTGAGCATCAGTAAACCGACTAGAAGCTTAATCGGAATTCCGATAACAAACACGTTATACTGAGGTGCTGTTCGTGCGAGAAACCCGAGCCCTACATCTGTCAGGAACATCGCTACGACGAGCGGTGCTGACATTTGAAGCGCAAGCATGAAGGATTGGACAAGCATCGTCGTTAGAAACGTTGAGATGCTTCCTGAATGCACATGAGCAAACAGCGTATTCGAGAGCGGTATCCATTCATAGCTTTGAATAAGCGCTGAAAGCAAAAAATGATGTCCATTGATAGACAAGAATACCAGCGTTGCGACCATGCCTTTAAAGTTACCGAGCAGCGGTGCCGAAACACCTGTCATCGGGTCAAGGATGTTCGCCATCCCGAAGCCTATCTGCATATCAATAAAGCTGCCGGCTGTGTTGATGATCGTAAAGAACATATATGCAGTAAAGCCTAGTAGAACGCCTGCGAGAATTTCTCGAAATATAGCAAGAATATATTCAGCATCAGGCACAATCGTTTGCTTTAAGCCGTACGTTAGAAAGACAAGCAGCGATACAAAAAAACAGAGTCCCAATTTAAACGTTTTTGGCACATTTCGAGTCGAGAATACAGGAGCTACGACGAAAAAAGCTGTTATTCGACAAAAAATAAGCAAAAAAATAGGGAACCCTTGAAGAAAAATCTCCATCGATCCACAGCCTATCCGATGTATTTATACAAGTTACTCAGCAGATTGTAGGTGAAATCGACCAGTGTGTTCAGTATCCATGGACCAAAGAAAAGAACGGATAGCAATACTGCGGCAACTTTTGGTATGAAAGCAAGCGTTTGCTCTTGGATCTGCGTTGTCGCTTGAAAAATACTGACGGCCAAACCGACAATGAGGCCTATCAGGAGCATCGGTGCGCTGGCCTTAAGCACCGTGTATACCGCTTGCCCAGCTAAGGTAATGATGAAATCAGTACTCATTCTTATGCACTCCCTTGCAATTGCTAGCCGTTGAAACTAAGCAGCAATGATTTGACGATTAGATACCAGCCATCTACGAGTACGAAAAGCAAGATTTTGAACGGGAGCGAAATCATTACAGGCGGTAACATCATCATCCCCATCGCCATGAGCGTACTGGCGACAACCATATCAATAATTAGAAACGGAATGAAGATCATGAATCCCATCTGAAATGACGTTCGAAGCTCACTAAGCGCATAAGCTGGAACCATCACCGTAATCGACACATCCTCGTAAGACTTCGGCTTCTCCGTCTTCGTATATTTCAGGAAGAGCAGCAAGTCTTTCTCACGCGTCTGATTCATCATAAACTTCTTGAGCGGAACCGCCGCTTTACTCAGCGCCTGCGTTTGCGTCAGCTCGCCTTTCAAGTAAGGCTGCAGTGCAACCTGATTCATAGTGCCCAAAGTTGGTGACATAATAAAGAAGGTTAGAAACAGAGCAAGTCCGACAAGCACTTGGTTCGGCGGCATTTGCTGCGTTCCAAGCGATGTCCGAACGAAACTAAGCACAATTACAATTCGAGTAAAGCTCGTCATCAGAACTAGAATGCCTGGCGCTACGCTTAACACTGTAATGATAAGAAGAAGTGACAAAGCGCTTGAATCCGGCGCACCACTTCCACTTGCGTCTCCGATACTAACGCTTACATTCGGAATCGGCTCGGCAAAAGCATGTGCATGAAAGAGTAAACCTAGCAATTGAAATGCAAAAACTGTCCATAAGATTTTTCTGTTCATTCGTCCAACAACCGATCGTTTTGTTTTTGCTCGTGCAGCAACTCTTCAACCTTCTGTTTCTGACCCGATTGCCGCTTCATACCGTTGCTCAGCAGTTCCTTGAAAGAAACTGCTTCTTGCCACGGCTCGTTCGTTGGCTCATCATCCTTCGAGCTTTTGCGGAATTTACTCAAGAAATCAGTAATCGTTGGTGAGTTCCATGCGCGTCCATTCTGCTGTTCAATTGCGGCGAGTACACTTTCAGCTAGCTCAGGATCCTCGATCTTGTCCAGCAGCGTGATGTCTTCGCCAACGCCGACGACATAGACTCTCCCAGCCAGTTCAATAACTTGTACCGACTTGTTCTGGCCGAGCGGGATACCACCTAAAGTGCGAAGCGCCCTGCTCGTTCCCCAGCCGCGATTACGGCTGGCTAGAAATTTGATAACGAGAAGAATGAGTCCAATAACGATCATCAGCGCGACGATCACCCAGACATAGTAACCAATGCTGGTTCCTATGACGGGCTTGTCATCTTCTACTGATGGATCTGCTGATGCAAGACTTGCTGTCACTAACCAGCCGGAGATGGTTAAGCCAGCAAGCCGATATCTATTTAAAGCTTCCATACAATTAACCTAGTGTTTTCTTGATCGCTTCAATAACGCGGTCAGCTTGGAACGGTTTAACGATGAAGTCTTTCGCGCCAGCTTGAATCGCATCGATAACCATCGCTTGTTGACCCATAGCGGAGCACATAATAACTTTCGCATTGCCGTCAATTTTCTTAATTTCTTTCAAAGCTGCGATGCCGTCCATTTCAGGCATTGTAATATCCATCGTGATCAAGTCAGGTTTGAATTCTTTGAATTTCTCGATTGCTTGTGCGCCGTCTTGCGCTTCCCCTACTACTTCGTATCCGTTTTTCGTCAATATGTCGCGAATCATCATTCTCATGAATGCTGCGTCGTCTACGACCAATATGCGATTTGCCATTGTTGTGTTTCCCCCTAAGGATTATTGTAATTTTTGGATACGATCCCATTGGCTAACAATATCAGTTACGCGCACGCCGAAATTCTCATCAATAACGACTACCTCGCCTTTAGCGATCAGTTTGTTATTTACTAGAATATCGACTGGTTCACCTGCTAGCTTGTCCAGCTCAATGATTGAACCTTGTGACAATTCAAGAATATCCTTGATTTGCTTCTGAGTTCTTCCTAATTCTACTGTGACCTTAAGCGGTATGTCGAGCAATAAATTTAAATTTGAATCCTCTGCTTGCACATATGGCGCACCTTGGAAATTCGCGAATTGGACTGGCTGTATATTCACGTTCCGGTTAGCTGGTGCTCCGTATGTTTGGGGCATATGCGGCGGTGCTGCATACTCCGGCATTGGCGGTGGCATATAAGCTGCCGCTGGTGGTGCTACAGGTGCCTGCGGCGGTGTGTGAACCGGCGGTGGCGTTGGTACTGGCGCAGCAGCAACGGCTGCAGGTGCCGGCGTACTTACCGGAGCTGGTGCTGGTGCTGGATCAGAAGCGCCTCCCATCAAAGTGTCTACCATTTCTTTGGCGAACGAGATTGGGAGAAGCTGCATGATTGTCGAGTCGATCAAGTCACCGATTTTCAGCCGGAACGATATTTTGATAAAAGAATCGTCTTGCGGTAACTGCTCCATCCCGTCTCCGTTATTTACATCAAGAATATCAATGCCTGGAGGCGAGATATTAACGAAGCGGTTGAAGATCGTCGACATCGAGGTTGCGGATGAGCCCATCATTTGATTCATCGCTTCCTGAACGGCACTAATATGAATCTCGTTAAGCTCTGAACCTAGCAGTTTGCCTTCTCCGCCGAGCATCAGGTCTGCAATCGTTTGGGCATCTTTCGTCTTAATGACTAGGGAATTGATACCCTGGAAGCCATCCACGTAGCTTACTGAAACGGCAACATGCGGTTTAGGGAACTCATCGTCGAGCTCGCTGCGCTTGATAAGCGATACTTCAGGCGTTGTAATGTCTACCTTCCGGCCGAGCAGTGTCGAGAGCGCAGTCGCGGCACTACCGAACGTAATATTGCCGATTTCGCCCAGCGCGTCTTGCTCAATCGAGCTGAGGTGACTGTTTAATTCCTTCTCACGGTCGAATGGCTCCGGCATATCAGGCTCATCGGAAGATTGACGCAGCAAGGCATCAATTTCTTCTTGAGATAGGTAATCTTTACTCGTCATAATCTTCTTCCACTCCTTCGGTGAGAACTTCATCGATTTGAATTGCCATACGATCCTTAACCGAACCTGGGCTGCCGATAAATTTCAGTTTTTCCCCTACTTTAATATCAAGCCCTTGATCGATTGATTTAGTGAGCGATATGACATCCCCGACCGAAAGCCCCAAAAACTCGCGAATCGAAATGCTGGATTGACCAAGCTCAGCTACGATAGGCAATTTCGCCTTAGTCACCCGCTGCTTTAGAATTTCCACCTCTTCTGGAGCCCTTGTCTTCTTCTGTGAAACAAACCAATGGTGAACGGACAAGCGCGACATGATAGGCTCAATGACGACATGCGGGATACATAAATTTATCATCCCCGTTGTATCACCGATTTTGGTGCTTAGCGAGATCAGTGCAATCGTTTCGTTAGGCGATACGATTTGCATGAACTGCGGATTCGTCTCAAGCGCTTCGAGTCTCGGCTCGATATCCATAACGGTCTTCCAGGCCTCTTGCAAGCTCTCAAATGCACGGCTGAATATTCGCTCCATAATGTTCGTTTCGATTTCAGTCAGCGCACTAATCTTGGAAGGCGCCAGTCCTTGACCGCCCAACAATCGATCGAGCATCGCATAGGCGACGTTCGGATGGACTTCAAGCACCATTCGTCCTTCAAGCGGCTCAGCCTCAAAAATGTTGAGGATGGTCATCTTCGGAATCGAGCGGATAAACTCGTCATATGGCAATTGCTCAACTTGAACTACGCTTATTTGGACAAATGTGCGAAGCTGCGCTGAGAAATAGGTGGTCAAGTATCGCGCGAAGTTTTCGTGTATCCGAGTCAAGCTTCGGATATGATCCTTCGAGAAACGGACCGCACGTTTAAATTCGTAAAGCCGAATTTTCTTCTGCGTCTCTTCCTTCTTCAGTTCTTCAGCATCCATCTCTCCGGATGATAAAGCAGCAAGCAACGCGTCAATCTCGTTCTGCGACAGAACATCAACCAATTATCTCACCCCCTTCAAAGGAATGCGGCGTTCTTAAGATGATTACAGCTTCGTTACAATAAAGTTGGTGACTTCCACTTTGATTAGCTTGCCTTCCGGCAGCTCCGGATTGATTAAGTTGAGAAGCTTCGCGCAGAGCAAGTCTTTTCCTGCGGAACCGTTAATCTCTTCCGGCTTCATATCCGACAAAGTACGGATGATGATTGGTTTAATTTGAATCTCTTTAATTTTCTCGAAATCTTCTTTCGTCGATTTCTCATCTAATTGAAAAGCAAGCCCAAGAACCGCGATATACTCTGGGTCCGAAAGATTGGTTTTGATATCCGCAATCTCGCTTGTTAGTTCAACGCGATCATCTGCGGTAAGCTTCTTTGTTTCAACAGATGCAGCGTTATTGGCAGCTTTGTTAGTCGCGTTGTTTGTTTTGTCATCCCCCATAATCGAGTTTAGCAGGATAACAGCCACGATAGCGATTAGCGTGATAGCAAGCAGAATCGAGATTAGCCAGGGCAGCAGTTTTTTCATTGTGATGTTCCCTCCGTTTGATCACTCTTTAGGGTCGCCGCATAGACGCCGATCGAGCGAAGATAAGACTGTATGGAGGAAATGACTTCGGTTGCTTTCTCCAACACCAGTATTTTTTTACCTGTTGTCATCGTAATCAAAGTATCAGGCGTTTCTTCTACCAGCTCAATAAGCAGCGCATTGATATGTAGGGTCTTTCCATTCAGTCGCGTTACAGCGATCATGAGCTTCCTCCTTAACCTGGCAGGGAGGCGAAGAGCCTCCCTAGCGGTTATTTACCTAGTGCTTCAAGTTTACGACCTCTTGCAAAATCTCGTCGGAAGTAGTGATGATCCGCGAGTTGGCTTGGAAACCACGCTGTGCAACGATCATCTCTGTAAACTCGGAAGTCAAGTCTACGTTCGACATTTCGAGCTGACCGGAGATAATCGCGCCTGTACCCGCTTCTGCGTCATTAGCAGTTGTCAGCGTTACTTCACCATCAATGTTCGCATTCGGTGTCATGCGGTACAGATTGCCGCCGATTTTCTCAAGTCCGTTCGGGTTCGTTACTTTTACAACACCAAGCTGAATGCCGGTGGAATTGGCTGTACCGTCAGCGCCTACTGCGATAATCGAGCCGTCTTGGGAAATCGTGAACGATTTAACCTCAGCTGGATCAAGCGTAATTGGGCCTCCGTTGGAATCAAGCACGAACATGCCATCGCCATTCACGAGCTGACCCGCTGCATCTAGCGAGAAGTTTCCTGCGCGAGTCAGGTATGGCGCCTCTGCACCGTCACCGGATGGGGAAACTGCGAAGAATCCATCACCGTCAAGACGAACGTCCGTCGGCACGTTTGTTGTCATCGCGCTGCCTGGCGTGTGTACCGTGTCGATTGACGCAATCGCTACGCCAAGACCAACCTGCTTCGCATTCACGCCGCCTGTTGTGCCTTCTTCCGGACGCGTAACACCGGAAACAGTCTGGCTCAAAATATCTTTGAACATAACGCGTCCTGCTTTAAAGCCTACTGTATTTACGTTTGCGATATTGTTGCCGATGACATCCAGCTTCGTTTGGAAACCACGCATACCGGAAACGCCAGAGTACATAGATCTTAACATCGAGTAGTCAACCTCCTAGTGGTATATAGCAGTTGTATTGAGCCGCTTCCGTCGTTCCACGGCTCTTCGGCTTCCTCATTAGGTCCAGCCGATTAATTCACAATGACTGCACTGTCTATTTGAGTGAACACATTCCCTTGCATCTTACTGCCATCCAGTGCAGTAACGACCGTCCGCGTCGGTACATTGACTATCATCGCAATATCTTGATAAACGATCAATGAGTCTTTGGCTCCCTTTGCAGCCGCTTGATCGAGCGCACTCGAGATCTTCGATAATGTCTCAGGCTTCAACGTTATTCCGCGCTGCGCCATCCTCGTTTCGGCATGGTGGCTAAACTTCAGAACATTGCGATCCAGAACCTCTTGAAAGGACTCCGTACGTCCAGCCGCCTGTTCTTTCTGGGCTGCTATATGTACCTGTGCGGTAGCAGTTAACCGTAAATGGCCAATTTTCATGACATCACTCACCGGTAGCTTCACCGCCTTTCTCGCCAATAGAGACGATGTCATCAAGATTGACATCCGTATTGCCGATTCTTGCATACTGCACTTTGTCTTTGATGACAATTGAATCCACAGTTCCTGTTTGCGTAAGCATTTCACCGGTATCGGAATAATCGTACCATTGCACGTCTTTACCAATCATACTGGAAACCATTCCAAGGTTCTGGCGAAGACCAGCCAATTGATCCGACATATTCACAAGCTGCTCTACAGAGGAGAACTGCGCCATTTGAGCGATAAAGTCTTTATCCTCGAGCGGCTGCATCGGATCCTGATTTTGCAGCTGCGTTACAAGAATGCGCAGAAAATCATCTTTTCCAAGAGAGGTATCTGCCGCTTTATTAGTAGCAGCTTGCACGTTGCTGGAGCTGTAATAAGGCCATACGTTGGCGGTGGAAACACGATCGGACATTTTCTGTCACCTCCGTTCTATCCTGTTATCGGTATCGAACAGACTGCGTGCTTGTCGTTAAGCAGTTGTATGAATACCTCGACCTAATCCCAAATCCTGATCGACTGCCTGTTCAAGCGTAAGCTCTTCGAGATCCGTGTTAAAGTCAAGATCAGTCTCCTTGCTCGAACCTCCGCGTCCAGAAGTGCCTTGCTCTCTTCCGCTTTGACCATTGCGATCATGCTCTTGGAATAAATTCGTTTGAGCAGCGGTCTGTGAAACTTCCAGCTTATCGACTTGAAGACCTTGGGATTGAAGGGTAGAACGAAGCTGTGCCAACTGGTTCTCAAGCATATCCTTAGCCGCTACGGTATCAGTCAAGAACTGCGCAGTTACAACACCGCCATGTATGGAAATGTTCACGTTCACTTGACCCAAATGCTCAGGATTCAAGGTCAGCTGTGCTTGCGATATTCCGTTGCCCGATGAAACCTGGAACTGTTTAACGACGAGCCCTTGAACCGTTGATGCGAACTGATTAACCGGAACCGGCTGCTGGATGACTTCCTTGGTGGAAGCTAGCTGCGTACGCTGGAAATCTTGGCCAAGAGTGACAGTTGGAGAGTTCAGAGCGTTCAATTGCTGCTGCGAATCTGCTTGTCCAGCTTGTCCTTGTTGAGACTCAGCCTTCGGAACCACTTTCAGCAATCCTACATGAAGGAGCTGATGGGACATACGCTGAAGATGCGAGCTTGTCGTTACAGAAGCGGTTTGAACCGAGCGGATCGTGTCCACTTGCTCGCTTCCTGCAGACTCAGTTAGCGCTTTAATCGCAGCTTGCAGGTCAGGTTTCGTCCCACTTAGGAGCTGCTCAGTCGCAATAAGTTGTTTGCTAATGAGCACATTCTGATCACGTCCGGCCGCACCGCTGTTTTTGCTTTGCTGCAGCAATGAGCGCAAATCAGAAAGCGCTTCTTGCAGGCCAGATTTCAATGCTGCGATTACTTCAACGTTTGCACTCTTCGAATCTGAGCTGTTCTCCGTTAGCTGTGCAGTAGTTTGTTCGGTAGCCGTTTGCGTTCCTGCCACAGTAAGTGCTGCAATTACTCCAAGCATTGTATGATCTGTACCGGCTTGATCACCAGTACCATCTGCTGGAAGTATATTGCTGAAATCAATTTGAGCATCAGGCTGTTGCTGATTAGCCATTGGCATGCCGGTAAGTAAGCTCATCAAGCTGTCCAATTGAACAAGCGCGTCAGTCAAATTGCCTTCAGTTGTCGTATTCGCTAGCTGTGCAGCATCTGTATCATCTAGCTGTTTCAAGAGCGAGTCGATTGCGGCTAGCAGATCTTCCTTCGATAGATTGCCACCGAGTAAAGAAGCTAACAGATTCGCAGGAGTTTTCGGCATCACAGCAGCTTCGCCAGTTGTCTCGCCGCTTGCATTCGCAGTAGGACTACCTGCCAGCGTTTGTGCGAGGGTTTGGACAAAAGCAGCGTTATCGCCGCCTTTAGCCGCAGAAGGTGCAGCGGTTGCTCCAGCAGGAGTTACGCTAGTTGGTGCATTAGAAACGGACATTTGCATATTTCTCACCTCCTTTCACCTAGAAAAACGAACGCGAGAATGGAAGCAATTACTTACCTACCATCAGCTTCGAGACGAGCTGTGCAGTAATATCTTTGTTCAAGCTCGACATCTCCGCAATGATGGAAGCGCGGGATGCGTCCGTTACGGCGTTCAAGATCCTCAGCACCTTGCTTGGACTGACGTCCGCCATTTTGAGCAGCAGCTCAGCGGCACGTTTAGGATCCATATTCGAGAACGTTGTGTTCAACTGTGTATTGCTCAGAACGCTGCTCGGCTGTGTCGCTGTCGATTCCTTCTTGTTGACTCTTGCTTGCAGTGCTGCGATTTGACGATCCTTAACCGTCTTTACGTCTTTCAGCATGATCGTAGCTTCGGCTGCTTTGGAAGGTGTCATCTTCTCAAGAATGCGTACACGGTCATCCGGCTTCATTGCATCGAGTACCAACACGGTCTCTGCCATCTCCATGCTCTCTAAGATTGGAGCTGCTTTGCTTGGCGAGATCTTTCCGTACATCGTTGCAAGCTCACTGATCTTGCTCTGATATTCGGCATCCTCAAGCTGCTTCTCCGCCCCAGCCTGCTTCAGCGTCTCAATCTCTGCTTTCAAAGCTTTTACTTGCCCAGATAGCTGCGTCTTCTCATCCGTCGCTTTCGTGAGCGCCGCGCCTTTCGTGGCGACCATCGCCTTAAGCTCAGCGATCTTGGCATTTGAATTCTCCGCCTTGATCTTTCCTTCATCTACAACTGTTCCATCTTCTGCTGTAGGGTCAGGCAGTACCTTACTCAAGAACGGAATCGAATTCCCGATCTCCAGAGCTCTGTTTCGTAGATCGAAGTTAAACAGCGTAACGAGTACGCCGAGCAGAATGAGTGTGAAGAGAATCGGCGTTACGAAAAACATAAACCGCTCAAATCCGCTGTATCCTTGCTTTTCCATATCCATATCTGCCAAAATATTTCCCTCCCTCGGGCGTCGCTCCCGATTCGCAATGCAACATTAACGATTATTGTGCGGCGTACATAAACCTTGAGGTAGCTAGCTCATCGAGCTCATTCTGTTCTCTTACCATCATGTCGGCACGGAAACGATCATGTGCGTTCGACTTCGTTTTCTGCCATACCTTCTCGTCCATCATCCGGTGGGATAACACTCGGCGACCTGCCTCAACGGCAATTTCTGCTTTCTTGACATCTGCAAGCTTGTGAACAATTCTGTTGTCGAGATGTTCGATGTACTGCTGCATGGCGAGCAACTCCGATAGGCTCACCGCTTCTCTTGATGCGGCCCCGAGCCGTTCGGCCCAAGAAGATCTCTCTTGACGCAGCTGCTGCAGTGACTGCTCTTCATTGTTAAGCTTGCCGATGACAACGGACAGCTGCCACTCGGCATGTGATTTCTCGCTCGTCTTCAAGTCGACGATCTTCTGGTAGGCGTACTGAAATCGAGCCATCTAACGGTGTCATCTCCCTAGGTTCATGTAGAAATCCCGGATTAGTCGTTCTTTTGATTCCTCATAACCGGCCTTTTCCGTCGTTTTCTGTCTGGTAAAAGCTTGGATCGTGTCGAAAAATTCGATAGATTGGTCAATTTTTTCATTTGACCCCCTTTGGTACGCCCCAATATTAATCAGATCTTCCGAATCTCTATAAATAGACATGAGACGTTTGAGCTCATTCGCGGCATCCTGTTGTTCTTCCGGGACGATTTCCTTCATGACCCGGCTAATCGATGCCAAGACGTCAATTGCTGGAAAATGACCTTTGTGCGCCAATGCTCGACTGAGGACTATGTGTCCGTCAAGAATCCCTCGAACAGCGTCGGCAATCGGTTCATTCATATCATCGCCATCAACAAGGACGGTGTAGAAGGCTGTAATCGAACCGCGCTGGCCTGTCCCAGCTCGTTCGAGCAGTTTAGGCAGATTTGCGAATACCGAAGGCGTGTAACCACGCGTTGCAGGCGGTTCGCCGATGGCAAGACCGACTTCACGCAGCGCCATCGCATAGCGCGTTACCGAATCCATCATGAGCATGACGTTTAGTCCACGATCTCGGAAATACTCTGCAATCGTTGTGGCGATTAGCGCTCCTTTAATTCGGATTAACGCGGGTTGGTCTGAGGTCGCTACGATCACGACTGATCTTGCAAGCCCTTCTGGACCGAGATCCTTCTCGATAAACTCGAGAACCTCGCGTCCGCGTTCACCGATAAGCGCGATAACATTGACATCAGCGGAAGTATTTCTAGCTACCATGCCTAGCAATGTACTCTTGCCCACACCCGAACCGGCAAAGATACCGACCCGCTGTCCTTGGCCAACCGTTAGCAGTCCGTCAATCGCGCGAACACCGATGCTGAGTGGATCTTTCACACGCGGCCTTGAGAGCGGATTGCTTGGCTGATTATACGTCGAATGATGCGGCAATCGGCTAGGGAGATGAGAGCCGTCAAGCGGCTGTCCAAGACCGTCCAACACTTTGCCAAGCAATTCGGAGCCCACTTGAACCGTAAGCGGTTTGCCGGTACCGACAACATCACAGCCTGGACCGATCGATGTAAGCTCGCCAAGCGGCATTAGAATGACTTTGTTATCCCGGAAACCAACTACCTCTGCTTTGAGCGGTTTGGAAGATTTGACCGGGTAGATCAAGCAAACATCGCCAATGCTGGCATCCGGACCTTCGGATTCAACCGTCAAGCCAATAACTTGCGTCACCTTGCCATTTACTCGGACTGGGTCAAGCGGGCGAAGATGTTCGATGTAGCGATCAGCATCAAGTCTACTAGCGCTCATCTGCTATCCCTCGTTCGTCGGCCTGCAAGGCAAGCCCTATCAATTCTCTCTTAATTTCGGCAAGCTGTGTATCGATACGAGCGTCAATGCTGCCAAAAGAGGAGCGAATGACACAACCGAATTCTTTCACCGAAACGTCCGGCACAATCTGAAGCTCGGCTTGCGAATCTATGACAAGCGACAGTTCTTCTCTTGCGGCTTGTACGAATGTAAGCTGCTGTGGCGATACGCACAGTGTAATAACACCTTGCTCACGCCGCCGTTCAAGCGACTTGCGAATAATATCAAGCGACCAGTTCGGATCAACGTTCAATTGCTTGTTAATAATTTTCTCGGCAATCGCCGTACTTAGCGCCACAACGAAAGGTTCAGCTTCTTGAATGATCTGCTCCTTCGTTTCGTAAGCGGAGTCTAGTATCGCTTTAGCTTCTGTCAGCATAACTTCCCACTGGGCATATACCTCTGAAGTAGCAGCATCTCTGCCTTCCTGGTAGCCTTGCGTGTAACCATCCTGACGGAGCTGTTCTTG
The DNA here is from genome assembly GCF_056120345.1 of Paenibacillus sp. sgz302114. Taxonomy (NCBI): domain Bacteria; kingdom Bacillati; phylum Bacillota; class Bacilli; order Caryophanales; family Paenibacillaceae; genus Paenibacillus; species Paenibacillus sp. sgz302114. The sequence goes on from NZ_JBVYOI010000003.1 coordinate 44,216, forward strand.
CAATTGTTCATCCTGCAAGCGCCGCTCCAACCACCATTGGTCGATTTGGGCATTTGCAGCTTCATACATCGTCTCGATCTGCTCGCCTGTCTCTTGAATGCGCTGGTTTGCAAATTCCTCAGCGTCATCCAGGATTTGATCCCGAAGCGAAATGGTTTCTGCTGATGGGCCGACCGGAACATTCTGCTCATCAGTTGGCTGTGCAGGTTCGTACTTGTTGTACCATTCAAGCCGCTTTAAATCTTCAACTGAAATCACATGCGACGATTTGAACAACCTAGACAATGATATCATCTCCTCCGCCGCGGGCGATGATAATCTCGCCAGACTCTTCCAGTCTACGGATGGTTGCTACGATGCGAGTTTGAGCCTCTTCGACGTCACGCAGCCGAACAGGACCCATGTATTCCATTTCTTCCTTGAAGGATTCCGCCATCCGTTTGGACATGTTGCGGAAGATCGCTTCGCGAACCTCTTCGCTCGCCACTTTAAGCGCAAGCTGCAAATCGGCGTTCTCGATATCGCGGATAATGCGCTGAATCGACCGGTTGTCGATGTTGACGATATCCTCGAAGACGAACATTCTTTTCTTGATTTCTTCTGCAAGTTCTGGATCTTGAATTTCGAGCGCATCGAGAATCGTACGTTCTGTACCTCGGTCGACGCCATTCAAAATTTGAACGATTGATTCAATACCGCCTGCAGTTGTGTAATCTTGTGTAACGGTAGCGGACAGCTTCTGCTCGAGGATACGCTCGACCTGCGAAATAACTTCAGGGGACGTACTGTCCATAAGCGCAATTCTGCGAGCAACTTCAGCCTGCTTCTCTTGCGGAAGTGACGATAGAATCTGCGATGACTGATCTGCTTGCAAATAAGAAAGGACGAGTGCAATCGTTTGAGAATTCTCGTTCTGAATAAAGTTGAGAATTTGGCTCGCTTCTGCCTTACGGGCAAAATCGAAAGGTCGCACTTGCAGCGTCGCGGTCAGACGGCCGATAACTTCCATCGCCTTGGACTCGCCGAGCGCTTTCTCCAGAATCTCGCGAGCGTATGAGATACCGCCTTGCGATATATATTCTTGCGCGACACAAATTTGGTGAAACTCGCTCATAATATTTTCTTTGTCCAAGTTGTCTACTTTACGCACGTTGGCGATTTCGAGTGTTAGCTGCTCAATCTCTTCTTCTCTTAATTGCTTGAAGATTTGAGCAGAAACTTCAGGACCGAGCGAAATTAATAATATGGCTGCTTTCTGACGACCACTGAATCCACCTTGATATCTTGCCATCCCAGCCACCTCTATTCATCCACAAGCCAAGTCCGAAGCAAATTGACAAATTCCTCGGGTTTGCGCTTGGCCAGTGTTTCAAGCTGTTTGCGTACTTGATTTTCGTTCGTAACATTCTCAAGATCAATTGTCGGATATTCGACTTTGCCTGGCGTTTCAGCTATTTCCTGAACAAGCGCGGCTTGTCTGCGGCGTCTTACGACCATGTAACCAAGTCCACCGATAATTGCAAGAGCTGCAACTCCGATTGCTGTCAACCAGCCTGTCGAAAGGATTGCGGAAGAAGTTGCTCCGCCATTGTCGACGAATGTTGAAGCCATAATCGAAATTTTCTTCTGAATAAGAGCATCATTATTCACATCTTGACCGGACTCTGCGAGTTGGGAGCGAATAATTGTCGATAAGAAATTGTTCATTTCCGTCTTCGCTTCAGCGCTTAAGGCACTCTTCTCAACACCTACGCTGATGGACAAGTCTTTAATCACATATGGCGCGGACTCGATCGTATTCAAAATTTTGTTGTAATCATAATTTGTCTCTCGGTTATTCTCCTCGGAGGTACCGCCGCTTGTTGCGTCAGTCGCTTGGTAACCTGGGACATCCGTCTCGCCTGTTCCAGCAACTCCGCCGCTGCCGCCAGTTCCGCCAGTTGCCGTCTTGCTGTTCTCCTTCTCGCTAAGGATAATACCGTTGTTATTGTTATTCTCCAGCGGAGAAACGAGCGATTGATCCGATTTCTTCTTATCGAAATTGAAGGAGCTCGATACCGTTACAACCAGGTTCTTCATACCAACCATAGGAACTAGCATCGCTTGTACTTTCTGCTTTAGATCATTCTCAAATTTACGCTGAATTTGATAATGTTCGTCAATTAGCTCACTTCCTAAGCCACTTCCGCCGATATTACTAGAAGGGAGTACTCCTTCAGGACTAGAAATCGTAATATTCTCTGGTTTAATATGAGGAATTGCCGTTTTTACGAGATTATAGTAGCCGTCGACTTCCTTCTGCTCCGGGCGATAACCAGGACGGAACGTCATCGTGATGGAAGCCGATGCTTCCTCTTTCTCTTCTGTCGTCATGAATGCCGTCTCTTCCGGCAAGTTCACGAGCACGTTGGAACTCTTAACGCCTTGCATCACATTAAGGAGCTTCTGGATTTCACCATTCAAAGCGTTGCGGTATTGAATATCCATAATGCGGTCAGTTGGACCAAACATTGAACCGCTGTCGTTAAATTGGTCGAATCCAATCGTACCGTTACGGACAAGTCCTTGAGAACCCGCTTCAACTTTAACTTTTGCCGCATTCGCAGCTGGCACCATAATGGTTTGCCCTGCATCGGCAAGCTTGTAAGAAATCTTGTTCGTATCGAGGTATTCCATAACGGCCGCTGCATCTGTACTATCCAAATCCTGAAACGCTACTTCATAGCTGACTCTTGAAAAGAGATATGTAAGCAACACTATAGTTAGAATCAGGATCCCCACTGAGGCTCCCAACCAAATTTTTTGTTTCTTCTCCATTGCATTCCAAAACCCAGCAATCTTCGCTCGGTATTGGGCTATTTTCTCGTTCACGATTTCACCTCACTTATGTCTCTAACCTGTGTCATTAGATTTGCATCCGCATGATTTCTTGGTAAGCCTCAATTACTTTATTGCGGATTTGCGAGGTGAGTTGCAAGCCAAGCTCAGCTTGCTGTGAAGCGATCATTACTTGAGACACATCTACATTGCCCAGAATATACTGATCATTCATCGCTTGTGCGTTCTGTTCTTGCGTGGCAACGCCGTCAATTGCTTTTTTCAGAAAATTGCTAAAGGATTCGGTCATTTCTGAAGGCGTCGTCTTATCTTGAATGCCGCTTGTGTCAGGCAGTTTAACCGATTGTGTTTGGATCGGATTAAACGACATTGGGTTAATCAATGGAATCCCTCCGCTATTATCTCTGTTTATTTACCGATTTCAAGAGCTTTCACAAACATGCCTTTAGTCGCATTCAAGGCCGTTACGTTAGCCTCGTAGGAACGCGAAGCTGAGATCATATCAACCATTTCCTTCAGAACATCGACGTTCGGCATCTTCACATACCCGTTCTCGTCAGCGTCAGGATGGCTTGGATCGTACACAAGCTTCGCTGGCGTCTGATCCTCGATTATTCGCGAAGCCTTCACGCCAGGTGATGCACTACCCGAACCACTCATTTGACCATTCAGTATATCTGCAAAAGATTGCGAGGTCGGCTCAAGGACAACCAACTTTCTCTTATAAGGTTCATATTTGCCATTTACAAATTGTCCCCTTGTCGTTTCGGCATTTGCGATATTCGACGAGATGACATCCATCCGGAGCCGTTGGGCGGTTAGAGCCGATGCGCTAGCATCAAATCCATTAGAAAGTCTCATGCACTATCCTCTCCCTTCAATTCCGATACGCATCATCTTAATGTCATGATTAAGTTGCTGCACGTAGAAGTTGTAATTCAACTGGTTCTTTGCAAGTAACGACATTTCTCGATCAATATCGACATTGTTCACGTCATTGTTCATGACCGTGGTTTCATCCGTAATCACTTTAGCTTCAGGGATCGAAGACGATTGCCCAATCGGAATGTGCCGCGCATTCGTGCGCCGGCCGATAAAATTAGAATTTCCGCTGCCCATGCTCTGTTCCAGCAGCGACTCAAAAAGGACCTCGGAACGCTTGAATTTCGGCGTATCGACATTCGCTATATTGTTGGAAATCACACGCTGGCGTATCTCCGCCGCATTAATAGCACCCTGTAATCGACTGAATTCCGGGCCATTCAACAAATTCACTGAAAAACCCCACTTTCCCATCTTGTGTAATGTAAATATTCAACAGAATAACTCTCATTCCTTCTTCGTTCGACAAAGATTTATTAAAAATATGAGAGCTTTGTGTCGAAGGAAAACCGTCAAATTAATATTCCTCAACTTGCTAAATTATTACAATGAGAAAAAAGCCCTATCTTTGTCGAAGATAGGGCTTAAAACAGGGATTAATGTACTGGTTTTTGAATGATTTTGTAATATTTCTTGCACTTTTATGAATTTTTATTCTTCTCAAGCTCGGTCAAGAGTTGGGTATTGAGTATACGAATGTATGTCCCTTTCATACCGAGCGAGCGTGTTTCAATGACTCCGGCGCTCTCCAGCTTGCGTAACGCATTCACAATAACCGATCGCGTAATGCCGACACGGTCCGCGATCTTAGACGCGACGAGAAGACCCTCTTTGCCACTCAATTCTTCAAAGATATGTTCCACCGCTTCCAGTTCACTGAACGAAAGCGAGCCGACAGCAACGGCTACAACAGCACGGCTGCGCGCTTCCTGTTCAATCTCCTCCGCACGCTCACGGAGAATCTCCATGCCCACGATCGTACTGCCATATTCGGCCAGAATGAGCTCGTCATCGCCGAATGGCTCGGAACCGCGCAGCAGAATTAGTGTCCCAATCCGATCGCGCCCGCCTACGATAGGGACAACGGTCATAATGCCTTGTCCTGCCATCATCAAGAAGGTTTCCTGTATGCCTTCGTCAGGAGTAACGTTCGTCACTGTTTCCTGTAAGCTCATGAAGCGTTCGTTGCTCTCGTTCGAGAAACGCAGTTCAGATGCCGGCAATGCGCGCAGCTGTTCATGCTGGAATGGCCCAACAGCGGCACATCCAAGCACTTTGCCTTTACGGCTAACTACAAACACATCCGCCTGTATCGTTGTACAGAGCACCTCTGCCATCTCACGGAAATTGAGCGCTCCGCCAGCTGCACGCTGCAGCAGCCGGTTCAGCGTTCTTGTTTTTGCTAATAAAACCATTACTCTATGCCCCCTACTTTCCAATCCGATCCCTTACAGTATATATTGACTTAGATCGCGATTTTTCGCAATATTGCCAAGCTTCTCGCGTACATATTCCGGCGTAATGACAAGCTCCTCAAGCGACAGCTCCGGCGCTTCGAATGACAGATCCTCGAGCAGCTTCTCCAGAATCGTGTGAAGCCGGCGAGCCCCGATATTTTCCGTATTCTTGTTCACATCCGCTGCTATCGTCGCAAGTTCTTGAATCGACTCATCCGAGAACGTAATCGTAATTCCTTCCGTCTCGAGCAACGCTGTATATTGCTTCGTTAGAGCATTCTTCGGCTCCGTCAAAATCTTCACAAAATCCTCTATGCTCAGATTCGTAAGCTCAACACGAATCGGGAATCGGCCTTGCAGCTCCGGGATGAGATCAGAAGGCTTCGCCATATGGAACGCGCCAGCTGCGATGAACAACACATAATCCGTCTTCACCGGACCATACTTGGTCATCACCGTAGAGCCTTCAACGATCGGAAGAATATCGCGCTGCACCCCTTCACGGGATACATCAGGACCCGAACCACGGGAAGAGCTCGCGATCTTATCAATCTCATCGATAAAAATAATGCCGGACTGCTCCGCACGCACAACTGATTCCGAGATTACATCATCCATATCGATCAACTTATTCGCTTCTTCTTGAATGAGCGCTTTGCGTGCTTCTTTCACCGCCAGCTTCCGTTTTTTCGAGCGCTTTGGCATCAGTTGGCCGAATAACTCCTGCATATTCGCGCCCATACCCATTCCTTCATTGCCTTGGCCTGCCAGCATATCGAGCATATTCGGGGAATTATCCTCTACCTCAATCTCGATCGTTTCATTCTCAAGCTTACCTGCTGCGAGCTGCTCCTTCACTTGCTTGCGGCGTTCCAGCACCTGCGAACTCTCTACCGGCTCCTCATCAGTATCATTATCATTCGATTGATTGCCAAACAGCATCTCAAGCGGATTTTTCTGGGACTTTGGTTTCACTTGTGAAGGAACAAGCAGTGTAACGATGCGATCATTCGCTAGCGCTTCCGCCTTATCTTTCACCTTGTCGGTTTTCTCCAGCTTCACCATCCGTATCGACGTCTCGACGAGATCGCGTACCATTGATTCCACATCGCGGCCCACATAGCCGACCTCGGTGAATTTAGTCGCCTCTACCTTCACGAAAGGCGCATTCACCAGCTTCGCCAGCCGTCTCGCTATCTCCGTCTTACCTACGCCTGTAGGCCCAATCATCAGAATGTTCTTAGGTACGATTTCATCACGTAACGCTTCATCAAGACGGTTGCGACGATAACGATTCCGCAATGCTACCGCGACTGACCTCTTTGCCGGTTTCTGACCAACGATATATTTATCAAGCTCCGCCACAATCTGCTTCGGTGTCATTGCTTCATTTGCCATTATTAACCCCTCCAAATGAGTCCATTCGTAGATACAGGCATCTAGCCAATTTCTTCTACAATAATATTGCGGTTTGTGAACACACAAATATCAGCAGCGATTTCAAGCGCCGAACGAACCATGTCCTTCGCCTCAAGCTGAGGCGCATGCTGCTTCACCGCACGTGCTGCCGCAAGCGCGAAGCTGCCACCTGAGCCGATTGCAAGGATGCCGTCATCAGGTTCAATGATTTCGCCGCCACCGGAAATAAGCAGAAGGCTGGTAGCATCCATAACGATCATCATCGCTTCGAGCTTGCGCAGCACACGATCTGAACGCCAATCCTTCGCCAGTTCAACCGCTGCACGCTGCAAGTTGCCGTGATGCTCCTCCAGCTTGCCTTCAAACTTCTCAAAGAGCGAGATCGCATCCGCAACAGAGCCTGCGAAGCCGGCGATCACTTGCCCGCGATACAATCTGCGGACTTTCTTCGCTGTATGCTTCATAACCATGCTGTTGCCGAAAGTCACCTGGCCATCACCAGCTATGGCACCTTTGCCATTATGGCGAACCGCACATATCGTGGTCGCATGAAATTGCATTTCCATGTTCCTCAACCTCACTTTTTACAAAAATATATTTTATATTTCCGCTAATAATTCTACTTCGTAAGAATAGCTTGAGTTTTGCAAAAATTTCAAATAAAAGTAAACAGCGGCGTAGAATGATCGCTGCCGCTGCTGTCTACTGCGAGATGCTATAGATTCCGATTACTCGTGAACCGTTTCTTCCTCTGCTGCTGCATAACCGAGCTGCTCCACTTTAAACCGCGCTAGCTGATCGAGCGCACGGTTTGCAATGGCATCGTTCTTATCCTTCTTGCTGCGCATCCGCTTCTCAAGCGGAGGGACTAGCCCGAAGTTCGCATTCATCGGCTGGAAGTGCTTGAAGTCCGCCGTCGTAATGTAGTGCGCCATACTGCCAAGCGTTGTATCCGCCGGAAGAACAACTGGCTCCAAGCCGCGAGCTAATCGGCCGGCATTAAGCCCTGCGATCAAGCCAGATGCTGCTGATTCGACATAGCCTTCAACACCAGTCATTTGGCCTGCAAAGAATAACGTATCGCGATTAATCGACTGGTACGTCGACCGAAGCAGCTTCGGCGAGTTGATAAACGTATTGCGATGCATAACGCCAAAGCGAACAAACTCTGCATTCTCAAGACCAGGGATTAGCGAGAATACCCGCTTCTGCTCGCCCCACTTAAGGTGAGTCTGGAAGCCTACTAGGTTGTACAGCGTGCCTGCAGCGTTGTCCTGACGCAGTTGAACGACGGCGTGTGGTAGCTTACCTGTATGCGGATTAATGAGACCCACCGGCTTCATCGGCCCGAAAAGCGCCGTTTGCTTGCCACGGCTTGCCATAACTTCGATCGGCATGCAGCCCTCAAAGTATTGTTCTTTCTCAAAATCCTTCATTTCGGCTTTCTCTGCTGTCGTCAATGCTTCGTGGAAAATATCGAACTCCTCTTCAGTCATCGGACAATTCAAATAAGCAGCCTCACCTTTATCATAACGGGATGCGAGGTATACCTTCGACATGTCGATGGAGTCCTTTTCCACGATTGGCGCAGCCGCATCATAGAAGTAGAAATACTCTTGGCCGAGCAGCTCTTGAATTTGTGCGGACAACTTCGGAGCTGTCAATGGACCTGTCGCAATGAGTACAATGCCATCTTGCGGGATCTCCGTCACTTCTTCAGTACGGACATCAATCAGCGGATGCTCCTTCAGAATACGAGTGACGTCGCCCGAGAAGCCGTCACGGTCAACCGCAAGCGCGCCTCCTGCTGGTACGGCATTCCGATCTGCGCAATCGAGAATGAGTGAATTCATTCTGCGCATCTCTTCTTTCAGCACGCCAACTGCATTCGCAAGCCCGTTTGCGCGCAAGCTGTTGCTGCACACGAGCTCTGCGAAGTTCTTCGTATGGTGAGCAGGCGTCTGGGTCGCCGGTCTCATTTCATAAAGAGTAACAGGTACTCCTTGCGATGCGATCTGCCAAGCAGCCTCGCTGCCTGCAAGCCCCGCTCCGATAACTGTTACACGTTGTATTTCTGACAATGCACTTACCATCCTTTCAATATAACCAATCCTGATTCAATTTCATGTCTGCTGACATAGGGCAGGCCGGCGTTATAGTTCCGCCGGCTCCATATCTTCAATAACTTCTTCATTATAGTCGCACTGCGTACAGAGGAGCTTAGCGCCACTCTTATTGCGTTTCTCAACCATTACGCTATTGCACTGAGGACAAGGCTTGCTAACCGGCTTATCCCATGAGACGTAGTCGCAGCCAGGGTATTGATCGCAGCCGTAGAAGTAACGGCCTTTCTTGCTGCGGCGTTCGATGATTTTACCCGCATGGCATTTCGGACAAGTAACGCCGATATCTTTGACAATCGGCTTCGTATTCCGGCAATCCGGGAATCCGGAACAAGCCAGGAACTTACCGAACCGGCCCATCTTGAATACGAGATGCTTCCCGCACTTCTCACACAGCTCATCGGAGATTTCATCCTGCAGTTCAACTTCCTTCATCTCTTCCTCAGCGTACTCGAGCCGCTTCTCAAAAGAGCTATAGAAGTTAGCAAGCACTTTCACCCAATCTTGCTTGCCGTCTTCCACATGGTCGAGATCGTCTTCCATATGCGCCGTAAACTCCGCATCGAGAATTTCCGGGAAGAACTCTTCCATCATCTGAATAACGAGTTCACCGAGCTCTGTCGGAATAAACTTCTTCTCCTCCATCGCGACGTAGCCACGCTTCTGGATCGTCTCCAGCGTCGGTGCATACGTACTCGGTCTTCCGATGCCTACTTCTTCCATCATGCGCACTAGACGGGCTTCAGAGTAGCGTGGCGGAGGCTGCGTAAAGTGCTGCTTCTGATCAATCGCTTCAGCACTTACCACTTCACCGACGGAAAGCGGCGGCAGGAATTTCTCGTCATCTGTAGTTGTACCGTCATCATTGCCCTCGACATAGATTTTGATAAAGCCCGGGAACTTTACTTTCGAGCCAACTGCTCTGAATATAGCTCCAGAACCTACTTTCAAATCTACTGTCATCGTATCCAATACAGCTGACGACATTTGGCTCGCTACGAACCGGTCCCAGACGAGCTTATACAATCTGAACTGATCGCGGCTCAGGAACTCCTTCACCGACTCCGGATCGCGGAATACAGAAGTAGGACGGACAGCTTCATGCGCATCCTGCGCATTGCTGTTCTTCTTCGTGTACACGCGTGGCTGCTCAGGCACATATGTCGCGCCATATTTCTCTTCAATATAATTCTTCGCTTCTTCTTGCGCGATAGGCGAGATTCGCGTCGAGTCCGTTCTCATATAAGTGATGAGACCGACTGTGCCTTCTTTGCCGAGATCGACGCCCTCGTAGAGCTGCTGCGCGACCGACATCGTCTTGGACGCGCGGTAGCCTAGCTTACGAGCGGCTTCTTGCTGCAAGGAGCTCGTAATGAACGGCGCTGCCGGATTGCGCAGCCGTTCTTTCTCTTTCACTTCGCTGACGGTGAACGCCGAGTCGCCCATCGCCTTCATTACTTCTTGAACGTCCGCTTCGTTGCCTAGCTCGCGCTTCTCGCCATTCAGCGAATGATATTTCGCTTCAAACGTCGTTGCGCCTTGCTTCAGCTGCGCTGTTATCGTCCAATACTCCTCAGGAACGAAAGCATCAATCTCATTCTCGCGATCAATTATGAGCTTAACCGCTACGGATTGAACGCGACCTGCCGACAGTCCCTTCTTCACTTTCTTCCATAGAAGCGGGCTAATCTTGTAACCGACAAGCCGGTCAAGAATACGACGCGCTTGCTGCGCATTCACCAGGTCCATATTAATCGGACGCGGCGCTTTAAAGGCATCCTTAACGGCTTGCTTCGTAATCTCGTTAAAGACAACCCGGCAAGAATCACTCTCATCAATTTCGAGATAATGCGCCAAATGCCATGCAATCGCTTCACCCTCGCGATCAGGGTCAGCTGCGAGATATACTTTTTTTACTTTTTTGCTAGCATCCTTCAATTCCTTCAAGACGCTGCCTTTACCGCGAATCGTTATATATTTGGGGTTGAAATCATTCTCTACTTCAACACCGATCTGGCTCTTCGGCAAATCACGGATATGACCCATCGATGCTTTCACGATAAACTTGCTGCCGAGATATTTTCCAATTGTCTTCGCTTTTGCCGGTGACTCGACAATGACAAGGGAATCTGCCATCGCTGCGCCCTCCTCTCAACTACATGCTACATTACACTATATATGGAACCTGAATGCTGTTCAATCTTACGTTTTAAAGTTAAATTTATCAGAACTGAGTGCAAAAGTCCAAAAGGGAACGAGGAAAGCTCGTGAAGTTGGTCTACGGTTCGTGGTTCATCGCTCAAGAAACGATAAATAATCGCTTCATTCGCGCTCAGTTCGTGCTCCACGTTGCTTGCTGATGATTCCGCTTGTCCGCTTGCTAGCGATCGTGCTTGATTATATATCGGCAGCCCGGAATATTCTTCCATAATATCCTCAAATGAAGAGACAAGCTTAGCTCCTTGACGAATCAGACCGTTCGTGCCCGCACTCTTCGGTGAAGAGATCGGTCCTGGTACAGCGAACACGTCACGCGACATTTCTAGCGCTTGATCGGCCGTTATGAGCGAGCCGCTGCGCTCTGCCGCCTCGACTACGACGGTACCGAGAGACAATGCAGCGATAATCCGATTGCGAAGCGGAAACAAGCCAGGATGAAAAGGCGTTCCAATCGGCACCTCAGAGAGAATTAGCCCGTTCTTCGCAATTTCAGCATAAAGCTGGCGATTGTCTGCTGGATAGATCATATTGGCGGGAGTGCCAAGAACAGCGATCGTGCTTCCTGAGCCCTGCAAAGCTCCCTCATGCGCTAAAGCATCAATCCCCCTTGCCATGCCGCTCACAATGGTTACACCTCGCTCAGAGAGCTTCCTAGCAAGCTCAGAAGCCGTTCTTCGTCCATAGGTCGTCGGCCCTCGCGACCCGACAACCGCAATTGACGGCCTTCTCAGCAGTGTATCCTTGCCAATCGCATATAAAACCCATGGCGGCTGGGGTGATTCTGTTAACAATTCCGGGTAGTCTTCGTCCAGTCTCGTTATAACTTTAATGCCAAGCTCTTTCATTCTTTCATCTCTTGCTTTTACATCAACGCTTGAAAACGCATTCGATAATGCACGCGCCTGATCAAGCTTTAACCCTACCGACGTCACCCATGCCTCAGGCGCAAATCGCTCGAAAGAGTGCCATTCACTGCTTTCGGCAGCCTTTCTGATTGATTGCCAACCGATACCTGGTGTTTCGTGCATTGTGATTAACAGCTCTCTGCGCTTGCCAAGTTCCATGTTCATAGTGCTCCGCCTCCCGCTTCGAAGGCTCGCATTCTTCTTTATTGTGCCTTCGCAGCAATCAGAATGCAAGCCGTATATGGTAAATAATGAAAAAAGCAACCTTCGAAAGCCCAGGGTGAGGGCAATTCGAAAGGTTGCTTACCTTTTCGTTATATGCAATTGGCATTACTCAGCTTAGTGAGTTTTGCACTTGTCGAGCATGCCGCGCTCTTCCAGGACACTCACAAGTGTGGAGCCCATTTCGGAAGGCGTTGGAGCTACGCGGATACCGCATTTCTCAAGCGTTGCGATCTTCTCAGCTGCAGTACCTTTGCCGCCGGAGATGATTGCGCCAGCATGTCCCATACGTTTGCCTGGAGGCGCTGTTGCGCCGCCAATGAAGCCAACAACCGGCTTCTTCATGTTTGCTTTAACCCACTCAGCTGCTTCTTCTTCTGCGGAGCCGCCGATTTCACCGATCATGATAACCGCATAAGTATCCGGATCTTCATTGAACATGTTCAGAATGTCAATGAACTCCGAGCCTTTAACAGGGTCGCCGCCGATACCAACTGCGGAGGATTGACCAATGCCGCGAGTTGTCAGCTGGTGAACAGCCTCGTAAGTAAGCGTTCCGCTGCGGGAAACGACGCCTACATGGCCTTTTGTATGGATATAGCCCGGCATGATGCCGATTTTGCATTCGCCTGGCGTGATAACGCCTGGGCAGTTCGGTCCGATCAGGCGCGTTTTGCGGCCTTCCATGTACCGAGTCACTTTAATCATGTCGATTACTGGAATACCTTCTGTAATACAGATAACGAGATCCAGCTCAGCATCGACAGCTTCCAAGATGGAATCTGCAGCGAATGCTGGCGGTACGTAAATAACCGAAGCAGTGGCGCCAGTCTTAGCGACTGCATCAGCAACTGTATTGAATACAGGAAGGGATACTACAGTGCCGTTCTCAAGTGTAATGTCAACGTTCGTGCCGCCTTTGCCAGGTGTAACGCCGCCAACCATTTGAGTACCGTATTCCAAGGCGCCTTTCGCATGGAAAAGACCTGTTGCACCGGTAATACCTTGTGTAATGACTTTAGTATTCTTGTCTACCAAAATGCTCATCGAAACTCACATCCCCTAAATGAATTCATTTGCCGCGGAAAGTGCGACTTCAGATGTCTTACTTAACTAGCGCAACAATTTTTTGTGCACCGTCAGCCATCGAATCCGCAGCCACGATGTTTAGTCCGGATTCATTCAACATTTTCTTGCCGAGCTCTACGTTAGTGCCTTCCAGACGAACGACGAGCGGACGGTCAAGACCGAGCTCCTTCGCTGCTGAGATAACACCGTCTGCGATAATATCGCATTTCATAATGCCGCCGAAAATGTTAACGAAAATGCCTTTAACCTTCTCATCGGAGAGAATGATCTTGAACGCTTCCGTTACTTTTTCTTTCGTAGCACCGCCGCCTACGTCCAGGAAGTTCGCAGGGTCGCCGCCGTAGTACTTGATAATATCCATTGTCGCCATAGCAAGACCTGCTCCGTTAACCATGCAACCGATGTTGCCATCGAGCGCGATGTAGCTGAGGTCGAACTTGGACGCTTGAATTTCCTTCTCATCTTCTTCATCCAGGTCACGAAGCTCGAGAATGTCTTTGTGACGATACAGTGCGTTGGAATCGAAGTTCAGCTTGGCGTCAAGCGCCATTACGTTGCCATCGCCAGTAACGACGAGCGGGTTGATCTCTGCAATCGAGCAATCCTTCTCAACGAAAGCTGTATACAAGGACAGCATGAATTTAGCCGCTTTGTTCACCAGCTCGTTAGGAATGTTGATGGAGTAAGCAAGCTTGCGCGCTTGGAACACTTGAAGGCCAACCGCTGGATCGATTACTTCTTTGAAAATCTTCTCAGGCGTATGCTCAGCAACCTCTTCGATTTCTGTGCCGCCCTCTTCGGATGCCATCATAACGATGCGTCCTGTTACACGGTCAACAACGAGACCAATGTAATATTCCTTCTTAATGTCGCAGCCTTGCTCGATCAAGAGGCGCTTAACCTCTTTACCTTCCGGGCCTGTTTGGTGCGTGACGAGAACTTTACCTAGAATTTGGCTTGCGTAGTCGCGAACCTCATCCAAATTTTTGGCAACCTTAACGCCGCCCGCTTTACCGCGGCCACCAGCATGGATTTGCGCCTTAACAACGACGACCGGCGTACCGAGCGATTTCGCTGCTTCTACCGCTTCTTCAACGGAGAATGCCACTTTGCCTTCCGGCACCGCAACTCCGTATTGTTTTAGCAATTGTTTTCCTTGATACTCATGGATATTCATTTACGAAAATCCTCCTATCCGCAGTTAACTACTACGTATGTACACAAAACCATAAGTATTGTAACACGTTTCGTCATAGCTTTACTATTTTTTTAGCTCAAGATGCCATCTTTTTTGATATTAATTTCATCTCAAATCGATATGAAAAGCGATGAAAGTTAATATAAGAAGATGAAAACATTGCTTTTGCATTGAAAAGCCTTATGACGGATGGCAGTTCACGATTAGTATTACCTAACTTTTACAAAATATTGACACCGAACGTAAGTTCGCATTATAATGAATTCATATCATCCATTCTTTATTGAGGAGCTGTTCTGAGTCATACGTACGATTCCACTATTAATGGTTGCTTTTGAATCCATGATTTCGTTCGCGGCTTCGCTGCGCGTTCTATCCGGCGATGAGTGGACCACTCCGCTCGAACCTGGCAAATGGTCGACACAGCAAGTGATGGCGCACATTATGCTGTGGGACCGTCATTTCCTAAACGAAGCTATAGCTCCTATTGCCGCTGGTACTCCGCTTACATACAAACATTCCAATTTCGATCAGTTTAATGAGAATGCTGCAACATATGCAAAGTCAATTAGCCAAGAAGAGCTGATCGTTGCTTGTATCGAAGTACGTGGTGAGCTAGTTGGAAAGTTGAAATCATTAAATGAGACGCAGCAAAATGAAGTTTATCGTGATGGAGATGGCATTCCGTTCACGGTATCGGCATACTTAAAGGATTTTGTCGATCACGATACCCACCATAAGGAACAAATCGAGCGATTTATCCAGCAATTAATCAAGTCAGAATGAAATCGAGCGTTGTTGACAATATTTTCAAGTATGTACTATCATAAATGTGAAGCATGATATACACGGACTAGTGAGGAAGCACCTTCATCCGATAACGATGGAGGTGTTTTTTGTTTTGTATACTCAAATTTGCAGCGGCAGCGTATACGGCGTGGAGGGCAGAATGATTGCCGTAGAAGTCGATATTTCCAGCGGGCTCCCGCAAGTAAATGTCGTTGGTCTTCCCGATCCGGCCGTAAGAGAATCTGTTGAACGTGTACGAGCTGCGATCAAGAACTGTGGTTTCACGTTCCCGATGGAACGAATTACTGTTAACCTTGCTCCAGCTGACTTACGCAAAGAAGGAACTGCCTTTGATCTCGCAATCGCAGTTGGTGTCTTAGTCGCGAGCGGACAACTGCAGGCGGAATTGTTCCGGGATATGATAATACTCGGCGAACTCGCGCTGAACGGCGAGGTGCGCGCGATTCCAGGCGTCCTTGCGATGGTGGAACAAGCTAAGCTTAGGGGCCGCACGAAAGTGCTGCTTCCTCATACCAACGCTTCAGAAGCTTCCTGCATTGAAGGACTCGAACTGTTCGCAATCACCCATTTGCTAGAGCTGAAGGATGCCGATTCGGACAAAGAAGCTTGGCGATCTTTGCAATATCATGCCGACCATTCACGAGATGTAAAGAATAGCTTGCTAGTCGAGAGTATCCATCTACATGGTGATTTCGGTGATGTGCTTGGACAGCACCACGCGAAGCGGGCGCTTCTGATCGCTGCAGTTGGCAAGCATAATTTGCTGCTGTCGGGTCCGCCTGGCACAGGTAAGACGATGCTCGCCAAGCGGCTTCCCGGCATCATGCCGCCACTCGGAGAAGAAGAGGCGCTGCAAGTAACGAAGATATATAGCGCCGCGGGCAAGCTCCCTGGAGGTATCCCATCGCTGATGAAGGAACGCCAGTTCCGCAGTCCCCACCATACGATATCCGCTGCAGGATTGATCGGCGGAGGCTCGATACCGCGACCAGGCGAAGTGACGCTTGCTCATCGCGGCGTCTTGTTTCTGGACGAGCTGCCTGAATTTTCACGAGCTGCACTTGAAGTGCTTCGCCAACCGCTGGAGGATCGTGAGGTGACGATCGCAAGGAGCCGGGCGGTATTTCGGTTCCCAGCACACTTTTTATTGGCAGCTTCTATGAACCCTTGCCCTTGTGGCTATTATGGCCATGATACAGAGGATCAACGCTGCAGCTGCAGCGAAGCGTATCTCTCAAGGTACCGCGCCAAAATTTCCGGTCCACTCCTCGACCGAATAGATATGCATATTGAGGTCGCAAGGCCGCCTGCGACTGCTGACTTACAGATTGGCATGACTTCCGCCCAGATGAAGCAGATTGTGCTGCAAGCTGTACAATACCGAAATGCGCGTGCTGACGCTCTCGGAAGGTCACTTGCCGATCTGGCTGGAGCTTCATTACGAAGAGCTGTGCAGCTTACAAGAGAAGCGGATGAGCTGTTGCGCCTAGCCTTTGACTCGCTTGGCGTAAGTTTACGAGCGCATGACCGGATATTGAAGCTTGCGAGAACAATTGCAGATCTGGAGCAGTGTGAGCTAGTAGACAGTCCGCATGTTGCAGAAGCGATCGGTTACCGAGGATTGGACCGGAAGCTACATGCGCTTTAGAAATGAGAAAAGAGATGCCTGAGTAGGCATCTCTTATTCGTTAAAAAGCAGCTTTGATATGTTTCAGTTCAGTAATTTGATAAGGAATAGGCTCGTTCGGCGTTGGAACAGCGGTTATCGCAATGACATCGAACCGGACCGGCTGATCGTGCAGCTTCAGAAGTGATATATAAACCTCAGCCGTTGCCCGTACTTGATGCTGTTTACGGAAATCTACTGATTCTACAGCTGTGCCGAATCTCCCGCCTTGTCTACGAGTCCGAACTTCGATAATGACGAACGTATCGGCAGTTTGTGCGACGATATCGAGCTCGCCTGAACGACAGCGCCAATTCCGAGCTAAGACATGATAGCCTTGTTCGGTTAGATAACGGGCAGCATGTTCTTCGCCGAACTTGCCTATCGATTGTCGTGAGTCAGCTTTTTTTGCTTCATTAGATTGTCGTGCGCTCGTCATTTGATGGCACCTGCCCTCTGATCGGAACGATAGACGAAAGAAAGGATTTCAGCAACCAAAGCATATAGCTCAGGAGGGACCTCTTGATCCAGATCGAGTTTGGAGAGCACTTCAACAAGCGACTTGTCCTGCTGGACAGGAATTCCGTTCTCCGCCGCTTTCTCTAATATCGCTTCTGCAATTCTTCCTTGCCCTTTCGCAACGACAACAGGCGCATTCCGTTCACCAGGTTCATATTTAAGCGCAACCGCCTTCTTGTTCGGGAGAGGCTGCGGTGTTGTATGGTTGTTGTCCCTCATACTCGGAAGTCCACTCCTTTATAGGGCTTCGCCGTCCATTCTTGTCCATTTGATTGGGCAGCCGCTGTCGCCCCATCTGCCGCATTCATTCTCGCCGCCATCCGATCCGGCATCGGTGTCGCTTTCAGTGTGAGCAGCTGGTAACCGCTCTTCTGCAGCGCTTCTGTCAATTCCGGCCGGGCGGACTCCGCAAGCTCCCCGGTCATTGGATGATCGTTCCAAAGATTCAAACTCACGATCTTATCGACAACCTGTACATCAACGACCGTATCGCCTAAGGTTTTCATCCGAAGGTCAAAGAGCAGCCGGCAATTGTCCGCATCCAGCTCTCCTTTGCGGTCGCGGCGTGTTTGAACGTGGACCGACGCTGTTTGGCTGCCGTCAGCCCCTTTCATCGGGATAAACATCGTTATATAAGAGAAAAGCGAGCCCGTCTTCTCCGGCGTAAGCAGAAGTTGCTGGCCGGTAATATGAGAAACAAGCTGCTGCGACGTATCTTTCAGCGCTTGCGGTACATCATCCGCGCTCGCTAATGTCAACAGCGCGCTCTTCATTGTCTCGGCGGCAGCATGTTTGATGCCATCGCCATCTTGCGATAGTGCCAAACCAGGCGCAGGAAGCTGACTCGCTTGCTGCTGTTGCTGCAGCGCGCGTTCAATGACCGCGCTGTTCGCACCGCCGCGAGCCGGTTCTTTGGCAGCGGCATCGGCATTGGTGTGAGACTGCTGCTGCGTCTCTTGCGCAGCCTCATTGGGTTGCCCCGCTGCCAGCTTCTGCGACGTCTGAAGCTGGTCTTCTGTGGCGGAAGCCGCGAGCAGTCGTTCGTGGTCGACGCCGAGCCATTTCATCAGCTGGCCGACCCAGTTCTGCGGGGCGGCTGGCTGCGGGGTTGGCGTGCCGCCGCCGCTAGGAGCCGAAGCTCCGGCAGCAGCGGCATGGTTTGGCTGCTCCGGCGCAGCAGCGCCGGAGCTTGCCGGCGGCAGCGCGCCCGCCGGCTGCGCAGCTGCGCTGCGCGCAGCCGTGGCGCCGGCCGCGGCCTGCGGCGCCGGCGCGGGCTGCGGCCCCGCGCCTGTGGCGGCTTCGCCGCCAGCGCGGGCGCTCGGCGCAACCGAGCTCGCTCCCGCGCCCGCATCCGCGCTTCGCGCGGACACACCCGCAGCAGCTTCGCCTGCTGCTCGGGCCGTCGCCGGCTCCGCTGCGGCTTCGGCCCCTGGCGCTTCGCGCATTAGCGCTGCACCTTCGGTAAGCAGCGCCTGCAGCTTCGCTGCTGCCGCTTGCCCTGCTGTCGGCGGCTGCTTCGCCACTCCCGCCTCCGTCTCCGTTCCCCCAGAGCTGCTCCAAGCGGCAAGCCCCTGCTCCAGCGCTTCCAGCAGCACATGTGCTGGAGCGCCGGACTGCGTCTGTGCAAGCGCGCTAATCGTCGCGCTTGTCATCGGCAAACCGCGCTTCGCCGCCAGTGACGCCGCATTCATCCAAGTCTTCAGATCAACACCTTGCGGCATCTCGGCAAGCGCTTGTTTGAACTGCCCTGCTGTCTCTCGATTAAGCGACACTCCGCTTTGTTTCAAATCATTCACCAGCTGAGCAGTCCATTTCTGCTCCGGCAATCCCGCTCCCTTGAGCCATTCCTTCATCGTCGCTTCCGGCATCGCTGCTGTCTGCTGATCTACCTGCTTCAGCACAAGCGACCCGTCCATTGACTGAGGCTGCACCTGCAGCAAGGTAGATTGACCTGGCTGCAGAAGCGTCTCCAGCTTTGCCTGTACCTGAGTTCCGTTAATTTGAATGATCCCTTCTTGATCATCCAGCATCTTAACGAGCACCGCACGTACGATTTGGCCAACTTTCAACTCCAGCGCTTTACCTTCCATAGGCTGCGCATCGCCGAGCAAGCCTTTCATCAACTGTCCAATTGATAATGTCATCCGAACGCATCCTTCCTGCACATGCCAATTGCCATACGCGCACGTAAATCTATATTTCTTTTATCGGTTTGCGGTACGAGCATCTTAACCACAAAAGCTAAGAATTCAATCGAAACAAAGCCGATTGAACCCCACTTCATCCTACCTCTGTCATATTCCATCCAAGTAGCTGGTCTACTTGGTCTCTTTAACACTTGTCCTTCAACCTTCCATCCATCTAGCTAGTCTGCTGGACCTCTTTAACTCTTTCCCCCAACTTCCCATCCACAATCGATCCTAATCTTTTTTCCAGCTTATCCGCCCAAAACAAAAAAACCGCTGACTCCGATTATACCGGAACCAGCGGTCAAACACACAGCACATAATGATCTATTCCCATATGTGATGATCTTTTTCCTTATCTTCACCTAAAACAACAGCTGCTGCTCTACTTCCTGCTCCGCAAACAGCTTTCGAAGGAAGCTCTGACGGTGCATCGAGCTTGGACCATGCTCAAGCAGCTTCTCACGATGCAGCTTCGTTGCATACCCTTTATGTATCGCAATACCGTATTCCGGGTACAGATCGTTCCATTCGCCTTGGCAAAGGCGGTCTCGAGTCACTTTCGCCATAATCGAAGCGGCCGCGATAGACTGGCTCCTTGCATCACCCTTGATAATCGCTTCCTGCGGCAACTGGAGGTCCACCTTCTCCGCATCGACGAGCAAATACTCCGCCTGTACCGACAGCATCTCGACTGCTTGCTTCATCGCCAGCCGCGCCGCTTGCTTAATATTGATCGTATCTACAGCAGATGCATCGACTCGCGCGACCGCCCATGCTTCCGCATGTTCCATAATGACCTCATACAGCTCGTCACGCTTCTTCTCGGACAGCTTCTTTGAATCATCAATACCTTCAAGTACAAGCCCTTCTGGCAAAATAACCGCAGCAGCAACTACATCGCCGAATAGGCAGCCCCGGCCAACTTCATCAACCCCGGCAATATAACGGAAGCCTTGCGCCCATAGCGGCTTTTCAAACTCCAGCATCCTCTGTTCCCCGCTTCCCGCTCGCGTTCTCCCATATCCCATGAAACAACAAACGGCTCCCTCATAGTTAACAAGGCAGCCGTCCATACAAAATCTACATTACATCTTCCGGTGATTCCAACGTTATCCGGCCCAGGTTGCCTGCCCGGAGCTCACGCAGAATGATGCCGGATGCTTTCTCCAGATCAACCCGACCGCCGCTCACGAGACAGCCGCGCTTGCGCCCGATATCTTCCATGACACGAACAATTTCATCCGCATCATCGTAATCGCTCGGCGGTTTTGTCAAACTGAAACGTTCCGCCATTGTATCCCAATAACGTTTCGTCAGTTCTTTCACAGCGAAGAAGGCAACTTCTTCCACATTGATGACCTGTTCTTTAATTGCACCAGTCATTGCCAGCTTCATGCCGACGTGCTGATCCTCGAACTTCGGCCACAAAATACCCGGGGTATCGAGAAGTTCCATCTCTGTGCCGACTTTAATCCACTGCTGCCCCTTCGTCACACCAGGACGGTCGCCTGTTGCCGCGATTGCGCGACCTGCAAGACGGTTAATGAGCGTCGATTTGCCGACATTCGGGATACCTACGATTAGACCGCGAACAGCACGTGGCGTGATGCCTTTGGACACTTGGCGTGCAATCTTCTCATGCAGCAGCTGTTTCACTCGAACCGGAATTTCATTCACTCTCGTTCCAGTCGAAGCATCTATCGCAAGACTTGTATGCCCCATATCTGCAAAGTAAGCCATCCACTTGTCCGTTGTCCGGGCATCTGCCAAATCTGTCTTATTGAGCAAAATTAAGCGAGGCTTCCCTTTGAGAATGTCATCCACCATCGGGTTTCGGCTTGAGAGCGGAACTCTCGCATCAAGCAGCTCGATTGCAATATCAATCAGCTTAAGCTTAGCCTCAATTTCCCTCCGGGCCCTTGTCATATGGCCGGGAAACCATTGAATCGTCATATAATTAACTCACCTCATCCATGTTTCACGAAAGACATTTTCGCAGCGGGCCAGAAAATAATATCTGCTCTGCCGACGATTTCCTTGTCGGAAACAAAGCCAATCATCCGACTGTCCTTACTGTTGCGGCGGTTGTCACCGAACGCAAGCACTGTGCCTTCAGGCACAACATCCGTCGTAAAGTTCGCGTTCGGGAAGTTGCGGTCTGCGCCTTCGTTATTAAAAATCTCACCGTTCGCTTTGGCATTCGCAATCGATTCTGCCAAGTAAGGCTCATCGACCTTCTTGCCGTTAATGTACAAGTTGTCGCCTTCGTACTTCACTTTATCGCCAGGCACGCCAACGACGCGTTTAATGAAATCACGGCCTTCCTCAGGCACGTGGAACACGATCACTTCGCCGCGCTTCGGTTCTCTAATATCATAAATCACTTTATTAACGATTAACCGTTCACCGGTATAGAAGTTAGGCTCCATCGAAGGTCCGTCAACAATAAACGGAGCAAACAGAAAATAGCGAATGACAAGAACGAGTATCGCTGCAATGGCGAGTGCTTTGACCCATTCCATCACTTCCTTCTGCGTTCGGTTGCCTGAACGGTTGCTTGTAGCGACTGGCACATCTGCACTCTCTTCAGCAGTTGCTACTACATCATTCTGCTTAGCTTCTTGTTCGTTTTCTTCCGTCCGGCGTTGTTGATCCACGCTATCCACCCTCTTCTATAATCGGAGTTTACATTTTAAACACATATGTAGAAAAACGAAAAGGGACTTGTTTGCGCAAGTCCCCCTCTTGACGTTCATTAACGAATTTCTTTAATTCTCGCAGCTTTACCGCGAAGCTCACGAAGATAGTACAGTTTCGCGCGGCGAACTTTACCACGACGAGCAACTTCAATCTTCTCGATCTTCGGCGAGTTTAGTGGGAAAGTTCTTTCCACACCAACACCGTACGAGATTTTACGCACTGTGAAAGTAGCGGAGATACCGCCGCCGCGACGTTTGATAACAACGCCTTCGAACAGCTGTACACGCTCACGCGAACCCTCGATTACTTTAACATGCACCTTCAACGTATCGCCTGGGCGAAAGTTAGGAAGATCTGTACGAAGATTTTCTTGCGCAATGATTTGTAAAAGATTCATTTATATTCACTCCTTCCACCATAGACGTTCATATAAGCTACCCGAATCCTTCAGAACAAACGAAACGGATCATGGCTTCATAGCGGACCGTCCGAGTTAACAAAGCAACATCTGATAATATAACATATTACCGCCTAGAACACAACACTACATTTCTGAAAATCTAGCAATGCATGCTAGAGCGTTAGCATTATTCTTTATTCGCGCGTTCTTTGATGATTTCATTCAGCCACAGTCGTTCTTTCTTCGTCAGCTCAGCCGTTTCAAGCAGCTCTGGACGACGTTCAAGCGTGCGCAGAATGGATTGCTGTCGGCGCCAGACCTCCACATTCGCGTGATGTCCGGAGAGCAGCACATCAGGCACTTCCCAATCGCGAAACACCGCAGGACGAGTATAGTGGGGATGCTCAAGCAGCCCTGTGCTGAACGAATCGGTCACTGCCGAGTTCTCATTGCCCAGCGTGCCTGGAAGCAAACGAACGACACTGTCGATAATAACCATAGCCGGAAGCTCGCCGCCAGTTAGGACATAATCGCCAAGCGATATTTCATCGGTGACGAGATGCTGCCTAATACGCTCATCGTAGCCCTCATAGTGGCCGCACACGAACACAAGATGGTCATGCTGCGACAGCTCCTCCGCTTTCTTCTGCGTGTAGGGTTCCCCTTGCGGGCAAAGCAGAATGACGCGTGGACGCTGTCCGCCTTCGGGCATAAGCTCCTCTACAGCAGCGAAGAGCGGCTCAGGCTTCAGCACCATGCCTCCACCGCCGCCGTATGGATAGTCATCAACCGTATTATGTTTATTATTCGCATAATCACGGAAGTTAACCGCGTTCAGGCTTACAATCCCTTTATCTCGCGCTTTGCCGAGAATGCTCGCACCGAATACACCGTGGAACATCTCAGGGAACAGCGTTAATACGTCAATGCGCATAAGGCTAGATCAGCCCTTCCATCAGGTGTACTTGCACAGTCTTGGAGGTAATATTGACATCGAGCACGACATCATCAATGACAGGAATGAGCACTTCTTTGCCCTTTTTCGGTTTTACGACCCACACATCGTTCGCACCGGGTGATAGAATCTCCGTAATGACGCCAAGCTCAGCACCTTCATCAGTTACAACCGTACAACCAATGATTTGGTGATGGTAATACTCACCTTCTTCAAGCGGCACAAGGTTTTCCTTGGACACCTTCAGCTCCCAGCCTTTGTACTTCTCAACATCATTGATGTCGTCCCAGCCTTTGAACTTCACGATGTACATATTCTTGTGCAGCCTAGCGCTTACTACTTCCACTTCGAACTTCCGCTTCGATTCCGGCTCAAGCAACGTCAGCACCGAGTTCGGAGCGAAACGCTCCTCTGGAAAATCCGTTTGCAACACAATTTTCACTTCGCCGCGGATGCCGTGTGTATTCACCAATTTACCGACCGATAACCACTGTTCCATTATTGTCTCCTGCCTTATTCGTTATTAACATCGAAAAGAGCCAGAATACGTTCGTATCCTACTCATCATTATTAACATCGAAAAAGGGTTAGGATACGTACGTATCCTAACCCTGTCTCGATGTACGATCGCTATGAAATAATATCGACCATGACGCGCTTATGCGATTTGACGGCCGCCGATGTGACAACCGTCCGCAGCGCTTTGGCAATTCGTCCCTGCTTGCCGATGACTTTCCCGACATCGTCAGGGTTCACCGACAGCAGATAGACGGTGCCGCGATCGTCTTCTTTCACGTCGACACGCACGTCCTCCGGGTAATCCACTAAAGCCTTCGCTATGACAAGAATCAAATCTTTCATCACAATAGGCCCCCCGCATCGAGTAGTTATTTTTGAAGCTTCGCTTCGTGAAGCTTAGTCATAACGCCTGCTTTGGAAAGCAAGTTACGAACTGTGTCAGAAGCTTGAGCTCCGTTTTGAAGCCATTTAAGAGCTTTCTCTTCATCGATTGTCACTTGTGCCGGTTGAGCAACCGGGTTATAAGTGCCGATTTCCTCAATGAAGCGACCGTCACGCGGGGAACGGGAATCCGATACTACCACGCGGTAGAAAGGTGCTTTGTGCGCACCGATACGTTTCAAACGAATACGTACTGCCATTTTGAAATTCACCTCCTTCAAAAAATTTTCGTATGCTTATCTCTTCGCTTAGAAAGGGAACTTCATGCCTTTCGGCAGCATGTTCTTCAAACCTTTCATGCCGCCCTTAGGACCTTTCGGACCCATCATCGAGGAGAATTGCTTCATCATCTTCTTCATATCATCAAACTGCTTAATGAGGCGGTTAACTTCCGTAATGGAAGTGCCGCTTCCCGCTGCGATACGTTTACGTCTGCTGTGATTCAGAATTTCAGGCTTCTGCTTCTCAGTCTTCGTCATCGACTTCACAATCGCTTCGACGCGGCCAATCTGCTTTTCATCCACCTTGAAGTTCTTCATATCCTTCATTTTTCCCATGCCAGGCATCATGTCGAGCAGCTGATCCAGCGGTCCAAGCTTGCGAACCTGCTCCATCTGATCTAGGAAATCATCGAACGTGAACTCCGCCGTGCGCATCTTGCGCTCCATCTCAGCCGCTTTCTCAGCGTCAATGGTCGAATGGGCTTTCTCGATCAGCGAGAGCATATCGCCCATGCCGAGAATTCGGGAAGCCATCCGTTCCGGATGGAACGGCTCAAGCGGTTCAATCTTCTCGCCTGTCGCCGCGAACTTAATCGGACAACCGGTTACTGCTTTAACCGACAGCGCAGCACCACCGCGTGTATCGCCATCCAGCTTCGTAAGAATAACGCCTGTCAGCTCAAGTTGGCTATGGAAACTCTGTGCAACGTTAACAGCTTCTTGACCTGTCATTGCATCGACAACCAGGAGCACTTCATCCGGCTTCGTTACGTCATGGATCTGACGAATCTCAGCCATGAGCGCTTCATCAATATGAAGACGACCCGCTGTATCGATAATGACATAATCATGACCGTTGTCCTTCGCGTGTTGAAGACCTGCGCGTGCAATGTCAACCGGCGACGTTTGATCACCTAGCGTAAAGACGGGAACACCGATCTGCTCGCCGAGCACTTGCAGCTGCTTGATCGCTGCAGGACGGTAAATATCGCCTGCAATCATAAGCGGCTTATGCTTGTCCTTGAGGAGAAGCTTCGCCAGCTTAGCGCTGGAGGTTGTTTTACCTGCGCCTTGCAGACCAGCCATCAGAATGACAGTTGGCGGCTTATTCGCTTTGGCCAGCTTCGATTGCGTGCCGCCCATTAGCTCCGTAAGCTCTTTGTTAACGATATCGACGACGACCATGCCAGGCGTGAAGCTCTTCATCACTTCCGCTCCGATAGCCTGTTCCTTCACCTTCGCGATGAAATCCTTGACGACCTTGAAGTTAACATCGGCTTCCAATAAGGCTAACCGCACCTCGCGCATCGCCTCGTTAACATCATCCTCGGACACTTTGCCTTTGCCGCGCAGCTTGCCAAACACGTTCTGCAGCCTGCTGGACAATCCTTCAAATGCCATGATCGTCACCTCCTTAGTTCTTACTTATGTAGCGCTATGAACTTCATTGCGCAATCCCTTGGCAATTTCTTGAAGCTTCGTGCGAAGATCTTCATTCGACCCTGCCAGATCTGCGAGCGACTCCAGCTTGTTCAGCCAGTTCTCCGAAGCAGCGTGCTTGCGCAACAACCCAAGCTTGCTCTCGTAGCTCTCCAGAACCGTACCGGCACGCTTCACATGCTCATACACGGCTTGCCTTGTAATATCGAACTCGGCAGCAATTTCACCGAGCGTATAATCATCATGGAAATAATATTTAAGAAAAGTTTGCTGTTTCTCAGTCAGCAACTTCTCATAGAAGTCAAACAGCATATTTATTCGGTTCGTCTTAGCCAGGGCGTCAGATTCATGGATCATCATGCTTCCCACTCCTTTGCGTCAAGGCAATTACCTTTACACCAATTCCACGACGCTTATCATAGCGCATCTCAACATAGGCTGTCAAGTAAAAAAGGTTGACGCCCGCGATGACCATGATTATTCCGCCTTTTCAGCCTCTTCTTCAGCGCTTTGAAGCAGTCCGCCGAACAGCGCGTGAACGAATTGCTCGGAATCAAATTCCTGCAGATCGTCCATTTTCTCGCCAAGTCCGACCAGCTTCACCGGCAGATCCATCTCATTGCGGATTGCAATGACAATCCCGCCTTTTGCCGTACCATCGAGCTTCGTCAATACAAGGCCTGTTACGCCGCTCTTCTCGCCGAATAGCTTCGCTTGGCTAAGTGCATTCTGGCCTGTTGCTGCATCCAGAACGAGCAGTACCTCATGCGGCGCACTTGGCACTTCACGCTGGATGACGCGGAAGATCTTGTTCAGCTCTTCCATCAAGTTATGCTTATTCTGCAAGCGTCCAGCCGTATCGCACAGCAGCACATCAACGCCGCGTTGCTTCGCCGCATGAACCGCATCGTACATAACCGCCGCTGGGTCTGCGCCTGACTCCTGCTTGATCACGTCAACGCCAACGCGCTTGCCCCATACCTCCAGCTGCTCGATCGCGCCTGCGCGGAATGTATCGCCAGCTGCAAGAAGAACGCTCTTACCTTCGCTCTTGAACTTGTGCGCGAGCTTGCCGATTGTCGTTGTCTTGCCGACGCCGTTAACGCCTACGAACAGAATGACAGTCATGCCTTGATCTGCCATGCGCAGCGCTGTTGATGCGTTGCCTTTAAGCAGATCAACAAGCTTCTCGGACAGAATAGGCTGCAGCTCGGATGCATTCTCAATTTTACGTTTCTTCACTTCTGCACGTAAATCATCAATTAGTTCCATCACCGTGTTTACGCCGACATCCGCGCCAATTAGAATTTCTTCCAGCTCTTCATAGAACATTTCGTCAATCTTCTTGCGGCGTGAGATCAGATCTTCGATCTTGCCTACGAAAGCCGTCCGCGTCTTCGTCAGGCCTTCCTTGAACTTCGATGTGACCGCTTCGGTCTTCTGTGCAATGCTCTCTTTCAACCGTTTAAAAAAACTCATCTGATGTCCTCCATCCCTTTAGTTGCAAAAGCCGGGCCTAGGCGCAAACAAGCTGCTGCCTAAGCTCCGGCTCTACAATACGTTCGTTCATTGCTGCAAGCTGCAGCAATTAAGCAGATACCGCTTCTTCGTCCTCCAACCGGACCGAAACGAGCTTCGAAACGCCGCCTTCCTCCATCGTTACCCCATAGAGTACATCCGCTTCCTCCATCGTCCCTTTACGGTGTGTTACGACGATAAACTGTGTAAGTTCCGAGAATTCGCGCAAGTATTGTGCGAATCGCGCAACGTTTGCTTCGTCAAGAGCAGCTTCAACCTCATCGAGCACGCAGAATGGCACTGGTTTTACTTGCAAAATCGCAAATAATAGCGCAATCGCAGTCAGTGCGCGCTCGCCGCCGGAGAGAAGCTGCAAATTCTGCAGCTTCTTGCCTGGAGGCTGGGCAACGATATCAATACCGCTATCGAGAACCCGATCCGGATCGACCATGATGAGGTCTGCGCGTCCGCCGCCGAACAGCTTCGCGAAGACAACGACAAAGTGGCCCCGAATCGCTTCAAATGTGATGCGGAATCTCTTGCTCATCTCTTCGTCCATCTCGCGAATGACTTGATACAGCGTCGTCTTCGCTTCGATGAGGTCGTTCTTCTGATCATTCAGGAATGTGTACCGCTCCCTTACACGTTCGTACTCATCAATCGCGCCAAGGTTTACTTCCCCAAGGCTCGAGATACGACGCTTCAGATCACGCACTTCATTCTGAGCAGCAAGCACATCCTCCGGAACAGGATAACGTTCCTTCGCCAGCTCGTAGCTGAGCTCGTATTCCTCGCTTAGCTTACGAAGCAGGTTATCGAGCTCAACATCAAGACGGTTCACTCCAATTTCGATCTGTCGAAGCTGATCTTCGATGCTGCGCAGCTGTGTGCGCTGCTCCTTCGTCTCGCTCTCGCCCTGCTCCAGCTCACGAGTAAGCTCAGCACGCTCGGCGCGTTTCAAGTCTGTCTGCTCCGCGCAGGAATCCTTCTTCAGCTTCAAAGCGTTCAGCTGTTCAATCTGCTTCACGCTCTCAGCCGCATGCTGAGACGTCTCTTCCTCTTGGCGCATAAGCATTTCGCGCAAGCCGGATAGCTCCTGCTTCGCGCGGCCAACATCCGTTCGGATCCGGGCAGCTTGGTCCTCGAATGACATCTTCTCTTGGTCAGTCTTGGCGAGGGCGATCTTCAGATCCGTCAGCTGATCCTGAAGCTGCTCTTTGGCTGATTCACCGGCTTTACGGCGATCCTCTGCCATACGAATTCCATCCTGCAGCCGCAGTTCTTCCTTCGTCAGCACCTCAAGCCGTTCTTCCGCATCCTTCGCCGACAGGCTCAGTTGCTGCTGCTCCGACTTATGACCGGCACTGTCCGCTTGGAACAGCAGTGCCTGATCATCCAGATGGCGCTGCTCATTATCGAGCTGCTGGAGCTCCGCACGCAAGTGCTGCTCCTCTATCCGCACCTTCTCGCCTTGTGCGCGCAAGTCATCGACGTTCTGATTGCGAATGGACTGCTCCTTGCGGAGGTCGCTGATCCGGTCGCGAAGCTTCGTGATTTGCTCCCCTGTCGCTTTAATCTCTTCATCAAGCTGTTCAATTTGCCGTGTACGGCCGAGCAGGTTGGCGCCTTTCTTCTGAATGCTGCCGCCTGTCATCGAACCGCCTGCATTAACGACGTCTCCTTCGAGCGTAACGACACGGAACCGGTATGAGCACCTTGCTGCAATCCGGTTCGCATGCTCCAGCGTTTCGGAGATAAGTACATTACCAAGCAAGCTTTCGGCAATCTGCGCATACTTCGCATCGCAAGAGATGAGCTCAGCGGCTATGCCGACGAAACCTTCCATACCGGCAATTGTTCTGCGATCATGATCCGGAATATTCCGCCCGCGGATTACATCGAGCGGCAGGAATGTAGCTCGTCCAAGCTGACGAGACTTCAAGAATGCAATCGCCGCGCGGGCGGAGCGCTCATCGTTCATGACAACGTGCTGAAGCGCACCGCCAAGCGCTGTCTCAATCGCAAGCTCGACCTTCTCTGGCACGCGGATTAGCTCCGCGACAGCGCCGTGTACGCCTTCAACACCGCCAGATGTACGGCGAGAAGCTTTCAAGATCTCACGGACACCTTGCATAAAGCCATCAAGGTCGTCCTGCATCTCTTTCATCGTATCTCGGCGAGAGGTGAGCGCTTCAAGCTTCTGCTCCCACTTGCGAACTGCTCCGCCGGCTTCCTCTAGCAGCTTCTGGCCGTTCTGCAGCTGCTCAGCTTCCGTAATGTACTTGTTACGGAACTTGTTAATGTCAGAGAGTGTCGTCTCTAGCTTCTGCGTCAGCTCAGCTCGTCTTGCCTTCAGCTTATCGTGCTGCTCTTGCCACTTCGTATGCTCATCGCCGAGCCGTTCCATGCGGCGCTGCAGCGCTTCTTCCTGCTGATTCGCATAACGAATTTCATTGCGCAGCTGAGCCATCGTACTCAGCACATCAAGCAGCTCGCCTTTGAGCGATTCTTCCGCATCTCCGGATGCCGATGCAGCGGTACCAAGAAGCTGCGCTTCTTCAAGCGCCAGCTTTGCCCGCAGCGCGTTCAAATCGCTATCAAGCGCAGCCGCCTTACCGCGGAACTCCGCCTCTTCCTTCGTCAGCGACTGTATCCGCTCGTTCTGTGCAGCGAGCGTCGCTTCGAGCTGCGTACGGTTCTGCTCCAAGTTGCGTTTACGCTCCTTGAGCACCTCCCCGTAGCCTTCGCATTTCTCATACTCTTCGCTATATTGCAGCATTGACTCGTGGAGACGATCAAGCGTCTCCTCCAGCTCGCGCAGCTTCAAACGGTCCTTCTCGAGCACCGCATCATGCTTGCTTACGACTGTGGAAAGCGCAAGCTGCTCTTCCTGCAGCTTTGCCATCTTCGCATTCGATTCATTCCAGGACTTGTGTACGGTATCAATATTATGTACATACATCGAAATCTCTGCATGCTTCAACTGATCTCGCAGCTGTTTGTACTGAATAGCTTTCTCAGATTGCACGCGAAGCGGTTCAACCTGGTCTTCAAGCTCCGTGACCAAATCGTGGATACGCAGCAGGTTTGTCTCCGTCTCATCCAGCTTCTTCTGCGCCTCGCGCTTACGCGACTTATACTTCACTATGCCCGATGCTTCTTCAAAGATACCGCGTCGGTCTTCCGAACGGGTACTTAGAATCTCTTCAATCCGGCCTTGTCCGATAATGGAATACGCCTCTTTACCGATGCCCGTATCCATAAACAGTTCCGTTATATCTTTCAGTCGGCATGACTGCTTGTTAATCAAATATTCGCTATCACCGTTACGATGAACACGGCGGGTGACCGTTACCTCGTTAAAATCAAGCGGCAACGCATTGTCGGAATTGTCCAGCGTGAGCGATACTTCGCCGAAATTCACCGCCTTGCGCGCATCACTGCCCGCAAAAATAATATCTTCCATCTTGCCGCCGCGAAGACTCTTCGCGCTTTGTTCACCCAATACCCAGCGGATGCTATCGCTAATATTGCTCTTCCCGCTGCCGTTCGGGCCAACAACAGCCGTAATACCACGGACGAATTCCAACTCCGTCTTATCGGCAAACGACTTAAACCCGGCTAATTCAATCCTTTTCAGGAACATCGCTTACCTTCACCTCAACGACTATTGTACCATACTTGCCGAAAAAGGACATGAGGAGCAACCTTTTCCAGCGCGTAAAAATGCTCCTAAATGCAAAAAATCCGGTTACCAAGGAGGCACCAGAATTTTGGCTTAACCTTATTACTGAGCAAGCTTTCTCCAAGCTTCCGCTGCAGCCTGCTGCTCAGCCTCTTTCTTCGTCCTGCCGGCTCCGGAGCCGTAAGACGTATCCCCGATGTACACTTCAACAACGAACTCTCGGTCATGTGCCGGACCGCGTTCTTCCATAATCCGGTACTCAATCGGACCCATGCTCGCATGCTGCGCTTTCTCTTGCAGCGTCGATTTGAAGTCCTTTACGAGTAAACCGCCATCGCTATCGATATGCGGGAACATATGTGTCGCAAGAAAAGCTCTGACGGATTCCAGCCCTTGATCAAGGTAAATCCCGCCGACGAACGCTTCAAACAAGTCAGCGAGCAATGCTGGTCTCTGCCTTCCACCCAGCTGCTCCTCGCCTCGTCCAAGAAGGACATGTGAACCCAGATCTAACATTTCTGCGAAACGGGCAAGCGAAGGCTCGCATACGATCGAAGCTCTCATCCGGGTTAGCTGGCCTTCAGGCCGCTCAGGGAACGTCCGGTAAAGAAACTCCGAGACGGTGAGCTGCAAAATCGCATCCCCCAAAAACTCAAGCCTCTCGTTATGCTCCATAGCACTTTGCCGATGCTCGTTCACATAGGAAGTATGGGTGAACGCCTGCTTTAGCAGGCGCACCGTACGAAATCGGAGCTGCAGACGCTGCTGCAGCTCTTCAAACTTATCATGCTTCATATTTTTTCATCACGATCGTAGCGTTATGGCCGCCAAAACCGAACGAATTAGACAACGCGTATTTCACGTCTGCTTCTCTCGGTGTGTTAGGGACATAATCGAGATCGCATTCAGGATCTTGATTATCGAGATTGATCGTTGGTGCGATGACTCCGTTCTGAAGCGTAAGGCCGAGAATAACCGCTTCTACACCGCCAGCTGCGCCAAGCAAGTGACCTGTCATCGACTTCGTCGAGCTGACTGCCAGCTTGTATGCGTGCTCACCGAACGTCTTCTTAATCGCAGTCGTCTCGGAAAGGTCTCCAACTGGCGTTGAAGTTCCGTGCGCATTGATATAGTCGATCTGAGTCGGTTCGATCCCGCCATCACGAAGCGCTTTAACCATACAACGCGCTGCGCCATCTGGATCCGGCTCTGTCATGTGATGCGCATCGCCGCTCATGCCGTAGCCGATGATCTCCGCATAGATATGAGCGCCGCGCTGCTGCGCATGCTCAAGCGATTCCAGAATAAGCACACCGGAGCCTTCGCCCATGACGAAACCGTCGCGGTCTTTGTCGAATGGACGGGAAGCTTTAGCCGGCTCATCGTTTCGTGTCGACATCGCACGCATCGAGCAGAAGCCTGCCATGCCTGTCGGACGGATTGTCGCTTCGGCACCGCCGCAGATCATAACGTCTGCATCGCCGCGCTGAATCATTTTGAACGAGTCGCCGATGGAATGCGTACCTGTCGCACAAGCAGTTACTGCTGTGCTGTTCGGACCTTTCGCGCCTGTTGCCATCGAGACTTGGCCGGAAGCCATGTTCGCGATCATCATCGGAATGAAGAATGGGCTGACACGCTTAGGACCTTTCTCCAGCAAAATATTATGCTGGTCTTCCCACGTTCCGAGTCCGCCGATACCTGAGCCGATCATAACGCCAATGCGCTCAGCATCGACATTGTTGCCGATATCAAGTGCAGCATTCTTCACAGCTAGCTGACTGGCTACAACAGCGAATTGAACGAAGCGGTCCATACGGCGCGCTTCCTTCTTGTCGATATTGTAATCTTCTGGATTAAAGTTTTTGATTTCGGCTGCAATTCGTGTCGGATATTCGGAGAAGTCAAATGCATCAATGACAGAAACACCGGACTTCCCTTCCATCAAATTACCCCAAAATGTATCTAAATCGGAACCGAGCGAAGTCATAACTCCCATGCCCGTAACGACTACTCTCTGTTTCATTACGATTCACCTCTGATTGGAAACCCTATTGGTTAACGATATCTATAAAAACGCTAATGCGCTTACAGCTTTCATAATGGCAGATGCCTTGAATATGGAGAGAAGTCCCGCTTTGACGGGCGGGACTTATCAGTTCTTTACTTAGCTAGAGAAGATATGTAATTAACAACTTCCCCTACACTCGTAATTTTCTCTGCATCTTCATCAGAGATTTCCATATCGAACTCATCTTCCAGTTCCATGACGAGTTCTACGACATCAAGAGAGTCTGCTCCAAGATCTTCTTTAAACGAAGCCTCTAGAGACACCTCCGATTCATCAACGCCAAGGCGGTCGACAACGATGCGTTTTACACGATCATATACATCGGACATCCGGTTCACCTCCTCCATGGTATTATACGAGAATTGATTGCAAAATGCCATACTCCGCGATTCTAAAGCTATTTGGCTAGCTTTACATGTACATGCCGCCGTCTACGTGGATCGTTTGGCCTGTCATGTAAGCTGCTGAGCCAGATGCCAAGAAGCGGACAGCTGCCGCAATATCTTCTGGATTGCCAAGTCTTGCAAGCGGTATATCCGCAGCAAGCTTCTCACGCATCTCCTGTGGCAGCTTATCAGTCATATCCGTCTGAATAAAGCCAGGCGCTACGCAGTTCACAGTGATACCGCGTGAAGCCAGCTCGCGCGCAGAAGCCTTCGTCAAGCCGATAACTCCTGCTTTAGCTGCCACATAGTTAGCCTGCCCCGGATTGCCGAGAACGCCGACAACGGAGGAGATATTAATGATGCGGCCGGAGCGCTGCTTCATCATTTGGCGTGTTACCGCTTTGATGCCGTTGAATACGCCTTTGAGATTCGTCTCAATGACTTGGTCAAACTCTTCTTCCTTCATGCGCATGATTAGATTGTCACGCGTAATGCCCGCATTATTCACGAGAATGTCTATGGAGCCGAATGTCTCGACAACCTGCTTGACCATGCCATCGAATTCATCGGTTTTGCCGACGTTCGCCTTTAGCACTAGCGAGCGGCGGCCGAGTGCATCGATAGCTTGAGCCGTCTCTGCTGCTGCTGCCTCGCTGCCGGAATAGTTGATGGCAACGTCTGCACCAGCTTCAGCGAGTGCAATGGCGATCGAGCGGCCAATGCCGCGGGATGCTCCCGTGACTAGCGCAATCTTACCCGTAAGGTCGCAAAAACTCATGGGAAAACCTCCATTATTCTTTAAGTACCCCCTAAATCCCCCTAACTAGGGGGACCCCAAGGGTCTACCGACCCTCTGGACACCCGGAAGGTTGTAACGTTGGTGCTGCAGAGAAGCGCTCCCGGGTATGGCGTTGGTGCTGGGCCTCGCTTTCGTCCCTCGCGGGACACGCTTAACGTTTGGCGTTGTTTAGTTACCTGGTGTCCCATGCGGGACCATTGTAACGTGATCCGCCACAGAGGCGCACTGTGAGATGGTGCGTGCTGGTGGTCGCTTTCGTCCCTTGCGGGACACGCTTTACGTTCGAGCGATTGGTCAGCCCGCGCCTACGGCTGGCTTCTTGGCCGGCGGCATACCCCGCCGGCGTTAGTGTCGCCGCCTGCGCCGGCTTGTGCCGTCACCGGCACCTTACAAAACAACCTTGCGCCTGCGGCGCTAAAACCAAACAAAACCAAACCAAACAAACCAAACCAAACCTTACAGAGCTACTGCCTTCAACGCTTCCAAGCTATTGATCGAAATGATATTAACCGACTTGTCGATTTTCTTAATCAAGCCCGCTAATACGGTGCCTGAACCAATCTCGACGAACGTGTCTACCCCTTGTTCGATCAAATATTTGACGCTGTCTTCCCATAGAACCGGGGAATACACTTGCTCTGCGAGCAAGCTGCGGATTTCTTCCGCCGCTGTTACTGGCTTAGCCGTTACGTTCGCGATAACCGGGATAGCTGCGTCGTTCACTTGGACGGACGCGAGTACATCTGCTAGACGCTCTGCCGCCGGCTTCATCAGTGATGAATGGAACGGGCCGCTCACTTCTAACGGAATAACGCGCTTCGCGCCGGCTTCTTTGCCGCGCTCGACTACGCCTTGAACGCCTGCCGCTGTTCCCGATACTACGATCTGGCCAGGGCAGTTAACGTTTGCTAGCTCAACTGAGCCTGCATCAGCCGACACGCTTGCGCATAATGCCGCGAGAGCATCGCGTTCTGCTCCTAGTACCGCTGCCATCGCGCCTTGTCCGCTTGGCACCGCTTGCTCCATAAATTCGCCTCGCGCGCGGACTGTGCGCACTGCATCTTCGAAGGAAAGCGAGCCAGCTGCTACAAGAGCGCTGTATTCGCCGAGGCTGTGGCCTGCGACGAAGTCTGGCTTGATACCTCGGTCCTTCAACGCTTCCAGAAGAGCGATACTTACAGTAAGCAGTGCTGGCTGTGTATTCGCGGTCTGCTTCAGCTTTTCTTCAGGACCGTTAAAAATAATATCGCTAAGCGCCAAGCCGAGAGCCGCATCCGCCGAATCAATGATTGCGCGCGATGCATCTACAGCTTCATAAACATCTTTACCCATGCCAACGGCTTGTGCCCCTTGGCCTGGAAATACAAAAGCGATTTTGCTCAAACCATTGCACCTCCGATCCGGCTATTTTCGAATACTTCTAATGAAAGAATAAATTACCAAATGAGTACGGAAGCGCCCCAAGTCAAACCGCCGCCGAAGCCGACCATGACAAGCTTGTCGCCTTCCTTCACGCGATTCTGCTCAACCGCTTCTGCCAAAGCAATCGGAATGGACGCAGCTGACACGTTGCCGTATTTATCAAGGTTGATCATACATTTCTCAGCAGGCAGATCGAGTCGGTTAATTGCCGAGTTGATGATCCGAATGTTCGCTTGATGCGGAATCAGGAGATCGATATTGCCTTTGTCCATACCCGCCTTACGCAGCGCTTCTTCAGCGGCATTACCCATGATGCGAACCGCGAATTTGAACACTTCGTTGCCCGCCATATAGATGAAGTGATGCTTGTTCTCGATACTCTCCGGCGAAGAAGGCATACGCGAACCGCCTGCGCACACTTTGAGCAATTCGCCGCCTGAGCCGTCAGCGCCAAGCTCGAACGATTGGAAACCGCGACCCTCAGGCACTTGACCAAGCACAACCGCGCCTGCGCCATCGCCGAACAGGATACATGTGTTGCGGTCTGTATAGTCTGTAATACGGGACAATGTCTCCGCACCGATGACGAGCACATGCTTATACATGCCAGTCGCGATCATGTTTGAAGCTGTTGCTAGACCATAGATGAAACCGGAACAAGCTGCCGACAAGTCAAATGCTGCCGCTTTCTTCGCTCCGAGCTTCTCCTGCAGCAAGCAGGCTGTAGACGGGAAGAACATATCCGGTGTAATCGTCGCTACTATGATTAGATCGAGATCCTCTGCTGTAATGCCGGCAGCTGCCAGCGCCGCCTTCGAGGCGTGAAGCGCGAGATCCGATGTTGCTTGCTCAGGAGCTGCAATCCGGCGCTCACGCATGCCGGTCCGCGATACGATCCACTCGTCGTTCGTCTCGACCATCTGTTCCAATTCCTGATTCGTCAAAATCCGCTCTGGCACATATTTGCCCGTGCCGAGAATACCTACGGGATGTAGTTGCATAGTCCCACTCACTTCCTGCTAATTTCCGCTGCGATTGACGAAATTAAGTTGCTCTCAATAGCTAATTTCGCTTGCCTTACAGCATTTTTGACTGCTTTGACATCCGAAGAGCCGTGGCATTTGACTACGAGACCGTTCACGCCCAGCAGCGGCGCCCCGCCATGCTCTTTATAATCCATTTTGCCCCGAAGCCGTTTCATTCTCGGCAAGACGATTGCCGCTGCAAGCTTCGTCAGCAAGCTGCTTGTGAATACGTCGCGGATCGCCTTGAATAGCGTTCCCGCCGTACCTTCCATCGCTTTCAGCATAATATTGCCGGCAAAGCCGTCACAAATAAGGACGTCGCAATTGCGGAGCAGCACATCGCGCGCTTCCACATTGCCAATAAAATTGATCGGAGCCGCTTCCAGCAGCTCATAAGCCGCTTTAGTCAGCTCATTCCCTTTCATCGCCTCAGTACCGACATTCAGCAGCCCAACCCGGGGCTTCTCCATGCCGTTCATTTTACTGCGATAAATACTTCCCATAATGGCATACTGAA
This sequence comes from Paenibacillus sp. sgz302114, assembly GCF_056120345.1. Taxonomy (NCBI): domain Bacteria; kingdom Bacillati; phylum Bacillota; class Bacilli; order Caryophanales; family Paenibacillaceae; genus Paenibacillus; species Paenibacillus sp. sgz302114. Next base: position 81,852 of record NZ_JBVYOI010000003.1, read on the forward strand.
GCAAGTGCTCCGGCTTCGCATCCATATTCGCACCAAGGTCAAGCGCGAGACAGCCTACATCATCCATCGTCGGAAGCATGGTTACGAGCGCCGGGCGCTCCATGCCTTCCAAACGCCCAACGACGAGCAGTCCTGTCGTCATCAGCGCGCCCGTATTACCTGCAGAGAGCATCGCTTCCGCATGACCTTCTCGCACGAGCTGACCTGCCATGACCATGGAGGAGGTTTTCTTCCGCCGAACGGCTTTAACCGGCTCATCTTCAGGTCCAATGACATCATCCGCATGAATGATTTCAATATTGGAGGGCTTCTTCGCGCCAATATGCTGCTCAATCTGCGCCGTATCCCCGACAAGAATAATTCGGAGCTCCGGCCATTCTAGTGCTGCTTCCACTGCGCCTTGCACAATTAGTGAAGGGGCATGGTCGCCTCCCATCGCGTCAATTGCGATCCGCACCATTCATTCCTCCCTCGATGACCGGCTCGCCTGCGGAACGGAAGATGATGAAATGGCCTTGAAACACCATCTCATCTCCTACGTAAGAGCAAACTTCAACCTTCGCCTTGCTGCGGCCGCCGGAGCCAGAACGCACGTAAGCTTTCGCAATGCATTTCTCTCCAAGCTTCACAGAACGTACGAACCTGATGTCCGCAGTTGCCGTGAGCGCAATCTCATCGTTAATAACTGCAACCGCTAGTGAGTTCGCCTGAGCAAAGACATGATGTCCGCGGGCAATGCCGGTTCTTGAAAATACATGTTCCTCTTTAATTTCAAAAAGCGAGATGCCGCTGTGGTCCAGCTGCAAATCTACAATATCCCCGATTATCTCATGCAGCGGCAGTGAACGGACGGGGTCATACGAACGTTCCGCCATTAACTTCATTCGTTCCCGCAGCTCGGGAATGCCGAGCTCTAGCCGGTCAAGCCGCACCGTTTGAATACTAACCTTTAGTTGACGCGTCAGCTCCTGATCCGTAATGAACGGATTGTCCTCGATCAAACTTTGGAGCAGCTGATGTCTCTGTTTCTTCGGAAGACGTTCGATGGTCCACACCACCTTTGCCTAATGTTCTAAGTATGTACCTCTGCTTATCATCATACACCATTACAAGCTGCTATTATAACCAGGTACTAATAGTATATAGAAGAAAACAGCATCGCGCAATATTCAGTCGCCTAATTGTGGCCCACAATGGCCACGACAACTGGCACAAGCCAACGATTCTACAAAAAATAGTGAATAAAAAAAATAGCACTCCACCCGTAGGATGAAGTACTATGATCTGCTTAAAACTATTGCTTGATGATCTCTCTTGCTTTGTATGTTCCGCAAACCTTGCACACACGGTGAGCCAATTTCAACTCTCCGCATTGCTCACATTTCACCATACCTGGCACCGCCAGTTTGAAATGCGTGCGGCGTTTGTCACGACGTGTTTTGGACGTTCTACGTTGTGGTACTGCCATGTTTCCCACCTCCTTAACAGAATTCGACGCAGATGCATGATTGTAATGCATCATTGAGTATTAAGCAAGCCCTTCACTTAATCTCCGTTGTTGAAAAAATCTTTCAAGGCGGCGAGTCTTGGATCAATTCGATCGGTTTGACAACCGCAATTTTGCTCATTCAAGTTAGTGCCACAAGAGTGGCAAAGACCCTTACAGTCTTCTTTACAAAGCGGCACAAAAGGCAACGCGAGCATTAGCATTTCTTCAAGAAATGGGTCCAGCTCGAGCTTGTCTTCCTCCACTGGAATGATGGTCTCTTCTTCATCGCCAGATAGCTTCGACTCTGGCTTGAAGCGCTCATGAAACGGGACGACAACATGCGTATGTGTCGGCTCCAAACACCGTGAGCACGCAAGCTCAGCATCGACGGACAGCTCGCCCTCCACATGGGCAACACCGTCTTCGCCCCAAGTGGTCATATTGACTTCCATCGGGCTCGTACTGATGATGTCTTTACGAACTTGCTTCAGCCAGTCGGTGTCCAAGCTTGATTGATAAGAAATCTTCAATCCTTTGGACGCTAATTCTCGAACATTAATCTCCATACGATCACTCCAAACAAACAAAGTTTATTATATCGACTATTGAATAGTTTTGTCAACATTTTCACGACGTGATATTATAACAAAAGCAAAAACGATTACAACTTCACCCAGAAAAAGCATACCGTTTTGTGCTTATATATCCTACTTTTGGAGGAATAGCAATGCGGACAGTCGGGCTTATTGTCGAGTATAACCCATTTCATAACGGTCATCACTATCATTTGCAGCAATCGCTTAAAATAACGAACAGCGATGCAGTAATCGCCGTGATGAGCGGGCACTTCCTGCAGCGCGGGGAGCCTGCGCTGCTGAATAAATGGACGCGCGCCGAGATGGCGCTGCGCGGCGGCTGCGACGTTGTCATTGAGCTGCCCGTCGCCTATTCTACGCAGGCGGCGGAATGGTTCGGCTACGGCGCCGTGGCGCTGCTTGAAGCGACAGGCGTCGTAGACGCGCTCTGCTTCGGCAGCGAGGCCGGCGACATCGGGCCGCTGCGGCGGGTTGCCCGGCAGCTCGCGCATGAGCCCGCGGCATTCGAGGGGCTCATGGCGGATTGCCTCAGCGGCGGCGTGAGCTATCCGGCTGCGTATAGCGAGGCCGTCCGCCGCTTCATGCTGGCCGCGGGCGATGATGAAGCGGCCGCGTTTCCGCTTGCGCAGCCCAATAATACGCTTGGGCTGCATTATCTTCTCGCGCTGGAGCGGCTTGGCAGCGCGATTGAGCCTTTTACGGTGCGCCGCGAGAAGGCCGGCTACTCGCAGACGAGCATTACCGATGCGCAGATTGCGAGCGCAACTGCGATTCGCGGCATCGTCTTGGGCGACGCTGCATCACCGGCGGATGCTGCGCCTTATGTTCCCGCATCGACGCTGGAGCTGCTGCTGCGCGACAACGCTCTCGGACGCGCCCGAAACAGCTGGGCGCAGTACGAGTCGGCTTTGTTCCATAAACTCGTGAGCGAGCCAGCTGCAGCGCTTGAGCGATATCATGAGATGAGCGAAGGGCTCGAATACCGGATCAAACGAATGCTCCCCGAGCTAGAAGCGCTTCATTTCGAGTCGCTGCTGGACAAGCTGAAGACGAAGCGCTATACCCGCACGAAGCTGCAGCGTGCCTTGCTGGCCGTTCTGCTCGGACACTCGAAGGAGCTGCTATCGCGCGAGAGGCTTCGCGAAGGAATTCAATACATTCGCGTGCTCGGTTTCTCTCCTCGAGGCCAGGAGCTGCTAAAACGAATGCGCAAGACGGCGAAGCTGCCGATCCTGACCAGCGCCGCCCGCGCACAGGATCATGATCCATTCTTGGCGCTAGATATCCAAGCGACCTCCATCTACGCGTTAGGATGGCCGGACGCAACGCCTCGCGATCTGTTTCGCGATTATTATGAGAAGCCGATGACTATTGAATAAGCAAGCTATAAGCTTGGTCTAACTCCAAGAAGACAAGCGTAACAATATAGTGGCTCTGTTTGTCATATTCTGATATGAGTTACACAGAGACACTATATCTGCAATGGAGTGAGCTGTATGACGCGCACCATTACGTACGCTTGTTTATCCATCCTGCTCGTCGCCGCCATCATCATGCGGCCGGACGAAGCTTTTCAAGCTTCATTGCAAGGCTTAACGGTCTGGTGGAATATCGTCTTTCCCGGACTTCTTCCGTTTCTTGCGCTGCTCGAACTCATGCTCACCTTCGGCGCTGTTCACGCCCTGGGCGCGCTGCTTCACCCGCTGATGCGGCGGTTATTCCGCCTACCGGGTGAATCCGGCATCGCTATGGCGCTCGGCTGGACAGGCGGGTTCCCCCTTGGCGCTGAAGCCGTCGCTTCCCTTCGCCGCAGCAAGCTCGTGACGATCGCTGAAGGCCAGCGCCTGCTCGCACTCTCGCATATGCCTAGCCCGCTGTTTATGCTGCTCGTCGTCGGCTCTGGCTTTCTTCACCACCCGGAGCTAGGCGCGGCAATTGCAGCAGCTGTATGGCTATCGGCTTTACTGACCTCTTTCATTACAGCGCGCTTCACCCCTGCATCTGCGTCCGCTCCAACTTCAACTCGCAATAAACCCGATTCAGAATCAACTGATAATATCGATACTCGCGCCAAAGAACCGACTTCCTCGTTGCTGCGGCGTGCCTCAACAGCGATGCATGCTGCCAACAAGCGCGACGGCCGTACATTCGGCAAAGCACTCGGAGACTCAGTCGTTGTGTCCGTCTACAAGCTAATGGCTATCGGCGGCTTCATGATGTTCGCAGCCGTTCTCGTCCGCCTCTTGCAGCCACTCCTGCCAGAGAACATTCCCGCATTCTTGCTCCCTGCTTTTCTGGAGAGCCATATCGGAGTCTATGCCGCTGCAACTACAAAATTCGCAGGCGGTATCCCCTGGACCGCTGCATGCTGTGCTGCCGTGCTGAGCTGGAGCGGCTTAAGCGCACTCCTGCAAGCCAGCAGCATGCTTACCGGCTCCGGCCTATCACTCGCCCGTCTCGCGGCATCGCGGCTTGTTCAAAGCCCGCTCGCGTTCTTCATCACGCTTCTGGCATGGAAGCCTGCCGGCAAGCTCATGCAAGCCATCTTCCCAACCGCCGCTCCCGCCTTCACGCAAACAGAAAAAACAGGCGCCGCCACGGATGCTGCAATTCGCGTTAGCGATCTGCATTCCCTATGGCCGTATACGCCCGTTCTGCTGTTTGGGTTCCTTCTCGCCGTATCCGCTCTGGTCATGATCTCCATAGCGATAGCGGTAGCCTTGCGGGATAAACAGAACACGCTAAGCTAAGCTTAACTAAGCTCGCTTCAGTCAAGGACGGTCCGCGTACTTGTCCACTAGCGCTTCCGCCACTACAGGAGGGACGAGATCCGTCACGTTCCCTTTGAAACGCGCGATCTCTTTTACAATGCTTGAACTGAGGTACGAATACTTCGGATTCGTCATCATGAAGATCGTCTCGATCTCGCCATCGAGCTGATGGTTCGTTGATGCCATCTGCAGCTCATACTCAAAATCCGTCACAGAGCGGATTCCTCTGACGATGACATGAGCATCCTGCGAACGCATGAAATTGACCAGCAGATCGCGGAAGCTGTCAATCGTCACATTCGGCAGATCCTTCGTCACTTCCGCTAGCAGCGCCTTGCGTTCCTCCACCGAGAAGAGCGGATTCTTGCTCGTATTGTTGAGCACTGCAACGATTAAATGATCGAATTGTTTGGCAGCGCGGCGGATGATGTCCAAGTGTCCGCATGTAACAGGATCGAAGCTGCCCGGATATACGGCAACTCTCATCCCGGGTAATCTCGTTGGTGCAGTCATGTTATTAGCCTCCATATGTACAGTTGGCTTCTATTGGCCATCTTTTGTTTCTTCATTAACTTCGCCTTGCTGTTCTCCATCTTGTTCATAGCGATAGACGGTAACCGCGGTATCGCCATATTGCGATCGCTTCAGCTGAACGATGTCTTCGATTGACTCTGGATAGATAACCTCGGCATCATGCTCGACGACAATTTTCGCGCCAGGCGCAAGCAAGCCCCGTTCAGCGAGCTCTGCCATCAGCGTGTCCATCTCCTTGATCCGATACGGCGGGTCCAGAAAAACAAGCTCAAACTGCAGTCCCCGCTTCTCCAGCGCTTTCACCGCACGAAGCGCTTCTGTACGGTAAATCTCCGCATTTTCCGCTACGCGGGCAGCTTGTACATTATGCTTGATGACTTCAATACTGCCGCCGTCCAGATCAACGAACACCCCGCGCTCCATCCCCCTGCTCAAGGACTCAATGCCTAGTCCTCCTGTACCTGCGAACAGGTCGAGCACCATGCCACCATCGAAAAATGGGCCAATCATACTAAATATCGCTTCTTTTACTTTATCGGTTGTCGGCCTCGTGTTTTTTCCCGGCACCGCTTTTAAAGACCGGCCTTTCGCCGATCCTGCAATTACTCTCAAAGCTGTCCAAAGCCCCTTTCATTCCGCTTGCCAATTTCTAAATAATATCGTAACACAATTTCCCGTCCGTGTTAAAGGATTCACACGCTTGTTTGTCATGACCTCCCCTCTTGGCGCCTATATATAAGCAAACAGATCGCAAGCCTGCCGCGTATGGCAAAAGGAGGGAATTCCACATGAGCAAACATCGGCAGCCGGTCACCGTCCTTCCAATACCGTTCCATCACGGAGCAAGCCGTCCCGGTGCTGACGGCGGGCCGCAAGCCGTCCTGCAAGCCGGGCTAATGGAGAAGCTCAAGCAGCTGAAAAGATCCGTTACCCTGCTGCCTCCTCTCGAATGGCAGAAGCTAACGAAGGATCGCCGTTCCATGGAAAGAATGCGCAACTGGGGCCGCGTACAGACGATGAGCGAGGACGTTGCCGAATTGGTCCTCGCAATCGCCAAGAGCGGCGCCTTCCCACTGACGATCGGCGGCGATCACAGCATCTCAATCGGCACAATTGCCGGCTTAACTCAGCACATCCAGCAGCTCGGAGTCATCTGGATTGATGCGCATGCCGATATGAATACACCTAAGACGACACCTTCCGGCAATCTGCACGGCATGGCGCTCGCAGCCAGTCTCGGTCTTGGCGACGCGCGTTTCACGAATATGTATGGCCTGAACCCGAAGCTGCAATCTAAGCGCGTCGTCCTCGTCGGCAGCCGCGAGCTCGATGAAGGCGAGAAGCGGAATATATACGCCAGCGGCATCAGCTGCTTCACGATGCATGACATTGACCGTATCGGCATGGCCCGCGTCATGGAGCGCGCAATCGCGATTGCCTCGTATGGCTCCGAGGGCATCCATGTCAGCTTCGACATCGACTGCGTCGACCCCGGTGAGGCGCCTGGAACCGGAACTCCCGTCCGGGGCGGATTGAACTACCGTGAGGCGCATCTCGCGATGGAGATGCTGTACGACTGCGGACGAGTAACGTCCGCCGATATTGTTGAGGTGAATCCATCGCTTGATCCAAGCGGGAGAACGGCAAGGCTTGCTGTCGAGCTCATCGGCTCTCTCCTCGGTGAACGAATCCTCTAACCTTAGCACACAAAGAAGGACGTTTCGCGGGTACTTAGCGAAACGTCCTCTTCTATTCGTACGAATTATGCATAATGGCAAGCAGCCCAGTGGTTCGGCTCCACTTCGCGGAAGATCGGCACTTCGTTCGCGCATTTCTCTGTCGCAAACGGACAGCGAGTACGGAATTGGCAGCCGCTCGGCGGGCTAATCGGGCTCGGCAAATCGCCAGATAGAACGATACGTTCTTTCGTTTCTTCTACATCAGGGTCCGGAACGGGGATCGCGGACATAAGCGCCTTCGTGTATGGGTGCTTCGGATTCGCATAAAGCTCTTCACTTTCTGCAAGCTCCACCATTTTACCCAAGTACATAACGGCAACACGGTCACTGATATGTTTAACCATCGCAAGGTCATGTGCAATGAACAGGTACGTTAGACCCATATCACGCTGCAAATCTTGCAGCAAGTTAACCACTTGTGCCTGAATGGATACGTCTAGCGCCGAGATCGGCTCATCGCAGACGATAAACTTGGGATTAACCGCAAGCGCGCGGGCAATCCCGATCCGCTGACGCTGGCCGCCGGAGAACTCATGCGGGTAACGCGTAGCATGTTCCGAACGAAGACCAACGCGGTCAAGCAAACGTTCTACTTGCAGCTTGCGATCCTTCGACCCATTAGCAAGGCCGTGAATATCGATAGGCTCCGCGATCAGGTCTTCTACCTTCCAGCGCGGGTTCAGCGAAGCATATGGATCTTGGAAGATCATTTGCATTTCGCGGCGCAGCGCCTTCAGAGAAGCGCCTTTCGCTTTGACGATGTTCTGGCCTTTGAAATTAACAGCACCGGAAGTTGGCTCATACAAACGAAGAATCGTTCTGCCCGCAGTCGATTTACCGCAGCCGGATTCACCAACCATACCGAGCGTCTCACCTTCGCGAATGCCGAAGGAAAGATCATTAACCGCCTTCAGCAGCTTACCTTTGCCAACGTCAAAATATTTCTTCAACTGATCAACTTCAATCAGCATGTTATTGTTTGTTTTCATGCGCTCTCTCCCCCTTTAAGGGCCGAGTCATGAAGCCAACATTTCGCAGTTTGCGTTTCGCTCAGCACGTAAGCCTGCGGATCGTTGTCGACACAAATACGCATCGCTTCATCACAACGTGCGCAGAATGCACAGCCTTTAGGCGGCGATGACATATCTGGCGGTGTACCGATGATCGGAACGAGCGGCTCGTCCTTCTTCTGATCCAGGCGCGGAAGCGAACGCAGCAAGCCTCTTGTGTACGGATGCTGCGGGTTTTTGAAGATTTCTTGCTTCGTGCCTGTCTCCACAACTTTACCTGCATACATAACGACAACTCGGTCACACATATCCGCTACGATACCAAGGTCATGCGTGATCAGGATGATCGACGTTCCAGTCTTCTGTTGAAGTTCTTTCATCAGCGTCATGATTTGGGCTTGGATCGTAACGTCAAGCGCCGTTGTCGGCTCGTCCGCAATGAGAAGAGACGGATTACATGCAAGAGAGATTGCAATCATTACACGCTGGCGCATACCGCCAGAGAATTGGTGCGGATATTGTTTCACACGCTCAGCAGCGTTAGGAATACCGACTAACGTCAACAGCTCAACAGCACGGTTCGTTGCATCAGTAGCGTTCATTTTCTGATGCTTATGAAGCACTTCAGAAATTTGACGACCAACTGTAAGGGTAGGATTAAGAGAAGTCATGGGGTCCTGGAAGATCATGCCGATCTCCTTACCGCGGATGGACTCCATTTCTTTCTCTGTTTTGGCTAGCAAATCTTCGCCTTTAAACGTAATGGAGCCTTGTTTGAACTCGCCCGGAGGCGTTGGAATCAAACGTAGAATAGATTGAGCTGTTACGCTCTTGCCGCTGCCGGACTCGCCGACAATCGCAACAGACTCGCCGCGGTTAACATCCAAGCTAACTCCGCGAACGGCCTGAACCTCTCCACCGCGCACATGAAACGAGATATGCAAATCAGAAATACTAAGAATCGGATTGCTCATAAGCTCACTCCCAGCGCAGGTTATTTTTTCATCTTCGGATCGAATGCGTCTTGCAGACCATCACCGAAAATATTAAATGCAATCATTGTGATGCAAAGCAGCGATGCCGGGATCGCCATTACCCATGGATACAACTGCCAGGAAGACATCGCTTCACTGATCAAGGAACCTAGGGAAGCATCCGGCGATTGAACACCTAGACCCAAGAAGCTCAGGAAGGCTTCGGTAAATATAGCAGACGGTACCGAAAGCGTTACGGTAACGATAATCGGTCCGAGAGTATTCGGAATTAAGTGGCGGAACAGAATACGCGAGCTGCTTGCGCCCATGGATTGCGCTGCAAGCACGTACTCTTGGTTCTTGAGCTGCATAATTTGACCACGAACGATCCAGGACATCGTAATCCAGCCTGTAATCGACAATGCCATAATGATCGTAAACAAACCAGATCCCATAACAACGCCAAGCAAGATAACAACGAGCATATACGGAATCGCATAGAGCACTTCTGCGAACTTGTTCATTGCATTACCAAGACGTTTGCCAGCGAAGCCCATAATACCGCCATACGCTACCCCAATTAAAAGGTCGATAAGTGCAGCAGTAAAACCAACGATTAGAGAGATTTGAACACCTCTCCATGAACGCGTGAACAAATCACGGCCCAGGTTGTCCGTACCGAACCAATGCTTCGCCGACGGCTTCGCAAATTGATTGTCCAGATCGTTCGTATACGTATTATACGGAGAAAGCATTGGGCAAACAATCGCCAAAATTATGATAAGAATCAGGACATACATGCCTGCCATCGCATACTTGTTCTTGCGAAGGCGTGCCCAGCTTTCTTGGAAAGTCGAGCGGCTTTCTGCCGTAATGATCTCAGCTTCTTTATGACGCTGCGGAAGCTTCTCGAAGAGGGATCCCGCATCCACGTCGTTCTGCTGAATTTCCTTCAATTGTGTGCTCATTTCTTAACGACACCTCCGCTGATTTTGATACGCGGATCAATGATAATGTAAAGAATATCCGTCACGAAACGTGCCGCCATAAGGATTACGGCATAGAAGATCGTGATCCCCATAATGAGGGTATAATCTCGGTTTGAGATACTATCTACGAAATAAGCACCGAGGCCAGGCAAACCAAAGATTTGTTCCACGACGACCGAACCAGTAATAACGTTCGCCGTCATCGGACCTAGATAAGTGACAACAGGCAGAATACCATTACGCAAGCCGTGCTGCCAAAGTACAGCATGAGGCGTGAGCCCTTTTGCTTTTGCAGTACGAATATAGTCCGAGGTCAGTACCTCGAGCATGGTTGAGCGAGTCAGCCTCGCGATGAATGCAATCGGAAGAGTTGACAGTGCAAATACAGGAAGCACGTAATCGAGCGGCCCTTCCAGCCCTGCAACCGTAAAGATCGGGAATTTAACGCCAAGGAAATATTGAATCATCGCACCAACGACGAAGCTTGGAATCGAGATCCCTAGTACCGCAATAAACATAAAGAAATTATCGATAAATTTCTTATGCTTCAGCGCAGCCATCATACCGAGGTAAACCCCAATGATGACAGAAACGATGATCGCAATGATACCTATTTTGAAAGATGTTGAAAATGAATCCGTAATGATGCTTGTTACTGTACGATTCGAGCTCTTCATAGATTCGCCAAGGTCAAACTGAAGCAGGTTCTTCATGTAAATCAAATACTGATGCCAAATTGGCTTGTCCAAACCGTAGTGTGCCATAATCTGCGCCTTAATTTCAGGCGGAATTGCTTTTTCTTGTGTGAAAGGGTCCCCTGGGACAGCCTTCATCAAGAAAAAGGTCGCGGTGGCTAGAATTAGCAGCGAAACGATTATGTTGACAAACTTACCACCTATATACCGAGCCATCCCAAGCCCTCCCCAATCATAAGAGAAGGGATATATATGGTTCCCATATATATCCCTGAACCCTTAAATTTTCTTGTTAATCTTATTTTTCAATCGTGATGTGGCTGTAGTCGATGTTACCGGAGTAGTCAACTACATAGTTCTTAACATATGGTTTGATCAATTGTGCAGAAGTGTAGTAGTACAGCGGCATAATTGCTTGGTTGTCACCGATAAGGATCTTCTCAGCTTTAGCCATTGCGTCTACACGTTTTTGTTGATCGTTTGTTGCATAAGCTTCTTTAACGAGTGCATCGTAGTCTGCATTCTTGAAGCCGATATCGTTGTTACCGCCTTTGGATGTGAACATGTCGATGAACGTCATTGGGTCGTTGTAGTCAGCTCCCCAACCAGCGCGTGCAACGTCATAGTTCAAGCTTTGACGGTTTTTCAGGAAGATCTTCCATTCTTGCACTTCAGTCTTAGCAGTGATGCCAAGGTTTTCTTTCCACATGTTCGCGATTGCTTCAGCTACAGTCTTGTGCAAACCTTCGTTGAAAGTAAGCGTGAACTCAGGCATCGAAGTCATGCCTTCTTCTTGAAGACCTTCAGCAAGCAATTTCTTCGCTTCTGCTACGTCTTCTTTGAAGTAGTCGTCTTTCACTTCTGCACGGTATTCGCCGTTCACGCCGTGGATACCGCCGGAAACGAAACCGAATGCCGGTGTTTGACCTGCTTTAGTTACTTTGTCAACGATATCTTGACGGTTGATCGCCATCGAAAGCGCCTTACGTACTTTTACGTTGTTGAAAGGCTTCTTCTCGTTGTTGAAGTTGTAGTAGTATGTGCTTGCAATTGGTTTGATTTGAAGCTCAGCGTTTTTCTCTTGACGGAATTTGTCAAGTTGCTCAGCTGGGATCGAACCTGTTGGCGAGCCAGCCCAGTCAAGTTTGCCTGTTTTGTACATGCTAAGCTCAGTGTTTGGATCTTTAACCATCGAGAACTTAACGCTGCTCAGGTGGATATCTTTCTTATCCCAGTAGTTTTCGTTAGGTACGAGTTCAAGGGAATCGCCGTGTTTCCAAGCAGACATTTTGAAAGGACCGTTGGAGATGTAATCTTTAGCTTCTGCAGCCCAGTTAGCGTTTGTTTGCGCAGACTTGTGGACTGGGTATGAAGTGAAGAACGCTGTGATGTTCAGGAAGTAAGGCGTTGGGTTCTCCAACTCAACTTCAAGCGTTGCATCGTCGATTGCTTTAACGCCAACTTGCGCAGGATCGCTAATGTGATTAGGGTTGTCCGCTTCAACGTTGTAGTTTTGAGCATTTTTAATGTAGTAGAGTTGGTAAGCATACGGTGCTGGTGGATTCAGTTTCGGATCCAAAGTACGCTTCCAAGAATATTCGAAGTCTTGAGCTGTTACCGGGTCACCGTTCGACCATTTCGCATCGCTGCGCAGGTGGAAAGTGAATTTCTTGCCGTCTTCAGAAACGTCCCATTTCTCAGCAACGCCTGGAACGATGTTGCCATCTTTGTCCATACGCGTCAAACCTTCGAAAAGGCCGCTTAGCACAGTAAAGGATACTTGATCCTGTGCTTGTGCTACATCGAGACTAGGCGGTTCGGTTGTCAGGTTCATCCGAAACGTTTGGTCGTCTCCAGATCCGCTCTTGCCACAAGCTGACAATACGCCTGTGAAGACCAGCATGAGTGAAACAAGTACTAGCAGTTTTTTCTTCATTACTTGAGCCCGCCTCCATGTATTTGTTTATATTTTTAAACCCGAAGCCAATAATACAACGAATTTAAGCATTTGTAAAACATAATTTGAACACTTGTAAAGATTTACTATCCCTCGATGTCAACTTATCTCACAAGAAAGTGACTAGAAGCACGACTTACTGGCTCTAGACGTTTTGTAATTACGTACATTGTGCCACAAAAGAAACAACCATCACCAAGCCAATTATTGGCTGGTGATGGTTAATGGGAGTTAAAACGTATTAATTTGCGCTGCCGGATGTTGTCGCCACAGGTGCTGCCACTTCATCTTTTTTTGGCAATGTGTTTGTAATTTGGGCTTTGGATTTCAAATCCGCTAGCCATGTTGGAGAAAGCTCCGATACTTTCTGACGAATCAGCGTATCCTTAATATCCGCCTTCTTCTCGTCGAGAGTCGCTTTTTTGCCTGCTTTATGATCGAATACTTTAATGATATGGTAACCGAATTGCGTCTTCACCGGCGCGCTAGTCTCGCCGGCTTTCAATTCGAACGCCACTTTTGCGAAATCCGGATCCATCTTGTCTGCGCTGAAGTAACCGAGGTCGCCGCCAGCATCTTTGCTGCCTGGATCCGTCGATTTCTCTTTTGCAATCGCTGCGAAATCGCCGCCGTCTTTCAACTGCTTCTCGATCGCATCAGCTTCTTCTTTCGTCGCCACAAGAATGTGGGAAGCCTTCACTTGCTCAGGCTCGTCGAACGTTGCTTTATTCTCGTTGAAGTACTTCTTCACGTCGTCGTCTGTTACTTTAACTTGCGGCTCAACAAGCTTCGAAATACGAAGCTGCATTGGCGTTTGTGCTTTCAAATCCTCAAGAGACATTCCCGCTTGCTGCAGCGCAGCTTCGAAATCCGCATCTGTCGGGAATTGCTTCTTAATCTTAGCAATCTCTGCATCTACTTCTTTATCGCCGATTACAATGCCCTTCTTATCGGCTTCTTGTTTCACGAGTTCATCTTGAATAAGGTTGTCCAACGTTTGCTGTCCGCCAACCTTCGCCATAGCATCATACAGCTGATCCTTCGTAATCGCGGTGCCATTAACGGAACCAACCGCTTCCTTGCCGCCGCTGCTGCCAAATGGCGACTTCACGAGGAATACGAGAAGAACAATTGCAAGACCAATGGAGATGTACATCCATGCTCTGCCGCCGTTTGCCGCTGGCTGTGCTGCCTGTTCTTTCACTTCTTCCTCTTCTTCGTTCTCTTCAGTCTCTACACTCGCTTCATCACGGCTATCTTCAAACTCTTCGCGCGATTCTACCGAAAAGACTCCCTCTTGCTCTTCATTATTGACTGCATCTAGCTGGGCTTCCTTATCAAACTCTTTGTCTTTCTCGCTCAAGATTGAAGTCTCCCTTCCAACATTTGAAATCTGCTATTCCTTTACTGTGCCACTATATCAGATATTTAGGCAACAAACCTTAAGAAAAGCTGAAATATGTAAAAATTGCTCGAAATCTTGCAAGCTTTCTATAGCAACCAAGCATGTACGGGCAGCAATAATACAGGAGTAAATACAGTGCAAGCCGCCATTGAAAATCCGCTAAGCCCACCTTGCTCCTCCGATTCGGACAGCAATCTTGCCGAACCGATGCCATGCGCTGCCGCACCAATCGCAATTGAAGCCGCAATCTTGTCGGTGACCCCGCATAGCCGAAGCAGCGGAGGTCCAAGGACGCTGCCGATTAGCCCCGTCGTCACCGTAAGCGCAGCTGTCAATTCCGGAGAACCGCCTAGCCATCGCGACAAATCAATCGCTACCGCCGCAGTTACGGACTTAGGCAGCGCCGAGTGCAGAAACGATTCCGTGCCTCCAAACAAAATGACCGACAGCGCATTTACGAGCAACCCTAGCAAACTCCCGACGAAAGCACCCAGGAGCAGCGAGGGCAGAAGATGTCGCAGCCGCATCGCATGTTTGTACAGCGGCACCGCCATCGCGACAGTAGCCGGCCCAAGGAAGTAGGTAACCATATCTCCGCCAATCCTGTAGGCACTATATGGAATGTCACCTAATTGCAATACAACATAAACGAGGAGCGGCGCAGCGATTAACGGATGCAACCAGCTCCACCTCCGTTTCAGGAAGAGCGCAGCGCCATATGCCGCGATAGTCAGTGTCGTGCCGAAGATCGGATCAGCGATCAGACTGTTGTTCAACGTCCGACACCCCCTTTCGGCGGTTTGCGATGATAATTTGAGTTGCAAAGCCTGTGGACAGCAGAATGACAAGCGTCCCTGCCGTTAGAGAGACGATTGCGGCAAGCCAGGAATCGCCTATCATCTTGGCGAAGGCGGTAACGCCGGCGAGGAGCGGTATGAAGAAAAGCATCATATGCTTCGTCAGGAAAGTCGCACTCTCTTCTACCCACTCCAGCTTGATGACACGCGTAAACAGAGCTGCCGCAAGCAGCAACAGCCCCAATACATGCGACGGCAAAGGGATACCCGCATAGGTATGCAGCAGCCATCCAAGCCCGTCAAATCCCATAATAATGCCGAATCCCCGCATCGGGCTAGTTCACCTGATTCTGAATATCAGCGCTCAGGAATGCGCGCAAATTGTTCGCCGCAATCGCCATGAGACGGCTGCGCGCCTCCACCGTCGCCCATGCAATATGCGGCGTGATGATACAATTCGCCGCATGCAGCAGCGGATTGTCAGCTGACGGCGGTTCTACGCTGAGGACGTCCAGCCCAGCTCCGGCTATGCGGCCGCTGTTCAGCGCTTGAGCCAAGTCCTCCTCAACGACATGACCACCACGCGCGGTATTGATCAAGAAAGCAGAACGCTTCATAAGGCCGAGTGTATCGTTGTTCACGATACCGTTCATATCCGGTGTTAGCGGACTATGTAGCGAAACAACGTCAGCCTTACGGAAAAGCTCGTCACGCGGAACGAAACGAACGGTTTCCAGTCCCGGAACAAGCTTGACTGTCCGTGTATGTACAATAACTTGCATGCCAAATGCAAGCGCGGCCCGGGCAACTTGCTGGCCAATCTGACCAAAGCCGATAAGGCCAAGCGTCTTGCCGGAGATTTCGTGCAGCGGGCTTAGCGTGAACGAGAAATCCGGACAGTTAGCCCACTGTCCGCGATGAACAGCGTCACTATGCGCGCTCACTTGAGATGCATGCGCAAGCAGCAGCGCAAATACAAGCTGCACGACGGAATGCGTGCTGTAATCCGGCACGTTCGTGACGACGATGCCACGTTGCGCAGCCGCCTGTGTATCCACGATGTTGTAACCGGTTGCGAGCACACCGATATATCGGAGATGCGGCAGCTTGCCGATCGACTCCGCAGACAACGGAGTTTTGTTCGTCAGCACAATTTCGGCATCGGCCGCTCGAGTTACGATATCCTCTTTCGCCGTGCGGTCATACACAACCAGCTCGCCGAGCAATCCGAGCTCTTCCCAATTCAGATCACCCGGATTCAGCGTATAACCGTCCAACACTACGATTTTCACTACTTACCAGCTCCTGTCTATTCATCTTCTTGCCTTTTTCCACCAGGGATTGAGGCGTCATTAAGTAGATCATACAGCATAAAAGACAGGATGCGAACCGCTAATGTCAGATCGCGTATCTGCACATGCTCATCCGCCCGATGACCGTTCGCTTCTTCCAGCGTGCGCGGACCAGCGCCGAACATAACTGCAGGAACGCCAGCCTCCGTGAAATGCCTTGCATCCGCGTAAAGCGGCACACCAACCACCGGCATCTCCTCGCCGCCCATGACAGCCGACCAGTTCGGGCGAAGCGCGCGAAGCAGCCGCTCTGTCCCTTCCACTTCACTGAAAGGACGCGCAAGCAGAACACGGCGCACATCTAATTCAATTTGCGGAAAACGGGCAGCCGTCCTTGCAATCAACTCATGCAATTCTTGCTCCGCAAGCTCCGGATTCTCCTCCGGAATTATGCGTCTGTCCAGCCTAATCGTACATCGGTCAGGCACGACATTCGTATTGATGCCCCCTTGAATCAATCCTACAACAAGTGTCGGAGACTCGATGCCAATGACATCCGAATGCCGCCGTCCCAGTTCAGCACGATAGTCATAGAGCGCCGCCAACACTTGCGTCATCGCCTCGAGCGCATCAGCACCGGTATGTGGAATCGCCGCATGGGCCGACCGCCCTTGGAGCGATACTTCTAGATGCAGACAGCCATTATGCGATGTGACGGCTGCATGCGTGAAGCCAGCTACGATTGCGTAGTCAGGCTTAATCGCCCCTTGCCCGAGAAGCCGCTTCGGCCCAAGCTCACCTCCTGTTTCCTCGTCAAAAGTAAACGCGAGCGCGAGCGTACCCCCAGGAAGCTGCTGTCGCTCCGCTTCCCACACACCGCTATCTCTAAGCGCCATAACGGCATATGTGTACACAGCAATATCGGATTTGGACACAGCCGCGCCACGACCGAATAACTTGCCAGCTTCAATCATCCCGCCATATGGATCGCAGTGCCAACCATCGCCAGGCGGCACTACGTCGCCATGCGCGTTAAGCACAATCGCAGCCCCCCGTCCTTCGCCAAGCCTCGTGTCAGCGACAATATTGCTAACCGCGATCATCCCAGCTGCTCGCACCTCCTCCTGCGGAACCGTGTCCACCATCGGCGTGAAACCTAGAGCCGACAACTCATCGAAGACCAGCTCCGCTATCGCCAGACAATCTCCCTTCGGGTTATCAGAGGGCATACGCACGAGCCGCTGGAGGAGCGCTATCATCTCATGTTCATGTTCTTGAATCCATGCCTCTAGCTTGATATGGGCTGTTTTCATATGGACCCATTACCCCCATTCGTCTTCATATCCGTCTGTATATGCAAGCTCATATAGAAGGTCAATTAGACCGTTTATTCCCGTCCCAAGAGCAGCCGGAGGCGTATATTCAAGCGGCGAGTGGCTAATGCCGCCTCGGCTCGGAACGAATAGCATCGCAGTTTTGCAATGCGCAGCAAACAACTGAGCATCATGCCCCGCTCCGCTCGGCATCAACTTCCAGCTGGAACCGCCGCGCGTGCCGCTCTGCTCAAGCAGCAGCCGAAGCCCAGCGTTCATTCCTGCGGATGGTTCGCTCATCCATAGTTCAATGCGGACATCAACGCCGAAGCGCCCCGCCAAACTTTCGATTATCGCAGTCGCTTGGTCATATTGAACTTGAAGCTGCTCATCTGATGGATGGCGCATATCAATCGCAAACACAGCTTTGCCCGGAATGACATTTGACAAATTCGGTTCAACTTGCAATGAACCGACCGTGAATGTCAGCGGAGCTCCCGCATCAGAAGCTAACTCATTCAGCGCGGCTATCATCGCGACAGAGGCATGTAGCGCATCACGGCGCATATGCATCGGCGTCGTACCGGCATGATTCGATTCACCGAGAACAGTAATCGTCGCCCGCTTCTGGCCGACAATCCGGTCTACAATTCCGAGTGCAACCCCCTCTGCCTCCAATACCCCTCCTTGCTCAATGTGAAGCTCTATGAACGCTTCGACATCACACCTCTGCGCGGGTTCGGGCAATTTACCGGTGCCAGCAATGAGCTTGCCAACCGCATCCCCCATCGCATCAAAGAGCGTAAGACCCTCCGATTCCGATCGAATATGCACCGCATCTTCGACCACGTATTTTCCAGTAATAGATCCTGAACCCCAGCAAGTAAGCGGAAACCGACTCCCTTCCTCCTCGCATAGCGATAAGGCTTCGATCGTGCGACGAGGCTGCCCGTATCGCACCTTAAGCTCGCGCAGTGCGATGATAGCCGCAACAATACCAAAAGCACCGTCATATATGCCGCCACAGACGACCGTATCGACATGCGAACCTGTAACAATAGCTTTCAATTCCGGGCTCGTTCCTCTCAGCCTTCCGTATACATTTCCCACTTCATCCGCACGAACTTCAAGCCCCTCTTGCTTCATCGCCTCCGCAAGCCATAGCTGAGCGCCCACCCACTCCTCTGTATATAGAAGCCTTGTCACCCCTCCACGAGTCGCATCAGCCCCGAACTGAGCGAGCTCACGGAGCCATCCCTCCGCCTCCTGTCCCAGCTTCTCCACGTTCTTCATCGCTCTACCACCCGAGTCCGAGCTGGCCGCGAATCCCCAGCAGCCTTTAGGAACTGACCGATACGGTTCACGAGAACGCCTTGATCAGCAGAGTATACGAGCTGTCCTCTGCAGAAGGTCGCCATTACTTTACAGCCTACCTCCCGTCCAACGAATGGGCTGTGCGGGTGCAAGTAGAGCAGGTCCTGCGTTTCAATTTTATAGCTCTGCTTCAGATCAATGAGCACGAAATCCGCATCCATCCCCACTTCGAGACGACCTTTAAGCGCACCAAGACCGAAACGCTCCGCAGGTTTACCTGCGAGCAGCTCTGCCATTACCGTCAGAGGCATGCCCCGTTTCAGATGTCCCTCGTCAATCATAAGCTCCATCCGATGCTGCGCACCTGATATCCCGCCCCATGCCGCGAAGAAATCATCGCCTTCTTTCATTAAAGTCTCGCAAGGGGAATGGTCCGATGCAATCATATCCACTTCCCCGCGGATGAGAGCCGCCCATAACGCTTCCATGTTCGAGCCGTTACGAAGCGGAGGCGCGCACTTAGCAACTGGCCCAAGCCGAGCCAGATCGTCAGCCGTCAGCATCAGCTGGTGCGTACACACTTCCGTACTCACATCCATTCCACGGTTGCGAGCTTCCGTAATCTTCGAGAGCGCCACCGCACTGCTCACATGGACAAAATGAAGCTTGCATCCCGATTGTTCCGCGAGCGCAAGCGCCCGTTCGACCGCGAGCACCTCCGCCGCAATCGGCCTTGATGCGGTGTAGCTGTATGCATCCGTATATCCAGCAGCTCGCGCAATGGTTGACAGCCGCGAAACGAGCTCATTATCCTCAGCATGCAGTGCAAGAATGCCTCCGAGACGAGCAATCTCCCTCATCCCCTCAAGCAGCACAGCTTCATCCGATTCTCGAAAATCATCCTCAAGCGGCATACCCGGCGAAGACATGAACGCTTTGAATCCGATGACGCCCGATTCCGTAAGCTCAGCAAGCCGATCCACATAGCCCGGCATCAACCCGCCCCATAGCGCGTAATCAACAGCCGATTTCCCTAACGCTGCGTCAAGCTTCTGTTCGAAAGCTGAAGCAGTAACCGTTGGCGGACGGGCATTAAGCGGCATATCGAAGTATGTTGTCGTGCCGCCAGCCGCCAGCGCCGCCGA
The DNA here is from genome assembly GCF_056120345.1 of Paenibacillus sp. sgz302114. Taxonomy (NCBI): domain Bacteria; kingdom Bacillati; phylum Bacillota; class Bacilli; order Caryophanales; family Paenibacillaceae; genus Paenibacillus; species Paenibacillus sp. sgz302114. The sequence continues at coordinate 101,872 of NZ_JBVYOI010000003.1, forward strand.
GCCAGTCTCGAAGCCTTCCCAATGTCCCATGCCAGGCTCATTGAAGTGAACATGCACATCCACTCCGCCAGGCATGACGGTCAGACCCGCTGCATCAATAACCGGACAACTGTCGCTCGGCAGCTTCGCCTCAATGGCAGCCATCCGCCCTTTCAACACGCCGATATCGCGTTTCACCACGCCCTCCGGGGTAACAGCGACCGCGTTTTGCAAAATGAAGTCGTAAGCCGTCATGCCAACCGCCTCCATTTCGATAATGTTAGTTTTAATAACATCATATAAGCGAATCGTCGGTTTGTCATCGGATTTTTGCTTCATTTTCAAATAATTCAGTATATATATGACGCCAATGAGGAAACTTTAATTCTAAATACCTTACATATGTAAGTCTGAACTACAACATTAAAGGAATAAATTCATACTGACGTATAATTCCCCCTGATGTGGGCATTCTTAAGATATCGGCGTCGCGAGATGCCGTAGACAACCGCGGAGAAGACTTACGTTTCCCCATAAGCTCTTCGTCCGGTTTCTCCTCTCCCATGAAAGGGGCCCCCGCAAGGGGGCCCCGGATTTTTTTTGTTCAGCCCTTTAATATCAAGGATTTCAGTCAGACTTGAATGTTCCCACTGGTTCATTGGTTGCCCAATGGTTGCCCAAATCCAAATACTAATCCCCGATCAATTCAGACCGGGGATTTTTTTCTTTCTTTAATAAAAACGTGAGCAACTCATTACGAGTGCGTTTCAACCGAGTTTACGTAGGTTCCGTATTGTTCTACAAGCTGTATCTTAGCCTATTAAGACCGTTAAGGTTCGGGAAGAATTTTTATGGCGGTAGATGAACGGGTAGATGAAAACCCTAGGTAAAACGCGGAATATGAATAAAAGCCACCAGATAGTGGTAATAATGATTTTGATTCTACGGAGGTAATAACGATGACCCAATTACCGAAAACAAGATCTCCTATAACAAAAGAGACCATAAGAAAAGCAAATATTTTAACGATCTCCTTCGTCCAACTGAGGCGACAGCATTTAGCCCATTTACAACGATTCGCGACTTTATTTTTGAATTAACGAACAGAGTAAAAGATCCTCTTGCGCCGTTTTTGGAAGTACACCATAAAGATGCAGAAATTTCAAAAGTCGCCGTATTTCGGGATGATAAATTAGTTCTGCTACTAAGCCCGGATCAAGCACGAATAGCACAAATGCTGATTCGTAACCAACACCTGCCTAATATCACCATGCCATTGGAGAAAAAATCAAAAAGCAATGTAATGATGGATTTCGCAAAAAGCAAAATCAAAACACAAATTAGCGGTGAATCAGATAGACCCACCGTTTCATTTAATCTTAAAGTTGAAGGCGCGATCCAAGATTACCAAGGTGACATGGATCTTGAGCAAAGTAGAGATTTGAACATAATCTCAAATGAATGTGAAGCCTATCTCAGCCAAAGTATTCTAAACATCATGAGTACTTTCAGTAAATACGGTGTGGACCCAATCGGCGTGGGCAAGCACGTCAGAGCAACCCAAAGGGGTGTATGGTCAAAAGAGAAATGGATTAAAACGATCGGTATAGCAACGTATAAAGCCCATGTTAAAGTGATTATTCGTAACTCTGGAACAATAAGTTAAAAGACCTTTCTTTTTAGCTGTTTAATAATAGATATCCAGTAAAAGCTCTAAAAATTTCAAATATCCTTTCCTACCCATCCTTACTTCTAACAAACACCTTCGAACAGACTCATACAGTCTGTTTTTTTTTCGCATTTGGGGACGATTAATAAGGCTCCCTTTGAGAACGGCAGCCTTATTAAAGAAGCGCGTTAATTAAATAATTGGAGGACTCAGTGAAGAAATAAGGATAAGCTCATTCTGAGTAAAGAGCTGCTCCTCGACTAGGTTTCCGAATTCGTTAATACCAGTAACGGCCATTAATACATCAGGCGGGCTAACATCCATTGTATTAAGCTGAACCTCGTAGGTTACATTTCCGGCAATAAAGAACTCCCTAACATCATACGAGTTTGGCGGTACTACATACGAGAGTTGGTATGCAGTGTAGAACGTACTGGAATCAACAGAAGCAAAGATCTCTGCGATTATCGTTACTGGAGTTGTTAGATCTAGATTTCTTGCACTAACAACAATATTAGTTGAAGCTGTTCCGAAATCTCTAGTATTCGTTACAGGACCAGTAGAATAAGGCATGGCGTCTCACCTCGCTTTCTTAGTGGACATGCTCTATTCTATGAAAATAATAAGGTAATGATTGGGCGGTTTAACAAATCCTTTTACCACAGGACAAAATTATGGTGGAGATTTCAGTCCTCAGACATGTACTGCTCATCACTGACCTTCTCCAACCATTCAACCGCTTTTCCATCAAGACGTTCTTGAATGGCAATGTGGGTCATCGCCGTCGTCGGTGATGCTCCGTGCCAATGCTTCTCGCCTGGCGGGAACCAAACGACGTCGCCGGGACTGATTTCCTCGATAGAACCACCCTCTCGCTGAACCCGCCCCTTTCCTGCTGTTACAATAAGCGTTTGTCCCAGCGGGTGCATATGCCAAGCAGTCCGTGCCCCCGGCTCGAACGTAACGTATGCTGCAGCTACTCGCGCTGGATCAGCCGTTTCAATCAGCGGATCGATGCGAACCGTGCCGGTAAAATAATCCGTTGATCCTTTACCTGAAGGCTGCGAGCCAATTCTTCTAATTTCCATGTTCTATATCCCTCCGTTAGAGTTATGAATGTTGCGTTTCATCTTGGTACCTCTAATTCATTCCATTCGCATATGCACCTTCAATATCCTTCTGAGGCCGTGTCCTCCATAAGATAATGAACGAAACAATAACAACGACTAGGCTGACCCAATATACATCACGAATCCCTACATACTGAGCAATGATACCGCCCATTAAGTTACCGACTAACCTTCCAATAATGGAGCCGTTGTAATACGTCGAAGAGGAAGTCCCCGGCGAGTTTGGCAAGAGCTCCGTGAAATAACTTAGCCCATTGCCCATTACAATGGCCACAAACACCGCCTGTAGAAGCTGCGCACAGATAATCTGCCAAGAGTCCGTTGAGACACTTAAGATGGCATTGTACAAGAGTGCAATAAAGCAGGCGCTAATCATTAATGTATGGTTCGAGAGCTTCCTTCCCACGGCGCCTAGCGCGAACATAATGGGGATTTCCAAACCTGCACAGATGCTAACCACCAATCCGACATCTGTATGCGTACCTTGAAGCTCGTTTACAATAAACAATGGCGTAATGATCCCATTAATAGCATTTACCGCAAATAGTAAGATGAAAGCAAGCAAAGGATACCAAATTTTCCTCCGGTTGAGCGAATTGGCCCCAGCGCTGCCTGATTTCTTCTTAGAAGTTGCTCTCTTCTTAGGCAGATACAGAAGTACAAGTGAGGCGATAGCAAGAAAAATGGCGGAGGTCCCGAGGAAAAGCCCCTTATATCCAACTAGCCCCAATATCACGGTTCCAACTAAAGGTCCGACTAGGAACCCGAGCGACACAAGGGAACGTAATGTGGACATCGCAAACGTCTTGTCATAGGAGTTGCTTTCATCGGCCGACTCCTGAGCATAAGCATAAATTTGCGGCATGGCGGCTGCTCCCAAACCGCTAAAAAAACTAACGAATATGAGCAAAATCAAGAAATGATCAAAACAGATATACGAAGCATAGGCTACTGCAGATGACACGGTTGCCACTAAAATAATGTATTTCCGATCCAGATTACGATCCGAATATTTACCAATGAACGAATTTGCAAATACGCCGCTTAACGAACTTACAGCTGTGAACAAGCCAAATGTTCCTGCGCTCATACCGAGTTCCTCCGTACAATAGAGTGCTAAGTACGGCATTGTAATCGAAATCCCAAACCCGACCAATAGAACACAGAGGACAAACAAACGATATCCTTTTATTGCAAACAAATTTCTCAATCGCGTGTACAAATTGACTTCTCCTTCATATCCAGTTAGTTGTCACTCCTGTGGTAGCCATACCTAATTATGCGGTAAGTGCGACTGTGACCGTTAACTCATTCATGCTGAATCATTGCCTAATCCTCTCAAGCTCCTTCTAAACGCAAAATAGGCAAGCCCTTAACGGCCTGCCTACTACTCTGCGTTCAGCGTAATCACCTATGCTTTTAAACGCTTAATATCTTGTCTAGGCGGGAATCCAAACATTCGGGAATACTCACGGCTGAATTGAGATGTGCTTTCATATCCTACACGAAATGCGACATCGGAAGCATCTGTGGACTCGGTTAATAATAAACGCCGGGCTTCCTGAAGTCTCATTTGTTTCTGATATTGAATCGGACTCATAGCCGTTACTTCTTTAAAGTGCCGATGAAAAGTAGATACACTCATATTCGCTATTTCTGCGAGCTCTTCAATGCGGAAAGAACGCTCATAATGGTTTACAATATGTTCGATTACGTCACGGATTTGGTTGATTGCGCTCTCTTCCTTTACAATGGCTTTTAAAATGTCCCCGTTCTCGCCCTGCAACACCCTGTAAAGAATTTCTTTCGTAAATAATGGAGCAAGCATTGGTACTTCATTAGGGCTATCTAACAGCCGAGCCAGCCTGACGACCGCATCCAATAAAGGCGATTCAATATGGCTCACATACATAGCACGTTTCGGATTGACTTTCGGATCGTCTAACAGCTCCGATTGTTGTAACACCTCTATAATTTGACTCGGTTCAAATTCCAGCTTCAAACCCAGGTACGGCTTCTCGGGTGTAGCTTCAGTAATCTGGGTATTAACCGGCAAGTGTACGGAAGCAACAAGGTAATCTGCAGGACTATATCTGAAACGATCTTGCGCTAACCACACCTCCTTAGCTCCTTGTACAATCATACAAAAAGAAGGCTTATATACGCCGTGGCTTGGCTCCGTCGTACTGGATCGACGCATGAAAAACAAAGATGGAATGCCCGTATCATGTACGCCGTCAACGTGCGAATACCGTTCAATAATATTGGTAAGCTCCTGCTGTTGTGTCATGCTTATCCCAGACATTCAATGCCCCTCTTCCGTCAACTTATATTAGCTCGATTATAATCCAATTTCGCTTGGCAAATAAGTGGTTTGAGAGGATTAGGCAATCATTTGAGAAGAATGGGATAACGTTCATTGCATGTTGTGGAACATAATAAATGAAGAATAGATGAACAGGAGGATGTAATATGAAAAACGTAACTTTAAATAATGGCATTGAGATGCCGATTCTCGGTTTTGGTGTTTTTCAAATTCGTGATGAGAATGAATGTGAACAAAGCGTTTATGAAGCTATTATGGCAGGCTATCGGCTGATTGATACTGCTGCCTCTTATCTAAATGAGGAAGCTGTCGGCAGAGCGATCAAGCGTAGTGGCGTGGCTAGAGAGGAGCTATTCATCACGACGAAGCTTTGGGTACAGGACACCGGTTATGAACGTACGAAAAAAGCATTCGAGAATTCACTGAACCGATTGCAGCTCGATTATTTGGACTTGTACTTAATTCATCAGCCTTATGGAGATGTTTACGGCTCTTGGCGCGCGATGGAGGAATTGTATCGTGAAGGAAAGATTCGTGCGATTGGCGTCAGCAACTTTCATGAAGATCGCCTGATCGATTTAATGCTTCATAACGAAGTGGCTCCTGCTGTAAACCAAGTCGAAACGCATCCATTCCAGCAACAAATCGACAATGCCACGTTTATGAAAGAGCATCAAGTACAGATCGAATCTTGGGCACCTTTTGCCGAGGGTAAAAACAACTTGTTCCAAAATGAAATATTGGCCGCTATAGCTGAAAAGCATAATAAATCCGTTGCTCAAGTCGTCCTGCGTTGGTTGACACAAAGAGACGTCGTCGTCATTCCAAAGTCCGTTCGTAAAGATAGAATTATGGAGAACATCAACATCTTCGACTTTGAATTAGACCAATCAGACATGGAGTCGATTGCTGCGTTAGATACGAAACAAAGCTTGTTCTTCTCTCACCGTGATCCTGAAATGGTGAAATGGATTGGAACGCGTAAACTGGATATCTAAAATAACAAGGGCTCCCCGAAGGGAGCCCCTTATTTGTTAACAGCATCTCTACTTTGCTTGTACCGCGGCAAAAGGAACAACGGCTCGCGATATTTCATAAGCCCCTTTTCGTTACAGAACTGGACTTAATACCGGAATAAACGTGAGTTCCGCCTGAGGAATACGCTGACCCTCCGTCAAATTCCCGAATTCGTCTAATCCGGTGACAGTGAACAAAACATTGTTCAAAGTCGAGCTTAGCTGTACCTCATAAGCGACATTGCCGCCAATCGCAAAGCTTCTTACATCTATTGAATTGGCTGCTACGACATATGAAGTCAAATATGCGGTATAGAATACACTCGAATTTACGGATGCAAAAATATGAATGGTTACTGTTGTCGAGTTAATGACATCCAGATTTCTTGTGCTCACAACGAGAGAAGAAGCAGCAGTCCCGAAAAATCTTGTATTCGTTACGATTCCTGTAGAATAGGCAATCTTAGCACCTCTTTCTTAATAAGACATGCTCTATTCTATGAAAATCAGCGATATGAGTTACAAGAATAATAAACGCATGTCATTCTGAATCGGAATAGTTGCTCTATTCTCAGATCACCCGATAACGCATCCATTTTCCGCTCAAATACCGATAAGTGAAACAGATGAATCTGACGAACCAGTCAGCGAACATCGCAATCCAAGTTCCGAATACGCCCATATGAAAATGCACCCCGAGCAAGTAAGCCAGCACGACTCGGAACAGAAACATCGTCATAATGCCAATGGTCATTGGATACTTTGCATCACCTGCAGCTCTGAACGTAACGGGCAGCGTATATGCAAAGGGCCAAAGGATGATCGCGATTAGCCCATGCCACAAGGCAATATGATAGGTCAAGTCTGCAGTCGCCTCTGAGAGCCCGTATACCTTCATAATGAGCGGAAGCAAGGCAATGATTAACGAAATAAACACGAGTTGACAGGCATACACAATCGCCATAATCTTCTTTGTGTAATATTTAGCCTGCTCGTAATCCCCTGCCCCGACACATCTGGCAATGATGGCTGTCATCCCTAGATTAATCGCTACCCCTGGCAATACTTGAAACACCGCAAGCGATCCGCCGATCGCATTGGCCGTTATCGCTGCCGTACCGAAGGTCGATACGAGGCTCAGCACAATGATCCGACCAATAAAGAACAGGCTGTTCTCAAGCCCGAACGGAATCCCGATACGCAAAATTTGCTTGATCATCCTCCAGTCGAACTTGTGCTTCAAGCTTCTTTTCAAATGCAACATATAATCCGGATTAATGACAACAACGATAATGATTGCTGCGGCGACAATTCGAGATACTAGTGTCGGAATAGCGACACCCTCCGTCCCCATATGAAACCCGTACAGCAGCAGCGCACTTCCCGCCACATTGATCACATTCATGAGCAGCGCGACTTTCATCGAGATAACTGCATTGCCAGTGGAACGGAAAATCGCCGCCCCCGCATTATAAATAGCTAGAAAAGGAATAGATAGCGAAACAATCATAAGATACGTATCGGCATGGCTTCGCACCTCATCCGATATTTGACCAAACAACGTAAATAGAATGAAAGATTTGAGTGCATAAACAACAATCATAATGACGATTGAGATTGCGCTAACGAACCAGAACATTTGCTGTGCGGATTCACGGGCTTCTCTCACTTGTTTCGATCCGATATATTGTCCGGCTATGACCGCACCGCCTGTTGCTAGCGCAGCAAACAAACTGATCAACAACGCCATGACAGATTCCACGAGCGACACGCCCGACACAGCTGCCTCTCCCACGAAGGCAACCATGACAGATGAGATGATTCCAACGAGAAATTCCAAGCCCTGTTCTACAGTCAGCGGCAGAAACAGCCTCAGCAGATCCCGGTTGGAAAATAAATAACCGATGCGGCTCCCCGCTGTATTCTCTTTCTTATCTAGCGCAATGGGTTCCATAGCTTCTCCCCTACATGATCTCAGATATCGCCGTTTCGCGATCACGAATCGTCCCTCTTAAGCCACTGGCTAACTCACGCGTAATTTCGCCGCTCTCATATAACGTTTGGACCATATCCCGCTCTGCTTGAATGGCGACCCAGTACATTTCTTTCTTCATATCGTTCTGCTGCAAATCTTCAGAAGCACGCGAGCCCTGCAAGAGCGACAACCGGCCGAGCATCTGCTTGTATTGCGAAATGACATAGTTTGTTTCCGTCTCGGTCTCCGGTCGTTTCTGCTCGCCTAATTCGGCTATCGCAGATTTGCACATCGAGATTTTGAGCCCTTTCATCGCATCCCGTTCCTCATATTGACTCATGCTTTTCTTACGGTTCTTTGCGAACAGCTTCTTCATAAACAGCTTGATAAGCACTCGACCCATGCGAGTACGCTTCGTAAGCACTAGCTCCATCTGATCGAGCAGCTCCGTCACCTTCGCCGCTTGTTCCACATCGGCACTGCCTTCCTCCACCATCGCTTCGATACATCTGCGCTCGGCTGCAATTGCCTTAATACGCAGCTCTGTTTCTGTATCTCGGCATCTCGGCTGCCCCGGATCGTAAGAATGCGAGAGATACGCCTCTTCTTGCACCCACTTCTGGTAATCGGTTATGACAGAGATTGCAGCAGCTTCATTCTCCGGCTTCTGTTCCGTCTTGAGCGTTTCGATTGCAGCTTGCAGCACGCGAATCCGAGCTTGCTGCTCCAACCGATTCTGCTCGGCCGGCGCTTCCTTCCTCTTCGCAAGCAGTGGCAGCAATGCGCTTGACACGACCAAAGAAATCAAGATTACGATGGCTGCTATGAAGATCATCATGTCACGCTCCGGGAATGCCTCACCGCTTCGAAGCACGTAAGGAATCGAGAAAGCACCGGCAAGCGTCACGGCACCGCGGACGCCTCCGAGCGATGCGAGCAGCAGCATTTTGTAATCAGGCACCTCCTGCCCCTGCTTCTGCTCAACGCCGAACAGCCTCTGATTGCGAGTGAAAATAAACGTCCAGACGAATCGCAGCACGACGAGCAGCAAGAAGATTAGAAAGGCGTAGATAAACACCTGTGTATTGTCGATGGAAGCATTGCGAAGCACAACGCTGGTCACATGCGGAATTTGCAAGCCGAGCAATAGAAAGACGAGCCCATTCAGCACGTATAGGAGAACCGACCACGTATTGTTCGAGACGATGTTCAGACGAAGCATGGAGGAGTCGACCCGGTCCCGTTCAATCGCATGGACAAGCCCGCCAGCAACCGCCGCCAAGATGCCAGAGACGCCAATCTCCTCTGCGACCAGATAGAGCAGGAACGGTGTCAAAATCTGAATCAGCATATGAAGGGTAACGTCCTCAAGCCCGCTTCTTCGCAGCATGACGCCAAACCATACGATGAGCAAACCGACAATGACTCCTACAAGCAAGCCCCCAATAGCAATGACGAGAAAGCTGAAGATGGCATGCGTCATGGAGAAAACGCCGGTTACAGTTGCCGCAATTGCAAAGTTGAACGCGACAAGTCCCGAGGCGTCGTTCATTAGCGATTCGCCCTCGAGCAATCGAAGCAGCGTCTCCGGCATATGGATTCGTTTCGCTAGCGCGCCCACGGCGACAGCATCCGTCGGCGATAGAATGGCGGCAAGCCCAAACGCAGCAGGAAGCGGAATCGTTGGAATGAGCCAGTGAATCGCGTAGCCAGCGACGAGCACAGTTACGAACACAAGCCCGACTGCGAGCAGCAGGATCGGCGCGCGAAGCCGCCACAGTTCTCTGCGAGGCGTATGCTTGCCGTCATTATAGAGCAGTGGCGCGATAAACAGAATAAAGAAGAGCTCCGGCTCCATCTCCAGATGCACGCCCGACGGCAACAAGGCGACAATCGCTCCGAGAGCTATCAGAATCAGAGGGGATGGAATAGCAGGAATGAACCGGCTAATGACATGGGAGAACCCGATCATGAGCAGCATGAGTAGGACAGCATGAAATAATTCCAAAGCGCAACAACTTCCTTTCCATGGTGCAGTATGTATCCAAGTTGATCTGTATAAGGATTTCCTAACCAGCCATAAAATTATATCTATACTAATACCAATTAATGGTCGTGTAAACAAAAACCGCCCTGAATGTTATTCAGGACGGTTGTAACCTCTTTCTCCGTAAGGCTGCAGCTTCTCGAGCCACAGCTTCTTCATCATCTTCATCTCCCAGCGGACGTCCTTCACTTCGGCAGCATCCTTGCGTTCTAATTCCTCGAAGGTGAAAACCCCTTCCCCTTGCTCCTTCCAGTCCTTCTGCAGCTGGGCGTTGGCGAACCTGCCCACATCCAACTGCATTTTGATCGTCATCCATTTGTTCTTTAAATTAGGATAGCTGTCAATGAACATCTTCCCGTTTGCGGTATTCGTAATTTGAATGACGCCCATGAACGTCTTTATTTCCTTGTACACTTCGAGCAGCTCTTTACGCTTATCCTTATCCATCTGCGCACCTCCTCATTCCATTAATATCCCAAATCCTTCAGCATGCGCGACAGCGTCCGCAGCCGTTCCCCGATCAGCTCATCATCATCGCTCAGCGCTTGGCTGAACAGCTTAATATCTTCATTGATCTTGTCATTATCTGTGCACACCGCAACAGTCATTGCATCCCCTTGAAGACCCACTCTGTCGATAACCGGATTCTCTTCATCGTAGAAATGCTCATAGCGGTAAGCTTCGCGTAAGTGAGCAACCGAGCGACAGATGAGAATAGAGAGATCAAGCACGCGGTGCAGGGGGAGCTCCTCAGACTGCCTGGACCATTTCTCTCCCGTGTACCGCCATACTTTCGCTGAGATATCAACCTTCCCACGGTCATTCCACTGCGCGAGCCCTAACGAGAGGCCTTTCGCATCCGTCTTTCCAGCTAGCCGTCCGTCTACTTGCTCGTAATTTTCGGATACGATGACTGGTTTATGTTTTAACGTTGTAGGTATTTTCATATTTGCTCTATCCTCTCGACTGGATCACTGAATTTGGTTATTTAGTAAATTATTAATTTAGTAAATTAGTCATTTAGTAAATTACTAAACAAGTATATTCTGATTTCCGTTCTCCGTCAATTAACGCTGCATCATTCACTGCAAATAAAAAAGCACCTCTACAGGTGCTTTTTCCTCAAGTTTGATGCAGAATGGTCTGTCTGTCTCGCACGTTTCTCTAATACCAATACGGCACCGCCTACCGCAAGCGCCGACATCAATGCGATTAACACTGAGCCGCCGGCATGCAGCCATAATACCGGAATCCACAGCAATCCAAGTGTCCGATGTACCCCTCTCATCCATTTGTTGCGGACCTTATGGATGGTGAAGCCGTAGCCGATAATGGCCAGCAGCAGCACGAAACCTGCCAGACCACTATAGATTTTGTTATCCCACTGCCTTGTGAGCAATAAAAAAGTACCATGAGCGGCAACCAAGATTAAGGTAACCCATCCGAGCAGTTTATGCGATGAATGGAATAGCTTACCAGCTTTACGTACAAGCATCGATGGGGACTTATGCTTTCTCTTAAACCATATCCAAGAGAAGCCTGCTGCTCCCAAGTAGAGCGCAATGGTTCCAAGAGTTGTAAATATGTCGCTGAATTCTTCTGGCCGACGTCGCAGCTCTCGATTCTCAGGCAAAGCGAAATAGATCACGATAAATGCTGCTGCAGCTGCTAGGAAAATAACAGCAGGCAGCCATGTTTTCAATTTCGGGTTCATGATGTACGAGGCACCTCCACTTGTATTTAGAGCGCCAGTATAACTCAACATTCTTAAATATCTATTAATCGTTTCTTAAGCACAAGCTACTTCTGCAAATGATACGGAACCGTCGTGATGACGACGTCCTTATTGCGCAGAAACCAAGCACGAATAAGCAGCGCACTCTGGTTATGCAGCAGATTATGCCACCATTTCTTCGTTACGAACTGCGGCATGATGATGTGAATGCTCGACGGCTCACACTCCGTGACCTCCAGCCTGTCGATGAACCGGCTCAGCGGCGCTAGAATGGAGCGGAATTCGCCTCGGAGCGTAACGAGCTTGCAAGGCTCACCCCACTCCTCCCATTTCAGCTTCATTTTGTCTACGGACTCATCATCGAATCCAACATAGACAGCAACTGCACGGCTATCCAGGCTCTGGGCAAAAGAGACCGTGCGCAGCACTGCGCGATGTACACCGGACACAAGCACGATGGTCACGAGCTCATGCGGCTCGGGCCGAGTCTCCTTCGGGTCGATTCGCAGCTCTGCTGCAATAATATCGTAATGGCGTTTGACCATCACCGAGAATGAGATCATTATAGGCAGAATGACAAGCACAATCCATGCCCCTTCCAGAAACTTCGTGAACGCCACGACAGCCGTGACGACCGCGGTGACGAAGAAGCCGAACAGGTTGATTGCGAGCTTGAGCTTCCACATGCTCCCCTTCACCTTCAGCCAGCGCTTGCACAGCCCAACCTGTGCGATGGTGAAGGACAGAAACACACCGATTGCATAGAGCGGGATAAGGCTGTTCGTCTGTGCATGGAAGAGCGCGATCAGCAGTGCAGCAGCACCTGCCAGAAACATAATGCCGTTCGAATAGCCTAGCCGATCCCCGCGATTCGTGAATGCCCTCGGAAGGAAGCTGTCCGAAGCGACGATCGCAGACAGCTGCGAGAAACCGGTAAAGGTTGAATTCGCCGCCAGAATGAGCACGATGAAGGTCGACCAAATAATGATCTGATACACGATGCCATGTCCAAAATACTGCTCTGCCAGCTGAGACAGCATCGTCTTGTCCTCTCGCACCTCCACACCGCGCACATAGAGATGGTACGCATATCCGAGCAGCGTGACTGCCGTTATCGTGCCTAGAGCTACATAGGTCTTGATCGCGCTTCGCTGCTGCGGCTCCCGGAAGACAGGAACAGCGTTAGAGATCGTCTCAATCCCGGTAAGCGCCGAGCAAGCCGAGCTGAACGCCTTAAGAATGAGAAGAATCGTAATGCCGCCTGGTATCGTTCCGAAAGAAGGGGTTTGCGGCTGCACAAAGCCATGCGAAAACTCATCGATGAATCCCGTGCAGATGATGAGAATCATACATGCCATAAACACGAACGTCGGCCAAGCGAAGATCGTCGCCGACTCTGCCACACCGCGCAAATTCACAATAACGAGCAGCAGCACGCAGCATATCGCAAGCGAGCTGCTGTATGGCTTGATGACCGGATATGCCGAAGCTACGGCTTGAATGCCAGCTGATACCGACACAGCGACGGTGAGCACATAATCGACGAGCAATGAGCTCGATGCTACGAGCGAAGCCCATGGCTTCTTGAAATTATCTTTGGCAATGGAATAGGCGCCGCCGCCGCTTGGATAGGCGATGATGCCCATTATGTAAGAGAGAATGAGAATAAACAGCAGAATGACCGATGCCGCTGTTATCGGCAATACGAACCATAGCCCTGACCGGCCCAAATGCGCAAGCTCTGTTAAGCCCGCTTCAGGACCATAAGCCACAGATGAATATAAGTCAGCTGATAAGATAGGGAGGGCAATCATCCAGAACAGCTTGTTATGTTTCTCATGCAGCTCTCGGGAGCGCATCGGACGCCCGATGACGACTCTTTTAAACGTACTGAAGTTAACGACAGCGTACCACATCACGAACAAAGCGATGATGACAAGGACGATCTCGATGAGGCGAATGTGATGGATCAAGGCTTTGGTCCTCCTTTAGTGAATTGTTGTCCGTAGGATTCCCTGTTACGTCTCTCTTTACCATACTGATGGATGCGAATGCGAGGCGGATGTGGCAGCGCACATAAGAAAGAGGTCCGCTCTTCGTCATCGCGAACCTCTCTTCTTCATTACATCAAGTCACTACATCAGATCAGTTTCTTCCGGTGCAGCACGGTCAGCAGCCGATAGAAGTCATAGCTGCCGCCGACTGTCGCATCGATCAGCTTCGCTTTGACCGCTGCATCGACTGCGTCCTTCGCCCATGCCGGAATCGCATCCATCTGATCTTTCGCCTGAATCTGGGCAGCCTGTACTTGCAGCGCAGCAACTGCCGCAGTTTGAACATTAAGTGCAGCGCTTAGCAGCTTCACCTGGTCCATTAAGTCTTGAAAAGCTTTCTTCTCCTCTGCCGTCATCGGTTCATCGCCTCCATTCTTGCTGTCATATTGCGTTAATCCGCTCCCATTGATAATTGCAATGATCTGCTTCGCATAGTCCGGATCTGTCGCATAACCGCATTCCAGCAGCATTTGTGCTTGCTCGAAAGGCCCTTTCGCTTCACGGACCCGCGTATACCGGCTGCGAGCAAATAGCAGATCTTGATCCTTGAAGAAGTCATAAACGCTGTCGTATGCGCGGAAGGTTGCAACGACATCAACCCTTCTCCCATTGATGACTTCCCACGTCTGCTTGTTCACGACTGCCCCTTTCCAATAGCCGTTCGGGACAGCGGAGCCAACCTTATAGCCTGCTAGATTGTTCCAATAGGGGATATTGCCGCCGGTCTCAAGCCAGCACTGCGCAAGCCGCACAGACGGATAAATGGGCGAGCCTTCCAAGTAAAGCTGCTTGGCGATCGGGACTAATTTTGCAAAAAAACTGTCCATCTTGTATCCACCTCCCACCGTCGATCATATAGCCGAATCAAAACTATCAATCTACTTTCTCTGTATATGCTAGAGTTCATAGATTGGATACGGCACTTGCGCAGAATAGCAAAAACCCGCTATCATGCATTGGTCGCACGACAAGCGGGTTTAAAGGTTCTTAATAGATGACCCATAGCCCAGGTTAAGACTGCGATTTCTCTCGACTGCGTCCCCGTAAGCCATGTAGACCGAGCAGACCGAATAAACCAAGCCATCCGGGATATCGACTCCGATGATTATCCTCCTGCCCGAGAAAAGAAGTTCAAAATAGGCTTATTTTTATGTGTCATAAAATTTATATTGACATAATAACGATTGTGTGGTATAATAAAATATTTATTTGACCGAAAGTAATCTATCCGCTATTATTGTCGTTAGACTTAACAAGCGGAGGTTTTGAACAATGCAAATTCAAGCAGGAATCGCGATGCTAGACATTACAGCCACAATTATGGGACGAACGAATTCCATTTATCCGAGTGTCATCTGGAACGAGAATCAAGCGGTCCTGATTGACGCTGGCTATCCCGGACAAGCCGCGCTCATCCAAGAAGCGCTGCAGCGCGAAGGCTTGCCGTTCGAACGACTAACCGACATCATTATCACCCATCAAGATATTGACCATATCGGCAGCCTGTCTACTCTATGCGAGGCAAGCATGGCCCCGATTCAAGTATGGGCATCTGCAATCGAGAAGCCTTATATCCAAGGCGAACGAATGCTCATTAAAGTGACTCGAGCGGGAATTGACCTAGCAGTGGCTTCACTGCCGAAGGAGATGCCCGGGGCTCAGAAGCAAGCGTTCCGTTACGCGCTCGAGCATCCGCCGACTGGCAAGGTAGATCAGCTGATCGGATATGGCGAGAACGCGCAGCCGTTCGAGGGAATCACAGTAATTGATACGCCGGGGCATACGCCTGGTCACGTCAGTCTCTACCATTCTCCAAGCCGCACCTTAATCGCTGCCGACGCATTAATGGTCATCGACGGCGTGCTTCAGCTCGGCCAATTCAACTACGATAGCGCGGCTGCAACGAAGTCGTTGCAACAGTTCACCGCATACGACATAGAGCAAGTTATTTGCTACCATGGCGGACTATACCGAAGCGGCGACGTGAACAGCCGCATTCAATCACTCATCCAAGAAATATAACAACAGCAAGAAAGGGAGCCTCGCCACACGGCGAAAGCTCCCCTCTCTTCATACATCTATTCCTTCTGGCACGCTTCACACACGCCATATACTTCAAAGCGATGATTAATAATTTTGAACGAGCCCGGCAAATCCAGCGATTGCTCCATTGGGCAATACTCGAACGTGAGCGTCTTCTCGCAGTTCACGCAAATCAAGTGATGATGATGGTGCGACAGACAGCTGGTCCGAAACTTCAAACCGCCCTCCATAAAATAAAACTGCTCCAGCGCGCCCATCTCACTCAGCAGACGCAGGTTGCGATACACCGTATCGAAGCTTACGCTTGGATACGCAACCGTCATCTGGTCATAAACATCCTTTGGCGACAAATAACCTTCCGTCCGCGCGAATATCTCAGCCAGCTCACGGCGCTGATCCGTAATGCGCCAGCCGTTCTTCGACATCACTTGTATCATTTGCTTCACAGGATCATGTGTATGGTCACCCGAGTCCACCGATTCTGAATGCTCGTGCGGATGAGTATGTGCATGTGCATGTGCGTGCTGTTCTGACATCAGCCAATCGTCCTTCCCTTACCTCGTGCGGGCAAACCTGTCTTTTTTCATTAGTTTAGCATAAATCATAACGGACTTGCGCATTTTTGAGCAAAAAGAAGGTCTCCTCTAGCGTCTCGTTAGACGATCCAACCAGAAGGATGCCTTCGTATAAAAAAACGGCCCGGGTCATTAAGACCCGCGGCCGCCGCGAAACTTCTGCGTATGTGTTTTCGCTTCTTCAATATTCGTCACCCGATTCCGGCTCCATTCGAGCAGAATGCGGTCAATGTAGCGGAAATGCAGCTTCCCTGCAAATACCGCTTCCTTCAGCGCGAAGCGGATCAGCTCATCCGGATACCGGTCCTGATCCACCCAAGCGCTGATCGTCTCGCATTCCATCGGGGAAAGCGGACGACCGAATTCCTGCTCGAACACCGAGAACAGATCCGACGAAGTTGCAGCTTGGGCCGCAGCACTGCTGCTGCGCTGCTGCAGCTCCCGCTCCGTCTCGAACGACTGCTTCGCTTCGTCCGCCAGCCATTCGGCGCAGCGGATGACGAAGCCGTTCCAGTTGTAACGCTCTGTCTGCATGCCGCTCTCCGAATCGATCTCATCATCAATTGCGAGCAGACCTTCCTTCATGAGACGGCTTAGCAGCTGATGCGCCGCCTTCGGCATTAAGCCAAGGCGCTCCGCCAGCTGCTCCGGCGTAGGAAAGTCGACACCTTCAAGCTGACGGTACATCATCAGCTGCACCATCAGCATCATCTCGGTGTCGGATAAACCAACGCCGCGGTAAGCACGCAGCAGACCGGCTGGAACGACGACACCGCCGCCGTTCATTGCCGCCGCCATGCCTCTGGCGTAAGCTTTCCACATTTCATTTTTCACCGGTTATGCCTCTCCCCTTGTTTATGGATACAAACGGTACAGTAAACGTGGGAATGGAATCGTCTCACGAACATGTTCCAAACCGCAAATCCACGCTACCGTACGCTCAAGGCCGAGCCCGAAGCCGGAATGCGGCACTGTGCCGTATTTACGAAGATCAAGGTACCATTGGTACGCTTCCGTCGACAACTCGTGCTCAGCGAAGCGCTCTGCCAGCAATTCCGGATCGTCGATCCGCTGCGAGCCGCCGATGATTTCCCCATAGCCCTCAGGCGCGATCATATCGGCACAGAGCACAACCTCCGGACGGTTCGGGTCCGGCTTCATGTAGAACGCCTTGAACGATGCCGGGTAGTGCGTAATAAATACCGGACGATCGTGTGCCTCTGCGATTGCCGTCTCATGCGGCGCACCGAAGTCTTCGCCCCACTGGATTTCTTGGCCTTGCTCCTGCAAGAACTTAATGGCATCGTCATACGTGATGCGCGGGAACGGTGCCTGGATATTCTCCAGCTTGCTAATGTCGCGGCCGATCGTTTCGAGCTCCTTGCGACAGTTCTTCACAACGTTCTGCACGACGAAGGAAACGAATCGCTCTTGTACGCGCAGGTTCTCTTCGTGATCGACGAAAGCCATCTCCGGCTCGATCATCCAGAATTCGATCAAGTGTCGGCGTGTCTTCGACTTCTCTGCACGGAAAGTCGGACCGAACGAGTATACTTTGCCAAGCGCCATTGCTGCCGCTTCCATGTACAGCTGTCCGCTTTGCGTTAAGTACGCATCTTCTTCAAAATATTTCGTATGGAACAGGTTCGTCGTTCCTTCGCACGAAGAAGGCGTCAGAATCGGCGGATCTACGAGCGTAAAGCCATTGTTGTCGAAGTACTGCTGAATCGAGCGGATAATCTCGGCGCGAATGACGAGAATGGCGCGCTGCTTCGGCGAACGGAGCCACAGGTGACGGCGGTCCATCAAGAAGTCGACGCCATGCTCCTTCGGCGTAATCGGGTATTCCTGCGTCACTTGAATGATCTCGATGTCTTCAACCGTCAGCTCGTAGCCAGACTGACTGCGCGGCTCCTCACGTACAATACCTTTCACATAAAGCGAGCTCTCCTGCGTCAGTTCCTTCGCAGCTGCCCAGATCTCTTCCGATATCTCGCTCTTCACGACGACGCCCTGCACATAGCCAGTACCATCGCGCAGCTGGAGAAATTGGATTTTGCCGCTGGAACGTTTGTTGTTTACCCAGCATCCAATCCATACCGATTGACCAGCGTTGTCCTTCAGCTGGCTAATTGTTGTTAATGTTTTCATATTCGATTCCGCCTTTACAAGTATTCAACTTTTACAATTTACTTCTATCCTGCTAGGTTTATGATGATTTCACAATTTCAAACGTATCTCTTGCGATGAGCAGCTCTTCATTCGTCGGTACAACGAGCACACTCGTACGGGAGCCGTCCTTCGTAATGTAACGCGCTTCCTTGGAACGCTCCTGGTTGCGCTCTTCGTCGAACTCGATGCCAAGGAACGTCAGCTTCTCGCATACGGCCTTGCGAACCGGCCACGAATTCTCGCCTACGCCAGCGGTGAAAATAACCGCATCAATGCCGTCCATCGCCGCTGCATAGGCACCGATATATTTGCGGAGCCGGTATGTATACATATCGAATGCCAGCTTCGCATGGCTGTCGCCTTCGTTCATCGCTTGAACGATCTCGCGCATATCGCTGCTGATGCCGCTAATGGCTAGCAATCCGCTGTGCTTATTCAGCATGGAATTGACTTCGTTCAGCGTCAGCTCTTCCTTGTTCATCGTGAACGGCACGATTGCCGGGTCGAGGTCGCCGCTGCGCGTCCCCATCATGAGCCCTTCGAGCGGCGTTAAGCCCATGCTCGTATCGAGCGTCTTGCCATGCAGAATCGCTGCGCAGCTTGCGCCGTTGCCGATATGGCAGGTCACGAGCTTCAGCTCCTCAAGCGGTCTGCCGAGCGCTTTCGCCGCTTGCTTGCTCACATAATCATGCGATGTGCCGTGGAAGCCATATCGTCTGATCTTGTGACGGCGATAGAGCACCATCGGAATCGGGTACAGGAAGGATTCCTTCGGCATCGACTGATGAAACGCCGTATCGAACACGACGACCTGCGGCACGCTGGGCAAATTAAGCTCGACGCCTGTAATGCCCATCATCGCAGGCGGATTATGTAGAGGGGCGAGGTCGAACAAACGTCTGATCTCCTGCTTCACCTCTTGCGTGACAAGCGTCGATTGCTTGAAGCTCTCGCCGCCGTGCACAACCCGATGACCTACCGCATTAATCTCAGAGATTGCTTTCAGCACGCCATGCTCCCGGTGCGTCAGCATATCAATGACTTTGCGAACCGCTTCATTATGATCGAGAATTTCGCTTACGCGGTTCACTTCGATGCCGCCGGTAGGTTCATGCGTCAGAATCGAATCATCCATCCCGATACGCTCGACGCGGCCGACTGCGAGAACATCCTCGCTCTCCATGTTGTAAAGCTGATATTTTAACGAGGAACTCCCCGCATTCATCACTAGGATAATCATACACGGACTCCGTCCTTATCGTAGTTAAAGAAGCCTGCGCCGCTCTTCACGCCGAGCTGCCCGCCGCGAACCATCTTCTTCAGAATGAACGACGGCCGGTACTTCAGCTCGCCATATTCACGGAACATTCGCTCTAGCGCGGCAAGCACCGCATCCAATCCGAAACGATCCGCCATCTCGAAGGGTCCATGCTGGAACGAATATCCGATCCGCATCGCGCTATCTATATCGTTAACCGATGCAACGCCTTCTTCAAGAACATGCATCGCTTCGTTGATGAATAGACAAATAAGCCGTGTCGTTACAAAGCCAGGCGATTCGAAGACCATGACTCCGTTCTTATGTATCGTGTTCTCGACAAAATACTTCGTTTGGTTGAATGTTTCATCCGACGTCTTCAGGCCTCGCACAATTTCAACCAGATCCGTCTTGATTACCGGATAGACGAAGTGCATGCCAATAACCCGCTCCGGATGAGCAGTCACGCTTGCAAGCTCCGTTAAGCTCAGTGTTGACGTATTGCTCGCCAAAATAACATCCGGCGCGCAAATATCATCCAGCTGCTTGAAAATATCAAGCTTGCGCTCCAAATCCTCGGTAATGGTCTCGATGACGAGCTCGCACTCCGACAGATCGCTCAGATGCTCCACTTTATGAATCCGGTTCATCACCAGCTTCTTCTCTGCAGAAGTGAGCGCCCACCGCTCCATTTGCTTATCTAAGCTTTGCTCGATCATGCTGAGCGCTTGATTTAGCCTTTCTTCGTCTTGTTCTACCATGCAGACATCAAGGCCGTTGAAGGCGAGCATTTCGCAAATGCCCTGACCCATCGTTCCGGCGCCAACGACGCCTGCTTTCCTTACTGCTGTCAACTTCCCACCTCCATAGTTCAGTAGTTATTATACCGTTTTTAAGCAAAAATAAGAAGGACTCCTCCGGAGTCCTCCGACCTTCGAGTTTAAAACAATCGTCCTTCGGCAGCGATAATATCGTGTTCAAGTAGTATGCTCGTCTTTATGGCAATTTCGATCGCGCGTTCCATGACATCCAAGCTCATGCTTGGCATATTCGGCCGCTCTGCGATTTGGGCAGGCAGATAAGGAATATGAATAAAGCCGCTTTTCATAGAGGGATATTCTGATGCAATTATATGCTGAAGTCCATAAAATAGATGATTGCATACAAACGTGCCTGCGCTGTAGGAGACGGACGCCGGTATTCCGTCTTGGCGAATCGCTGCCGCTATTGCTTTTACAGGCAATGTAGACCAGTAAGCTGCCGGACCGCCTGGGATGATCGGCTCATCAATCGGCTGATTCCCTTCGTTGTCCGGGATCCGGGCATCGCTCAGATTAACAGCAACTCGTTCGATAGCAATATCGCTTCTCCCACCAGCTTGGCCGATGCAGATAACCACATCAGGCTTCACATCCAGAAGCAGCTGCCGGAGCAGCTTCAATGACTGATGGAAGACGGTAGGAAGCTGTCTGGCCTCCACCTCAAGCCCCTCGAGCTTTCTATGGTGAAGCCGGCTGACCACTTCCCAGGATGGATTGATCGTATCCCCGCCGAACGGATCAAAACCGGTAAGCAGCACTTTCTTCATTGAACACGCCTCCAATGTTTGCATATAACCTTAATCTATCAACCTTAGCCTATCATAACAGCTGCAAGCAAAGAAACGGAGTCCGGGTAATCCCGAACTCCGTTTCTCATTTATATCAGGCTGCGCTCGCCAAGCCCCAATCGCTCATATTGCTCCGGCGGTGCATCGTTTTCTCGCATTAGCCCGATCATAAGCTCGACCAACCGCGCCTCCACCTCGGGATCATGCAACGGGGCAGCTTGCTCTGGATCATGTGTCAAATCGAATAAGAGCGTACCGAATTCATGCAAATTGCCCCGTGTTTGAACCGGAATGCGAAGCGGCTTGATCTGCTTCGTGAAGGTGAAGGGCTCCGCTAACTCAAGCTGCTTCAATTCCTCTGGAGCGAAGCGGCTCCGCATGTGAGTCGGCATAAGCGTGTAATCGTACAGTGGCTGGTTGTCTGCAGCCGCTGCCGCTCGCATGTAAACGTATCGTTTGTCCGTTATGTTGATGTGTCCGCCGTGTATGCCGAACAAGGCTGCCTCACGAATGGGCACATCCGCCTCAATTGTTCGGCGCAACGATCTGCCCTGCATATCCTTCGGCCGCTCAATGTCGAAGAAATCGAGCAGCGTAGCCGGCAGGTCAATCATTTGCACCAGGCTTTGGCGCCGCTCGTTCTGAATGCCCGTCCGCGGGTCCCATATGAACAGAGGTGTATGCGCGACTTCATTATAGAATGGCTGCACGCACTTCGCCCATTGATCATGCTCGCCGAGCAAGAAGCCGTGATCCGTGTTCACGATTAGCAAGGTATCTTGCCACAGGTCCAGCCGGTCCATCGTATCCAGCACTTGTCCCAAATAGTGATCGCACATCGAGAGCAGCGCGGCATATTCGAACCGCATATGCCGGACGTCCTCCGGCTCTTCGGTAACCGGCCCGTAAATCGGCCAATCCGCAAGCGTCCCTTCGTAATCATGCGAGTACCGTTCTTTAAACTCTGCCGGGCTGTAGAAGGGCTCATGCGGATCGAAGGTTTCGATCTGAAGATACCAATTGTCTTCCAAATAATTGGATTCGATGAATTCAAGACCGCCTGCGAAAGTCCGTGCTTGCGGAAATTGCTCCTGCTGCTGTATGTATTTCCGGTTGACGCGATCTTGACGAACCATTTTCTTCGCAATTGGATGCAGGTGATCCAAGCCGGCGCCATCCGGGTTTCTTACTTCGCCTTTCCACGGATCGCCCTCCTGCCCGCGAATAAGCTCAAATGAATTGTACCTTGTATGATACGTCCCGCCGCCATCCTCCCAATAATGCTGATGATCGGTGACCAAATGCGTATACACCCCGGCATCTCCCATCAACGCTATGGCGGAGTCGTCGAACGGTTCGAGCGGTCCCCAGCTGCGATGCAGAAAATTATGCCGGCCGGTATGGAGCTCTCTTCTGGCGGGCATGCAGGGCATGCTGCCAACATAGCTGTTGTCGAACACGGTCGTCCTTTCCGCAAGTCGCTTAAAATTCGGGGTATGGATCCAATCGGGCCCTCCATAAGGGGACAGCATATGCCGGTTCAACGTATCGAACATGACCATAATTGCTTTCATTGCGATATCTCACCTTTCTATGCCGGACGCTTCCTGCTTCCGGATCATTACCGTGCCTTTGCCTTACGCATGCGCGATACGCGGCATAAATAGCGGTTCCTGTTCCAATCCGGCCCATGCATACTTTAGAAGCAAGCTCGTCTTGATGGCTGCATAATCCGGATCGTTCCACCGATTGTGCCGCTCTTCTTGGTCGGCTTCGAGGTCATAGAGCTCGCCGTATTCCTGCTTGTAATAAACCGTCAGCTTATAGCGCTCGTCCACATATGTTTTCAGATGAATGGTCGTGGGCTCGTGATGATTCTCACAAAGAATGTGATCCCTCGCAGCAGCCTGACGACCGTTCCAAACCTCGTGCTGATCCTTGCCCGACATCGTGTACGGGACCTTCAGTCCGGCAAACGAAAGGAAAGTTGGCGCAAAGTCCACTAGGGATTGCAGTGAGTCGTTCACCTTCCCCGCAGGGATATGTCCGGGGTAACGGGCCAGCATCGGGACGCGGATGAGATCCTCGTAATGGAACGGTCCTTTTGCCGTCAATCCGTGATGACCGTAGAAATGGCCATGATCGGATGTGAAGACGACCAGTGTATGGTCCGTCAGGCCAAGCTCATCCAGCTTGTCGAGAATGCGTCCAATGTATTTATCCATCAGGCTCGTCATGGCATAATACGTCGCAATGTCATGCCGAAGCGCAGCCTCCTCATACCTATGCGAATGCATGCCGTGAATGCCGAAGCCGGTCTCTTTATAGCTGCTGAAGTCCGGATTCTCTTCCTGAGTCAGCCGGAAATGCGGCGGGTTCGCATCGTGCTCATGAGCCGCGCCACTTGGAATCGTCAGCCTGTCAGGATCATATATCGTATCCCACGGCTCTGGAACCAAGTAAGGCGGATGAGGATCGAATAAGCTGGACCATAGGAAAAACGGAGTGTCCTCCCGTTCATATTGTTCCAGCAGAGCATTCGTCCGTTCGGCAATCCATGCGTCATAATGATATTGCTCAGGGATGTCCCACTTATGGACGGCAGATTGATCCATCGTTCCGGTCGGAGCCACGAAGTAGTCTCTCCAGTTCGAGCAGCCCTTCTCTTCCAGCCATATCGCGTAATGCTGCCCAATGTGAGCTTCATTCGCATGGTTTCGAGCCAGCTCCACATGACGGAAGCCATAGAATGTCTCATCAAACTCTCTCCAGAAATCCAAATCCTGAAGCACTGGGTATGACTCCAGCGAAGTGTACTCGGGCGTCGAGGCTAGCGGCTGGAAGTGAGCCTTTCCTACCAAGGCCGTAGCGTAACCCGCCTCGAGAAAATCTTCGCCAACCGTCCGCACCTTCTCGGACAGCTTGGTGCCCAATGTCCATGCCCCATGCTGACTCGGATACATCCCTGTGATCAGGGAGCTTCGGGTCGGCGTACAGGTCGGGTTCGGACAGTACGCCCGCGTGAATGCCGTGCCTTCACGAACCAGACGATCCAGATTAGGCGTCGAGATCTCAGAGTTAAAAGCTCCTATCGTATTCCAATGCTGTTGATCGCTGGTGATCAACAATACATTCGGCCTGCTCTTCATCGGCTGCTGCACTCCTTTATCTGATTTGGAGACGATCGTTCACTTGCCAGTTCACTTGCCAGCCGCCTTAGCTTTAAGCATCGGCAGCACAGCGGAAGCCTAAGTTTCCCGTAGAGCTGTCAGGTGTGTTGGAGCTGCGGGCGGCAACCCGGTAGCGATTGCAGTAGGAGGTATGACAGAGATAAGAGCCTCCGCGCATAGCACGGGAGCTGCCTGTTCGCGGCCCTCTAGGATTCATCGCCCTTCCTGGAGCGGCAGGCACTCTGCTGAACCAGTCCGAACACCATTCCCACACGTTGCCTACCGTTTGGTAAAGTCCGTATCCGTTCGGAGGAAACGATCGGACCGGTGCCGTCCCTGCATAGCCGTCCGATGCGTTGTCCTTGTCGGGAAATTTCCCTTGCCAAATGTTGCAGCGATGCTCCCCGCCGGGCTTCAGCAAATCTCCCCACGG
The DNA here is from genome assembly GCF_056120345.1 of Paenibacillus sp. sgz302114. Classification (NCBI taxonomy): domain Bacteria; kingdom Bacillati; phylum Bacillota; class Bacilli; order Caryophanales; family Paenibacillaceae; genus Paenibacillus; species Paenibacillus sp. sgz302114. The sequence continues at coordinate 127,063 of NZ_JBVYOI010000003.1, forward strand.
ATATCTTTTCTGCACAAGGCCTCCTCTTGCCGCGTATTCCCACTCCGCTTCCGTAGGCAGCCTTTTGCCCGACCATTCCGCATACCGGTTCGCATCATTCCACGAGATATGGATGACAGGATGATCTGGCCGCGCTTCAATGGAGGAGCCAGCGCCTTCAGGACGATGCCAGCTCGCGCCATTCACAGCAAGCCACCACGGCAAGCCTGGAACCGGACGGGAATCAGACGCTCGCACCCGCTCCGGCACGAATAGATGGAACACATATGACCAGCCGAAACGTTCCGCCTCCGTCACATAACCCGTCCTGCTGACAAACTCGGCAAATTCGGCATTGATCACCGTACAGCTGTCGATATAGAACGGGCTGAGCTCCACCTCTCGAATCGGACCCTCTCCATCATCGGGAAATCCTTCCGCGTCCTCGGTACCCATTAGAAAAGAACCGCCGGGCAGATGGATCATGCTTACCTTTGCGTCGCGTCCTACAACTGTGTGTAGCTGGGCATCGTTTTCTACGATTGCGGTCTGCGTCAAGCTTTCGCGACCCATGCTGCAGCACGACGGCCTGCGTTCTGTTTCATACATAGATGACACTCCTTCCTGCCAAAATATGAGGCACTCAGCGGCTGAACGCCGGATTGCCCATCGGAATCTCAGCCTCTATCCGCTCGCGCCATCCGCGAAGCTTCCGGTGCAGCCGCTCAGCAAGCTCTGGCTGCTGCTCCGCGATATTGTGCTCTTCCGAGAGATCCTCTCTCAAGTTGTATAGCTCCAAGCGTCCGTCTTCGAAAAATTCGATGAGCTTGTAATCCCCTTCCCTCACCGACGACCCCGGAGTCCCTCCCTGATTCCCATAATGAGGGTAATGCCAGAATAACGTGTCCCGGTCCAAGGACTCCGCTCCATTCAACAAGGGTACCAGACTGACGCCATCCTCGTGCTGCTCTGGCAGCGGATCAACTCCTGCCAATTCCAGTAGCGTTGGATAGAAATCTGGACTTGTCACGGGAATCTCGCTGACGCTGCCCGGCTTCACAACGGCTGGCCAACGAACGATGAGCGGCTCCCGAACGCCTCCTTCGTACATCCAACCCTTGCCTTCTTGAAGCGGACTGTTGCAGGTTGGCGATCCTTCCGCCGTTGCCAAGCCGCCGTTGTCAGAAGTGAATACAATCACCGTATCTTCCAGCTGCCCCGTCTCTTCTAACGCTTCTCTTAATCGGCCGATATTCCAATCGAGGTTATAGATCATCGCTGCGTACGCGGGATCGGACTGCAGAATCCGCCGTTGCACCCGCAGATGTTGTTTATGTTCGCATGGGAAGGGCTCTCCTTCCACAAACGCTTCGAGCTGGTCCAAACCGAGCACTCTAGCCTTCTCCGCGAAACGCTCAGTGAGCTCTGCGTTGACCTCGATCGGGATGTGCACCGCATAATGCCACAAATTCAAGAAGAACGGCGTCCCGTCATTTTGCCGGATCAGCCGGATCGCCTCGTCCGTCAGTCTGTCGGTCAAATATTCTCCGTCCGGACCCTCCTCAAGCGTCTCAATTCCATACGGGCTAAAAAATCCATTCAGCGGCATCCCCCAGCTGCAGCCGCCAATATTGACGTCGAAGCCGTGTTTGTCCGGATAATATGATTGTCCGCCGAGATGCCATTTGCCCACATGCCAAGTCTGGTAACCATGCTCCTTCAATGCAGAAGCCACACTTTTCTCCTGAAGCGGAAGATGCTTGATGTAAGGCGCATCGATCAGTTTTCCTGCCGTCTGACCGCCAATCCAGTTGGTCACGCCGACATTCGCCGGATATTTCCCGCTCATAATGCTTGCACGGGTCGGCGAACAGACAGGAGCAGCGGCATAGGCGTCCGTAAACCGCATCCCTTCTGCTGCCAGACGGTCCAGATTAGGTGTTTCATAAAAGGTGCTGCCATAACAGCCCAAGTCCTTCCAGCCCATGTCATCGATTAGGATAAACAACAAATTCGGTTTCTTCTTCGGTTGACCCATCTGCTTCTTCCTTTCCTCTATAATCGTGAAGAAAGCCCGCGATAGCGCGCGGGCTCAGCTTTTACTTAATAAGGTCGGTCTCCTACGATCGCCACTCGCTCCGCAACGCGGCGGTTCGGGTAATAGTCCGAATTCGCGTAATGCTGCGTGGCGCGGTTATCCCAGAAAGCGATGGAGTTCGCTTCCCAGCGGAAGCGGACCTGAAACTCGGGCAGCTGCGAATGGCGGAACAGATACGAGAGGAGTTCTTCGCTTTCCTCTTGCTCCAGACCTGCGATCCGCACCGTAAAGTTCGGATTGACGTACAGCGTTTTTCTCCCCGTCTCCGGATGAGTGCGCACGACCGGATGCTCCGCAGCCGGAAACTCCTCCTGGCGGACCAGCAATTCCTCGGGGGACAGCCGCACGCCGAAGACGTGGGTAAAATCATGAATCGCCGTCAGTCCGTCGATTCTCTCCTTAATCTCATCGGGCAGGTTGTCGTAAGCGGCACCCTGATCTGACCATAAGGTCTCCCCGCCTAAAGCAGGCGCTTCCGTAACGCGAAGGACAGCTCCAAGCGCAGGCGTCAACCGCCAGCTTACGTCTGAATGCCAGTTGTTTTCATACCCGGCTTTTTTGTCATCCTTGGCGAAACGAACAACCTCATCCGATGTTCCTTGGGGCAGGAAAGGATGTGTCTCCAGTTCTCCCCACAGACGGGCGAACGACTGATGCTGCTCGCTTGTGATGTCCTGATCACGGAAGAAAATCACTTTCCACTCCAGCAGCGCACGATTCAACTCCTGTTGGAGCTCTGGCGTCACGGGATTACGAAGGTCGACGCCTTCGATTTCCGCGCCGATCAGCGGACCGTAAGGCTTGACTTGAAACAGCGTGTACGGCTGCTCCTCTACTCCTTCCGGCAACCGGTTGATGATGCGAGGGCCTCCCTTAATGCCTCGATCCGGAATTTGACGTGGACGCTCTTCGGATACAATTGCTTTCGTCATAGTAAATTCTCCTCACTCTCTAATAATGAATATATAAGGACAAGTCGATATTAATAACCTCTTGGCCATTCTCGTTCTTCGGCAGGAATGATAACGGGAGACTGACCTTCCGTCTCACGGATTCTCCTCAGCAGCTGCTCTCTGAGCCGCGAAGCGTCGCCTTGATGAACGGGAATTCCGGCGAGATTGAACAATTCATCAGGATCGGCGTGCAGGTCATATAGATATTGCTCCACGTAAATGTCCGATCCAGCGTGCTTCCAGCCATCCTTGTCCGGCGCCGTCACCGCATACTTCCAACGGTCCGTGCGAATGGCGCGGCCGACATGGTCTTCGCTAATTTGAACGAACACCTCCTCCGGCCAGTCCGCCTTGCCGCCGTTCAGCAATGGGAGTATGGATCTTCCTTGCATCTCGGGAGGAACGGCCAGCCCTGCCGCATCAAGCAGTGTCGGGGGCAGGTCGATCAAGCTGACGGGCTGGCGAATTTGACCTCCGCCTGTAAAGCCGGGACCCTGAAGAGCGGTCGGCACCCGTATGGAGCTGTCGTGAGGCGAACGCTTATATTCCTGGTTTCTCGTCCGGAAATGACAGCCGTGATCCGACGTATAAAGAACAATGGTATTGTCAGTCAGCGACAAACTCTTCAAGCTGTCCAGCAGTCTTCCCAGTGCTTCGTCCAGCCGCTTCACCATGCCGCAATAACCTGCGTAATGCCGATGCGCCGTCCCGCCAAGTGCAGCGAGATCGGGAGGAAGCGGCGCGCCGCGATAACGCTCCCGATAACCATCCGGCGCTGGGTAATTGTCGAGATGATTTTGCTGATGCGGTTCAATATAGGAGACGAAGAGATAGAACGGATCATCCTGGTTCTGATCGATATAGCGGATGGCCGCATCCGTCAGCGCGTCCACCCGATAACCCGGCAGTCGAACCGGCTCGTTCTGATCGTCATACACGACTGTTCGATAAGAGTCCGACGTATGCTCCAAGCCGTTGGAGGCAAGCCAATATTCGTAGCCGCCTCTCTGGTTCGCCGGTACGGGCTCTTCGCCGGCCAGATGCCATTTGCCGATATAACCGGTTCGATAGCCTGCGTCGCGAAAATGATGCGCTAACGTTCTCGTCCCTTCCGGCAGCGCAATTCCGTTGTGATAGCACCCCGTTGTCGTTGGATACAAGCCGGTCTGCATGGCAGAACGAGCAGGGCCACAAACCGGCTGACACGTAAAGGATTGATGCACATCGGTCCCCGAACGGGCCATACGATCGAAATTCGGCGTTAAATCAAGCGGATTGGCATGGACGCCTGTCATGTCCCAGCGCTGCTGGTCGGTGAAAAACACAATGACATTCGGACGATCACTTCGATTCTTCATATACGACCACCATATCCGCTTATTTGCTTGCGCCTTCCTTCTTGTACTCGTCATTGACCGACTTCAGAATTTCATCGCCGCCTGCTTGGCGCCACTCCTTGCCGAGCTGCGCGAGCCCTTTATCGACATCAAGCTTGCCCTTCAAGAGGTCCACGAAATATTGGTTATAGACTTCATTGACGGCTTTGCCGTATTCGATCTCCGCATCCGTCTTGCGGGTAATGAGATTCGGCACGAAATATTGCGAAGCCACTTTAACCGAATCTTTGGCGCGATCGATATTCAGCTCCGTCTGCGGCAAGTAGTCTTCATCGATTGGCCAAGTCACGTTGCCCCAAGCAAGCGGATGAGCCCAGCCATTCGGGGCGAATCCGTCTTTCTCGCGTTCCGCTTCGTTGTAAGTAATTTTATCCCCTTGCTTCGTATAGTGGACTCCCTCGATGCCGAGCTGAAGCAGGTCGCGGCCTTCCTTGGACAGCATGAATTCGATGAACTCTGCTGCTTTCTCCGGGTTCTTCGCTTTATTGGTAACAGCCGTGAACAAAGCCGTCTTCGGACGAGTAGCCATACCTTGCTTGCCATCCGGTCCAGTTGGCGGTGGCGCATATCCGAGCACGCCATCCGGATTGACCTGCTTCAAGCTTCCTTCAATACGGCTCACATGGCGGAATAATGGACCATCCATGACGCCTGCTTTGCTTTGGAAAAACTTCTGTTCCTTCGCCGGTCTGTCATACAAAATAAATTCGGGATCGATCAGCTTCTCTTTGTACCATTTGCGGAGCTCCTCAATGCCAGCTTTGAAGGCTGGGTGCTCGAAGCGAGGGATGACCTCTCCTTTATCGTTCAGCACATAGTCCGCATCTGGAAGACCGTACGCATAAAGGACGAAATCGAATGCAGTTAGAGCGTCGCCGGGAACCGGCTTGTTCGTGATATAGCCGAAGGTGTCCGCCTTGCCGTTGCCGTCAGGGTCCTTCTCCACGATGGCTTTCAGCGTATCTTCAAATTCATCCAATGTTTTCGGATGCTGCAGGCCCAGCTTATCCAGCCAGTCCTGACGGAATTGAACGGTGTAATTCGATTTCTCCATTCCGCTCACGAAGGGGTATCCGTAATATTTTCCGTCTACCGCTGTCCACTGCAGGCCATTATCGAGCTTGGCTTTAATCGTAGGGAGTTTGTCAAAGTAATCATTCAGCGGAAGCAGAATGCCTTCCTTGATCCACTGGGAGACAGAAGAAGAAGGATACTGCGTCGTCACAACGTCAGGAAGATCTCCGCTCGCAATCGCTACGTTAATCTTGTCGTACGAGAACTCAGGTGCGATCTTAACTGTCAGCTTGATGTTCAGCCGCTTGTTAATCTCGGCAATAATGCGATCGTTCGGCACCAGCGGCTTCGCCCCTTGGTCGCCCGTTGTCAGATAAACGAGCTCATACGGCTCTTCGGAAGCGGAATCCGTTTTAGCAGCAGAATTAGTCGTAGAATTTGTAGCAACATCGTTAGTGCTGGCTTCCTTTGCATTATTGGCTTCCGGCTTATTCGAGCATCCTGCTGTTAGGATTAGCGCTGCTGCTGCTGCCAAGACCACCCATTTACGAATTGTTTTCTCTCTCCTATGCTTCATTTCTTTGCCTCCTGCTTGATTTTTTTATAGTGAAGGAATTACTCCTTAACCGCGCCAATCAAAACGCCATTGGTGAAATATTTCTGGAAAAACGGATAAATGAGCATGACCGGAATGGAAGCTGCCATGACCGTCGCCATCTTGATCGAAGGTCCGAGGAGAAACACGCTGTCGCCGCCTCCCGAGTACGAGGATTCGTTCTCGAACAGCATACTTCGCAAGAACAGCTGCAACGGCCAAAGCTCCTTGTCGCTGATGAAGAAGATCGCATTGAAGAACTCGTTCCACCGGGTAACGGCATAAAAGAGTGTGATGGTGGAAATGGCCGGCATCGATAACGGGATCACAATCTTGTACAAGATCCCCAGGTCATTGCAGCCATCGATTCGTGCCGCTTCGACCAAGCCGTCCGGCAGCGCAGTGAAGAAGTTCTTCATAATGATCAAGTTATAGGTGTTGAGCGCGCTCGGGATGATGAGCGCCCATACCGAGTTCATCATGCCGAGGTTTTTGACCAATAGATAAGTCGGAATGATGCCGCCGCTGAACATCATCGTAAACACGAAGAGAAACATAATGACGCGGCTTCCTTTCAACCCGGGTCTGGAAAGCGCATAGGCAGCCATTACCGTAAGGATCATATTCAGCGCCGTACCCACAATCGTGACGAATAGCGTCACTCCGTAAGACGTCCAGAGCTCGCTCATCGAGAACAAGTAGGTATATGCTTCGAAGGTGATGTGTTTAGGAAACAGATGAATACTTGATCCGAGGTACTCATCCAGCGGAATGATGGATACAACGAACGTATCCCAGAACGGATATATCGTAACGATCGCTACAATCGCCAGGAAGCCCATATTGAATGAATCGAATAGCTTTCCTACTCTGCTTGTGAAATGCATAATCTCCCTCCCGTATCAGTAAACACCTTGTTCTCCCATCCTCCGGGAAAGCCAATTGGCCAGAACGAGCAGCGTGAAATTGATCAACGATTTAAACAATCCAACCGCCGCCGCAAGACTGAACCTCCCATCCGTCAAGCCAATCCGGTACACATAGGTGTCGATAATATCCGAAACGCGATATACACCCGGATGATATAGCACGAAAATTTGCTCGAAGCCCGCTTCCATAATGCCGCCCAGCCGAAGAATGAGAATGAGCACGATGGTGCTTCTGATCAGCGGAATCGTGAGATACAGAAGTCGTTGAAAGCGATTTGCCCCGTCGATAACTGCCGCTTCGTACAGATGAGGACTGATTCCGGCCAATGCCGCTATGTAGATAATTGTGTTCCAGCCGAACTCCTTCCAGATCATCGAGAAGACAAGCGTGCTGCGGAAATAGGATTCTTCGCTCAGAAATCCAATCGGCGAGCCTCCGAACAGCTTAATGATGTTGTTCACCACACCGCTGTCCGTGGAGAGCAAGTTGATAAGAATGCCTCCCAAAATGACCCACGAAATAAAATGAGGCAGGTAGATCACAGTCTGTATCGTCTGCTTGAATATCCTTACCCTGACCTCGTTCAACAGCAAGGCAGCGATAATCGGAGCGGGAAATCCAAAAGCAAGCCGGTACAGCGAGATGACGACGGTGTTTTTGATGACCTGCCAAAATTTATCCTGCGAGAATAAATACTCGAAATGCTTCAAGCCTGCCCAATCGCTGCCCAGAATTCCTTTAGTAATGCTGAATTCCTTGAACGCAACGACCGCGCCATACATCGGGATGTAATGGAAAATCAGGTAGTATAGCAGCGCCGGTACCAGCATGAGATACAAGTAACGGTTGAACCAGATATATCTGAGAAGACGACTTGCTCTCTTACGAACGCGAACCGGCGGTCGAGCTGCAGCCTCTTTGAGTGCAGCTTCTTTGAGCGCAGGCTCGGTGTCAACGAATTCCATCTTAGATGCTCCCTTCCCATGAAATAATAAAAAGACACAACATGTTCGTTCATGTTGTGTCTCTGGTTAACCAGTCGACGCTTTATTCATCTCGAAAATAATAGGTGTCTCCGGAGCCTAGGTAAGGTTCAAGAATCTCTGGTCAACCAGGCGATTCTTCATAAAAAAAGGAGACGCAGCACCTCTAAAGGCACTGGTCTCCGGTGGTCCGGTAGATAATATTATAATTCCGATGAGTTTACTGAGTTATTATGTGACTCATATTATCATGCGTGTAGTTGGGCGTCAACGGTTATTTTTGAAAAATATTACAAAACCTCAGTGCTGTGACTAGTTACGCCGCTTCAGCAAGCAATTCACGGAAGCGATCGCCGCTTAGCGTTTCCTCGATGGTAAGCACATCGAGCGATGCTGTGAACACTTCGCGATTGCTCTCAAGCAGCTCTTTTGTGCGGACCATTAGCTCATCCAGAATGGTGCGCGTGATGGATGCCCATTTGTCCGGCGTCATCATCGACGATTCAATAATGCCAAGCTCGGTGAGTCCACACTCGACCATCGAGCGCACAATGTTCATCGCTTGGTCGAAGTCGCTGCGCGAGCCCGTGCTGCGATCGCCATAGAACATTTCTTCCGCCGCTGCGCCGCCAAGCGCAACTATGATTTGACCCTCTAGAAACTCTTTCGTATACAGATACTTATCTTGCTGCGGATTATGACGCACATAACCGAGTGCCTGTCCGCGAGGTAATAATGCAACCTGTGATACGCTGCCCGGACGGACAACCTCCGCCGCAATCGCATGGCCAAGCTCATGCAGCGCGACACGCTCACGCTCTTCCTTGGTCGCTTCACGGTCTGTGCGCTCACCCATCATCACTTTATCGATCGCCATCGACAGGTGACGCTGGCTGATCGCCTCGCTGTCTTCACGCATCGCATAGATCGCCGCTTCGTTCATGACGCTCTCTAGCTGCGCGCCTGAGAAGCCGAACGACTCTTCTGCAATCTTTTCCAGGTTCACTTCCGTAAGATCAAGCGGTTTATTCTTCGCATGGATGTTCAAGATATGAGAGCGGCCTTTCTTATCCGGCAAGTCTACCGAAATATGACGGTCGAATCGGCCAGGACGAAGCAGCGCGCTATCGAGCATTTCCTTGCGGTTCGTTGCACCAATGAGCAGAATACGCGGCGTATCCGACGTATGAATGCCGTCAAGCTCAGTTAGCAGCTGGTTCAGCGTCTGGTCATACTCGCGCTGTTGGCCGCCGTCACGCTTACCGCCAATAACATCAATTTCGTCGATGAAGATAACCGCACTGCTCTTGTTCTGCTTCGCCGCTTTCTGCCTTGCTTCCTTGAACAGATCACGGATACGGCTAGCGCCGACACCGACATACATCTCCACAAATTCAGAACCGGATGCGCCAAGGTAGATCGAATCCGTATATTGTGCCGCCGCCTTCGCAAGCAGCGTCTTGCCTGTTCCCGGAGGGCCAGTCAGCAGAATGCCTTTGAGCGGACGAATACCGAACTTCGAGATCTGATCAACCTTCACGAGAAAATCAAGCGCTTCGACAAGCTCCTGCTTCGCCCGTTCTTGCCCGCCGATCTGATCGAACGACATCGGCTTCGTTGGCCGCGTCTTCGTTCTGCGCTCGCCGCCTACCGTTGCCAAGTGACCGCGTGATCTTGCCATATAGAGCAAACCGCCTACAATCGCGCCTAGAAGCACAATCGGAATCGTATTCACGCCCATAATAAATTGCAAAAATAAGAGAAAGACCGGCACGAAGCCGATCACGATTTCCTTGCCATACTGTTTAAACATTAGGCCACGCTCCCATCTTGTTCGGTGTGCGGGGTAGAACAACATACTTCACGGATGTATCGTCTTTCAGCGTAATGTATACGTTGGAATCATCCATCTCCGAAGTCGCCGTAACGGCCGGGAACTTCGTGTGGGCTTCCTCAATTGCTTGCGGAATCGAACCATACTCGCGGTGGTCCATCGCTTGCGCGACATCGAACAGCATCGTCGCCCATACATCTTCAAGCTGCTTAGATGGCTTCGAATCTCCGATATTCAGCTTCAATTCACGATCGCCAATGATGTTCTCGCCTTCAGTTGCAATATGATCGTATACATCGCGGATGTTAGCATCCCGGTCTAGCTTCATATCTATCGTAACGGTGTTCCGGTTAATAACAGGTGTCGATTCAATAACGCCGGGCGTCCCTGCAACTATTCGTTCTAGCGGCTTTACAGCTGCCACGCTATGATAAGTAAACCAGCCGCCAACTAACACACCAGCCGAAATAACAGCGGTCAGGACTGCAGGCATCAAACGGATTTTCATAGCAAAAAGCCCCCTTTGCTTCTACTGATTGCAATACTTTCGTCTATCGTCAACTGCTATACGAAAGTATATCACAACCTGTTTAACCAGGGGGCGTGTAATAATAGGGAACTATGGCTTAACTTGCTGACACTGCTGTTTGCTTACAGTGATGGCAATTAACGTGTCGGCAGCTTGTACGATACGATGAAGGAACCGTCTCTGAACCGGTAGAACTCATAGAAATGTGTTTCTTCGCCCGCTTGATTGCGCTCATAGAAAACTTCCCATACAGGTTCTCCGCCGAACAAACCGAGCTTAATATGTTCAATTAATGCATCGGGTTTGCTTTGCATGAAGCTATCCTGGATCTCCGCTTTCGTCTTGCCTTGATCTGCGCGAAGTGTAATCGATTCCTCTTTCTTCAGCCAGACGTATGTAATGTCGTTGTTGTGGTCTTTGCCTTTGACCACCCACACCGGCTCATCCCACACGTAGTGATAAGAGCTGTCGACACTGCTCAGACTTCCGACCTGCATCGCTTGTTCTTCCGCACTTCGCTCTTCTTCCCATACCGGAGACTGAACGGAGCGGTAATAGACGTTAAGCGCTGTTAAAATAACAAGAATCGAGAGCGACACGAGTAGAACCCAGCGCCACGGCGTCATGACTGACGGTCGTCTTGATCGATTGGCACGCATTAGCTTGATAACAGCCTTTCGAAGCAGGCTTGCGCTTCAGCACGGATTTGTGCTTCGTCTAACAATACGCAATCTCCATTCTTCACGACCTGAACGCCGTCTACCCAAACATGCACAACGTCACGGCCCGAGCCGGAATAGACAAGGTGCGAAACAATTTCCGTCTGCGGATAGAAATGCGGCTGCTCGATATTAATCGCGATAAAGTCGGCTTTCATGCCTTCCTTCAGCATGCCGATTCGCTCTTCCTGCCAAATCGCGCGAGCGCCGTAAACCGTGCCAAGCTTGAGCGCTTCCCAAGCCGGAACTGCTGTCGGATCGCCGGAGATGCCTTTGTGAATAAGCGCTGCCAGGCGAATCTCGTCGAATAGATCGAGATTATTGTTGCTTGCCGCGCTGTCTGTGCCAAGCGATACGGTAACTCCGGCTTTCAGCATGTCAGGCACGCGAGCAATACCGCTCGCCAGCTTGAGGTTGCTTGCCGGATTATGCGATACGCTTACGCCGCGCTCAGCAAGCAGCGCGATCTCTTCATCCGTCAGATGCACCGCATGCGCGACAAGGGACTGACGGGAGAAGAAGCCAAGCTTGTCCAGATGCTCGACTGGCCGGCATCCGTAATCATTCACGTTCTGCTGCACTTCAGCAGCAGATTCGGACATATGCGTATGAAGCGGCACGTCCAGCTCATGTGCGGCTTCTACGATACGCTTGATGTAATCCGGCGGACATGTGTACGGCGCGTGTGGAGACAGCATCGTGCGGATCCGCCCGTTAGCTCGTCCGTTCCAGTCCTGCACGAACTGCTTCGCTTCATTCAGCTTCGCTTCCTGCACATCCGGCGGACATAGTCCAATGACACCGCGAGTCAGCAGTCCGCGCATACCGGATTGCTCAACGACTTCAGCGACGATGTGCATCCGGTCGTACATATCGACGAATGTCGTCGTACCGGACTTCAGCATCTCCGTAACGGCAAGCGCTGTTCCCCAGCGGCAATCTTCATCGGTATATTTGCCTTCCATCGGCCACATCTTCTGCTCTAGCCATACTTGCAGATTCTCATCATCCGAATAGCCGCGAAGCAGCGACATCGCCGCATGACCATGCGTATTAATAAGGCCTGGCATGAACACAAGACCTTTACCATTTATCCGTTCTGCGCCTTCCGGTTCTGGATCCGGCGCTTGCTCGCTCAAATATAGAATCGTATCGCCTTCGATGACCATATGGCCTTTCAGCACTGGACGCTGCTCGTCCATCGTAACGAAACTGCCATTCTCAATCCACAGTCGTTTCATCTTCTTCCTTGTCCCCTTCTTCGTCCAAATAATAAGCGAGGCTCATGAGCTCCGTTGTAAAGTTCGCATAGTGTATGCGTACACGCTCCTGCACTCGGAGAATGGTCGGCGCAAAATTCAATATCCCGTCAACGCCTGCTTCGACGAACTTATCCGCAACATTCTGCGCTTCCGGCGCCGGTACAGTAATGATGCCGATTCGGATATTCCGCTCCGCAATGGTCTCCTTGAGCTTCTCCATCGGAAGCACGGTCAGCCCGTTAATCGACGCGCCAACCATCGAAGGATGGACGTCGAACACAGCCGTAATCTTCATATTATCCTTCAAAAACGTATTATAATTGCACAGCGCTCTGCCAAGGTTTCCGGCGCCGACCAGACCAACGTTCAATGGCTGGTCGAGCTTCAGAATTTGACGGATCTTGTCAATGAGATACGACACATCGTAGCCGATCCCTTTGCGGCCGAAATCACCGAAATAGGCTAGATCCTTGCGAATTTGTGCAGGGTTCAGATCAAGCTTGCTCCCAAGCTCCTGTGAGGATACCGTCTGCACATCGCGCATCGTGAGGTCGTTCAGCACTTGCAAGTAAACCGGTAGCCTGCGAACGACCGCTTCGGATATTTTCATCGGCTTCATGGCGTAACCTCCTGGATCCCTTCTTCACCTTTGGCGAGCCATTCTCGAATTCTCGGCACGATTTGATCCTGATGCATCGTCTCAATCTTCGGTCCTGGCAGCGAGTACAAGAAATATTTGCCGTAATACGTATCAATAATACGAGTATCGTAAATAAGTACGATTCCACGATCATTCCCTGTCCGGACAAGTCGACCGAAGCCTTGCTTGAACCGGATAACGGCTTGCGGAATGGACAGCTTCATGAACGGATTCTGGTTCTGCTCCTGCAGCATCTCCGATTTTGCTTCCACGAGGGGATGGTTTGGCGGCTGGAATGGCAGCCTTACGATCGCAAGCGTCGTGAGCGCATCACCTGGAATATCGACGCCTTCCCAGAAGCTGCTCGTGCCAAGCAGTACGGAAGCATCCTGCTGCGTAAACCTTCGAGTCAGCTTGCTGCGGTTGCTGCTGTCTATCCCCTGCCCGAGCACCTGTATGCTGTGAGCGGTAAGTGCTTCCTTTAACGGATCATACACCTGCTTCAGCATCCGGTAGGAGGTGAATAGGACGAGCATCCGGCCTTTCGTCTCGATCGCGGTCTCTGTTAAAGATTTCACAAGCATTTCGTTGAAAAGCGGATCGCCAGACGCGCCCTTGAGAACTGGGAAATTGCGCGGGATGATCACAAGCGCTTGCTCCCTATAGTTAAATGGCGATGGCAGCTGTACCGTCTTTAGTCTGCCTTCGCGTTCGTCTGCCGTTAATCCAAGCTGCTCGCACGCATACTGGAATGACTTCTGAACCGATAGTGTGGCAGACGTCAGAATGACGCTTTTCTTCACTTCGAAGAAATAAGTCCGAAGCTGGCTGCTCACATCTGACGGGACGGAATATAGCTGTACCGACTTGGCACGGGAGTTGCTATTGCCTTCCATCCAGTAAACCGTATCGGATTTGTCCGCTTTCATAAATTGACGCAGATCATCTCTCGCTCTCGCCAAATCCTTGATCGTACCGCTAAGGTCGGTTACGAGTGCTGTAATCCCGGGATCGTCCATCTCATCCTTGATCGCTGTGAATACTTTATCGAGCGGCCGCACAATTTGGCTCAAATAGCCGTTAATCGCCTCTTCAACGAGCTGAGCATCGGACCACGCTGCAGGAAGCTTCCCTCCTCGCAAGCGCAGCACATATTGGCCGGATTCGGATCCGCCGCTATCAAGCGCTGTGCTCTTCGAACCGTTACCGCTGCCTGTTCCCATCATGGAGTAGAGCATCTCGAACAGCCGGTCCCACTCATCCCGCAAATCGCCGAATACCGGCACGACTTCATCGATCTCCTCGCGCCACTTTTGCGTTTTCTCGATGTTCTCGCTTGCCAGCCTGCTTTTCAGATGTATCAGCTGACCGTTCCGAGCATCCTTGCAAAGTCGAAGCACCGGATGCTGCACCGAGTAGTATGAGACTTGCGTACCTAGATGTTTGCCTGCTACCTCTTCCATGTGATGAGCTTCATCTAGAATGAGATGCTCGTAACCTGGAAGCAATCGATGGTCAGCGCGGATGTCTGTGAACAGCATCGAATGGTTCGTAATAACGACATCGGCGATGTTCGCTTCTTGCTTCGCGCGATGATAATAACAACGCTTGAACCACGGACAGCTTCGATTCAGGCAGGAATCCGCATCGCTTGCGACCGCACTCCAGAAATCCGCGCCGCGATTGCCGAAGTTCAGTTCCTCTTGATCGCCATGCTGTGACTCACTGAGCCAGACGACCATTTGGGACGCAGTAATTCGATCCTCTGCAGGGGAAGTAAAGTCACGCATGTTCACTTTTCCTTCGAACTTGCGCAGGCATAAGTAATTGCCGCGTCCTTTGAAGACGGCGGCTTTGAACGGATATGGCATTACAGCAGCGAGGAGCGGAAGATCGCGAGCCCGAAGCTGTTCCTGCAAGTTAATCGTATGAGTGCTGACGACTATCTTCTTATTGTGCTGGACACCATAGTACAGGGCTGGAATTAAATAGCCGAGAGACTTACCGGTACCCGTTCCCGCTTCAATGAGGAGATGCCGTTCTTCATCCAGCGCATCAATGACTTCCTGAAACATCATGTTTTGCGGCTCACGCTCTTCATAACCCGGAATAATTGCGGCTATTTCCGCTTTAATATGTGCAAGGAATTGTGGGAAGGTCCAATCTGCGACCGATTGGTTGTCTTCATCCGTTCGCGGATGCTCTTCTTCCGTCCAGTCGCCTGCTTTCATGGCAAATTGCCGGAAGTAATGGTACGCATCCAGATCAATGGACGTTACCAACTCTTTGCGCTGCGCTACGAGCCCGATAAACCAGCCAAGATCGTCGATTTCATCGCCAAGCAAGCCGGCAAGCCGCTGCAACGTAAGCAGCGGCATGCCTTCAAGCTTGCGACAGCATTCGGCGAACAGTTCTGCCGTAGCCAGTGCATCGCTGTCTGCGCGGTGATGCGACTCATGTTCGATGCCGAACAGTTCGGTTACAGCACCGAGCTGGTAGGTCGTTAAGGTCGGATAAAGAATGCGAAGCAGATCAATCGTATCAAGCCGTCTGCCGTCAAACGGCATATACCCTGAGCGATCCAGCGCTGCATTCAGAAAACCGGCATCGAAGCTGACGTTGTGCGCGACGAGAACCGCATCATCGAGCAGCGGAATCAATTCGAGCAGCACCTCTTCGAGCTCAGGAGCATCCTGCACCATCGTTTCATCGATGCCAGTCAACTGTGTAATAAACGGCGGTATCGGAATTGTAGGCTTCACAAATGTGCTGTACGTTCGAATGACCGACATTTGTTCATCCAGCAGCACTAGACCAACCTGTATCATTTCATCGCCGGTTCCATGTCCGGTCGTTTCCAAATCCAGTACGGCAAAATTCATCCGAATAAGTTTCCTCTCATCCAAACTAAAACTAAAGTTGGCCGCTCCCGAAAAATAAGGATAAATGCCCGCTGTGCTGCTCGCATGATTTCATATTGGACAGCGGATCTGTAAAGTTCGGATCAGCCTCATGCGCCTTCTCAAAATACCTCGTCGCCTGTTCCAAGTTCATGCGAACCGCTTGGATACACCCTAATGCATTAAGGCCAAGCGCCTTCCATTTCGGATGCTCCGTCACTTCCACGAGCAGCGTAAAGTGGCGCTGCGCTTCATTCCATTCCTGCATATGCATATAGGTCATCCCGAGGAACAGCCTTGCCCGGTTGTCATCCGGCGCCAATCGCACCGCTTCTTCAAAGTGGTTCGACGCTTCACGGAACATAAACAGTTTAAAGTAGCCTTGCCCCTTTGACATCGATTGGCATAAATCAATGGCTGCTTCGTCGTACCCATCGGCACCTGCAGCAGCATGTGAAGCCGATTGCTGTGGTGCAGGAGACTTGCTGGCAACATTGCGTTTGATCGCCGCTGGCGGCTGTGAAATGGTCTTCGGATACCCAAGCGCTTGCGGTGGAGCTGCAAGGTCGTTCTTCTGTACATGCGCTTGTGATTGCGATTCAGCTTGCGATTTCGACTGAGCTTGCGCTACCTGCTGCATCTCGCGGGAATCTGCCATTTTTTCTTCAAACTGAAGCCATTGCTCAATGAAATCGTCGCTGAATTGCTTAAGCGTTGCGAGCTTTTCATCCATCTGCTTACGCTGCATGTCATTTGCACTTGGATAATGAATAATAATATCTTGGAGCATTTCCTGCATTGTAGCAAATACGTGCTTAATCATAGTACGCACCCGCCCTCACGCCGTATTGGTGGTCATAAAGAGTGAATTGTTATGCTCATTCTTTGCGCCGGCGCGTCTTTTCATACTCGTGCCCAACCGTTTCACAACACTGGCATGAGGGGAGGGTGGATGGGATTACATCATTGTGGCGTGAATTTCTTCTCCAAGCACTTGAGACGGCTTATTCGCTGCATCAAGAATAACAACCTTCGGCTTATAAGAACGTGCTTGCTCATCGGTCATTATGCTGTATGCGATAATAATGACATTGTCGCCAGGCTGAACAAGCCGCGCTGCAGCGCCGTTCAAGCAGATGACACCTGAGCCGCGCGGACCTACAATGACGTAAGTTTCCAATCTGGCGCCGTTGTTGTTGTTAACAATTTGCACTTTCTCGTTCGGCAAAAGATCGGCAAGCTCCATCAAGTCTTCATCAATGGTGATGCTACCCACATAATTGAGGTTCGCCTCTGTTACTGTTGCTCTGTGCAGCTTCGATTTCATCATCGTTCTGAACATGTACGCCACCTCCTTGCAGTTCGAATACACGGTTATCAATTAAGCGAGTGCTGCCGAATTTGACAGCAAGCGCGATAATAAGAGTACCTGAGAATTGGGATAAGTCCTGATTCATAGCAATGCTGGATAAGGATGGATAAGTCAAAACTTCGGCATAATCAATGACTGCTAACGGTGCTGTCTCAATGGACGACTGAATACGTTTCGCAAGCTCTTGCGTTGACATTCCTGCCTCTTGGAGCCACGAATCAGCCTCGCGTAACGTCTGAGACAAGACGACCGCTTGCTGCCGCTGCTCCTCGTTCAGGTACACGTTGCGCGAGCTCATCGCAAGTCCATCTGCTTCGCGTACCGTTTCGCAGCGGACGATCTTTATTTGAATGTTCAGATCATGGACCATTTGTTCAATAACGGCAACCTGCTGAGCATCCTTCATTCCG
Source organism: Paenibacillus sp. sgz302114 (assembly GCF_056120345.1). NCBI lineage: Bacteria > Bacillati > Bacillota > Bacilli > Caryophanales > Paenibacillaceae > Paenibacillus > Paenibacillus sp. sgz302114. Next base: position 144,678 of record NZ_JBVYOI010000003.1, read on the forward strand.
AAGTAAGCATGGGTAGGCTGGACGAGGTTGAACAGCTTACTGACAACCGTTCCAACTCCGTCAAAATGTCCCGGTCTTGAAGCGCCGCACAGTCGGTCCGTCACATCGCTGATCAGCACACGGGTTAGCGGTTTCGTCGGATACATTTCCTGAACCGATGGCATAAATAGAATATCTATTCCGTTCTTCTCAGCAATTGCCGCATCTCGCTCAATATCCCTTGGATACCGGTCAAAATCTTCATTCGGTCCGAATTGAAGCGGGTTAACGAAGACGGACAATACGTTGAAATCGCATTCTTCGTCTGCGCGCCGCATGAGACTGGCATGCCCCTCGTGCAGGAAGCCCATCGTCGGCACAAGCCCGATTCGACCATCCGGCGACAGCTTGCGCTGCTCGGCTAGGTGCTGTCGCAGCTCTCCAATCGTCGTACAACGAATCACGATACGCCGCCTCCTTTGGTTGGCTGCTGCTGTTCTTGCTCGCTTGTCGCCGCTACTTTACTCGCGCTGCCGCTGCCATATAGATTGTGCAGAATCTCCTGCTCCATTGGGAACGCATGCTCTTGCTGCGGAAACTCCCGTTCTTTCACATCTTTGACATACGAACCGATCGCGTTCCGAATCGTCGTGCCAATGTCGGCGTACGTCTTCACCATGCGCTTTGCCTGATAAGGAGATGCATATTGCAAAATATCATGATACACAAGTACTTGCCCGTCACAGCCACGGCCTGCGCCTATTCCGATGGTCGGGATCGACAGCGCCGACGTAATCGCTTCGGCAAGCGGCTCTGTAACAAGCTCTAGCACGATGGAGAATGCGCCGGCCGCTTCAAGCGCCTTCGCATCATCAATGAGCTTCCGGGCTTCGGCTTCAAGCTTACCTTGTACCTTGTAGCCGCCAAGCTGATGCACGGATTGAGGCGTTAAGCCGATATGCCCCATAACCGGAATGCCGGCTCTGACACATGCCGCTACTTCCTCTGCGATCTCTGCGCCGCCTTCCATCTTGACGGCATGCGCTCCGCCTTCTTGCAGAAGTCTTGCGGCATTGCGAAGTGTCGTTTCCTTGCCGAGATGATACGTCATGAACGGCATGTCTGTGATGATAAATGTATGTGCAGCACCGCGAGCTACCGCTCGTGTGTGGTAGACCATATCGTCTAATGTGACTGGAATTGTCGTATCGTACCCGAGTACGACGTTGCCGAGCGAATCACCGACCAGAATAACATCAATGCCGGCCTCCTCGGCGAGCTTTGCTGCGGGGTAATCGTAGGCGGTTAGCATGGAAATTGGCTCGCCGCTTTGCTTCATCTTCTTAAGCTTCGTAATAGTCAACGGTTGTTTCATTGCTCCGTCCTCCTTACAGATTGGATTTGTCGAACTCCGATTATGGTCGCGATTGCCTACCTAAAGCTTTCACGATCGTAAGGAGTCCTATGTGATCAACACAAAAAAACCTTCTAGCCGCCGCTAAAAAGGTTCCAATCCATAAAGGAACGTGTTGCTGCCATAAATTCATATAGCTTCCTTCTGTCTCGGTCCCTACGGCTCAGAGCAGAATGCGTGACGTGAATGGACACAGATTACATTGCCGCATGCTGAAAACTCCACTTGCTGGTGCAGTTCGCATTTGAGTAGCGATACCGCCCTTAAACGGAGCATGACTAGTAAGGCGAGTATACCAAAAAAATGGTTCCGCGTCTATGAACGGTTACCCCTGCCCAGGCACTTGTTCCGCAGAAAAAATCGGGATAATCGACCCATCTTCTTTCTCCACCAGCAATGCGCCTTGGTCGCTCAAACCGACAGGCGTTGCGGTAATTTCACCGCCAGCGACTAGCAGTTTACGAGGTTTATGCAGCGTCACCGAAAGTGCCTCCCAGAGCGTCTTGATCGGAGCAAAGCCATCCTTCAAGAAGATTGCATATAGCTGCTGGAACTGTGCGAAGAAGGCCGCGATAATCTCCGCTCGGTCGAGCGTCCGCCCCAGCTCAATTGCGAGCGATGTCGCTATATCGTGCAGCTCAGGCGGATAATCGTCATGCGACAGGTTGACGCTGATGCCGATTCCTGTAACTACGTAGCGCAGCCGCTCGTCTTCTGCGGTCGATTCAAGCAGAATGCCACTAATCTTCTTGCCGCCGATAAGCAGATCATTCGGCCACTTAATGCCGATGTCGAGTGGCGCTGCAACGCTTCTTAGCGCTCGACATAGCGCGACTGCAGTTAGCAAAGTCAGCTGCGGCGCGAATTGCAGCGGAATGCCCGGACGCAGAACATAGCTCATATAGATGCCCTTGCTTGAAGGCGACACCCATTTGCGTCCCATCCGCCCCCGACCGCTCGTCTGCTGCTCAGCGATGACAAGCGTTCCTTCTGGAGCGCCGTCTTCGGCTAGCCGCTGTACGATATTCTGGGTCGAGTCTACGGATTCGAACAGCTTGACGTTCTGCACAAGCGACACGCCTTTGTCCTGGAGCTGATGCATTAGTTCAGGCAGGGTCAGCCTGGAAGGACGGCCAATCAGCTTGTATCCAAGCCTGCGTGAAGCTTCGATTAAATAGCCTTCCGATTCAAGCTTCTTAATATGCTTCCACACCGCTGTGCGGCTGATATGCAGCTCTTGGCTGAGCAGCTCGCCAGATATATAGCCTTCCGTCTGCTGCTCCAGCATTTGTAAAATTCGATTGTTCATAACGGCTCCTCATTGGCAGCTAGCCCGATCGCAAATCTATGGGCAGCGTAATTAAGCAACGGCTGCTTCTCATTCGGCACCTCGCCAAGCGCGGCGGCGAGCAGCAGCCCATTCATCATTTGGCCAAGCCATGGTCCTGCCGAGCGGCCCTTCTCGAGAGCTTGCACGTCGCTGCCTCTAACAGCTAAGTCTTTCAGTACAACAGCGGGAAGCTTGTCCATGCGAAGTTCCAGCTGAGCTAGTAGCTCTTCGCCAGTAGCCGCTTGCGGCGACGGCGAATGCGACGATGACGAGTGCGAGTTCGATGGAAACAGCGGCATTAGCACTGGTATCGCCCTCATTATGCGCAGCCATCCGCGGGCAGCTGCGATACCGTACTTGCCGACGATCAGCCGGACCCACTGGTCACTTAGCTGCTCATCTGATAATGTATCGCAGCTGCTCGTCAGCTTGCGATGCAGTCCAAGGACAGCCGCAAGCTGTGCGCTGCGGGCTGTCGCGTATTTCAAGGCGGAGAACAGCTCCGCTCCTTGCTCCTCTGTGAACTGGAGCGCGATACATAGCGCAGCCCAGCGGTCTTCTGGCTGCCCAAGCTCAATCAGAGCTCGTATCGCAATCTGCTGCGTATGCTGCGGCGTCTTGACAGGTCCGCTTGTTTGCCACATGCGATAACGCGCTGCGGCTGCAGTAAGCGGCTCAGGCAGCGGCACCTTCGTGTACACGAGCAGCTCGCTAACAGCGAGCAATGCTGCTGCGTGCTGCGGCCCGCTTCCGCCGATCATCTTGTCCAGCTCTAGCCCGATACGCTCCATCGCAATATGCGCGAGCAGCCCGCGATGCCGCAGTATCGCTCGCCAAGTGCCATGCGCGATCCGCAGCTTGTACGCGGCTGCGAAACGAACCGCTCTCACGATGCGCAGCGCATCCTCCTGCAGCCTCGCATCTGCATCGCCAACACAGCGTAGCACTCCGCGGCGCAAATCCGCGAGCCCGCCGAACGGATCAACGATGGTGCCATCCGCACGCATCGCCATGCTATTGATCGTAAAGTCTCTCCGCAGCAAATCCGCTTCAAGACTGGTCACGAACTGAACCTGCGCCGGCCGCCGGAACTGTTCATAGGCCGATTCCGTCCGAAACGTCGTAATCTCGTACGTTTCCCCATCATGAACGACGGTTACCGTACCATGCTGAAGCCCTGTCGGAATCGTATGCGGGAACGCCGCGATCACTTCCTCCGGTGCCGCAGAGGTCGCGATATCGACGTCCTTCAGCTCCTTGCCGAGCAGCGTGTCACGAACACAGCCGCCGACGAACACCGTTTCGAAGCCGCGCTCCTCCAGCACATGCAATAGAGGGAGAGCCTTCGTCAGCGCATCACTCCATGACATTAGGCTCTCCCTCCTTTTTGACTAACCTTCTTATTCACAGACCGGCACAGGAATATCAGCTTCAATTCCAAGCACCTTATAATAGATCCGCTCGTATTCTGCCGTTATCAGATCATTGCAGAATTGACGGCGAGCACGATTGAGGCACGCCTCACGGAATTTCGAATACATCCCTTCGCTGCGCAGCAGCTTAATCGCGTTGTATGCCATCTCGTCGGTATCGCCAATCGGCGACAGGAAGCCGGTTTCGCCATGTGTGACTAGCTCCGGAATACCGCCTGCGATCGACCCGATCGTCGGAACGCCACATGCCATTGCTTCCAGTGCAACAAGGCCGAAGCTTTCCTTCTCCGAAGGGAGCAGCATCACATCCGCAATCGAGATGACCTGTGCAACGTCATCCTGCTTGCCGAGGAAATGAACACGGTCCTGCAAGCCAAGCTGATTAATGCGCATCTGCACCTTCGGCAGATCCGGTCCTTCACCGACGAGAAGCAGGCGGCTCGGCACCTCTTTCACGACTTTTGCAAATATATCAATGACATCGTTTAGTCGTTTAACCGGACGGAAGTTCGAGATATGCATCAGAATCTTCTCATCCTTGCTCGCAAAATCACTGCGCAGCGAGCTGCATTCACGCGGATAGTAGACTCGTTTATCGACAAAGTTATACGTCAATTCAATCGGCTTATCGATATCGAGCAGCTCGCGCGTTTCTTTAATCAGATCGTTCGAAACAGCCGTAACGGCATCGCTCTTGTTAATACCCATGCGAATAAGGTCTTTCAGCGATTCATCCTGCGCAAGCACCGTAATATCTGTGCCATGCAGCGTCGTTACCGTTCTCAGCTCGTCGCCAACCATCTGTTTAGCCAAATACGCGCATACCGCATGCGGTACCGCGTAATGCACATGCAGCAGATCGAGCTTCTGCATCTTCGCAACCTGCGCCATTTTGCTTGCTAATGAAAGATCATAGGGCGGATAACGGAAGACATAGTAATCGTTAACTTCAACCTCATGATAGAATATATTTTTCTGGAATTGCCCCAAACGGAACGGCACGCTGTGCGTTATAAAATGAATTTCGTGCCCCTTCTCTGCAAGAAGCTTCCCCAGCTCCGTTGCGACAACGCCTGAACCGCCTAATGTCGGATAACATGTAATGCCGATTTTTAAGCGTTTAGCCATGCTTCACACCCCCTGTTGTTACAACGCTACTGCCTATGTATATGCCAAAAATAAAAAATTCAGCTTTACATTTAGAAAATAGAACTTGCTTACCCCGTATAAACGGCTGCCTCAGAGAAACTTATAAATTGTATAAAGTTAAAATAAAGTTACCGCATGTGGACGCCTAATTGCAAATCCTTCGCCGTATCCGAACCCTCTCGTCTGCCCCAGCAGCATGTCTCTTGCCTCGACGCGCTGGATATAGCGGTCTGTCAGCGGAGTCCGCACACGGTCTTCGCCTTCCGCGGGAGGCGCGAATTGCGAGCGGTATGCTTGCAGCGCACGAATCTTCGTATCCATATGCTCGCTAATGTCCGTAATCAAGCTGACATCGTTCTGGTCATTGATGTAATAGAAGTACAGATGCTCGACTTGTACCGGCGGCAGCTCCGGCAAGTAATTACGAAGCTTCGCATTGAAGACCGCCTCTTCGATCAGCCGGCTGCAGATGACATGGTCCGGATGACGGTCCGACCAATACGGCGCGAACACGAGACGCGGACGAACCCGGCGGATCTCGGTGACGATTGCAGCGAGCTGCTCCGATGAACCTGTTAAGCCCCGGTCCGGCAGTCTCAGCACGGAGCGATCGGATAGACCAAGCACCGCAGAGGCTTCGGCGGCTTCCTGCCGCCTCGTCTCCACGGTGCCGTTCGAAGACATCTCCGCTTCCGTTAAGTCACATATTGCTACTTTGAAACCAGCTTGCACATGCTTGGCAATTGTGCCGCCCATGCCAATCTCAACGTCGTCGGGATGCGCGCCAAATGCTAATATATCAATCGTGCTCATTAATTTTCACCCGGCTTATATTTGTGGACAAGTTCCCGCCATGCAAAGTCGCCGCGCTGCAATGCGCGCACGAGCAGCTCGGCTGTTGCTACGTTCGTCGCCACTGGAATGCCCTGCACATCGCAAAGGCGAAGCAGTGCAATAATATCCGGCTCATGCGGCTGGGCCATCAGCGGATCACGCAAGAAAATAATAAGGTCCATTTCGTTCTGCGCAACGAGCGCGCCGATCTGCTGGTCGCCGCCAAGCGGCCCTGACATAAAGCGGTGGAGAGACAGCTTCGTCTGTTCCATAATGCGGGTACCGGTCGTACCTGTCGAATATAAGGTATGCCCCTGAAACACATGCTCATAGGCTGTTACGAAATTGACCATTTCATCTTTCTTTCGATCGTGAGCAATAAACGCGATATTCATCTCTCTCTCGCACCTCTCTCGTATCCACGGTTTCTCTCTATAGCAGCCTGCCCCTTCGGTAAGCTGTTAGTCCATTAAATGCTCGAAACCATAAATAAGTCCCGTATAAGCCATTACTTTCTTGCATGCTACACTGACGCCCGGCATATATCCGGCACGCTCATAGGAATCATGGCGAATCTTCAATGTTTGGCCGTATCCGCCGAACACTACTTCTTGCTGTGCAAATACGCCTGGCAAACGAACACTATGTATACGGAATCCATTATAATAGCCGCCACGTGCGCCTTCGATCACTTCTTCTTCCTTCGGATTACCTTGGCGGAGCTCTTGACGCGATGCCGAGATCAGCTCAGCGGTCTTGATCGACGTACCGGAAGGCGCATCAAGCTTCTGATCGCCATGATATTCGATAATTTCAACATGAGGCATATATTTGGCAGCTTGCGCCGCGAATTGCATCATTAGAATGGCACCAATAGAGAAGTTCGGTGCGATCAAGCCGCCGATGCCCTTCTCCTTGCAAAGCTCGTCCAGCTCAGTGATCTGCTCCGGCGTGAAGCCCGTTGTGCCCATGATTGGGCGTACGCCATGAGCGATTGCCGTTCTTGTATTGCCATAGGCGGCATGAGGTACAGTGAAATCAACGAGCACGTCAGCGTTCGCAGCTGCAAGCGCCGCTTCAAGATCAGCGCTTACTGTTACTCCGCAGGGCTGGAGTCCGACCAATGTGCCTGCATCGATCGGACCAGCGGATGGTGATACCGCCGCAGCCAGTGTCAGCATTTCATCCTGTAGTACCATTTTCACAACTTCTCGGCCCATTCGGCCGCTTGCTCCAACTACTGCAACGCGAATTTGTTCATTTGACACAAGTTTCACCTGTTCCTTCTCCGTTTAGTTCGCCCACTCTTCGCTCGCAATGTCCGACTCCGGCGGTTCATATCTGCAAACAGCCTCCGGGCTGCGGAGTGCTCCGGCTCGAGTCGAACCGCATCACGCGCGCAAGCAGCCGCTTCATCGTAGCGGCTAAGCGTCGCATACGCAGCGCCAAGCATGAGCAGCGCTTCTATATTCAGCGGGTCTAGCCTTGAAGCTTCGCGTAACAGCTCCAGCGCATCTTCGGTGCGCGCCGGATTGTTCGACAAGATGCTCTCCGCTTCAATGACGAGTGCTTTTGCTTTTACATTTTCCAGATGAAACTGGTATTCTATTTGTTCTGGATTCAAGCGTACGGCCTGCTCTGCAAGCGTAAGCGATTTCTGCCATTTTCCGCTGCGGGCGCAAGTAATGGAGCATTTGTAATACGCCGCTCCATTCGTTGGTTCCAGCGCAATCGCCTCTTCAAAGTGTATGATTGCCTGTTCAAAATCGCCGCTTAGGATGGCTTCGTAAGCTTTCTTAATGCTGCTGCTATCTCCGTCCATCCGCCCATCCTCCTTGTACACAGGTTGATGGTACAGCATATGTAAGGAGGTGAGTTACTGTTCGACGTTTTTTCGCGTCCAACGGTCCGCATCCCGAGTATTAAACTTATTCATTACACGGTCATGCGCTTCCGCAAGATCGATGCCTAAAGAATTGGCGAAGCAAATGACGATAAATAGAATATCGCCGAGCTCCATCTCGATGGAATTATCAGCTTCATCCGCTTTCTTCGGCTTCTCGCCATAATGATGGTTCACTTCGCGCGCAAGCTCGCCCACTTCCTCGCTCATTCTCGCGAGCATAGATAATGGGCTGAAGTAACCTTCCTTAAACTGCGAAATATAGTCGTCAACCTCGCGCTGCAGGTCTGCTATCGTTTTCTGAGACAACGTGTAACATCCTTTCTTGACGTATATAAATTCACATGATTCACTTGTACAAATTTCTATCATGTCTCCGCGAAACGTTAGCTTCTTACCACCAGAGAACGGCGACAACCGTTAACACTTGGACAACCAACTTCTCTTCCCATATGTTATATCAAAGCGCTTTTGAAAACAATGCTTTTGACAATCCCTGCAAAGAGACATACTATGTTATAGCCTTTATCATTTTGCGACCATTTGAAAGGAGTAGCATCTTAGATGAAATTCAATCTCTCTCAGCTCCTGCACACGCTTCCGCTAGTCATGCTGGGGACAGCCATCTATGCTTTTGGTTTACAGTACTTCGTTATACCTAATCAACTCATGGAAGGCGGCGTAACAGGCGTCGGGATTTTGCTAAACTACGCGCTCGGCTGGCCGTTATCCATCACCACGCTCGTGCTTAATATTCCGCTGTACTTTCTCGGGTGGAAGGTGCTTGGACGCTCGCATATCGGCTACACGATATTCGGATCCGTATCGCTCTCCGTATTCCTTGCTTTAATGGAGAAACTCATTTCCTCCGGTTGGATTGAGCCGTTCCGCACTTCAAACGATTACATACTTGCTGTACTGTATGCCGGAGTGACGCTTGGCAGTGGCCTCGGTATCGTCTTCCGATATGGCGGAACGACTGGCGGCGTTGATATTATTGCGCGAATTGCAACGAAGATGAAAGGCTGGAGCATGGGACAAGTCATCCTTGTGTCCGATATCATCGTTATTGGACTCTCCCTGCTCTATATCCCGAAGGAGAAAGTGTTGTACACGCTCGTAGCCGTCTTTATCGCGTCCAAGCTGATTGACTTCATTCAAGAAGGCGCATATGCAGCGAAAGCGTTCTCCGTTGTAACAGATCATGGCGAAGAGATGGGCAAGCTTATTAACGAGACGATGGACCGCGGAGTCACGCTCTATCCGGCTAGGGGAGCCTATTCCGGCAAACAAAAAGAGGTCGTATACTGCGTCGTTGCCCGCCATGAAATCCGGCAGCTCAAAACGATTGTTCGCAGTATCGACCCACTTGCATTTATCATTATTACCGACGTGCACGAAGTGCTCGGCGAAGGCTTTAAGGAAGAATAACCGAACCGAACCGTACCACGCCGCACCGTACCACGCCGCCCTCGTCTAGTTCACCAAGATCCGCTTATTTTAACTTATTGCGGGATACCGCTTCTCCCTCATCCCGGTAGATGCTATATTTGCGCCAGCCTGCAAAGCCAAGAATGGCCATTACGAAAGCGGCGATGAACATTTCAACGATCTGACCGCTGCCCTTGCGATATTCGCCAATTGTCATACCCGGCGTTATCGCTTCGGCTAAGGCAGGCTGGCCATCCGATAATCGGAACAGCCGGCTCGCAGCTGAATCAAGCCCATTCAGCGCATATAGCACCTCCTGCGGCTTCACCGTTCCCCCACCCACGGCTGCCAAGATCCGCTCCGTATACGTAATTTGAGCCTTCACCGCTTGAATCTGACTCTCATCCCGCTGCATAAGTGCCGCTATTTCAAAACGATCCATATGATCGCGATAGATATCCAGGTTCACCTTAGCCGCTGCGACGTGGCCTTCAATCTGAGATTGCCACGCTACTTTGATACGGTTCTCATCATCCTTCAGCACGCCTTCATATTGCAGCCATAGCGGGACTGTTGGACGATAGAGCGCATCGCTCGCGAGCTTGAGCTTCGCTGCCTCGAGATACCATTGCTGGCTCATCCCTTTCTCAGAGACCCTTTGCTTCATCTGCTTCACGGTTTGATCGAATGCAGCCCAGCCCGCTTCTGTTCCATTCTTACGGACAGCTTCGTATGCGCTCAGCCCTTCGATCCGCTGCAACAACGTGTACACGACTTGTCTGTTAGCATCATTTGCAGCCGTATATAGCTGATCTGTCAACTGACTCAGCTTCGATAGCGGGCTGCTGTCCAGCTTGTCCGACGCCGTACTCTCAACAGCGGGAGTTGGTGCCGCAGCTGCAGCTTGCGAAGCAAATCCGCCTATCGCCAATACTCCTATAATCACTGCACTGCAGAGCAGCGCGAACAACGATGATGCTCTCATGCTCATCCCTCCCCTAATTAATTTATGGGGGGATGTCCAATCTTAGACCTTCCTAAGCGATATAAACAGCCACGTCAGCAGTAGGCTAACAACAGAAAGGCCCATCGTAAACGATTGAATCGCTCCGATGTTATTCTCAAGCTCATCCGGAAGCCACGGAAATACGAAGTAGGTGTAATCAATCGTATCATTGAGCAGCAACCACACCAGCGCAAGGAATGCAGCAAATCGACCAAAGATGAAGAAACGGATGAACAGAAGCGCTTCAATAGCCATCCCGAGGTGCGAAACGATGAGCATATAATGCTCCCATTGCAGCTGATCGCCTTGTGCGCCACCTGCCAAGATCATCGTGACCGCCCAAAATCCGTATTTGATCGAGGTAACGACGCCTAGCGCTTCAATAATGGTGCGCAAGCCAATATAAATCGGACTCGGCTTCGATAACCGAGGGTAGAGCAGAAACAGTAGCGATAAGGTGAAAAACAAGCTTGCTGTCGGACTGTCCGGCACGAAAACAACCTGCCATAGCGACTGGTTCTGAAGCGTATATTCAATTTGCTGGCCATACCATATGTATCCGTATATTGTACCTGCCGCGTTAATCCAGAACAGCGTCCAAAGCATGAGCCGGCTCGTGAGCAGCTTCCGGCTAACCAATACACTTGCAGCATTCACGTCGAACAACCCCTTCAACAATTTGAAAAAAACCTGATCGCTTAGAACGATCAGGTTTTAGTTTATGCTATAAGCTATGCTTTTTTCTGTTTAGCAAGCCAAGTCGTCAGCTGATCGATTTCCTCAGGGCTGAGCTTGTCTTTGAATGAAGGCATGTTGTTTTTACCGTTAGTTACGATATCAACAAGCTCTTCTTTCGAGAATTCATCACCGATTCCGTGGAACGATGGAATGCCCGCACTTTCATTACCTTTAAGATCAGCGCCGTGACATGCCACGCACTGTGCTTTCTGTGTAATTTGAACAGCAGGATCGTCTTTACCCACGAGTGGAATATCAACTGGTGCAGCTTCGGCGCTACCGCCGGATGCAGCCGCTTTCTTAGCGGCTTCCTCTGCTTTCTCTTCACGAATGATATGCTCTGGAACCGTGTTCGTCAGCTTCAGCTCGTGCTGGTAGTGATCCCACGATTGTTTCGTCAGGTAGAAGACAGAGATAAGCGACATGAACATCAGAATCGCTGTAATTGGACGTCTGTAGAAACGACGCTCTTTGCCAGTATCCAGGAATGGAGCCAGTAGAAGCGCGCCGAAAGCAACACCAGGAATACCGACTGTACCGAGAACGACGTAGTCCTTCGATACGTATTGCAATTTCAAAAATTGATACAGGAACAGGAAGTACCAGTCCGGCATCGGAATAAACGCAGCATTTGTAGGATCTGCAGGGTAACCAAGCGGAGCCGGTTCTGCAATCGTCAGAACTAGGAATCCGACGAGTACAACGACACCTACCATCCATTCTTTCAGCAGGAAGTTCGGAATGAATGCTTCCGATTTACCTGGGTAGGAAGAATAGTCAGGAGGGATAGACGGACCTGTCTTCGCTTTTTTACGAACCCGCGAATCACCAACGAATACGACTTTTTCGTTCGATTTGTGACCGTGTGCCATTCGCAATATGCCTCCCTTCGGCTTATAGTGGTCCCGAAATACCTTGCTTCCGGATCATAAAGAAGTGTGCCGCGAGAAGCGCAAGAAGCGCACCTGGCAGGAAGAAAACGTGAATTGCGAAGAAGCGAGTTAACGTTTCAGCGCCTACGATCTCTCCGCCTTGCATCAGTTCTTTGATATATGTACCGATATACGGCACGGATTCAGCGATTTGAATACCGACCTTCGTCGCGAAGTAAGCTTTGTTATCCCACGGAAGCAGGTAGCCTGTGAAACCAAGTCCGAGCATGATGAAGAAAATCAACATACCGACAACCCAGTTCATTTCGCGAGGTGCCTTATAGGAACCCGTAAAGAATACGCGAAGCGTGTGTAGGAACATCATTACAATTACAAGACTCGCTCCCCAGTGATGCATGCCGCGAACGATACCGCCGAATGCAACTTTGTGCTGGAGATAGTCAACCGATTTGTAAGCGTTAATGATATCTGGAACGAAGTACATCGTCAGGAACATACCCGACAAAATTTGAATTACTGTGATGAAAAACGTCAATCCGCCGAAGCAATACACGAATGCAGAGAAGTGATGCGCAGGGTTTACGTGCTCCGGAACTTCGTGGTCCGCAACGTCCCTCCACATCGGCGTAATATCAAGACGTTCATCAATCCAGTTGTATACACCTTTCATCATCTGAGCTTACGCCTCCTTATTTCACCCGTGTGTTTGCTTTAACTGGGCCAAGATACACCCATTCATTCTCAATCTTCAAGTCATATTCATCGAGCGGCTTCGGAGCTACGACCAAGTTTTTACCGTCCTTGGTGTAATGTGCTCCATGGCACGGACAAACGTACTCGTTGTTCTTCTCCGTGTTCCAGCCAATTGTGCAACCCAAGTGCTTACAAACCGGGGACAACGCGAATGCTTTTCCGCTGTCATCCTTGGAGATCCAAGCTGTCAATTCTGGATCGCTGACATACCAGCCGTCCACTTGGTGAATTTTGAACTTGAACTCTTGAGGTTCGTTCGTAAGTTTGCTTGCTTCAACTACTTTAATCCACGTTCCGGCTGATTTCTTTTGCAGAATTGGATCAACCGCGAAACGGATCATCGGTAGTGACATGCCTGCAGCCATGAATGCGCCTGCGCCGCCTAGCGTATACGACAAAAATTGACGTCGAGATATGCCACGTTTAGCCGTGCTATTCGCTTTATCCTGTTTTCCATGGTTACTCATCTTCTGTTCTACCCCCTTTGCTGAGCCATATCTTGTGTTCTGCCGGAGTAGGCAAAACATACGTTGAACTTGGACATTACCTATAATAGCCTAGGTCATATAGAGCGTCAAGAATATGGCAGGCGTTTTTGCTCATCTGTTCAAGAAGCGGTCTTCATTTTGTTGTCATTTTGTCACATTTAACCTTGTCTCTGGCTATGTTTTTCCCCAACCGCTGTCACCTTATGCGTATTCTGCCACGCACATCTTCCTACCCTTACGCTCGTCCGAGCCAAAGCTGTCGAACGGCATCATTCACGCTCTCAGCTGCAGGCAATTCTCCTTGTTCATCAAGGCTGATTACGAGGTCTGCGCCTGTCTCCGCGTGTGATTCACCAGGTAATGGACTATTCAATACGATTATCACGTATTTAAAGCCGACTTGACGCAGATTACCGGTCAATAATTGCAATTGCCTCATAAGCTCCGGCGACCATGCGCCATATTGGCAAGCTGGATAGGTAACGATTCTTCCTTTGAACGGAATCTCGATCAGATCGAGCACATCCCGCAGTCGTTCGAGTGCCGCTGTAGCCTCATGCGGCATCTCTGTTCCTTGCAGACCGGTTACAGGCAGAACCGCCGTGTCCAGATATGGGGCAAGCTCTGCCCAGCTGTCTGCACTTAAATCGCTAAATTTCATTGAGTTATTCACCAGTCCTTCATTATGTAAACAAGTGTCGAATTTCAACACTTCTCTACCATCCTACCACATTTCCGGAACACAAAAACAGCCTGCACCTCACGACCAAACGAAATTTTCATTTCGCGAAAGGACGATTGTGCAGGCTATAGCCCATGCGGACGTTCATATCCGCCTTCATTATACGTATAGTGACTTCAGCTCGTCAGTCAAGCGACGGAACGTATCTCGATCGCCTGATGCAAGCGCCTCATCAATGGCTTGATAAAGCTTATCCCTACGGAATTTGAGTACAGCTTCATCGAGTAACATTTCTGCAGCGAGCCCGAGCATCACTTCGTACGATACTTTCATTTTGTCCATAGGATACACCTCCAACACCGCGTTTAAGAGATCCTATAATCCTTCCTTAGGCGCCAATAGCTTTCCATCCGATCTGTGACGATTCCCGCAGGCGAATAAGTGAAAGCATATAGGTGGGTACCATCTGTCTGTTACCCTTTACTAATACAAACCGGCTCTACGTTATCATATTCATCTTGCCAGCCACCGCTAAGGACGATGGCCCCCTCACATGCACGAATGTGCTGTTGCCTAGATTTGATTCATCTCATCCTATCTGATCTGCTCTTCTCGTCAGCTGTTCAAAACAATCGCTTCATCATCAATGCTCAGTCCCGCAACAATCGTGCGGCCAAGCGGCGTCATCCGAATGACTTGTCCATGCTCGTGGTGATCGCCAATCCGCAGAAGGCCCAGATGCATCAACATACTAATCAATCGCTGCTCGAGAATCGTTCCCGGCTCGTCGTAGTAGAACGGTTTGATGTAAGGCTTCAACGTACTGTGCATCGTATCTGCACTGACCCAGCTTCTTCCGAGCTTATCAATCCAGTGAACAATCGCTCTGATATTCGGAATGGGCCCTTTGTACAGCCGCAGCCAAAATTGATACAGCTTGTCCGATGCCTCTGGTGTGCGAAGCTCTTGTCGCTCTTTACCTGCAGCTGTCAACTCGAGTCCGGTGCTCGTTTCTGCAATCCATCCTTTATAGAAGCAATAATCGTAGAGGAGCGAGAGCCGGTTCGGATATTCCTTCATTCTTCTGCCGTAACCGAAGCGCCATTCTCCCTTGACAGGCAATTGCTCCTTCACCCCAAACAGCTCCAATAGCTGCAGGACATTCCGCTTATACATGAAGCCTTCGCTCGTTAGCGGAATTTCATTGAGATGAATGTAGGTGAGCAGCTGTGCGACATCTTCGCCCATCAGCATCTGTTCATCGCGATAAGCATGAGGTTCATCGCCAGTATATACGACTTGGGAGACAAGCCTGCGTTCCATCGTTTCCTTGAATCTTTCCTTCAAGTCTGCAGGCACCTGGAACAAATAACGATTGGGTCCAGCATAACCATTGAATAGCCAACCGTATTGCTTGAACCTTGAGATCGTATCGCGCGGGCCATCCTCCTGCACTTGCTTCTCTTTCGATGCCCGGCATTTGTTTGATAGTTTAGCAGCTTTGTTCTTTGCGGATTCCGCTTTCTTTGAGACTGGTAATGCATGGCTTCCATCGTCTGCGCCTTGTTTCGGTTCTTCCGCAGAACTAACAAACCGGCTCTGCTGTACACGTGCGACTAGCTCTTCCAAGCTGAACGCATCTCTGGCATCAAAAAGCAGCGAATTGATGAATCGTAGATCCTCCAGCTTCATCGCGCCAATCTGTGCTTCAAATACATCTCTTCGATTCACAGTAGACAGGATCGACTGGATGAGATCATTCTTCGAATTCCCGTTGCACTCACATTGATAGGTCGTCGCGATCCGACTTAGCTGCCCAATATCCGCATAACTAAGCATATCTGCTAAATTCATATACAGCCCTCCGTTCCAAGCGCCTCACAGGTTTACTACCATTATGGGAACATTGACGAAAATTATAACCAGAGCAATAAAAAAAGCCGTCAATCCTCTTAGAAATTCGAGGATTGACGGCTGTTCTGTATACGAGTTAATTCTGCAACTGTTCCAAATGAAGCGTGCAATTGTGGAGAATCGGATTCCAGTTTGAATCAGTACGTTCCATAATAGAGAATGACAAATTGTGAATCGGCTTATCAGCAAGATCTGTGCACATCGCTTTGAGCAGCTGGGCTAGCAAGCTGCCGTGGGTTACGACAAGAATGTTCCGCGCCTCGTTCGCTGCAGCCGTCTCTTCGACGAAAGCGAGCGATCTCTCGCGTACGGAAGCATCGCCTTCTTGTCCGCAGTCGCATCTCTTCCATTCCGGACCCCAAAGACTCAGCCTCTCCGCTTCTGTCGTTCCTTCTATCTCGCCATAGAAACGTTCCCGAAGCCTTGTATCAGGCGGTAAAAGAGGGATTTCGAGCGCCTTCGAAATAATGGCTGCTGTCTCGATGGCTCTAGACAAGTCGCTTGAGATGATTGCGTCCCATTTCATCGCTTCATGCTGAAGACGATAAGCGAGCGCGCGAGCTTGACGGATACCTTCGTTATTGAGCGGGATATCCGTTTGTCCTTGTATTCTGCCAAGTGCATTCCAATCTGTCTTGCCGTGCCGAATCAGTCCGATTCTCAAGCTTTCGCTCCCCTTTTC
Organism: Paenibacillus sp. sgz302114; assembly: GCF_056120345.1. Classification (NCBI taxonomy): domain Bacteria; kingdom Bacillati; phylum Bacillota; class Bacilli; order Caryophanales; family Paenibacillaceae; genus Paenibacillus; species Paenibacillus sp. sgz302114. The sequence continues at coordinate 161,307 of NZ_JBVYOI010000003.1, forward strand.
ATGACAGTCTGAAAGATATGTATGTTGGAAATCCAGCTTAATTACGTGTACGTGAGAACCAGTTAAGAATAAGCAGCGTTACGATGATTCCTAGCAGCGACAACGCCACATAGTATTGCGGAACCGTTGGTACAATATTCAGTACAATTGGATCGCTGATGCTCGCTACCGGTACGTCCGCGTAGAAGTCGGCGCTTATAACGGTGCTGTCTGTAGCTGCATTCGCTGTCTCCAGAAGCCCAGTCAGTTTGGCCACTTGAGCAGATGAAGCATCATTGGTCCCCGTCAGCAAATAAAACAAGCCGCATACGAACATAGCCATGAAACAAGCAATAATTAAGGTGACGTTTCTGCGGAATGACCTCGTGAACTGATAGCTCCGGTTCGGTACAGGCATGTACCAGGATTGTTCGTTATATATACGGTCCATGACGCCAAAGTTCACATGGTCAATCGGACCGATTTCCTCTGAATCTTCCGAGAAGACGCGAATTAACTGTTCGCTCTCTTCCCAAATTTGAAATTCCTCCCTGCATGCTGCACAGGTTAGGAGATGCTCATCGACGGACTTGCGTTCGATGTCGTCCTCCGGCAAATCCCAGTAGACACCAAATAATTGCCCGGCTTCAAGGCATTTCATCGCATTTTCATCCCCTCGTATTCCTCCAGCATCGGCGACTCCCCGAAATACGGCTCAAGCTGTACTTTGACACTGCTGCGTGCTCGAAACAGAAGCGACTTGACGGAGCTAACCGTCTGACCAAGAATGCTGGCAATCTCTTGATAATCCAGCTGGTCATATTCCCGTAAAATAAGCGCGGAACGCTGTTTCTCCGGCAGGCTGTTTATCGCTTCACGAACCATCGACATCCGTTCGTTCTGCAGCAGCCGGTGTTCCGGCACTGCATCTGGCGGGGCAATCGGAATGAATCCGACTTCATCGAAGGACACGCTGCCTGTTTTTTGCTTGCGCAGTTCGCTAAGTACCGTATTTCTTGCAATGGTGTACAACCACGTAGAGAAGGAAGCATCGACTTCCCGGAATGAATGCAGGCTGCGATACGCCTTGTAAAACGTCTCAGAGCATAGATCCTCTGCCAACAATTCAAGCTTCGCACTCTTTAACATGTGGTAGATGAAGGCAAGGATTTTACGTTGGTAGCGCCGCATCAATTCCGAATATAGCTGTATGTTTCCATCTTTGATTTCGCGTATAAGCTGGGAATCCGTCATCGCGGGCGACCCTCCTTGGCCTTAGGAGTGCTCCCGGTTCGGTATAACATTGTACCGAAACGAGAGTGAAAAGTTGCGCGATCCCAAACAAAAAAATTCATTCATTCTAAAGATCACTATTAAATTCGTGAAATGAGTCCAAATTCCTGCTTCTTTCGACATGAAAGCGGTGCCCATTTTTTTACAATCAACACGCCAATTGTATCATGAATCCTTTTCAGTAAGGATAAATTTTTTTCAAAGCTTCGTGCAGTCAACGCACCGTACTCTCATTACCCACAACAATAAACGGATGAAACGATTTAAATGTTCCACTTCAGCAAAAAAAAAAGACCGCCCTATTAGGGCGGCCCCGCAAATTCTGCGATGGATTAGGATAGGAGTGGAGAGAAACCATACTGTACTTTTATTATATGTATACGTTTTCATTCTGTCAATAAGCGTTTTCATTTCATAACATACAACTTAAAAATGAACAGAATAGCCAATTTCGCCCAATTTTAGAACAGCCCTATCCAAATCCTCTTGAGTCCGGAAGCTGAGACGCAGAACGCCTGGCACATCTTCTCTACTCTCAATAATCTGAACATTGCTAAGATTGATCTCGCTGTTGCCGAGCTCCGTCGCCACTTTGCCGATAATGCCCGGATGATCCGGCACATCAATATAGCATTCGAATACGGAATGAATCATTCCTTTGCGGCGCTCCGGCAGCGTGCTGCGGAACTGGCCCGACTTCTTGAACGCAGCCTCGATCCCTTCGCCGTCTTCGTTCTGCAGCATCTCAATGAAGGCCGTCGTACCCGCTTGCCACTCCTGCAGCAGCTTAAGAAGCACAGTTCGGTTGTTCACCAAAATGTCGCGCCATACTACCGGATCGCTGGAGCCAATACGCGTAATGTCACGGAAGCCTCCCGCTGCAAGCTGACTGTACAGCGAATTCCCTTCGTTATGGCCGCGTACAAGGTTTACAAGCGCGACTGCAATGATATGCGGCAGATGGCTAATTGCCCCGACGATCTCATCATGCTCCTCGGGGTGCACATGAACGATGTGCGCTTTTGTATAAGTGAGCAGCTCCGTCAGACGGTCTACATCGTATTGAGCTGTCGACGGCTCTGGTGTCAGCACGTAGAAGGCATTCTCGAATAGATACAAGGAAGCCGCCTCTACACCTGAGCGCTCGGAGCCTGCCATCGGATGGCCGCCGATGAATACTGCGTCGCCTAGCTTCGCATTCCGCGCTGATGCAGCGACAGATGCTTTGGTGCTGCCTACATCCGTAATGATGCAGCCCGGCTTCAGCTCAAGCTGGCTAAGCTCGTCCACGTATTGCGCAAGCGAGCCGACAGGCACACATAGAAAAATAAAATCCGCGCCTTCTGCTGCCTCGCGAAGAGACGTCGTCGCATGATCGACGACGCCCCTCTCGAGGTACTTGGCTACGGATGATTCGCGTACGGAATGACCGACAACGGTTAAGCCCGGTTTGCCTTTAAAGCAAAGCGCAAGCGAGCCGCCGATCAGTCCGACGCCGAATATCGCGATTTTTGTCATGATGTTAACCTAGCACCGCCGCTTCCTGAAGTACTTCTTCCAATGCGCGGATAAACGCTTCGTTCTGCTCGCGGCTGCCAACTGTAATCCGAATATGAGTCGGGTAGTACGACCAGCGTGCACGGGAGATGATCCCTTTGCGCAGCAAACCGTCGAATACCTGCTGAGACGGGAGCTTCACATCGACCATGACGAAGTTGCCGTGCGCCTCGAAATAGCTCAAGCCGAGACGGTCGAATTGCTCATTCAAATACGCGATGCCTTCAGCGTTACGCAACTTGCAGTTGTTCAAGAACTCAAGATCTGCAAGCGAAGCCTTCGCTGCGGCCTGTCCGAAACGGGAAGTGTTGAACGGCTCGCGAACTTGATTGATGGAACGGATCACATCTTCGTGACCGACGCCATAACCGATTCGCAGCGAAGCAAGTCCGTACACTTTGGAGAAAGTGCGCAGTACGATCACGTTCTTGAATTCCGGTAGCAGCGTAATGCCATCTGGATACTCTGCATCGAGCACATACTCGAAGTAAGCCTCGTCAAGTACAACGAGAACATTCGAAGGCACTTGGCGGATGAACGCTTCCAGCTCCGCTTTGCGCACAATTGTACCCGTTGGGTTGTTCGGGTTACACACCCAGATGATCTTCGTGCGATCTGTCACTTTCGCGAGCATCGCTGTCAGATCATGCGTACCGTCATTCAGCGGAACCTCGATTATTGTTGCGCCTTCAATCTCGCAGTTGTGCTTATATTGCGGGAATGTTTCATCCGCCATAATCGTCTCGTCGCCAGGCGTCAGATAAGCACGTGCCAGCATTAGAATGACTTCATCAGAGCCAGCGCCAAAAATAATCTGCTTCGGCGTCACGCCAAGATATGCTGCCAGGTCATTCGTCAGCTCTACGCTGCCGCCGTCCGGATAAAGGCTAACGTTCGAAAGTTCATTCTGAATAGCCGCTTTGGCATGCTCAGAGCTGCCAAATGGATTCTCATTGGAAGCAAGCTTGATTACTTCCTTCAGCCCAAGCTCTCTCTTCACTTCTTCAATTGGTTTACCAGGTTGGTACACAGGCAAATGCACAATACTTTGTTTTGGTTGCATGAATAATCACCTCATAAATAGTGGCGTAGAATAGGTTACAAACTTTATTTCAATATTGTCTCATAAGTTGCTGGCATTTAAAAGAGTGCACCAGATATTTTCTTTCACGCTTTTAAGCTTTTATGCACAGAAGCATCTGTCTGAAATAGTAAAGCCCTCTTGCCGCGCTTTGCGCTAGCTAGAGGGCTTCATGGTATTCAATTACGCGCGGCCGCTCAGCTCACTCACGAACTGGCGAATTTGATTAAGCCCGTCCTGCTTCGTTTCCGGCGACTGGAGCAGCGGGACAACCTCTTCGATCTTGCGCACGATCGCGCTGCCGACGATAACGCCATCGGCTTGCTTGCTGAAGCGCTCGACCTGCTCGCGGTTCGAAATGCCGAAGCCCACTGCAATCGGCGTTGCTGTCGCACTGCGAACAGTTGCGAGGAACTCGTCAATTCCCTTGTGGAAGTCAGCACGCACGCCTGTAACACCTAGTGATGATACGCAATATACGAAGCCGCGGGCCTTCGCAGCGATCCGTGTGACACGATCATTCGACGTCGGCGCGACGAGAGGAATAAGATGAATATCGGCATTTTCTGCCATTGCACGAAGCTCTGCATCCTCTTCAAGCGGCAAATCCGGAATGATAAGACCACTGATGCCTTTTGTAGTGATAAGGTCAAAGAAGCGTTCCAAACCAAATTGAAGAATGGGATTGTAGTAGGAGAATAGAATAAACGGCAGCTTTACGCCTGCAGTTCTCGCTTGGTCGGCCACCTCGATTACGTCCGCCAGTGTAACACGAGCGTTCGAGAGCGCCCGCTCCGATGCACGCTGAATGACTGGACCGTCTGCAAGCGGGTCGGAGTAAGGTACGCCAAGCTCTACCATATCCGCGCCAGCTTGCTCTAAGGTTTGAATAATGTCCACTGACGTTGCCAAGTCGGGATCGCCAATCGTTACAAAAGGAATAAGTGCCGTACGGCCTTCCTCGTGGAGGCGCTGGAATGCTGCATCAATTGCATTAATGGCCATTGCTATCCCCTCCTCCGTTCAAGTAGCCCATAATCGCTTGCACGTCTTTATCACCGCGGCCGGAGAGGCAGACGACTACGATCTCCTCACGGCTCAAGGTCGGAGCGAGCTTCACAACTTCCGCAATGGCATGCGCCGATTCAAGCGCTGGAATAATACCTTCTGTACGAGACAACAATTGAAGCGCATCGAGCGCTTCTGCGTCCGTAATTGGCACATATCTCGCGCGTTCGATATCCTTCAAATAAGCATGCTCAGGACCAATACCCGGGTAATCAAGACCAGCCGAAATAGAGTGTGCTGGCAGAACTTGACCATGGTCATCCTGAAGTACGTAGCTGAGCGAGCCTTGGAATACGCCATGACGGCCCTTCGTCATCGTCGCAGCATGCTCTTCTGTATCTACACCGCGACCAGCTGCTTCAACTCCGATCAGCTTCACGCTGTCATCACCGATGAACGGATAGAACATGCCGATTGCGTTGCTGCCGCCGCCGACAGCCGCCAGAACATAATCCGGCAGACGGCCCGCTTCTTTCACAATTTGCTCTCTCGTCTCATCTCCGATAATGCGCTGGAAGTCGCGGACAATCATCGGATACGGATGCGGACCCGTTGCCGAACCGAGAATATAGTACGTATCATCGACGTGGCTGACCCAGTAACGAAGCGTCTCGTTACAAGCGTCCTTCAGCGTGCGCGTACCAGAAGTAACTGGCACGACTTCTGCGCCGAGCAGCTGCATTCGGAACACATTCAGCTCTTGACGCTTCATATCTTCCTCGCCCATAAACACTTTGCATTCGAGTCCTAGCAAGGCTGCGACGGTTGCAGAAGCAACGCCGTGCTGGCCTGCGCCGGTTTCGGCGATAATCTTCGTTTTGCCCATCCGCTTCGCGAGAATGCCTTGGCCGATGGTGTTGTTGATCTTATGCGCGCCGGTATGGTTCAAATCTTCGCGCTTCAAGTAAATTTGCGCACCGCCAAGCTTCTCCGACAAGTGCTGGGCATGATACAACGACGTCGGACGACCGGAGTATTTATGCAGCAAATTGCGGATTTCCGCAAGAAAATCAGGATCCTTCGAATAGTGCTTGTACGCTTCCTCCAGCTCAAGCAGTGCGTTCATCAACGTTTCCGGTACATACCGACCGCCGAACTTGCCGAAACGGCCATTCAAATCTGGAACTTCGATCATACACCATTCACCCTTTCTGCAAACAATCTAATTTTCTGAATATCTTTCACGCCATCCGTCTCTACACCGCTGGACACGTCCACCCCGCTTGGCGAATAGCTGCTGAGCAGCTCCCCGACATTATCAGGATGCAGGCCGCCTGCGACATAAAGCGGAACTCCGATCCGCGCGGCAACCAACGCATAGCGGTCAACGACATGCCACGCGAAAGTAACGCCTGTTCCGCCACCGGCTGTATCAATGAGGAAACCGTCTACGACACCGGCAAAAGCCGCCAAGCGATCTGGCCCGGCTGACGCCGCCCCAACATCTCCCTCGCTATCTTCAGCCACGACCGAGAACACCTTCCATACCATCACTTCGAGCAAATTCCGTACTTCTGCACAGAACGCGGGCGTTTCTTCTCCGTGCAGCTGAACAACGTCCAGCGGCGCCTCTGCGAGAACTTTGCGCAGCTCATCAATCGTCGGATTCACGAAGACACCTACTGATTGTGGCGCTGAGCCAGACGGCGTACGGAGCTTCCGCACCTCGCCGATCAGCTCGCCGGCAAGCGCCGGCGACACTTGCCGCTTGCTCTTCGCGAAGACGAAACCGATCTCGTCCACAGGCAAACCGTCCATCGCACGAACGGTCTCGCTATCGCGCAAACCGCATATTTTGACACGCGTCATTATACCTTCACCGGCCCCATCAAATGTGCGACGGCAGTGCCGACATCCGGCTGACGCATGAAGTATTCGCCGATAAGTACCCCTTTAGCTCCAACCGATTGGACAAAATCAATATCTTCTTGCGAGGCTAAAGAGCTCTCGCTAATTACTGTAATGCCCGGCGGAACTAGGCTAATCAACCGTTCAGTCGTCTTAATATCCGTAACGAACGTGTGCAGATTGCGGTTATTAATACCGACAAGCGTCGCTTTATCCAGCTCCAGCACCGCTTCCATCTCCTGCTCGTCATGCACTTCTACCAGTACATCAAGACCAATTGACTTCGCAATATCATATAGCTCTGACAGCTCGGCAGGCTTCAGAATTGCGGCAATGAGCAGAATCGCATCGGCACCGATTAGCCGTGCTTCATATACTTGGCGGTAATCGATCGTGAAATCCTTGCGCAGCAGCGGCAGGCTTACAGCTTGCGACACTGCCGTTAAGTACTCATTCTGACCTTGAAAATAATCAACGTCCGTCAAAACCGAAATGCAGTCCGCTCCCGCTTCTTCATAGATCCGCGCCAGCGTGACAGGATCAAAGTCGGCGCGAATGAGTCCTTTGGAAGGCGAGGCTTTCTTTACTTCTGCGATCAAGCCAAGCGGGCGATTCCGCCTCACGGTTATCGCGCTCTCGAAGCCTCGGCAGGCAGGCAGCGCTGCAATTTGGCGCTCCACTGCAGCCAAATCGAACTGCGCGGCAAGCGCTTCTACTTCTTTGCGCTTTGTTGATACGATTTTATCAAGAAACATGGCTCAACGCTCCTGTCGTTTCAATCAGCTGCTGCAGCTTAACTGCTGCTTTGCCGGAATCAATGATGCCCTTCGCAATAGCTACCCCGTCTTGCAGAGTGTCTGCTTTGCCGCCCACATAGATGCAAGCTCCGGCGTTCGCCAGCACGATATCACGGTACGCCCCCTGCTCTTCACCGCTGAAGATCGTTCGGATAATACGCGCGTTCTCCGCTGCGTCGCCGCCGATGATATCGGATAACGAGCGCGTTGTAAGTCCGAGCTCTTCCGGAGTAATCGTGTACGTTCTCAAATCGCCTTTCAGCAGCTCCGAGATTTGGGTTGGTGATGAAATGCTGATTTCATCCAGGCCATCGTAGCTGCTAACAACCATCGCCCGATTGAGACCAAGCTCACCGAGCACTGCTGCGATCGTGTCCGTACGTGAGCGGTCATAGATGCCGATCAGCTGACGATCTGCATTCGCAGGGTTCGTTAGAGGACCGAGCATATTGAAGATGGTGCGGAATCCAAGCTCCCGGCGGGGTGCAGCTGCATGTTTCAAGGACGGATGGTACAGCTGCGCAAACATAAAGCAGATTCCGATTGCATCCAAGCAGCGAGCTGCTTGCTCTGCGCTTAGTGTAATATTGACGCCAAGCGCTTCGAGCGTATCCGCGCTGCCAGATTTGCCTGACATCGCCCGATTGCCGTGCTTCGCAACACGGATACCCGCCGCTGAAGCGATAATCGCCGAAGCGGTGGAAATATTGAATTTATGCACGCCGGAGCCGCCTGTGCCGCAAGTATCCAGCAGCCCCCCGCGCTCTGTATTCACGTGATGGGAATGCGCGCGCATTGCTTCTGCAAATCCCGTGATCTCGTCCTTCGTCTCGCCTTTCATGCGGAGTGCCGTGGCGACGGAGCCGATCTGTGCGCCAGTAGCCTCGCCATTCATGATTAACTCCATTACGCCGCGCGCTTCCTCACGCGACAGGCTTGTGCCGCCGATTAGCGTCGTCAACGCTCGCTGCATCGTAATCAATTCGCTCGTTACTGTCATACTCCTCACCCTTTCGCACCCGCATAATAGTCCATATTAATCATGTTCACGCCGCGCTTCGGTTCTGCGAAGATCTCCTCTGCCGCGCGAACCGCCTTCAGCATCGCCATCGCTTTATTCACCGTTTCCATATACTCATTCTCCGGTACGGAATCCCATACGATGCCGGCCCCTGCTTGTACATAAGCTTTGCCATTCTTGAAGATTAGCGTCCGAATCGTTATGCATGTATTCAAGCTGCCGCCGAAACCGAGATAGCCGATTGCACCAGCATAAGCGCCGCGCGCTTCATTCTCAAGCTCAGCAATAATCTCCATCGCGCGAAGCTTCGGTGCGCCCGAGACTGTACCTGCCGGCATACAGGAGACAAAAGCGTCGAAGAAATCTTTGTCCTCGCGCAGCTTGCCGGAAACGTTGGACACAATATGCATAACGTGCGAGTAGCGCTCAATATCCATGTACGAATCGCAGCGAACGGAACCGAACTCAGATACGCGGCCGATGTCATTGCGTCCCAAGTCGACGAGCATGAGATGCTCTGCACGTTCCTTCTCGTCCGCGAGCAGCTCTTTCTCAAAGAGCAGATCCTGCTCAGGCGTCTTGCCGCGAGGCCGTGTTCCGGCAATTGGACGCGTCTCCACTCGTTCGCCGTCTACCTTTACCAGCGCTTCCGGCGAAGTGCCGACAATGACTTCATCATCCATTTTCAAATAGTACATGTACGGCGAGGGATTCATCGTACGCAGTACGCGGTATACATGAAGCGGATCAACTTCCGTCTCGATGCTGAACCGCTGGGAGAGCACCACTTGGAAAATATCTCCTGCGCGAATGAATTCCTTCGACTTCTCAACGTTCGCAAGGAACTGCTCTTTCGTCAGGTTCGATTGCACATCGCCGAGATCTGGATCTGCCGGCACAGTGCCGCCAGCGAGAGCCGATTGCAGCGGCTGCTGCAGCCGTTCGATTGTCGCCTCGATCTTGCTGACCGTCTGCAGATATATCGCTTCGATATCCCGGTCTGTCGCTCCATGCGGGATATGTATGTTGCCAATCACTTGCACCTGCTGCTTGAAATGATCGAAGACGATAATTTGATCGCAGAACATAAACTGCAAATCGTTCATGTTCAAATCATCGATGCGGTGTGCAGGAAGCTTCTCGTAATACTGCAGCAGATCGTAGCCGAAGAATCCGATCGCTCCGCCTGTAAAAGGTGGCAGCCCCGTGATGGATGGACTGCGGTATGCTCGCAGATGTGCTTTAAGCAGCTCGATCGGCTTATCGCGAAGAATCGTCTCTTCGCCGTTCTTCTCAATGACCATCTCGCCGTTCTTGCCACGGATCAACATGAATGGGTCTGTGCCGATAAAGGAATACCGCGCCCATTTCACGCCGCCCTCAACGCTCTCAAGCAGAAACGCACGACGTTCTTTATAGAAATGCTGGAAGATCCGAATGGGCGTTTCGGTATCTGCCATCACATTACGTACAATTGGAATCAAATTATAAGTGCCGGCCAACCGAATGATTTCTTGAAGTTCCTGATTCATCTTCGATCTCTCCCCTGTAGGAAAAATAAAAAAACTCCTGCCGCAGCAGGAGTGTTAGTGTCAGAAGATAATAATGAGCATTGATTCGAATGCAGAGAATTAGCGTCAGCTCCCTATTATGCGCCCCACTCAAAAATTAACGAAAATGGGTACGACTAAATAAGGTTAAACAGCTACGATCCATTTCTCCGGTCTACTCGTCTCAACTCTAAAAGCACTAGGCTCAGCTCTGCTCATCTCTTCTAAAAAACATCTCGTACTGCTCATCTCAAACTATGCTCTGCTCATTCTTCAAGTATGAAATCACTATACACTAGTGCAATCAGATCCGTCAATGAACTTTTATGTCGCGTGCGTGCACTTATTTTAGCTTAAGATTTGCTCAAGTCAGGACGCAGCGCCTTTGCTCCGCCTAAGTAGACATGCTCAATATCCTGTTGCGATTTATCCGTGTTTACAAGCACCATGAGACGAATGCACATCGCTAGGCTGCCCTTTACCGGCACTTCAAGCGCACACATTAATGGGACAAGCTCCCAGCCTGCCATCGCACGGATCGCACGAGCAGGGAACGTTGCATCGAGATCCCCAGTTACCGTGACGAACACGCTGGCAATGTCTTCAGGCGATACTTGATTGGCGCTCACGATAAGGTTAAGCATTTCTGCCGTCGCTTGCAGAATCGGCTGCTCCTCATTCACTTCTACCGTAATTGCTCCGCGAATTCCCCGAACACTCATCTTTAAACGGCCTCCTGTTTCAATTGCTCCACGATTTCACGAACGAGTGCAGATGATACTGATTTATTAATCTCCACGATGCCAATTGCGGTTGGGACGATGAACACCATCGTGCCTTCCTGGAATTTCTTATCATGCATCATTGCACGCATAATTTCATCGGTATCCAAATGCTCTGGCAAACGAACGGGCAGCCCTACCCGCGACAGCACACGCTTCGTCACATGGTAGACTTCCTCGGGTGCTCCGAGCTGTACAGCAAGCTTAGCAGACCCAACCATGCCGATCGCAATCGCTTCACCGTGCAGCAGCTCATTGTAACCAGCAACCGCTTCCAGCGCGTGTCCGATCGTATGGCCCAAATTCAGAATGGCACGCAGATCATTCTCGCGTTCATCCTTGGACACGACCGCGGCTTTCACGCTGCAGCCTTTGAATAGCGCATAGCCGAGCGCATCTGAATCTAGCGCTAGCAGCTTACCGGCATTCTCATCGCACCAAGCTACGAACTCCGCATCCCAGATGAGACCATGCTTCACCACTTCGGACAAGCCAGCCTTCACTTGACGTTCCGGCAGCGTTTGCAAAGTAAGCAAATCGTATAGAACGAGCTCAGGCTGATGGAACGCGCCGATAATATTTTTCGCAAGCGGATGGTTAACCGCTACTTTACCGCCGACACTGCTGTCATGCGCCAGAATCGTAGTCGGCACCTGCACGAACTTAATGCCGCGCATATAAGATGCTGCAACGAAGCCTGCCAGATCGCCGACTACGCCGCCGCCAAGCGCCACAATGGTCGACTTGCGGTCTAGCCCGCTCTCAAGCGCTAAGCCAGTCAGCCGTCCCAGCTCATCCAGCGACTTCGACGTCTCGCCAGCCGGGATAATGGCATTCATCACCGTAAAGCCAGCCGTTTGCAGAACAGATTCCAAGTGCGCTAGATGCCGCTCAGCGACGTTCGCATCTGTAACGATCATAAGCGGCGACTTCTTGCTGATGCCATGACGCTCGAACAATTCCCCCGCCTTGTCAAGCAGTCCTTCCCCGATATAGATCGGGTAGGACCGCTCGCCAAGCTCGACAGTCAGCTCACGATGGCCGCTCATTAGTAGCTCTCCAGCTGCGCCAAGTAGTTGTTGTAGTTCGACGTAATCTCTTCCATGGAATCGCCGCCGAACTTCTCGAGGAACGCCTTCGCAACTTCCCATGCCACGACATGCTCCATAACAACGCTCGCAGCTGGAACTGCGCAGCTGTCCGAACGTTCAACTTGCGCAGTGAACGGTTCTTTCGTATCGATATCAACGCTTTGCAGCGGTTTGTACAAGGTCGGAATTGGCTTCATTACGCCGCGAACGACGATCTGCTCGCCATTCGTCATGCCGCCCTCAAAGCCGCCAAGACGGTTCGTTCTACGGTGGTAGCCGCGCTCCTCTGTGTACAGAATTTCGTCATGTACTTGAGAGCCGCGAATTGTACCCGCTTCAAAGCCGATGCCAATCTCGCAGCCTTTGAACGCATTAATGGAAACAACCGCTTGCGCGATACGTCCATCCAGCTTACGGTCGAACTGCACGTGGCTTCCAAGACCGATCGGCACGCCTTCGACGATACATTCAACGATTCCGCCAATGGAATCGCCTTCTGCTTTAATCTGGTCGATATAAGCCGTCATCTTCTCTTCTGTTTCTTTATCCACAACACGTACCGGCGATTCTTCCGTCAGACGGATCAGCTCTTCAAGAGGCAGGTTGTTCGCTGGCGCTTCGATCTCGCCGATGCGAATGACTTGTCCGCCAACTTTGATGCCGAACGCAGCCAGGAATTGTCTCGCTACCGCGCCAACAGCTACACGCGCAGCTGTTTCACGAGCGCTGGAACGCTCCAGCACGTTACGCAGATCTTTCAAGTTATATTTCAATCCGCCGTTCAGGTCAGCATGACCTGGGCGCGGACGGTGCACACGGCGCTTCTCTTCGTCGCTGCCTTCAATAGGCTCAATATTCATTACTGTCGTCCAGTGCTTCCAGTCATTGTTCTCAACGATAAGCGCGACTGGCGCACCTGTCGTCTTCCCGTGACGTACTCCGCCGACGATGTTCGCGGTATCCTTCTCGATTTGCATCCGGCGGCCGCGGCCATGCCCTTTCTGTCTACGATGCAATTGAAAATTCAATTCCTCGAAGTCCAGCTTCAGGTTGCTCGGCAAACCTTCAATAATTGCCGTCAACTGTGGACCATGCGTCTCTCCTGCTGTCAAATAACGTAAACTCACAGTAAAGTCCTCCCTCATTTTAAACACCGCAAACGATAAATCCATCTATGTATGTTTGTCTGCCAAAATATCTTTTGCTCATTATAGTATAGCGTCGCCGGTTTGACAAGGAAATGAAAACCGCTGGAGGATCGTTCATCCACGCCTGCGCTCGCACGAAAAAAGCTGCCCGCCGCACCTTTAGGCAGGTGAGACAGACAGCTCTATACAGCTTATACGTTAACCATTAGCGGAATGGTGGTTCCGCAACAACTGCGGGTCCACGTTCAAATTTGGATCATTCATAAGACCTTTCATTTGACTTGTATCAATTCCGAGAATTTGGGCGCATTCCTGGACGGTAATAAATCCACGCTTGTACGCTGTAATTACTTTTCGCTTGTCCATATTTGCACCTCCAATGCCATAACCGTGACAGCATTAGTATTGCAGAAGATGGAAAACGATATACACGCTAAGCCTTGCGGCGATAAAAGAATGTTTCGATGGATTCCAAATTATATTGAGCTGGCGAGAAAATCTGCTCCGTACTGCCGACGAACAGAATGCCGCCAGGCTTAAGCGCTTTAGAGAACTTGTGATAAAGCAAGTGTTTCGCTTCTTCTGTAAAATAGATCATAACATTGCGGCAAACGATAATATCAAAACCTGTGTCGAACGTATCATGAAGCAAATTTTGCTGTTTAAATGAAATATTCTTCTTCAGCTGAGGCGTAACTGCAAGTAAATCCTCGCCCTGCTTCACGAAATATTTGGACATATAATTGCGGGGTACATCACGTACAGAACGATCTTGGTACAAGCCCTGCATCGCCTTCTGCAGCACGACATTATCAAGGTCCGTTGCGAGAATTGACGTTCGGTCATGCGCGCCAAGCTCAGCCAAAATCATGGAGATCGTATAAGGCTCTTCGCCCGTTGAGCAGGCTGCGCTCCAAATCTTGACCCGGCTGTTGTTCTTCAGAGCTTCCGGGAGAAACTTCTTCTCCATCGCGTCCCACCTGCTTGGGTTGCGCCAGAACTCCGACACGTTGATCGTCATCCGGTCCAGAAACTCAGTCATCAGCTTCTTGTCTTTCTCAAGCCCACTCCAATACGCTGCGAACGTATCAAAACCGTATTTCTGTCGCAAGGTCGTCAACCGACGTTTCATCTGGGCTTCCTTGTACTGCGATAGATCGATTGCGGTCTTCTCTTTAATCTTCGTAATGAATAAACTGAAGTCCTTATCCTCTAACATGCACGAACCCCCATTATGCCGACTCTTGGTGGCAAAGTGTTAAGCTAAATCCACTGCTGAATGGTTTGGTTATAATCAACCAGCTCATGCGGCGCAAAGAAAATGCCGATTTCCCTTGCTGCGCTCTGCGGCGAATCCGAGCCGTGAATAAGATTAAAATTAGTATGTACGGCGAAATCGGAACGAATTGTGCCTGGAGCTGCTTCAAGGGCGTCCGTCTTGCCAATCAGGGCACGGGTCAGACCGATGACGTTATCTCCTTGCCACACCATAGCAAATACCGGCCCAGACGTTACAAACGCTACAAGAGGCGGGTAAAAGGGCTTCCCGATGTGCTCTGCATAGTGGCGTTCAGCGAGCTCAGGTGTAATCATCATAAATTTAGCAGCGACTAGCTTCAGTCCCTTCCGCTCAAAGCGTGATACTATTTCTCCGATTAACCCCCGCTGTACGCCGTCTGGCTTAACCATTAGAAACGTTCTTTCCATCGAAATTCCCTCCTTGACGCGATTAGTAGTTTCGTTTTCCTACAAAATGGGCGATATCCGTTAAATTCTTCTTTGCTGGAATGTTTGGCAAACTGCTTAGTGCTGCTATCGCTTTGTTGATATAGCGGTTCGCCATCGCGTCTGCAGTATGTATGCCCTCACTCTTACGTATAATGTTCAACGCCCGCTTCGTTTCCCCTGCTCCATTCGACTCACGAATTTTAAATATTTCCGCGAACAACTCCTCCGAATGTCCTGGTTCTTTCAGCGCAAGCAGCACTGGCAATGTGATATTGCCTTGCTTGATATCAGAGCCCGGCGGTTTACCGATCTGCTTCTCCGTGCCGAGCAGGTCAAGCAGATCGTCTCGGATTTGGAACGCCATGCCGACGTTGTAGCCGAACCGGTACAAGCAGCTAGCGGTCTTGCGATCCGCGCCTGCGGCAATTGCGCCCAGCTGGCAGCTTATTGCAATGAGCAACGCGGTCTTACGACGAATACGAAGCAAATAATTGCGAACGGATTGATCAGTATTGAAGAAATCACGAATTTGCTCCATCTCGCCAATGCACATCTGAACCATCGCATGCGATAAAATTTGATGAATTTGCGGGTTCTGAAGCTCAGTTGCGAGCGCAAGCGCTTTTCCATAGATATAGTCGCCAGTGTACATCGCAATCCGGTTATCCCATTTGGACTTTACGGTCAGCTGGCCGCGGCGCGTCTCCGCGTTGTCGATAACATCATCATGGACAAGAGAAGCCATATGTATAAGTTCCAGTGGCACGGCAATTTTCTCGAGCACATCGAGACGGTAGTCGCCGAACTTGCCCGCAAGCAGCACAACGACCGGACGTATCCGCTTGCCGCCTGCTTTGAGCAGATGCGTAGAGGCATCGCTAAGAAGCGCGTGATCACTCGTCACGCTGCTTGCGAGCTTAGCCTCGATGGCATCCAAATCGCTTTTCAGTTTGGCGTAAATATCAAGTAGTCTCATTTATTCACCTTAAGGACGTTTTGGTCTTCAAAAAATTGCATCTGTACTGAATTAGGTAGCAAGCCCAGCTGATGCGCATAATCAAAATAAAGTGTGAGCCCCGCCTGTTCATTCGCTCCGAAATCGTAATGCAGCTCCTTGAAATAACGGCTCCAATATTCCGGTTCGCCTCCAAGCAGCGTACAAGCTTTCTCTACGAGCGGTGTCAGCTCGCGCAAACTCTTCTCCTTGCTCTCCAATAACGCACGATGAACATCTGCAACCGCTTCTGGATATGCTACCGCAATTTCGCGGCGTACGGCTACGAGTGCGAACGTCATGCCGTAGCCTGTCCAATTGCGCCACAGCTCACCGAGATCAATGACCCTCCGGCCGCGCTTTGCATTCTCCCACGAAGCATGGATGGCTGTATCTCCGATGAGCAAGGCGGCATCTGCCTCCTCCAGCATCTCATCCAGCTTCGGTTCCATTGTAATATAGGATGGCTCTGCATTGTAATAGAGCTTCATGAGTATTTTGAGTAAATTAACGCTTGTTGCCGAGGTCGCTGTTAACGCAATCCGTCCTTTAAGCACTTCTTCAAGCGGCTTATTCAGGAAAAGCAATATCGAATTGACCCGTCCCTTGGCGCTGACCGATAAATCCGGCAGCAGCAAGTAATTCTCCGCGTTCTCCGCATAAGCGAACGACGACATCGAAGTGATGTCGATTTCGCCTTGACGCAGCGCGCGGTTTAATGCGGACGGCACCCGCTTCTCGATCTTGAACCGATCGGCTGGGAGCTGCTCCTCCGCATAATGAAAAATAGGCCAAACGTTCGCATAGTCAATGCGACCGACGGTAATCGGACGATTAAACGCCATGCTGTTCATCTCCCCATCTTCTGTACAAATCATGATCCAGCGGGAGCTGATCGAGTACTTTCCCAACTAGAAAATTCACCATATCGCCAATCGTTTGCGGTCCATAATAGAACGCCGGCATAGCCGGGATAATCTTAACCCCAAGCTTCGCCAGCGTAAGCATGTTCTCTAGATGAATCGCATGAAGCGGTGTTTCGCGGGGCACGATTAATAGCTTGCGCCCTTCCTTCAGCATAACATCCGCAGCGCGTGTCATCAAATCGTCCGAAATGCCGTGCGCGATCGAAGCAAGCGTACCCATGGAGCAGGGCATAATGATCATGCCTTCTACCCGGAAGGAGCCGCTTGCAATACTTGCGCCGATATCGGCATTCGGGTGAAGCTTCAGCCGTCCATTAGCGATAAGCTCCGGGAATGCAGCCTCGATCGCTTGTTGGCGCTTGGTTGTATCCCAGCCAAGCTCCTCCTTAAGTACACGCCAGCCTGCCTCCGTGACAACCAGATGCACGTCCTGTTCCGCTTCAATCAGACTGCGAATGAGCTGGATGCCATAGAGAGCGCCGCTTGCTCCAGTAATGCCGACGACCCAGCGTTTACGCGATGCTCCTTCTACCACTTATGAAGCACCACCAAATCAAGTAGTGCGGAGACGAACAAGACGACGCTCAGAGTGCCGTTCATTGTGAAGAATGCCGTCTGAACGCGGCTCATATCATCTGGCCGCACAATCATATGTTGATAGCAAAGCATGCCGACCGAGACAAGCGCGCCAATCAAGTACAACCAGCTTAGCGGCGTTAGCCAGAATAAAGATATGAATCCAATTGCGGTAATCAAATGAAATCCGCGGGCAAGGCGCAGTGCCCCAGCTTGCCCGAAGCGGGCAGGAATGGAATGAACGCCTTCCTTACGGTCGAAGTCGAAATCCTGACACGCATAAATAATATCGAAGCCGGCAAGCCAACAGACAACTGAACCATACATCACCCAAGCGGATGCTTCGAACTCACCTGTAATCGCAACCCAGCCGCCTAGCGGCGCGAGGCCGATCGTCAGCCCGAGGAAAACGTGGCATAACCATGTAAAACGTTTTGTATACGAGTAGAGCACGAGCAAGAAAACAGCAATCGGCATCAGCTTCATGCAAATCGGATCAAGCTGCGAGGCGGCAATAAACAGCACCACGAACGAGACTGCGATAAACAAGATTACTTCGCCGACTTTCAGTAAGCCAGCCGGAATCGCCCGCTTTGCTGTGCGCGGGTTCTTCGCATCAATGACGCGGTCAATGACGCGATTAAGTCCCATCGCAGCGCTTCTTGCTCCGACCATCGCGAGGATGATCCAGCCGATTTCCGCAAAGTGCGGAAGCCGGTTCTCCAGCATGACCGATCCGAGCAGCGCACCCATAAAGGCAAACGGAAGCGCGAAGATGGTATGCTCAAATTTAATCATTTCGAGAATTATTTTTATTTTGCGAATCATCCGTTGTCCGTTCCCTTCGTCCCCATGTGTAATGCCGCGACACCGAAAACAAACGGATAGACGCGCACATTGGTCAGACCGATCTCACGGTATTTGGCCGCAAGCTGCTTGGAATCCGGGAATGTCTTCAGCGACTCCGGCAGCCACTTGTACTGCTCGTACTTCTTCGCTACAAGCTTCCCGATCGCAGGCATGACCTTCTCGAAGTAGAAGTAGTAAATCCCTTTGAACGGCTGCCAAGTCGGCTTGGACATCTCCAGACAAACAACTTGTCCGCCAGGCTTCACGACGCGCATCATCTCGCGAAGCACTTGCTCCAGATCCGGCACGTTGCGAAGGCCGAAGCCGATCGTCGCGTAGTCGAACCGATTATCCTCGAACGGCAGCGACATCGCATTGCCCTGTACGAGCGAAATCTGATGATCCAGCCCATCGCGCTTTACCTTCTGCTTGCCAACGTCGAGCATGTTCTGGCTGAAGTCGAGTCCGACTATGCCTCCGCTCATGCTTTCTCTTGCCAGCGCAATCGTCCAATCACAAGTGCCGCAGCACAAATCAATCGCTGTCGCACCAGGTTTCATGCCCATCTTACGCATCGTAAATTTACGCCATGCTTTATGTCGGCCGAAGCTGATCAGATCGTTCATTAAGTCATACTTCGGCGCTATGCTCTCAAATACGGCGTGTACGTGTTCTTCTTTTGACTTGGATTGCATTGATTTCACCTAACTTTCTCTATTCAAAAGCCGATGCTGCCGGCAATAACGGCCGTAGAAACGACTCGCCGAGCTGCTGCAGCTCGCGGACAAGCTTATCGGATTCTAGCTTTGATACAAGTGACTGCACGTTCTGAACGGACTGTTTCAGCTTCTCGGCTAATTGGCCACGGACATCATACTTTGCCAGCAACGACATGGTAAACGCCGGCTCACTCGCTGCATCCGTAGTCAGCTTGCGCTTCTCTTCATCGGTTCCACTGTCCATGACATGCCAATAACCCCAGCTGCCGTCGAATGCCTCCGGCTTCTCACTGCGGATCAGTTCTTCCATGACAATCTCACAACGACCAACACTGTGAAGCAGTTCAGGCCAGATTAACGCCATCTTCTCATCAAGTATAGCAGTGAACGAGTGGAACAGCTCAGTCTTAATGCGCACATATTGCGATATATACTCTTCCGCAGTCAGCTTCAGCTGCTTCATCCGCGTGTAGAGAGTTACCTTAAGCTTGTTGACTTCCGTAACACCATTGCTGATACTGCGAATCATCTCAACCTGGCCAGCCTGCGCCAAAAGCTGATAGAAGCGGCTTGAGTAGTAGTCGCCAGCAAGCACCTTCAATTGCCGCGACCGCATCTCCTTCTCGTGGAGTCGTCCGGACTCGGAATCAATCATATCATGCGTATCCATGCCAAACTGCACGAGTGAAACGACGAGCGGATACAGTTCACTGTGAATCAGCGGCGTTCGCTGATTGGCTAGAAATGTAAAGAGCAGCCGGATCCGCGATTCAGGAAATTCCGGCAGCTCCGTGTGTGCTTGAATCATATCGTATTCAATGTACTTTTTAGCCATTTCAGGTATTCTATACGATTTCATTGTGGCCTAGCCTCCGGACAGTACAACGAGAGTGTTGCTGCTATTTATTGCTGCTTTTTAATCTAACTATTATAGCACTATGTTAACCGTTATGCTACAACTTGGATACGGACAACCGCAGCCGCTTTCGCCAAATTTCGTCATTAAACGACTCGGCGCCATTTAATTTTGACAGATCTGTGGACAGCCATGAATCCGTTTTTCGCACATCCGCCGCAGCGAGCAGCCGCAGCTTCGTTTCACCGCTCTCACCAGCTTGGCGAACAGGCGTAACGAAGCGGACTAGCACCCGGCTCACATTGTCGGTCCGGACAAAAGCAAGCTCGAGCAGCCGCTGCAAATCTGCGATCCATACTTCTTCAGCGTCCCCATACCCGTCAGTAGATAAATCAACGGACAGTACAGAGCCCTTCCATGCAACGCTCTTCACCTGAAGCGAGAGTCCGAGGCTCAGCATCGTGTCTACGATCACGTCGGAGCTCAGCCGCTTGACCGGAACAGGATGAAATACAGATACATCACCCTTGTTCTCCGATGTGCGATGCGCGATCAGCGGGAAGACTGATATGAGCAACGTGAGAGAGAGAGTAATTGAACAAGCTAAGAGAAGCCTTCGCCATTGTGACGACCACCGAGAGGATCTATATGACATGACTGCTTCCGCCCTTCACGCATAGAATGTCCACCTTCTCTTAGTGTACAAACTAAAAAAGCAGGCTATGCCTGCTTTTAACGTTCATCGTCCGTATCGACGGTGCCATATTTGGTTAGCACGGTTGCTTTGCCGCGAATCTTGATCGCGGACGTATGATTCGTGAACTGACAAATGAGCACTTCGCCTTTGTCGAGCTTCTCCGTATGATGAAATTTCGTATCTTGCCCGCGAGTCAAGCCAATCACCTGAACACCTTGAGCCTTCGCTTTGATGACGATATACTCGCCGTTCATGTCCTCCATGCGCACAGCCTCCGTTTCATCAAGCTTCTTGTTTTCCATATGTATATGAGCAAGCAACAGTCTACTGGAATTGCATACCCTTGTCAATAGAGAGTCCCCCGCGCTATTCTTTCACGAAAAACGCCCGAATGCGCTAAGCACTCGGACGTCATCAAACGGCGTTAACCGCTTCTTATTGGGAAACTTGATCCTTCAGAGATTTACCAGCTTTGAAAGATGGAATTTTGCTTGCTGGGATATCGATCTCTTCACCCGTTTGCGGGTTGCGACCTTTGCGCGCTTCGCGGCTCTTCACTTCGAAGTTACCGAAGCCCACCAATTGTACTTTATCCCCGCCTTGCAGCGATTCGGAGATGGCATCAAAAACGGCATCAACCGCTTTGGAAGCATCTTTCTTGGAAAGGTCAGTCAATTCGGCTACTTTCGCAATCAGTTCCGTTTTGTTCATTTCTTTCACCTCCCCTGACGGCAGTTCTTATGCACACCATTATCATCTTGTTTTACCGAAACCCGAAAAATTATACATGCAGGCTCTGGTGCAAAGAAATTCCGTTATGTGCAAATCCTGCATATTGATCACATGAACAGATTTATAGTAATACAGTTAGCACGTAGATTTCAAGAGGCTGTAGGCGATTTCCTAGGCAATTCCTAGGTTTTTTATCATTTTTACCGCTTTCACAGGCGAAAAAAAGACACGCCGCAGGGCGTGTCTTCCTTCTTTTACAAGATAATGGCAATCAAACCGCCAGAACCTTCGTTGATAATCCGGCCAAGAGTCTCCTGCAGCTTGTAGCGTGCATTGTCCGGCATCATCGCGATTTTGCCCTGGATACCCTCCCGCACGATCGAGTGGAGCGACCTGCCGAAGATATCGGATTCCCAAATCTTGATCGGATCGTTCTCGAAGTCCTGCATTAAGTACCGGACGAGTTCCTCGCTCTGCTTCTCTGTTCCGATAATCGGCGCAAACTCGGACTCGACATCGACGCGAATCATATGGATAGACGGCGCAGTCGCTTTCAGGCGGACACCGAAGCGCGAGCCTTGGCGGATAAGCTCCGGTTCATCAAGCGCCATCTCTGCAAGCGTTGGCGCTGCAATGCCGTAGCCTGTCGTCTTGACCATCTCCAGCGCTTCCGCGAACCGGTCATACTCCCGCTTCGCATGCGAGAACTCCTGCATCAGCTGGAGCAGATGGTCTTTGCCGCGAATCTCGACGCCGACAACCTCCATCAAGATTTGGTCGTACAATTCATCTGGCGCATAGAGATCGATCTCTGCGACCCCTTGCCCCATGTTCATGCCGCTAAGGCCGGCACGAGCGATAAACTCGTATTCCATGAACTGCGATACGACGCGGTCAACATCGCGGAGACGGCGAATGTCCTTCACGGTATCGCGTACGGAATTCTCGTAGTTGCTGCGCAGCCAGTGGTTATCGTTCAGCACCATAACCCAGCTCGGAAGGTTCACGTTCACTTCATGCACTGGGAACTCGTAGAGCACCTCGCGCAGAACGGACATGACTTCTTCTTCACCCATCGTTGCCACGCTAAGCGTAATGACCGGAATATCATACTTCGCTTGGAGCTCGCTGCGCAGCTGTAATGCCTCATCACTCTTCGGACGCGTGGAGTTGACGATGAGAACGAATGGCTTGCCGACTTCCTTCAGCTCGCCTATTACCCGCTCCTCGGCTTCGATGTACGAGCTGCGCGGAATCTCTGCAATCGTTCCGTCAGTCGTTACAACGACGCCAAGCGTCGAATGCTCCTGAATGACTTTGCGTGTGCCGATTTCGGCCGCTTCCTGGAACGGAATCGGTTCTTCGAACCACGGCGTCGTAATCATCCGAGGGCCATTCTCGTCCTCGTATCCTTTCGCTCCAACAACGGCATAACCGACACAGTCAACGAGCCTGATATTGACATCAAGCCCTTCCGCTACCCGAAGCTGCACCGCTTGGTTCGGTACAAATTTCGGCTCGGTCGTCATGATTGTTTTGCCTGCGGCGCTTTGCGGTAATTCATCAATCGCTCTAACCCGATCGGCATCGTTCGTGATGTTGGGCAGCACAACCGTCTCCATGAACCGCTTGATGAAGGTTGATTTGCCTGTGCGGACCGCACCGACGACGCCGAGGTAAATATCCCCGCCGGTTCGTTCGGCAATGTCCTTGAAAATGTCCACTTTCTCCACTGAATATCCCCTCCCAATCGTAATTCGCCTGTACATGGACGTACCGTACTGCTGTTTTGCCTCCTGCTGTTCGTCGTCAGGTTTCGCCGCTTGCGCTTCACACTAGCAGCGCAACTCGTACATGATTTTGGACTAGTAATAGCTTATTGCGTCCTCTTCCTGTTTATGACGAATGCAGCGATGAAATCTTATAGATTTCCATAAGCCTTAACGGTTCCGGCCTTCCAAGATTGAGATATATGAGAGAAAGACGTAACCTATGCATCACTCGAAAAAGTTTCTCTGCTGGCGCGGAGAAACTTCTTTGCGAGAATTCCTCAAAGTTACGCTGCGCCAGCTGTGAGATCTTTTTGGCGAGCCAACAAAAAATACTCCCGCCGCGATCGGCAGGAGTATCTGATGGGTTCGTGAACAGGTTATTTGGATGCGGCTTGCGGCTCTCCATTCACCAGGTGATAAACAGGCGATTTGACCGGGACAAAATCGGAGTTTCTGACGAGAACAGCGCGCAAATCCTCGCTTGCTGCTGGCTGTTTGCTCTCTTTGGAGAGTGCCTGCATAATGTCCGGCCCGTAGTCAAGATAGACCGTTCCTTTGGCATCAAGCATTGGCGTAAGCGTACTGCCGGAGAACATGCTGCGCAGATCCGGCTCCTTGTCATCCAGTGTCTTGAAGTCGATCGTAGAGAAGCCTGGATACAGCTCCGTGCTTGCGGGCAGCTTGCCGCTATGGGCATCGCTATACGCTTTAATAGAAGTCTGCAGGTCATTTAATTGCTGATAGACCACGAGATTCATAAGCTTAACAGTAGGATCGACATCCTCGTCAATGATTAAATAATAGAAGCTGCCGCCCTTCTCAAAGGCGGTTTCCGGCACGCTCGACATATACCCCATCCGCTGCAGCTTATCGAAATCGACTTTAAACTTCTCATATATCGGCGTGCTTGCTTCACTATTCTGCATAGGGAGCAAACCCGTATCTTTCTGATATTGGTCAATTACGGCTTGTACATTCATTATTGCGTCTTTCGGCGGCTTCTGATACTGGCCCAGCCTATCCTTCGGATACAAACAGCCGGACAGCATGACAGCCATACATAGTAGTACAATAGCTGCAGCCGCGCTTCGAGTCCCTCTCATGGTGCGTTTATCCCCCTAGCCTCACCTAAATTACCACAATTCATCTTCTTCTGCTTGACGCATCATTTGTTTCCGGACTGCTGCACGCAGCGGATCTTCCGGCACTTCTACAACGGTACGGCCGAATACTCTAGCCTGACAAGCGAGCCTTGTTCCCGAACGGTCAAGACCTGCGAGCTTATGACGCTCATTGTCATTCAGCGGAGAGAGTCCCGCAGAGCTGTTAGGAGCTGTCACTTTGCACATGAGACATGCGGCCTTGCCATCGCATCTCGTGCGAATAGGCACGCCTGCCCTTCTTGCGGCTTCCAGCACTGTCGTCCCTGCACGTACAGTTGCACTGCGTCCGGAAGGGAGAAATGTAATCGTCACGTTCAACGTAATCTCCTCGCTTCCTTATTCGTTCTTACATCCAGCTTACTGGATGAGACGCTGTACATTCGCTACCACTCTTGCCGATAGCTGATTTCTGGAGGCAATATACTGCACCGCCTCCGTATGCTGATCCGGCTCTCGCCGAATCTGAGAAGCAATAAGCGCTACGCGGTCTTCGCGCCCTCTAAGCACATTGAACCATAGCTCATGTCCCAGAGGAACAATGCCGAGCTGATAGTCACCTGCCTGAATGAAGGCTTGGCGAGCCGCTAACGTATCTCGAACTTCAACCCTATAACAGTCTTCGCCTGCCGTGACGACGAATCCGCCGACAAGCTCGACCTGAATACCTTCAATCAGGTAATGGCTGAGCACCGAACGATAGATCGGGCTCACAGATTGTTGCTGTTCATCGATGGAGTAAGGCAGCAGCGCCTGATGGAGAACTGCCGCGTCCGCTTCATCTGCGTATAGATCCAGGTCTCTGGGAAGTTTCTCAAGCTCCATTCCCCGCAGCAGCAGCCCTGTACTGCCGCCGATCTGCCACTTGGCCTCTGTTTCCTCGGCCGCTTCGGCAATTTTCTCAAGCGCACGGATGAATGGCGCAGCTTCGTTCATAACTCTCGTCCCTCCTCAGAAATAAGGCCGGTTCACAGCTACGATCGTGCCAGCGCCAGGCTTAATGATAGCCTGACAGCTCAGCCGGTAGCCTTCCTCCAGCTCTTGAGGCTCAAGACGGTCCCACTCTTCATCCGTCACTTCCTCCAGAAATTCCGCGCCAGCTTCAATGAGGCAACGGCATCTGGCACAAGTGCCCCTCGTGCACGAAAATGCAAAATCAACATTATGCTTGATAGCAAGATCAAGCAATGACATCCCAAACTCTGCTTCAACCGTTGCAAGTTTCGTCCGGCCTTTCAATTCCAGCATGTATAACTCGTCCCTTCCACTCCATAACTAGTAAGATCTAGGCTGCAAATTAGGCGATGGAGAATAGGCCGAGTAGCCCGCCAATTACAAGAAGCAGAAAAGCAGTCGTCGAGAGAATTCCCCGCAATATGCCTTTCGTCTTCAGCCTTGCCAGCGATATCATAACCGCAGCGATTGCCATTAAACCGATGCCTACAAAGGACACCCACATCTTCATCATTGGATCCATAATGCTTACGACCACCTTGTGCGCCAATTATGCATATTATTATAACACTTGTACGGTTTAATCAGCTACTTTTGCTGTAAATTACGGGCATCTGCGCAGAAGGCTATTGTATAGAAAAAAGGACTTTCGCAGTAAGCGGGCCAGGCAGCTGCCTAAGGCCGGTCGCTTCATACGAAAGTCACTACCATTACTTCTTAAGCAGCATAATCTTCATCAGCGTTTCGAGGTTACTCATATTCATGCCGCTCTTCTTCACGGCTCCAACGATGTCGTTAATCGTTTTGTCCGTCACAGGCACTTTCGCCATCGCAGATACGCTCATAATCAGCTTCCGAAGCTCTTCTTCGCTCTGCATTGTATCTTCAGTCACGCCGCTGGCAAGCTTCTTCACGGCGCCTTCTGTTACTGGCTTCCCTGTCTTCTTGTTCACAGCGCTCAGAACATCTTTGGAAAGATCCTTCTTACCGCTCAACTCCAGTCCCTCCTTCAAGTTTTTACAGCGTTAGGTAAAAACTTGCAATCGCTAGCCACCTGCCGTGAGGTGCTCCTAGCATCATATGAGGGAGGGATAAAGATGGTGTAGGCTATACGCCTGCCATGTCTTCTGTCTCGTGTGTGCGGCCGCGGCCCATGAGCGACTCAACTGCGCTGCGTGGCGTCTTGTTCTGGAAGAGCACGGCGAACAGCTGCTCCGTAATCGGCATCTCGACTCCGTAGTGATGAGCCAGCTCACGCGCTGCACTTGTCGTGCGCACGCCTTCGACGACCATGCCCATCTTGCTCAGCACCTCGTCAAGCGAGAGTCCTTCCGCCAGCATGGAGCCTGCGCGCCAATTGCGGCTGTGCTTGCTCGTACAGGTGACGACAAGGTCGCCGACTCCGGCGAGACCGGCGAAAGTTAGCGGGCTTGCGCCCATTGCCGTGCCGAGGCGGCTAATTTCCGCCAATCCTCGCGTCAGCAGCGCAGCCTTCGCATTGTCGCCGAAGCCAAGCCCATCCGTCAGCCCGGCGCCGAGCGCGATGATATTCTTAATGGCACCGGCAACCTCAACGCCGATGACATCCTTGTTCGTGTAGACGCGGAAGTGGCGCGTAATGAACGCATCCTGCGCCTTCTCCGCAGTTTCGATGCTGGCAGATGCGACAACAACCGTTGTCGGCAGCCGTCTGACGACTTCCTCTGCATGGCTTGGACCCGACAGAACGACAAGCCGCTCAATCGGGATTTGGAGCTCTTCCGCCAGCACAGTCGTCATCCGTTTGTATGTAACGGATTCAAAGCCTTTCGTCGCATGGACGCAAATCGCGTCAGGCTCCAAGAATGGCTGCGCCAGCCTCGCAACATCGCGCATCGCTGCGGACGGTGCTGCGAAGAGGACAAGCTCTGCTCCCGTAACGGCATGCTTCATATCCGTTGCAGCCGTAATGTTTTCTGGCAGGATCGCATCATTCAAATACCGGCTATTCGTATGGCGTGTATTGATCTCATCAGCTTGCGCCTCACCTCGTGTCCAAAGCGCAACGTCATATTGATTGTCTGCCAGAACTGTGGCCAGTGCCGTTCCCCAGCTTCCCGCAACGAGTACAGCTACTTTACGTTTCGTCGACATAGAGGCCTCCTACCCTTTTCTAGCACCAAGCTTATTCTCTTTACCTTGCAGCAGCTTGACAATATTCGTGCGGTGTCGAATGAATGCGAGAATACAAACAATTAGTCCTGCCCACACATAGGACATCGGCTTATCGCTTACATTCCATATGAAAATAGGTACGAGCAGGGCAAAAATAAGCGAGCCTAGCGAGACGAAGCGAGTAATCGCGATAATAACAATCGCAACGATACCGGCAATAAGCGTCGGGATAAAAGCAAGCGTCGCCATCGCGCCGACAGTAGTCGCAATGCCTTTGCCGCCCTTGAAGCCGAACCATACCGGCCAGTTATGCCCGAAGATCGCCGCCAGCGCGCACAGCACCGGTCCCCAATCTCCGCCAGCCATGTAGATGCCAAGCAGAACCGCTACGACACCTTTTGCAATATCAAGCAAGAATACCGCGATGCCTGGACCTTTGCCCAGTACGCGCAGCGTGTTGGTCGCCCCTGCGTTGCCACTGCCATGCTGGCGAATGTCGATTCCTTTTACCCATTTTGCAATTAATATGCTGAATGATAGCGAACCAACCAAATAACTAATGAGAATCGCAAGGACAGTATACACGAATAATCGCCTCTTTCTTCATAAATGCAGCAAACTGGTGCCCCGTGAACGGGACACCAGAAACGGACGCTGCAAAATTAATCTTCGTCTGATTTCTTTCTTGTGAAGATACGGACTGGTGTGCCTTCAAACTGGAAGGCTGCACGAATCTTATTCTCGAGGTAACGCTCATACGAGAAATGCATCATGTCCGGATCATTTGCAAACAGCACGATCGTCGGCGGCTTCACGGCCACCTGTGTCGCGTAATTGATACGCAGACGTCTGCCTTTGTCCGATGGAGGCGGATTAATAGCAATCGCATCCGATACAACATCGTTCAAGACATGCGTCGGAATACGCAGCGCATGCTGCTCCGACACGTGCTGTACTACAGGCAGCAGCTTATGCAAACGCTGCTTCGTCTTCGCCGAGAGGAATACAACCGGCGCGTACGTCATGAACAAGAAGTGATCGCGAATCGTCTTCTCGAAATTTTGCATCGTCTTGTCATCCTTCTCGACGACATCCCATTTGTTTACGACGAAGACCGCCGCTTTGCCCGCTTCATGTGCGTAGCCGGCAATATGCTTGTCCTGTTCGATGATGCCTTCCTCACCGCTTATGAGCACAAGAGCTACATCCGCACGCTCGATCGCCTTCAAGGCACGCATGACGCTATACTTCTCCGTCGATTCGTACACTTTACCGCGCTTACGCATACCCGCTGTATCAATGAGCACATATTTCTGACCGTCACGCTCGAATGGCGTATCGATCGCATCGCGCGTAGTGCCCGCTACGTTGCTGACAATAACGCGCTCTTCGCCGAGCAGTGCATTGACAAGCGAAGATTTGCCGACATTCGGGCGCCCGATTAGAGCAACACGGATGACATCGTCTTCATACTCGTCTTCCACTTCCTCTGGCAGCTTCTCGACAGCCGCGTCAAGCAGATCGCCGATGCCCATGCCGTGTGCGCCTGAGATCGCAACCGGATCACCGAAGCCGAGATTATAAAACTCATAAATATCGTCGCGGCGGTTCAAGTTATCGACCTTGTTCACCGCTACAACGATCGGTTTGCGCGAACGAAGCAGCATCTGCGCCACTTCATCGTCCGCATGCGTCAGCCCTGCTTTCGCATCAACCATAAAAATAATAACATCCGCTTCTTCAACGGCAAGCTCCGCCTGCATCCGGACGGACTTCATAATTTCGTCTTCGCCGTCGATTTCGATACCTCCGGTATCGACAATACTGAACACACGGCCGTTCCATTCGCCGGAACCGTACAGACGATCGCGGGTAACGCCAGGTTTATCTTCAACGATCGCAAGGCGATCGCCGATTACACGATTGAATATCGTAGACTTCCCCACGTTTGGCCGCCCAACAATGGCAATAATGGGTTTAGACATAGTTTCACTCCTCAAATTCTCTTGCCGACTATGATGATGAGACTTATGTGGCAACAGCAACCAATTTGTTTAGTAAAGATTGGGTACCTCAAATACTCACGCCTACCATCATAGCAAAAAACAGCGGGAATGGCTAACATTTCATGATTAGTGATGACTGACCAGAATAAAGCATCCGTTCTTTAAATCGTGTACGGCCGCATCCAATATTTTCTCGAGCAGAAACGCGGTTGCCTCACGCTTCTCTTCGTCAGGCTCAACAAAGATTGGAGCGCCGCCGGCCACCTTCTCATGCTCCGTCGTAATAATCGCTACAATTTTAGCCATGCTGCCGTTCTCCTTCCTGCTTATTCACGCTCGCCTCTGTTGGCATCCGCACCGCAGATTCCAGAATTGGAACTTTCTGAACGACTGCCATCGCTTTCTCCGGATCCAGCTCATGAGGCAGCAGGAAGATCGCAAGACGTCCATCTCTCATATCGAGCTTCGCGAGCGGCACGAGTGCAGGCTCACCATCGTCCCGATGAACGCCGAGTATCGTGCAAAGATCGAACAGAATCGCTTGCCTCTGGCCGAGATTGCTCAGCGTCGCCTTCCCGTTCGGATTGTACGGCTTCAGAATAATGCCGAGGCCTCGCTCCGCAATCAGCTGCTGATTCACTTTAAGTCCGACGTTCATGATGTAAATATCGCCGACGAGGAGATCCGGCCCGTTAACTACGACAGGAGCGATTTCCGCTTTCGCTATATGCGAGATAGACTTGCCTGATTTCAACCGATTGACGAGCAGCAGCGAGAGGATCCCCATAATAACGCCGAAAGGCAGCCCGAGCGACAGCGAAGCTAAGCTTGTCAAGAGCGCAGATAGAATAACGAGATAGTTGCGTCCTTCGAACACCATCGCGGTTCCTTCGATATAGGTAGATCCGCGGGACACAAGTTCCATGCTGTCGATCTTCGTCAATGTCTCCCGTTCCATGTTGCGGACATCGCGGAACTGCTGCGCTGCCAGCGTTAAGAACGTAATCGCCGTAAAGTCCTTCTTATACATCGCCGGAACAGCTACCGCGCCAAGCGCCGCTGCGATTACGCCAAGCGCAATATGGATAATGCGTCCATGCGGGTACGTCGGATATTGCCGGTAGTCCGATCGCAGCATCGAGAGCCGTGCAGTAATACCAAAAGCTACTCCAAGCAGAATGCCTAACAATACATGGTGCGGATGGCCTGCTAACAAATCGGTCCAAATGTGTTTGAGATCAAACATCCGTTATGCGCTCCCTCCCCTTTCGCCTCGGCCCTCCAACATTCGCAGCGTCTTCTCTTTGAGCCAGTGCTTCACATTCCCTGTCAATCTCGCAGCGCATAGAGCAATAACAAGACCATCCCACCATGTTGCAGTACCAATCATAAGCGGTTTCGAAAGCGCAATTGGGCTCAGAAGATGACTGCCCTCTGAGAGCACTGCGGCGAGTACGACAATGATGAATTGAGATTTAAACCGATCTGCGAGAAGCCCTGCGAACAAGCCTGCAAGAAGCGGTCCGTCCCATACGGGATGCACGACGATAAACACAGGATCGATGCCGTAGATATAGCGCATCCACATCCACATAAATCCGGTCAACAGCGCGGAGAACAAGACAAAGAGCATCGCGCCGACATTTCGCATGGCAATCAAGAGTGCAGCAGCTAATGTTACAGCGAGCAATCCGCTGCCTGTAATGCCGGCAGCTTCACCAATCGGCAGCTGAACGTAGTGCAGCAGCAGCGCGAACAAGATAAAGTACACGATTACTCGGTGCGGAACCCCATCCGTTACATGCTCCTTCCAGCCGGTCATGTACAAAATAGCCGCCATCGAAAGAAGCCAGAACGCAATAAATCCATCATTCACGATTGGTTTCACCTCATTGCCCTATTATGCGCCGCAAATGGTGAACCTAATCCAGTGCAGGGGCTAACAGGCAGCGGCAACCGTAAAATAAAAAAGAGCCGCCCCGCTAAGGGGCAGCTCTTTCAAGTAACTGAAACCAATTATTTCAATTTGCTCAACTTATCGCCGAAACGTTCAGCAAGCGTGAAGCTCATGCTTTCGTTGCTGAGCGAAACGTTCGGGTTGTTCAGCTCGACTTTAGGCTGGCGTGGTGCACGCTCGCCGCGTTCGCCGCGCGGTCTTTCTTCGCGAGGAGCTTGCTCAGGAGCTTCCTCAGTTTCTTTAATGCTGAGGGAAACACGCTTCTCAGCAGGGTTGAAATCAAGGATCTTCGCTTTCACTTCTTGACCTTCTTGAACAACTTCGTTCGGAGTTGCTACATGACGGTGTGCAAGCTGCGAAATGTGTACCAAGCCTTCAACGCCAGGCGCGATTTCGACGAATACGCCGAAGCTCACGATACGGCGAACGGTACCCGTTACGATGTCACCGATATTGAATTGGCCGCCGGATTGCTCCCAAGGACCTGGTTGCGCTGCTTTAATGCTCAGGCTGATCTTGCCGTTAGCCGGATCAACTTTAAGTACTTTCACGCGCACGGATTGGCCTTCTGCCACAACATCCTTCGGATGTGCAACATGCTGCCAGGACAGCTCGGATACGTGAACGAGGCCGTCGATGCCGCCGATATCAACGAATGCGCCGAATGGAGTCAAACGTTGTACCGTGCCATCAAGCTCTTGGCCAATTTGCAGGCCGCTGATGATCGTTTGTTTATTTTGTTCGAAATCGGCATCAAGAACTTCTTTCGCAGAAAGGATTACTTTGTTGTTTTCTTTATCGATTTCTTTCACTTTCACGCGAAGCGTGCGTCCTTTGTAATCGCTGAAATCTTCTACGAAATGACGCTCCACCATGGAAGCTGGAATGAATCCGCGTACGCCAACATCGGCTACAAGGCCGCCTTTAACTACGTCAGCGACAGTTACTTCGAATACTTCACCGGAATCGAAGCGGCTTTGCAAGGAATCCCAAGCGCGCTCGCCGTCGATTACTTTTTTGGAAAGAACGAGCTTTTCTTTCTCATCGTCAATGCTTACAACTTTCAGTTGTACTTCTTGACCAACTTGAACAGCATTTGCTGCGCTGTCGAGCTGTACGGAGGAAAGCTCACGGAGGGGAATAACGCCGTCATATTTATATCCAAGGCTAACGAACACTTGGTTATCTTCGATTTTGACGATCGTACCATTAACGGTGTCCCCTTTTTTCAAGGACACGAAATTGTCCATAGCTTCTTGGCTTTCCTGACTTACGGATTCTTGAACTTTTGTTTCTTCTGACATCGAAAATACCTCCTCAATTCATACCCCAACTTTATTTAAACGTGCAGCCTCAGATTGAAACACACCTCGCAGGAGCACCGTCTAAAACGCTAATAAAACCAGCTTCGCGATCCCGACACTAGCAGTCGGATGCGACTCGCTCTTACACTACTTACCCTTCCTTCACCATCGAGCGAATGCTCGCCATAATGGTGTCGGTTACACGCTCAAGCACATCAGATGATGAATCTTGAATAAAGGCCGTCATATCAATAGGCTTGCCATACTTAATGCGCATCTTACGGAATAAACGATAACGACCGATAATAGCCACCGGGATTACGACTGCACCGCTTCGGAGCGCGATCATCGCGGCCCCTTTCTTGCCTGCACTGTTGTCACCCGCACTTCTTGTACCTTCGGGGAATATCCCCATCACATTGCCTTCCTTCAGCAGCGTTATCGCCGTTCGGATTGCATCCTTGCTGACACCGCCCCGTTTCACCGGAAATGCGCCAAGCGTCCTGATGAGCTTGCCTAAGAGCGGAACCTCGAAGAGCTCTGCCTTGGCCATATAATGGACCTTGCGTCGCAGCTTCGTTCCGACTGTCGGCGGATCAAACAGGCTAATATGATTGGAACAAAGAACGACTGGCCCATCGGCAGGTATGTTCTCCATCCCCGTCGCTTCAAATCTGAAACAGACGGCGTAGATGATGCGCAGCAGACCACGGCAGATGTTGTATATCATAGTTTACTTCGCCTCCACCGTTTTGGTTCGGCATAAGTCTAGAATAACTGTGACAACTTGGTCAATTGACAGCTCTGTACTGTCAACAACTACAGCATCCTTCGCACAGGTTAGCGGAGATATCTCTCTGCTCTCATCGCTCCGATCACGTTCGGCGATTTCTTTCTCCAGTTGTTCAAGCGGTACGCTCTCGCTCCCGCTTAGCTCCTGGAACCGGCGAAGCGCCCTGACTCCCACGCTGGCGATTAGAAACACCTTCACTTCCGCATTCGGTAGCACATGCGAACCAATATCCCGTCCATCCATGACAATGCCTTTCATTGCTGCAAGGTGCCGCTGCATCTCAACGAGTTTCTTGCGAACCGCTTCATGAGATGCGATCTCAGATACCTGCAAGGTAACTTCGCGCGATCTGATCGCTGTCGTAATATCCTCGCCGTTCAAGCGGACAAGCTGTCCGTCTGGCCCTGGTTCGAGTGCAATCTCAACTGTTGTCATGAGCTCTGACAGTCTTGCCGCGTCACTAGCCGGAATGCCGGCCCGGTTCGCTGCGTAAGCGACTGCCCGGTACATCGCGCCTGTATCTATGTAGACATATCCTAACTGCTGCGCGACTTTGCGGGCGACGGTGCTCTTGCCTGCACCTGCTGGACCGTCGATCGCCACATTAATGCGGCTGCCCATGTTTCCCCCATCCATGCCCAACTTCCGTTGCCTCCTTGACTGTAACCTTGCGCGAATCGCCATTAAAAAAGCAGGCTCTGCCTGCGATAGTGAAAATTATACCACAGCACAAACCCAAGTGCAAAGAACGAGATGCCTGCTAGAAGGGGGTTCCTTCCAGCCGATCAACGCCCGTCACCCATAATCGAACCGCTGGAATTTGCAGTGCCAGCTGGCTTAAGAGGATTGCGGCAAGCAGCACAATAATGATCATTTTTAGTACTTTCGTCACGTTATCGAAGGCGGCCTCATAATGCTTCTGAGATCGGTCAACCATGGAACAAGCCTCCTCGTATTCGAACAAAGCTGCTCGAGATTAAGGCTAGCTTTTCCACACGTGGCAAACCTTATGCACTATGCGCATGCACTTATATGTACTATCTCTTGCGGAAATCCAGCTGACGTTCAAAGCAATAGCGAATGATGCGCTGTCTCTCGCTGTCATTAATCGTCGAGAACTTCGCCATGATCTGATTCTTCCCGCTCTCGAGCGGCTTGACGCGAACCACTTCCGCTTTGAACTGGGAGTGATCGATCGAACCGTTCCGGTAAGGTACAAGCAGCCAGCAATCGAGATCCATGCCTTGCTTAATCGGCCACTTCCCATCGATCAGGAACGAAATCCCGCCTCCGCCGACATCGTCAGTCATTCCAAGAATACGGATTTGACTCGCCAGCTTGATTGCAATTTCCAAATCAGCAGCAACACGCAAGAAATTACGGCGCTGCACCTTCGTAATGGCTTCAAGCTCCGGTTTGCGAATTCGAATCAGCTTAACGCCATCCTCCAAAAAGCCTAAGACATGGCTGTTAAAATAGTTCTTTACGCCTTCTTCAGAGACGAAATAAGCAGAAATCTCATCGCCAAGGAACAATCGTTTCAAGCGCCCCGTCTTCTCCAAGATTGGCACTTCAATCAGCAATTCTTCCCCGACAATATCAGCAATTCTGGACTTATACTCAACAGCCGCTTCCTCTTCATCGGAAGAA
This sequence comes from Paenibacillus sp. sgz302114, assembly GCF_056120345.1. Taxonomy (NCBI): domain Bacteria; kingdom Bacillati; phylum Bacillota; class Bacilli; order Caryophanales; family Paenibacillaceae; genus Paenibacillus; species Paenibacillus sp. sgz302114. The sequence goes on from NZ_JBVYOI010000003.1 coordinate 196,349, forward strand.
GCAACGTGCAAGAATAGAAACTGGTTTATCTTTGGCAGCATCTAAGCTTCCCCCCTCCAATAGTTCGATTATAGCATAGGCTGTCGAAATTTGGGGAGGAGCCTGAAAATAAAGAAAGGACGCGCATCCGTGCAGGTGCGCGCCTTTTATAAGGTTTTCGTTACTCCGGCATTTGCTCGATGGACTCCTCGACGCCAGTTACCGCGTTCACGTAAATTTTGTACAACACGCCATTAATATTGCCTACAAACTCATAGCAAAGCACTTCTTCACCCAAGTCGTTATCAATTAGCGACATTTGCTCCTTCTTCACCTTGAAGTCAGGATTTAGCACGGCGCGAGCTTCTGCGCTCATCAGCTTCGGCTTCGGCAAATTGCGCTTATGATGCTCATAGACGTAATCAGCAGCCTGCAACCCGACAGCTTCGCCGTTGTCGAGCGCGATCTTAACCGTCAGCTTCTCTGGATAGATCAGCACGCCATTCTGATTCGTCACACAGGTAAACACAGCCGTCGAATCATTCTTATCATATGTGATAGCTTTCATCTTCGGATAACCGTGTCTTGCAAGAAAATCAGCAGCCTTCTGCTTCGCCGTCTCGACTGAAACGATTGGTTTACCGACATTGCGCGGGTTCTCGTACCAGATCAGCTGTGCGCCCTGCTGGGTGTAGTCGAGCTCAATCGGATTGTCAGCGCCATTTTCTTTGTATGTAGCCGAGTATGACTCGTATTCGGTCCCTTTACCGTTCTCGGTGACGCGAATGCCCTTCGGATCATCGAGCTTCAGAAACTTTGCAGCAAGCCGCTTGATATCCTCTGGCGTACTCTTCTTGCCTGCAAGCATCTTCACCGTACGTTTCTCATACATGCTGGCAACCGAGGGACCCCAGTTGATTTCCGGATATTCGCTAACCTTCTTATCCACCGTCTTGAAGCCGTCGATAATCGTATTGTCCAGCGTCGATTTCTCGGTAGCAAGCGCAATCTCGACGTCCATCCAGCGCAAATTGTTCGCGATAACTTTATCCTGCACGCCGTAAAGCGATTTGGAGATGTCATCCGAGTCTTGGTACAGCGTCTTCAGCGTCTTAAACTCAGCAGGAGAGAGCGGGGTTTTGCTCAAATCCCGAACCGAGGTTTTATAAGAGAAATTGGCGATTTTCGATAAAAACTCCTCTGTCTTGCTGAACGGCAGCAGCGTAAGCGGCAGTTGGTTAATCTCGTTCTGCGCCTCGCTCGTAAGCCGCCATACATTCACAAGCCCTTTCCGGTGGAACGCTTGCGACGTGCTGTTCACCGCCAGCGTATTGCCAAGCTCCCGATGCAGCTGATCAACATGGTAGGACAGATCATGAAATGCCCGCTGGTACTGGTTCTCAGCTTTTATCAGGATGGAGTTTTTCTCCTGATGCTCTTGATAACCCCAATAGATCGAGCCGATGAAGAATAGCGTCATCACCGGAAACAGTATAGCGCTCAATCGACGATACATATGGCAAAAGCTCCTTTCGTATGCAAAACCTGGTGTTAGTTTGGTTTGCCGAAAGGAGCTTTATTCATTTTTGGAAACATATCCTGTTCTCTGACTTAAGACATGCTATAATGCGACCTCTTCCACGTCAAAATCATGGATGTTATTGCATAAGCACTGTTTGAAGCCGGTATCAATCTTGTCTTTCTCTCTGCGGCCTCGAAGAACGAACTTCTCACCGCACAAATTGCACCGAATCGCTACTTTGACACGAGCCGAAATCATGGATACCTCCTGGGTCTTTAATGCTTTTTCCCTTATTATGGACGGATATCCTAAAGCTTAATCTCTTCCTCGTGCCCCAACATCCGAAACGGAGAGCCGGCGTTAGCCCGGTTCATCTTGCGGACGCCTTTAATCCATAGATATACCATAAGCGGGACGATAAACCATGCCCAATACGTAGAGCCTGAGCCCATAATCCAGTCGTAGATGCCGTGCTCCAAGAGAGGCACCGCTGCAGCAAGGATCAGAAACTGCAGCATCTTCGGCTTCTCCGCGAATTTTGCTTTCCCTAAATAGTAGCCCATCGTCACGCCAAACAAAGCATGCCCCGACACTGGCAGCAGCGCACGAATAATCAGCGAGCCTACTGTTGCCGGCTGGAACACCGCATAAAGCACATTCTCAACCGTCGCGAAGCCTAGCGAGATCGCAACGGCATATACGATGCCATCGTAAGGCTCATCAAATTCGGTATGATTAAAAATAATATGGTACAGCACAAACCATTTGACCAGCTCTTCCACGCCTGCCGAGATGCCAAACGAGAAAAGGAACGGACTGTCGCCAAGCCACAGCACGAGCCCTCTCTGAAGCACCATAATCGGTAGTACGATGAGCACGCCTAGCAGAAATACCCGAATAACCATATGAATCGGCTCTGCGTCGTACCGATCCTTCAAATAGAAATACGTAAGCAGCGAAATGCCTGGCGCAACCGCAGCCGTTAAGATTGAGAAGAGCAGCATAGAAACGAATCACCTTCCGACGTAAAAACTTCTCGCGCGAGTAGCACCCTGCTCTTATAGCAGCAAGCGGCTGCGCGTCAGGATGTGTTATACCCAGCCGCGCAGCCGAACTGCTTCCGCCATTTTGCGCACGCCTACCATGTAGGCGGCAAGCCGCATATCTACTTTCTTCAGCATATGCAGCTCATAAACACTATTAAAGCCACGGATCATCATGTCGCGCAGCTTGGAATCCACTTCAGCTTCAGACCAATAGTAGCCTTGATTGTTCTGTACCCACTCGAAGTACGATACAATAACGCCGCCTGCACTTGCAAGCACATCCGGCACAAGCAGGATGCCCCGTTCTGTAACGGTGCGTGTCGCTTCGAGCGTCGTTGGGCCGTTCGCGGCCTCGACTATTATCTTAGCACGAATTCGATCTGCGTTGTCTGCCGTTATTTGGTTCTCGATCGCAGCAGGCACGAGCACATCGCAATCCAGCGTCAGCAGCTCATCGTTCGTGATCGTATTCTTGAATAGATTCGTGATGGTACCGAACGAATCACGGCGATCCATCAAATCTTCAATATCGAGTCCTTGCTCATTATACAACGCGCCGTTCACATCGGAAATACCTATAACCTTGGCTCCTGCGTCATGCATGAATTTCGCCAAGTAGCTGCCGGCGTTGCCGAAGCCTTGTATGACGATTCGCGAACCAGCGAGCGGAATGCCTTTCTTCGCCATCGCTTCGTCGATCATAATGGCGACGCCTCTTGCCGTTGCGCTTTCACGCCCCAGTGAACCGCCAAGCACGAGCGGCTTGCCGGTAATAAAGCCTGGCGAATCGAATTCGCGAATCCGGCTGTACTCATCCATCATCCACGCCATAATTTGCGAGTTCGTCATCACATCCGGCGCCGGGATGTCCTTCGTCGGCCCTACGATCTGGCTGATCGCTCTGACGTAGCCGCGGCTAAGCCGCTCAAGCTCCCGAAATGACATTTTGCGCGGATCGCAAATAATGCCGCCTTTGCCGCCGCCATATGGCAGATCGGCTATGCCGCACTTGATGCTCATCCAGATGGATAGCGCCTTCACTTCTATCTCATCGACATCCGGATGGAACCGGACGCCGCCTTTGGTCGGTCCTACTGCATCGTTATGCTGCGCCCGGAAACCGACGAATACCCGCGTCTTGCCATCATCCATCCGTACCGGAATCCGAACCGTCATCAAGCGCATCGGCTCTTTCAATAGCGCAATCATATCATCGCCATACCCAAGCTTCCGAAGCGCGTCTTCGATGACCGTTTGCGTCGAGGTCAATACATTGCTGTTCTCCATTCCATTCACAGGAATGTTCACCACCTTTTCCTTTGTAATATGAGCGGCAAAAGGTCAGGCTATGCGGTGAAACAAGAGTGCAGAACGTAACGCATAACAAACAAAAGCATCAGAAGTACGGAAAAACCGCATTCTGATGCTTTCATGACATTGGACTACTTTAGAAATGAGTGCAAATTTCGAGAACGGCTTTGGCAGGGACGATCACTTTACCGTATTCTTCAAGAACAGCGGTCGTGATTGAAGTCGCCTCTCCGTACTCGGCTAGCAGCGCAATAATCGCATGATAGCGCGGCAGCTCAAATCCAACAGGTTCGAACGCAAGCATATATTTACCGTTGTAGGCGTATAGACGTCCATCTTCGATCAGTTCGGCAGCCTTCAGCTGCTTACTTACGGAGATGACATCCTCGATGTCCCGAAACGCGTAAAGAACGATGTCGCTTTGTTCAAGCGTTACTTCCATCTCGTATACGTCTTCATCGTTCTCATCTTCCTGGGTGTGATCCTCGTTCTTCCCGTTCACTTTGCCGCGTGTCACGATAACGACCATTCCTTGAGCAGGCAGTGCGAACACTTCAACAGCAAGTGGGCCGTTGGCGTCAAAACCGAGCTCACTGTAGGCTTGATCCATCATTTCACTGAATAGCTCGTGCACCTTCGGAATTTCGCGCCACATGTCTTCCTTCTGGATCCCCCGCTCCAGCAAGTCGTCGAACGTCAGGAATATACGTATTTTGTCTTGATTGAGCCGTTCGATTTTCATGATAGGATCCTCCTCTTCGAAAAGCATCTGCTTCGTTCTCGGAGCAAAAACTGTCTTCGAAAGCACACTGAACGTGAACGCGTATCTGTTATACACAGCGTATGAAGCAAAAGCTGTTTGAGTGATTAAATTGTGCTATGTAACTATGTTAGCATGTCTGTGGGTGGAATACTACTCGCGGATACAAAAAAAGAATCGCTGCCTCGTCAATTGTTTATACGCAATTGAAGGGCAAAACGATTCTCTTTTCAGCACTTTATTTTGATTTTTTTAATGAGGTTTCGCTGCTTCCGCTTTAATTTCATCGACCTGCTGCTTAACTCCTGGATCACTATTTAGCAGCATCTCAATCTGGCTCCATGAATCTCTACCAGAACCGCCGCCTGCGGAGGCGCCTGTATGCTTTGGGACTGCATGCGACGCCTCGTGCGCAAATTGCCGGCTCACCATAGCACCCATTGCCTTACGTGTCACTCCGCGCGTCACTCCATTAAATGCTTGACCTGCAGCGCTGCTCGCCCATGCGAACATACCGGGACGCTTTCTCGCCACATAAGCCGCGGCCGCCATACCAGCAAGACCTCCAATAACAAATCCGGTCAATCTCACTCGTCAAACCTCCTTATGCTATGCTGCTGTAAGGCTCGCGTATAGATTGCCCTAGGCAGATTCGTTCATCCCAGCACAAATAAAGGAAGTAGTAAAGTTCGTGACAAAATCGAAATATGATACAATGAGGGCATTGTTTTGGAAGCGAATGCAGCCATGGGCAACAGGAGGTTTACTTATATGCCGAAACGACGTGCATACCAGATCAGTATCGCTACAATGGTGATGTTTCTAGCCTTGACTGGCTGCGGATCCTCGGGCAGCAATACGAAGACAGCTGTAAACAATCAAACGAATGAGGCATCGACCGGTTCTGGATCAACAAACACGAACGCGAACGCGAATACGAATACGAAATCAGAAACAAATCAGGAGCCTGCGGACAATGGCCAGACCGGCAATAATGCGAATCAAGGGACGACGAATACAGCCCCTGCCGATTCGAACCAAGCCGACAATCCGCCGATAGCGGTAGCACCGAAGAAGCTATACCGAATGAACAAAGTATACAGCTTCGTACCCATCGATAAGACGACGACCACGAACAAAGTCGTCCTTCTTACGTTTGATGATGGGCCCAAAGCTGACAAAACGGTCACTGCCCTGCTGGATACATTAGATAAGCATAAAGCGAAGGCCATCTTCTTCGTAAACGGGTACCGAGTAAAGGCACATCCGGAGCTGCTCAAAAAAATAGCCGATCGTGGGCAGACGATCGGCAACCATTCTTGGGATCATATCGACTTAAAGAAAGAAACGGAAGCTTCAGTGAAGAAGCAGATCGGCGATGTACAGCAAATTGTGAAGGATGTCACCGGAAAGGAACCCGTCTTCTTCCGCCCTCCGTTCGGCAATGGCAATGCTTTCGTGAAGAGCGTCGTTCGGGGCCACGGGATGCTCTATATGACTTGGTCGGACGGCTCGCTCGACTGGGACGCAAGCACGAAGGATAAGCCGGACAAAGTCATTGCGAACGTGCTCGAGCAGCTTCATCCGGGCGTCAACATTCTCATGCATGAGCTGCCTTGGACAACAGAAGCATTGGATACACTGCTTACGAAGCTCGAAGAGAAAGGTTATGGATTCATCGATCCGGATACGATCGATCTTGAGCTTAATTCTCCCCCTGCCGCGCAGACCGCAAAGTAATGCGATGCAGCTCCGGCGGGGTCATAAACCGGATCGGCAAGCCAGAGGTGCCGAATCCGCAGCTTACGAACAACCGGGTCAGCTTTGGCCCGGTTGTTCGCTTGCCCGCAAGCTCAAACCAGCCCCGCACGTACTGCGAGTCGCTCTTCCTACGCAGGACAGGCCCGATGAATGGAAGTGCAATCTGCCCGCCATGTGTATGGCCTGCCAGGATGAGATCTACAGCTGCATCATCAGGCAGCCTCGTTGCCAGAATCGGCGCATGCGCAAGCACAATGGTGCACAACTCGCCGCCATCCTCCGGCTCCCTTAGCGCAAGCGACAGCCGATCCCGCCTTGTGCGCGGATCATCAACACCGACGAGCCGGACTCGCCTTCCATCCCGCTGCTCCAGCACGACCGATTCGTTCACAAGCACGCGGACACGTTCCTCTGCGAGCATCACTTCCAAAGCTCTCATATCTTCATCAAAGTCATGATTGCCATAGACGAGGTAGATCGGCGCGATACGTGCCAGCTTCTGAATGTTGCTGCGGGTGCGCTCGAGCGGTACATTCCGTTCCCTAAGATCGCCACCGATCAGCACCAAATCTGCTCCTCCGGCTGCAATACACTTCTCTATCATTTTCTCAGGAATGATGCGGCGGTGAATATCCGAGATAAATAAGAGGTTTGTACCATCGAACGATGCCGGAAGCCGCTCCAGCACAGCGCTCTGTTCATCCAAACGATACTGATAGGACAAAATGACGAATAAGGCATAGCAAAACAATCCAACTATAACAACCGCTGCGGCTGCAAGCAGAAATATCACAATCGTTAGCTCTCCTTTCTATTAGTAGAGAGAGAACCGCAAAGTCACTAAGAGTATTGTCGCCCCCACAATAGCAATCCAATCATTAGCAGCACAAACAGAGCAATTACGAAACGGAAGAACCATTTCGTCATTTGCTGTTTATTGGATGGGTGGGCCTCTCTGCGCGAAGAAAGCTCCTTGTTCTCTTGTTCATTACCTGTACGTTGTTTCGATGTCATCTTATTATTGCTTCTTGCTTGATCTGGAACAGCATTTCGTCTGCCAAATTTCTCTACTCTGCTCATTTATGCCCTCCGAAAACGTATAACCAGACCCATTATCAAATCAATCAAGAAGTGCGCTGTTATTGGCGCCCATAAGGTACCGGTCTTAATATAGATCCAGCCAAGCGCGTAGCTAATCGCGAACACAAGGCCAGTTGGAATCCAGTGGCGAAGATAGCGGACATGGATTGTTGCGAAGATTATGCTCGTCCAATAGGGCCCGATATGATACTGCACGGCTCCACGGAAAAGCGTTTCTTCGCATATCGCGACAATGAGTGATATTACAGCGATATGCCATACAGGCCGATTGCCGAATATTCGCTCATTCACGCCTCCGTCATCGTTTGCTTCCTCTGGAACAAACCTCGCAACAAGCAGATCCACGACGATGACAGCAGCGGCTAATCCGACTCCCCAGTAAAGGTAGTCCAACTGGCTAGCCTTGGAGAATAAAAAGAATGGATTGCGATGCTGAAATAATAGCCAGATAAAACCGATAACTAAAGTAATCGCCTGTGTGGCGTATAAATTAATAAGCAGCATTCGATCATCCAGTTGGTCTATGCTTATTGTTTTCAGCTTTATATTTCGAATGTCGAATTTCTTCATGTTCAGCTCCTGGCATGGAAGGTTGATATTTCCTTTTCAAATCTTTTATCCTATACTTGTTTAGGACATCCGAAACATGACGTTCGTGCTAGATTTGCGGGAAGTCTATCAACCTCATTATACATATATATTTATTAATAGGACAAAGGGGATTCATAATGGAGAAACGACTAACACGTACCGAAATGTTCTTTAGCCTCGGGTTCCTATTCATGCTCATTGTCGCTGTTGGCGCCTTCTTCTATGGTGTACAGGTTGGATCAGACAAGACGGAAGCAAAGTTCGTTGAGAGCGCAAAGAGCTTATCCAGCAAAAGCGCCAAGATCGGCAGCTATCAGCAGCAGGACCTCGTATCATTCTATCATACTGTATTTTTACCTTATCGTGAATTTCAATCTGAATGGTTCGACACGATGCATAAGCTATCCACCTCGCAAATCAGCGATATCAGCTCTGCTCTGAAGGAGCTTGCAAGCATAGCGAATCAGAAATACAAAGAAGCGGAGCAAGCAAGCGTTCCGAATAGTGCATCACTGCTTCAATCGGCGCAGCTTGATCTGTTGAAGAGCCTCAAGATGTTCAGCGAGAATGCTCAGCGCGCTGCCGGGTCTTCCATGGATATGGAAGCCGGCGCGTTACTTAAAACGCTCAAGAAAGATCCATATTATATAGACGGCGTCAAATTCGCATTAAGCGGCCAACAGAATTACTACTCCGCAATGCAGAAGTGGGGCGCTTCGGTAGACCCGAACATCCCAAACAGCTTTAGCGCTACTTCGTCCATCAGCCTCAAAGGCTGGAGCGCACTACCGCTGACGATCAAGAATAAATTAATGGCCGATGAGCTGAACTCGCGTAAGCTGCTTGCGCCATACTACCCACAAGATCTCACCGCACGCGTCGATCAATTCATCGGCTCGGGCCAAGCTGCTACTATGAATAAGCGGACAGTCGCATCGGTCGTCGACTTGCTTATCCGTACGGACGCTGTTCGTCAAGGAGACTTTGCAGATAGCAAAGCGGAACTGTATGCCAAGCAATTAGTCCCGCAGCTGCCATTCTTCTTCCCAGAGAAATAACTTAGTCGTACTGAAAGCCTTCCAGAGAGGATACGGCAGCCATTCCGCCAACAACGTTGGTGAGGTTGCCGTATCCTCTTTCGCTTAAGTAACGGCAGACCGCGGCACTGCGTACGCCATGCGCGCAAATAATGTAGACTGGCTTCTCCATGCTAATCTGCTCCGCGCTTTCCTCGAAGGAGGATAACGGCATAAGCGTACTCTGATCGAGGTGATAATAGTTCCACTCTTCCTGCTCCCGCACATCGATGATCTGCTCATCGGCCAGCTTCCCGCTCTTGACCAGCTCCATGAAAGACTCTGGTTTCATATTGCTCCACTGCTCCACGTTCACTTCCCCCTCCTAATTAGTTGCGTCGATCATAACGAAATTTTCACAATTGAGCAAGTTTTAGTCATTGCTTTTATAGTTCTTCTTGCTATAAAATAGTAAACAATTATGCAGCCTTGTCTCGACATTAATCCGGTACAACATTAGCTTGACGTGTGATCGTGTGAATTGACCCTCACCTAAGCTGCTGCGTTTGTGCAATAGCTTTCAGGAGAGGGTCTTTCACTTCCACTATACATCTATCATACAAACGCTTTAGGAGGCAAATCCAACATGTTTAAAGTATTGGTATCAGATCCAATCAGCGATTTAGGCATTCAGAAGCTTATGGATGCAGATGATGTCATTGTCGACAAAAAGCCTGGATTAAGTGAAGATGAGCTAGTTGCAATTATCGGTGAATATGACGCACTTCTCGTGCGCAGCCAAACACGGGTTACAGCCCGTATTATGGAAGCCGGCAAAGCGCTCAAAGTGATCGGACGTGCAGGCGTCGGCGTAGACAATATCGACTTGGAAGCAGCTACTCAGCGCGGAATTATCGTTATTAACGCACCAGACGGCAACACGATTACAACTTGTGAGCACACGTTCGCGATGATGATGTCGGTAGCCCGCCACATTCCGCAAGCTTACCACAAGACGGTAGGCGGCGAATGGGACCGTAAGTCATTTGTAGGCGTTGAGCTTCGCGGCAAAATCCTCGGTGTTCTCGGCATGGGCCGCATCGGCAGCGAGGTCGCAAAACGTGCGAAAGCATTCGGCATGGTCATTTGGGGCTATGACCCATTCTTAACGGAAGAGCGCGCTGAGAAAATGGGCATCCGCCTATCCAGCGTTGACGACATCGTTCGTAACGCAGATTTCATGACGGTTCATACACCGCTTACGCCGGAAACGCGCCACATGATCTCGCGTCCGCAATTCGAAGTGATGAAGAAGGGTATGCGCATCGTAAACTGCGCACGCGGCGGCATCATTGATGAGCATGCGCTTGTAGAAGCTGTGGATCAAGGCATCGTTGCAGGCGCTGCGTTCGACGTATTCGAGGTTGAACCACCAGCAGCGGACCATCCGTTCCTGAAGCATCCGAAGATCATCGTAACTCCGCATCTTGGCGCATCGACAGTTGAAGCGCAAGAAAACGTTGCGATTGACGTTTCCGAGCAAGTACTTAACATTTTGCGCGAGCAGCCGTTCATGAACGCAGTGAACATGCCTCCTATCCCGGCTGATGTTCTGAACAAGCTGCAGCCTTACTTCGGTCTTGGCGAGAAGCTCGGAAGCTTCGTCGCTCAATTGATCGAAGGCGCAGTCGAAGAAATTACAGTGAGCTACGCAGGCGATCTATCCGAAGTCGACACGCAGCCGCTCACGCGTTATGTCGTACGCGGTGTGCTCTCTCATCACCTTGGCAAAGATCAAGTCAATGTCGTGAATTCGATGCATCTGGCAAAAGAACGTCACGTCAATATCGTTGTTCAAAAGTCGCATGTAGCGCGTGACTTCACGAACTCGCTCACTGTTGTGCTTCGTTCCAAAACAGCAACTCGCCAAGTAACAGGCACGATGCTTACTGGCTATGGTCCACGCATCGTTCAGATCGACCGTTTCCCAGTCGATGTTGCGCCAGAAGGCAATCTCATTCTGATCTCGCACAACGATAAGCCTGGTATCATCGGTAACGTTGGTACACTGCTTGGCAACAACAACGTCAACATTGCAACGATGCAAGTAGGTCGTGAGCTCGTAGGCGGCGCAGCTATTATGGTGCTGACTGTTGACAAAGGTGCATCCAAAGACGTTATTGCAGAGCTTGTGAAACTGCCTGATCTGAATAAAGCAAAAGAAATTAACCTCCTGTAACAAGTGTAAACGACTGACGCCGTCCTTATGGCAAAAGCTAACGTTTCGCGGAGACATTATAGAAATGCATATAAGCGAAGCATATAAATTCTATAATGTAATAAGCAGCGCCGCCCTTCTTCTGTTGGGCGGCGCTTTTGTTATGGGGATCGTGAGCGGGCGACTATCCATGAAAATGTTTCACGACCAACAAGATTTCTCTACTTCCTTCAACAAGAACCGACTTTATAATTGTTGAAAGCCGACCATCCATCACCGTCCGTCCGCCGGATCTCACGCTGCCTCACCATAGCAGCCTCTCAAGCAGCTGACACGGTCTCTCGATCAGCTTGCTCGAATATTCGACGGCATGAATAGGCTCGTGCCTCCAGCAACCCAATGCGGCAGGCTGAGCCGCCTTATCCATGGTCGTACGCATGCCAGGTGATTACTGAACAAAAAAGCCGTTCCCGAAGGAACGGCTTTTTGGGTTATTGCACTGGCAGCTTGATCGTAAATGTCGTTCCGGTTCCGAGCGTGCTTTCAGCCTTGATCGTGCCTCGGTGCGACTCGATAATGTTCTTCACGATGGCAAGCCCAAGGCCTGTCCCTCCAGATGACGCGCCGCGCGTACGCGCTTTGTCCGCTTTGTAGAACCGCTCGAAGATGAATGGCAGGTCCTCATTCGGAATGCCTTCTCCTTGGTCCCTCACCTTCAGCTCCACAAAAGGTTTATTGTCCACGGTAACCGGCTTCGCAGTTAGATGAATCTCGGCATGCTTAGCTGTATGCCGAATCGCATTGTCGAGCAAATTCGTGAGCACCTGCTCGAGACGGTCCTCATCCGCTTGCGCAATGATGAGCGGGCCATCAGGCAGCTCATAGCTCAGCGAAATCTCCTGCTCCTTGGCGAGCACCTGGAACTTGCGGTGCACACGCCGCACGAGCACAGACAGATCGGTAGCTACCAGCTTCATCTCGATATGACCAGCTTCCATGCGGGCAAGATCAAGCAAGTCTTTCACAAGCCGTCCCATACGAAGCGACTCTTCATATATGACCTGCGCGAGCTCCTTGCGCTCTTCCGGCGAGCCTGCAATATCGTCCAGCAGCGCTTCGCTGTAGCCTTGCAGCATAGAGAGCGGCGTCCGAATCTCATGTGAGACATTCGCAACGAAATCACGGCGGAGCTTCTCGAGCTTCGACTCCTCCGTTACGTTTCGCATAACGGCTACTGCGCCGCGAACGGTATCGTTCGACTTGAGCGGTGCCATAACTACAGACCAGACGCCACTCTGTACGTGGACTTTGTCCGTTAAATCCTTGCCCTCCCGAAGCACCTTGCGGAACAGCTCGAAGAGCGGTCCCGGCACTTGCGTTTGTGGACGGTAATCTTCCGCCCACTCCAGCTCGTTCCACGCTTCGATGAGCTCTTGACCGTGCGGATTCGCCAGAATGACCTGGCCTTCTGCATCGAAGGTGACAACCGCATCAGCCATACTGCGATGAACGCTCGCCAAATGCTCCTTCTCGTGATTCAGATCACGGATGAGCGTGTCCAGCTCAGAAGCCATATGGTTGAACGTATTCGCCAGCTCACCGATTTCGTCCGTTGAACGAATGGGAACCCGCGTCCGGTATTCACCTTGTGCGATCAAGTCCGCCGCTTTCTTCATTTGCAGCAAGGGCTGCGTAATCTTGGTCGATAGGAAGAACGCGAAGAACGTAGATAATAGAAACCCGATAATGGATGTATACACGAACAGCATCTTCACATCATGCGAATTCTTCTTGAACGCTAGATCTATATATTGCAGCAGGAACATGCCTAGAATAAGCAGCACAACTGCAACAAGCACAATAATCGTAATCCACAGCTTGCCGACAACGCTACGCCAAATCTTCACTTACTTCGGCACCTCTAGCTTATAGCCTACGCCCCAAACGGTAGTAATCATCATCGCCGCTTCCGGAGAAACTTTGTTCAGCTTCTCGCGCAGACGCTTCACATGCGTGTCGACGGTACGAAGATCACCGAAAAACTCGTAATTCCAGACGTCTTTCAACAGCTCTTCACGCGAGAACACCTTGTCCGGGGAAATCGCGAGGTAGTGCAGCAATTCATATTCTTTCGGCGTCAGACTGACTTCCTGACCGCCTGCCATAACGCGATGCGCATCATGCTCGATGATGAGATGCGGGAACACAATGTTGTTGCTCGTGATCGCTTCCTTCGTCAGGAATGCCGTCGCCGACGAGCGGCGGAGGATCGCTTTTACCCGATAGATCACTTCGCGCGGGCTGAACGGCTTCACGACATAATCGTCGGCACCGACTTCAAACCCTTGCACTCTGTTCATCTCTTCGCCCTTGGCAGTCAACATAATGACAGGTGTAGCCTTAATCTGGCGGAGTCTCGAGCACACTTCAATCCCGTCTATGCCTGGCAGCATGACGTCGAGCAGAATGAGATCAAAATCGTTCGCCGTTGCAAGGCGAAGCGCAGTCTCGCCATCTTCCGCTTCTTCAATGACGTACCCTTCCTTCTCCAGGTACATCTTAAGCAGTCTGCGAATACGCTCTTCATCATCAACAACGAGAATACGGTGAAGTTCTTCTGACATGTCCCTCAAGTCTCCTCTCAAGTCTTAACTTAATCGCGATCTTAAACACCTGCATAGGAGTGCAAGCCGACAAGGACAAGGTTAACCCCGATCAGCGTGAACATAACAACGACGAAGCCGATAACGGCAAGCCAAGCCGACTTGGAGCCGTGCCAGCCGCGGGATAGGCGGAAGTGCAAGTAAGCCGTGTAATAAAGCCAAGTAATGAGCGCCCATACTTCTTTCGGGTCCCAGCCCCAGAAGCGCGACCACGCAATATATGCCCAGATCATCGCAAAAATCAACGCACCTAGCATAAAGATCGGATAACCGATCGCGATCGCCCGGTAGCTGATTTCGTCGATATCGTCCGCATCAATATCACCAAGAAGCGGGTTAATCGCAGCTCCAATCCGCTTGCGAAGTGCAAGGCGGAGTAAACCGTATAGAATCGTACCGTTAATGATCGACCACGAGATGGTGTTCAGCTTGCGCGCTGCATTAACGCCTTTCATCCAGTGCGGCGTTTCAAACAGCGGTTCTTTCATGCCCAAGAACGAATCAACTGCAACGACTTGACTGTTGTAAGGCTTGAAGATCGGCGGAAGCGAGTACTCGACTGTCTCCGTCGTGGAGCTCTCAACGCCTTTCGCATCGATCGTTACATTCTCTTGCGTGAATGATGCTTCGTAGCCCGCGCCGCGGAAAGCAAACACGGAGCTGATAAACGCGATAATGATGATAATGACATACAGCGTGAACTCCACCCAGCGCTGCTCGCGTCTTGCTTTCTCGCTAGTTTGCTTGAAGTCGACCGTGCGAAGCAAGTACATGAGGCCAGCTGCAAAACCGACCGCGAAGAATGCTTCACCTGTTGCGGCTGTCGTTACGTGAACCTTCAGCCAGATCGATTGCAGCGCCGGGATGAGCGGCTGCACTTCTTGCGGGAACACCGCTGCGAATGCCACGATAATGACGACAAGCGGCAGTGTGAACAAGCCTAGCAGCGGCTTGCGGTAAATTGCATTGACGATGATGAAGGCGAACATAATCGCCATCCCCAGGAACGTCATGAACTCGTACATGTTACTGGTCGGGATATGACCTCCGCCCGCCCAACGTGTAAAGAAGAACGTCAGATGCGAAGCGAAGCCGAGCAGTGAGACGATGTAAGCGACGCGCCCCCAGCGGCGCACATGCTCCTCTGGGCTCCGGTTGCTCCACTTGCGCCCGAGCGCCGTAACGCCATATAACATAAAGCCAAAGCAGTATAGAAAGAATGCGACGATAAACGCGTCGCTGCTGAAATCAAGCAAACTCACGATTTGTTCCTCCCGTTATCGAGCGACTTCGGCTCTACGACGATGCCTATACCACGTAGCGCGGAAGCGACCTCGGCACGCATGCCGTAATTATTCTTGTTCGTATGTGCGCCAAGCGTCACTTGTCCGTCATCGATACGAAGCCATATTCTGCGGTGATGCCAGTAAGAGCCGATGAGCAGGCCGAACATCGAAATCCCGGCGCCGAACCAGATGTATGGCATTGCGCGATCTGTGCGGATATTCAGCGACGTCTCTACAGGAGCAAACTCTACGCCAGTCATAGCCGGCACCTTGATCTCAAACCGCTTGGCAAGATCACCGTTAATCATATCCTGGCTGAAGCGGACTTTATCGTTCTGCTTCGGAAAATACATATACGGCTCGCCGCTAGGAGCGAGGTCCGGTCCCTTCAGAACGAATACGAACGCAGGCGCATTCGGCTCGCGAGACTTCGTCGTCGGCTTGCCTTCCGCATCAAGCGCAAAGTCCATATACGTTTGCTTCAGTTCAAGCGTATAAGGTCCGAGGCTGTACGCAAGCTTCGGATCCTTCATCTCCAGATTGAACGGACCATACGTCTTGCCTGTTTTATGATCGATCAGCACCGGATTGACCGCCGCAAGCTTAGGCGTATCGTCGAATCCGAACTGATAAGCTTTCAATCCCTTATAAGAAAGCGGGTCATTCACGACGATATCGTGCTGCTTAACTTCTGTCAGCTGCGGCTGCTTCGACGGATCGTCGCAATCGGTGCTGCACGTATACAGCACTGCTCTCGTCTCATAGAGCTTGGCACGGGCAGTACCTTTGAGCTCCTTAGGAAGCTCCGCATCCGTATAATAGACGATCGTGAATTTCTCGTTCTTAATATAGTACTTCGTGTCGGGGATCTGGACGGTCGAGCCTTCCGGCACCGTCACGTAGTTATCCATCGCCCAGCCTGGCAGCGACCTGAGCAATACGGCAAGAAGGAACACGATGAGGCCGATATGGTTAATATAAGGACCCCAGCGGCTGAACCGGTATTTCTCCGCGAGCAGCGCATTGCCATCTTGGTGAACGCGGTAATGCTTGCGCTTCAATTGCTCACCAAGGCTGCTTGTCCACGTTTCTTCCGAACCTTCTACCCTACCTGCGTATACCGTCTTCTGGCGGGTCAGGAAGGTGTTATGCTTGCGGATTTGCTGCTTATTGAGTGCTCGGTACAGTGGCAGCACCCGATCAAGGCTGCATATAACGAGCGAAGTGCCAATCATGACAAGCAGAAGGATAAACCACCATGACTCGTACGTATTCGAGAAGCCGAGCTTGTAATACCATTTGCCGATCCAGCCATATCGTTCCTCATAATAGGTAGAGGGATCGAATGAAATGAAGGCATTTTCCTGTGTAAAAATCGTTCCAATCATCGCCGCCAGCAGCGTAATGATAATGAGCCGGATCGCGACTTTAACCGACGAGAAGAACTTCCATACGCGGTCGATCACATTCGGATTGGACTTCTGCGAGCGGCGGGCGATGCCGTCGTAACGCATTTCAAGCGGCGCATCATTGTCCTGTTCACCGGCTTCGAGCGGATAGCCGCAGCTTTCGCACAAGACGGTGCCTACCGGATTCTGGTGGCCGCACTCGCATTTCGTATTTTCAAACTCTAACACCTGTAGCTACCTCCTTCACGGCTAGGACTTCAGCAGCTTCGTGATGCGCTCATCCATGTCCTTTTCCGCCATTGCACCGACGAAAACATCCATAATCGTTCCGTCTGGCTTCACAAAGAAGGTAGTAGGATACGACCTTAAACCGTATTTACTCTGTACATCGTTGCGTTCGTTGCGCAGAATCGTGTAATTGATGTCGTATTGCTTCACGAAATTGTTTACAGCCATGCTGTCTTCACCTAAATTAATGCCAACTACTTCGAGCGGTTCCCCGCTATGCTTCTTGTACTGGGCGACCAAATCCGGCGTCTCCGTTACACAGCCCGGACAATATGTACCCCAAAAATTGATGACAAGCGCCTTCCCTTTGTAATCCGACAGCCGATGGGTCTTCCCGTCCGTGCCAAGGAGCGCAAACTCCGGAGGCTTGGACCCTTTGCGAGGAAGCTGTCCGTCCTTCGCTGCAAACAACGAGTGACCGATCGCATAACCTCCGAGCAGCAGGACGCCGAGAAAAATAACCAATTGAATCATTCTGCGGTTCGATTTCATAAAGTAACGTCATTCACCGCCTGTTCTTATGCTGCAAAATACTTCATTTGGACTATATTCATTATAACGAAAACTGGACGGCAATTGAGGTTGCCGCCGCTTGTTATTTTTGAATTTTATGTGTCTTGGTCGCCGCTCCGCGCAGCTCTTGGACTTCCTTCGGCGTTAAATGGCGGAACTTGCCACGGGCTAGTCCATGCAAGCCGAGATCGCCGAAACGTATTCTTCTCAGCAGAATTACAGGATGGTTGATCGCGTCGAACATCCGGCGTACCTGACGGTTCCGTCCTTCATAGATCGTAATCGTAATCGTTGCCTGATTCTTCTCTGTGTTAACATCGTGATATTCAACTTCAGCAGGCGCAGTCATTCCGTCCTCAAGCAGAATGCCTTGCTGCAGCCGCTCCAGAGCGGAACCGTGCGGAACGCCCTTCACTGTCGCCCAATACGTCTTCGGCACGTGATGGCTTGGATGCGTCAGCAAATTGGCGAATTCGCCGTCGTTCGTCAGCAGCAGCAGCCCTTCCGTATCGTAATCCAGCCGTCCGACCGGATAAACACGCTCTTTAATGCCTGGCAAGTAATCCTTAACAACCTTACGGCCTTGCGGATCGCTTGCGCTTGTAATAACGCCTTTCGGCTTATGAAGCATTAGATAAAGCTTGCTCTCGCCTTTGATCTGGCGCCCTTTAACCGTAATAACATCCACGGCCGGATCAGCCTTCACGCCGAGCGTTGTGACCGGTTCTCCATTAACCTCGACAACACCGGACAAAATCAATTCCTCACATTTGCGGCGCGATGCGACTCCCGCCTGCGCTAAAATCTTCTGTAAACGTTCCAAATGATCTTCACCTCACCCACCATCATACCCTAAATGATACAAGGAAAGAAAGTGCAGGTACTCCAAATAAGCTGGCTGCTTGGCATAACAATGGTTTATGTTGGAATGCCAAACAGCCCTCATAAGCGAATACCGCTATATAGGCGGCGTTCAGCTAACTTGGGCTTGTATTCTAAGTACGATTATTGGAAGACGATAAGACAAACGATGATTGCAGCTAAAAACCCGACCAAATCGGAGAATAGTCCAACTTTAAGCGCATACTTGCTTCTGCGAATGCCGACTGCGCCGAAATAAACGGTTAACACGTACAGCGTTGTATCCGTGCTGCCTTGAATCGTCGAGGCAATCCGTCCGATCATCGAATCGGGTCCATAGGTCTTAATCAGCTCAGTCGTGAAAGCGAGCGAGCCAGCTCCTGTTAGCGGACGAAGCAGACCGAGCGGCAGCACTTCGCTTGGGATGCCAAGCCCGTCAAACAGCGGACGAATGAGCGACGCCATCATATCCATTGCTCCAGAGGCGCGGAACATGCTGATTGCTACCATCATGCCGACCAGATGCGGAATGATGTTGATGGCGGTACCGAAGCCATCCTTGGCCCCTTCGATGAACGTTTCGTAGACCGGCACTTTTTTGAATGCGGCATAAAGCGGGATGAAAACTATCATGAACGGGATCAGCCAGGCTGATATCGTCGTGATCCATTCATACAATGGCCTCACCCTTTCCTTGTCCTGAAGCGGCAGCCCCAGGCGGCGCTTGCGGCATCGCATCGCTATGATGCTTGCTGGCATGATCGGTCCACTTTGGCGGTTTACGCTTGTCTCGTGTGCGGTACCAACGGTCCGCGAATATGGCTGCTGCGGTTGCAATTAAAGTGGCTGCAAGTGTTGTGCCGACGATTTCGGCGGGGTGTACGGAGCTGTAGGTCATTCGAATGGCAATTAACGTAGTTGGTACGAGGGTTATACTTGATGTATTGAGCGCCAGCAGCGTGCACATCGCCGCTGACGCTGTTTCTTTATCGGGATTGAGCTTCTGAAGCTCCTGCATCGCTTTAATCCCCATTGGCGTTGCGGCATTGCCGAGTCCCAATATGTTGGCGCTCATGTTGCTCATAATGTAACCAAGCGCCGGATGCCCTTTGGGCACATCTGGGAATAGAAACCGCACGACGGGCTGAAGCATAACCGCAATCTTGCGTAGCAGTCCTGCATCTTCGCCGATGCGCATAAGCCCCATCCAGAACACCATGACGCTGATGAGGCCAAAGCTGACCGTGACGCCGCTCTTGGC
This sequence comes from Paenibacillus sp. sgz302114, assembly GCF_056120345.1. Taxonomy (NCBI): domain Bacteria; kingdom Bacillati; phylum Bacillota; class Bacilli; order Caryophanales; family Paenibacillaceae; genus Paenibacillus; species Paenibacillus sp. sgz302114. Next base: position 215,935 of record NZ_JBVYOI010000003.1, read on the forward strand.
GCCTTCAAACGCCGCTTCGGTTAAAGCTTCCATTCTGCCATTTACGATAGCGCAGACGAAGCTGACGACTATGAAGAATAGCCAAATAAAGTTTACCATCCCGCCGCCTCCTTCCCACCAAACAAGGTCGACAAGGTCGATTTTAATGCATGCCAGAACGTATCGGATGAAAGGGTGCCGAATGCCGCCGCAGACGAATCACCGCCGATTACCCAAGATGGCTTATCCGCTGCTTTAATGCGCTGGCTCTGTGAATCATACACCGGTGTCGAGCCGATCTTCGTTTCACCGACGAACCAGTCGATCGTTCCTCGCTCACCTAGCAAATACGCCGTTGTCTTCATATTGATGAGGTTCATCTTCGAGTGAAGCTGTTCCTTCTCGCCTTCGGCAAACGGATAAACGAGCGTGCGCCCGACCGCGAACGGATAGCCGTTGATCGGCTGCCCTTTATGTGCAACCTCGCTCAGATGATAATTAGCAAAGCCGAAATCGAGCATCTTCTGATGATCGTTCCAATCATCGCCATCATTCAACGTAACCGCGACAAGCTGCTGACCATCGCGTGTTGCCGAACTGACAAGGCAGCGAAGCGACTTTTTCGTATAGCCGGTTTTGACACCGTCCGCTCCATCGTACATCGTGAGCATTTTATTTTTATTTTTCCAAAGATAGTCCCATTGATCGTTCGGATTCGGCGCGGTTTTGCGCTGTGTCTTCACAATCTCCTTGAATATCGGATTCTTCAGCGCATAAGCCGTCAGCTTCGCGAGATCGTTCGCAGATGAATAATGCCCTTCCGCATCGAGACCGCTCGGATTCATGAACTGCGAATTCTCAAGCCCAAGCATCTGCGCCTTCTCGTTCATCATGAGCACGAACCCTTCCTCAGAGCCGCCGACATGCTCGGCAATTGCTGTAGCAGCATCATTGCCGGACCTCAGCATCAGCCCATACAGCATATTGTGAAGGGTCATCTTCTCCCCACGCTGCAAATAAATCGAGGAGCCTTCTTTGCCCGCCGCGCGAATGCTCGTCTGTACCATATCGTTCAGATTGCCATGTTCAATCGCGACGATCGCCGTCATGATCTTTGTCAAACTCGCGATGAGCATCGGCTTGTCCCCATTATGGCTGAACAGAATCCGTCCAGATTCAACATCAATAAGCGCAGCTCCTCTCGCATGTGTCGTCACTGTTCGATTCGGTCCTTCAGCTGCCGAAGCCATATGAGTATTCGCTGAAGGCAAGCCCGAGAAGAAGATGCAGCTGGCAGCAAACACGCGAAATAGACCGATTGTTAAGCGGGTAAGCCTCATACAGTTCCTCCTAGTCTCCAAATGCGCGATCAAAAAACAAACATCCTTGTACAGTATATGAATGGGACATGAAATTATCCCAACCTGTCCAAAGGCTTAAATAGGGAGTGATAAAAAAAAGAAACCGCCCACATGGGACGGTTCCTTTCTCCTTTAATGGCCATCCATACTTTCGATGAGAACGGATTCCAATCCACTATCGCTCGTTGACGAATTTTTCTTGAACATGGTTTGAATTTTCTCGAACACCTGTGGCGCGGAATCAATAACTTTTTCCATAAGATGGGTCTGGTTATCAAGCGGTACAATCCGGACACCTTGACTGCCTACAACGAGAAAAGCAATCGGCGTAATGGAGACGCCTCCGCCGCTACCGCCGCCAAATGGCAGCTGCACATCTGCGTTATGGGCATCCCCCTTCGAACTATGCTCGTCGAAGCGAATATCGCTGCCGCCTGCTACGAACCCGAAGCCAACTTTGCTTATTGGCATTATGACGCTGCCGTCAGGGGTTTGGACAGGGTCGCCGACAATCGTGTTGACATCGACCATTTCCTTAATATTTTCCATTGCGGTTTGCATTAAGCCTTGAATTGGATGGTCAGTCATCGTAAGTTTCGTCCTCCTTGATCGAAGCGTTAATCTGCACCTTGCCGAATATAGCGTTCCCTTGCACAATGCTCATTATGTAATTAACTGCGCATGAGGATTCGCTGTAGACCCATGAATCCGCCTGGTATATTCTGGGCTTTACGCATTTTGAAGATAAGACGGATGGCTGCGAAGATCGCATACCCAAACGATAGCTTCGCCGTGAATTGGCCTTCTGTCTTGAAGTAAGCACGCTGATAAACGGGATCGACCGATACCTTCGGCTCGGCTGTCAGTCGAATGAACTGTGACAGCACACCGATCGCGGTTGTCTTCACTGACCAGATGAGACCTGTCAACATTGCCGTCCACATCGCATCATCCACGCCTACAGTCGTCTGCCATTTCCACTCTGTCAGCTTCACGTGGGAAAGTGTTTTGCGAACCCAGCCCAACATATCTTGCGTCTGCTTCAGCAGCAGCTGTGCCCGGTCGATCGACTGCATAATGGTGTGAGAGTTGATATGCTTCATGTGCGCATCGGTTTCCGATCCGCCGGCATTCTCTGCCGTCTTCTCTTCCTTGACCTCCACGTTCGTTAACTTAAACTTGACGATTGGTAGCTGCCAATGATAGTGGATAAGCCCAAACAGCGCACGAATGCGAAGCTCGGCATCATCATCGGTACCGATCCGCTGCATATGCCCTCGAATGACAACTGGCGAAAGCGCAGCAATAAGCAGCAGCAAAAAAAAGAGACCTGTCCCGATCATCCATCCGAACGGGTAGCCAAGCATAGCGCTTCCCCCATTTCCCTTAATAGGTCGGATATAGTATGACCTTGCGGACAAATCTCATTCTTTAATCTTCTTGCTCCTTATGCGATTCGGAATCAAGTTCTGAATCCGAATCCAAATCAGGCATCGGCATTTCTTCAATCGTCATCTGACGACCTTCGAACCGTTCAAACAGCAATTGGGTCTGCTCATCGAGCGAATCATCCGGAATCGACGACGGCTCCGGAAGTGCATCGAGGCCAGCAAGGCCAAAGTAATCGAGGAAGGACTTGGTCGTGCCATACAGAATCGGACGGCCGATCTGCTCGGCACGGCCCACCTCTTCAATTAGATCCTTGTTAACGAGCGATTGAAGCGCCCTGTCGCTCTTCACGCCGCGAATCTCTTCAATTTCAACTCGCGTGATCGGCTGGCGATAAGCGACAATCGACAATGTCTCCAGTGCAGCTTGCGATAAGCTCGAACGTGACGGCGCATAAGCCATACGTTCAAAATAAGCCGCATGCGCCGGATTCGTCGTCAGCCGGTATGCGCCAGCGACGAAGGAGACCTGTACGCCACGTTTCTTGCTCTTCAATTCCTTCGTGAGATCACCGACCAAACTTCCCGTTATTACTGCATCCAGCTGAAGAATTTCGGCAAGCTGCTTCGTCGTAAGCCCCTCATCTCCAGCCATAAACAGCAGTCCCTCAATAATCGACCTCAGTTTCGAGAAGTCCATCTAGGGCCGCATCCCCTCTCCAGTGCACGACAATATCATCAAACAGGCTGTTCTGAAAACAGCGAATATGCTTCATCTTCATCAGCTCGAGAATCGCCAGGAATGTCACCACAATCTCATGCCGGCTCATATCCTCTCGGATTAGCTTAGAGAAGCGAACCGTCTCGAATTCGCGCAGCACATCGATGATATCTCGAATCCGGTCTTTAACCGAAATCTCATCACGCTGAATGGTTGCAATGACATTTCGTCTCGATGCTTTGCGAAGCGCCTTCCGGAAAGCAGCAATGAGATCGCCGACATTTAAGCCTTTGACCGGATTCTCAGGCACGACTTTCATGAATGGCGTCAAATCTTCCGGTTCCTTCGTGTATACGAGGCTGCGCTCAAATTCCTGTTCCCTGAGCTGCTCGGCGATTTGCTTATATTTGCGGTACTCCACCAGCTTCGCGATGAGCTCATCACGAGGGTCCAGCCCATCATCGGGCCATTCCTCATATTGGTCATCATCAATGATCGGCGGCTTCGGCAGCAGCTGCTTGCTCTTAATGGAGAGCAGAGTTGCCGCCATGACGAGGAATTCGCTCGTTACCTCGAGCTCAAGCTCCTGCATCGCATTCAAATAGTCCATATATTGATCCGTAATTTCGCTGATGGACACCTCATGAATGTCGATTTCCGCTTTATCAATAAGATGAAGCAGCAGATCGAGCGGGCCTTCGAACGATTCCAGTTTATACGTCACCGCCATGGCGAGTGCCAACTCCTAAACATGAAAAATGATTTACTTTAAACCCTAGTCGATAAAATTCGCTGCGCGTGCAGGATCGTTGTTCCGATCGCTGTTGTATTTCGATTCCCCTTATCTTATAAGGCAATTTATTGTAGAAATCGAACTACAAAGGCGCAAATGATAGGCGTAAACAACGCAGATCATTTCGCCTAGGCGACCGCTAACGCTTCTCCACTAACGATTCTGCCCTCTTCGCTTCTAGTATCACACAAATTTCAATACAACGAAATAGCTTATTAGCCTTGAAGCACTTTCGTCAAATTCACCATTTCAATAGCAGTAACAGCCGCTTCCCAGCCTTTGTTGCCGGCTTTCGTGCCTGCACGCTCAATCGCTTGCTCGATCGAATCTACCGTCAGTACGCCGAAAATCGTCGGAATGCCTGTTTTCAGGCCGATTGCCGCAACGCCCTTAGCCGCTTCATTGCACACATAGTCAAAATGTGGAGTTGATCCCCGAATAACCGCGCCAAGCGTGATGACTGCATCATACTTGCCGCTCTCCGCCATCTTCTGAGCGATGAGCGGAATTTCGAATGCGCCTGGAACCCATGCTACATCGACTTCGCTATCTGCTGCGCCATGTCGCTTGAACGCATCAAGCGCGCCGCCAAGCAGCTTGCTGGAAATAAATTCGTTGAAACGGCCGACTACGACGCCGTAACGTAAACCTTCAGAAATTAAATGGCCCTCAAATACATGTGGCATTAATGATTCATCCTCTCGTATGTCCCTTTAATATATAAAGGGTTATCTGTTATTTGGATTCGTATTAGTTGGTTACATCGTCGAACTTAAGCAGATGGCCTAGCTTCGATTTCTTCGTTTGCAAGTAATTGTTGTTGCTTTCGTTCGAATCCATCTGAATCGGAACACGCTCGACCACTTCAATACCGTAGCCCTCAAGCCCGCGGATCTTACGAGGATTGTTCGTGAGCAGACGCATTTGGCGAATGCCAAGATCCTTCAAGATTTGAGCGCCTATACCATAATCGCGCAAGTCGGGAGCGAAGCCAAGTTTAATATTCGCATCAACGGTATCCAATCCCTGCTCCTGCAGCTGATAAGCCTTCAATTTGTTAATGAGGCCAATTCCGCGACCTTCCTGGCGCATATAGAGGAGTACGCCTTTGCCGGCTTCATCAATCTGGCGAAGCGCCGCTTCTAGCTGCGGACCGCAATCGCAGCGGTGCGAGTGGAATACATCGCCAGTCAAGCATTCCGAATGAACGCGGACAAGCGTTGCTTGTTCAGGATCAATATCGCCCTTGACAAGCGCAACATGCTCTTTGTTATCCACTTCGTTCGTGTAGGCTATAGCCCGGAATATCCCGAAGTCTGTAGGCATCTTCACATCGACGACGCGCTCCACGAGCTTCTCTTTCTCATTGCGGTAATGGATCAGCTCGCGGATCGTGATGAGCTTCAGTCCATGCTTCTCTTTGAATTCAATCAGATCCGGCAGACGCGCCATCGAACCGTCTTCCTTGATGATTTCGCAGATAACTGCAGCTGGCGCCGAGCCGCACATTCGCGCTAAGTCAATCGCAGCTTCGGTATGGCCTGCACGGCGCAGCACGCCGCCCTTCTTCGCTATAAGCGGGAAGATATGACCAGGTCTACGGAAGTCGTCCGCCTTCGTCTTCGGATCAATCATCGCTTGAACCGTCTGCGACCGCTCATACGCCGAGATGCCAGTTGATGTCGAGACATGGTCGACGGAGACGGTAAACGCTGTGCCATGGTAGTCGGTGTTGCGCTGTACCATAGGCGGCAGCTCCAGCTCTTCCGCTCGTTCCTGCGTAATTGGGACGCATACTAATCCGCGCGCTTCCGTAATCATGAAGTTGATGATTTCCGGTGTCGCTTTGCTCGCCAGTGCGATTAGATCGCCTTCATTCTCGCGGTCTTCGTCATCCACAACAATGACTGACTTGCCGAGCAGCAAATCCTGGATCGCTTCTTCAATCGTATTAAATGCTTGATCGCTCATTACGCTCACGCCCCTTATCTTTAGAAAAATCCGTTCTCAGCCAGAAACGCCGCCGTAATGCCGTTCTTTGCTGCCGGCTTGCTGCCTGCGTCAAGTGTGTCGCCGGCTCCTTTGAAATGGAGCAGATGATCGACGTACTTCCCGAGCACATCGCATTCAATATTAATGACGCTCCCCCCCTGCTTCCATTGAAGCGCGGTTTCACGCAGCGTGTGCGGGATTATAGAAACGGAGAAGCTATTATGATCTGCTCGCACGACGGTAAGGCTGATGCCATCCAGCGTAACCGAGCCTTGCGGAATGACGTAGCGCATGAGCGCTGGGTCATGCGGCCGGATCGTGAACACGACCGCGTTCACATCGTTCTCACGGGAGACGATTGCGCCTATGCCGTCCGCATGTCCTTGTACGATATGCCCGCCGAAGCGGCCGCCCGCCTGCATAGCCCGCTCGAGGTTCACTCGTTCGCCAGGACGCATATCTTTGAGGTTCGTATGTCGGAATGTCTGCGGCATCACATCGACGGTAAAAGCGTTCGGGTTCAATTCTGTCACCGTCAAGCAAACGCCATTTACTGCGATGCTGTCGCCGATTGCTGCATCCGTGAGGATACGCGAAGCTTCAATGGAAAGCACCATTGCCTCACCCTGTTTATACGTGCGCTTCAGCGTTCCGATCTCTTCAATAAGTCCTGTAAACATGCTTCGTTGTCCCCTCTCCCTTCGCTATAGTTTGGGGTTTATCAGCTGCGAGCAGCTGTATAATCCGGATAGCCGCTAAGCAGGAAGTCTTGCCCGACCCGCTCCACCTGCATCTCCTTGAATGCGATCGCATCTGCCATCAGCTCGAAGCCATGAAAATCAAACACGCCTGTTGCCTCGGCCCCGCCGATTACCTTCGGAGCGATGAACAGCAGCAGCTTGTCGATGAGGCCTTGCTCCAGCATTGCCCCGTTCAGCTTGCCGCCGCCTTCGAGCAAGATCGAACCGATCTCGCGCTCACCAAGCTTCCGCATCGCATCCGCAAGATCGACGCGGCTTCCGCTGCCGCAAGCGATCACTTCAGCGCCAGCCGCTTCAAGAGCAGCACGCCGCTCGGCGTCAGCTCCATCTACCGTGAGCACGATAACCCGTGCCGCCCGGTCCTGAAGCAGACGCGATTCAAGCGGCAGGCGCAGCTTCGAATCGACGACGATGCGCACTGGATGCACTGCCGGTACGCTCAATCGCGTCGACAGCTCTGGATCATCTGCCAGCGCGGTTTCCACGCCGACCATAATGCCCATATGCTGGTGCCGGAGCGTATGCGTTATCGCCCTCGCTTCCGGCCCGCTCACATACCGGCTGTCGCCAGTCTTGGCCGCAAGCTTGCCGTCCAGCGTCATAGCAGACTTCATCGTCACGAATGGCAGCCTCGTCACGATGTACTTGTTGAACATCTCGTTCATTCGCAGCGACTCTTGCTCAAGCAGCCCGACTTCCACTTCAATGCCGGCTTCACGCAGCCTTGCAACGCCTCTGCCTGCCACCTGTGGATTCGGATCCGTGCAGGCGACCACAACACGCTTCGCCTTCACGTCGATTATCCGCTCGCAGCATGGCGGAGTCCGCCCGTGATGGCTGCACGGCTCCAACGTGACGTACACCGTCGCGCCTTCCGCCTGATCGCCTGCCATCCCGAGCGCATGCACTTCAGCGTGTCCTTCACCGCGGCGAAGGTGTGCGCCGAGCCCAACAATTCGTCCATCCTTGACGACGACACAGCCGACGATCGGATTAATATCCGTCTGACCTTTCGCCTTCTGCGCCATATCGAGCGCAAGCCGCATATACATTTCATCATTCAACACTTCAATGGACATAACAAAAATCACCCCTTGGCGATTAGCCTACGGGGTGATGGGTTTCAAAAAACAGAAACGTGAAAGGGACGCATTCGAAGACACATTCAAACAAACTCAGCAACTATGTGAAAAAATGAACAAAGTTGGCGAGACATGAAAAAATGGAATTCGCGTACCGTCTCCTTCTCCCATCCAGACTATACTGTCGGTCCCGGATTTACACCAGGTCCACCGTTTCGCTTCGATTGTACTCCCTGCATAGGGTTCGCCAACTGAAGCAACCCGGGTCACGGACTGACAAAGTTAACAGCTGTCATTCGCTTAAACGAGAAGAGCAGCCCTTTGATCACCGCCGGTTGGGAATTTCACCCGACCCCGAAGGAAAAAACGCAAATACTTTGAGGAAATGTTACCACTTACGCCTTGAAAAAGCAACTTGTTTTGCACAATTCATACTTCTGGACTCGGCTTTATACACATTGCCCTATAACGCAAAACCCGCAGACGGTCACGGATGACCATTCTGCGGGTTCTAAATTACGCGTCGTAAACTTCGACTTTTTCCATTTTGTCGCGGCCTTGGAGTGCATCAACATGCTCCATGCCTTGAGTCACTTTACCAAACACCGTGTGACCGCCATCGAGGTGCGGTTGTGGCGCGTAAGTGATGTAGAACTGGCTGCCGCCTGTGTTACGGCCGGCATGCGCCATTGCAAGCGCACCGCGCTCATGCTTGTTCGGGTTGATCTCGCAGTTAATTTGGTAGCCGGGGCCACCAGTTCCAGTGCCGTTCGGGCAGCCGCCTTGAGCGACGAAACCAGGAATAACGCGGTGGAACGTCAAGCCGTTGTAGAAGCCGGAGTTCGCAAGCTTCTCGAAGTTAGCTACTGTGTTTGGAGCATCCTGATCGTGCAAATCGATGTGGACTTCCGAACCGTTAGCTAGTGTAATCTTTGCTTTTTTTGCCATTGTGGAAAAGCCTCCTTGATTATTTAGCTGCAGATGCTTGTTGCATCCGTGCAGGGACGAGGTCGTTACCGACAATATCATCCAACGATTCACGTTTTACAGCCAGGTCTGCTGCACCGTCTTTTACAAAGACGACTGCAGGGCGGCGAATGCGGTTATAGTTGCTCGCCATAGCATAATTGTACGCGCCTGTGCAGAATACAGCAAGTAAATCGCCGTTATTCGCCTTAGGAAGCTCAATATCGATAATTAATTTGTCGCCGCTCTCGCAGCATTTGCCCGCAACGGTAACGGTTTCTTCAAGCGCGTCATTCGCACGGTTCGCAAGAATCGCCTCGTATTTGGACTCATAAAGCGCTGGGCGCGGGTTGTCTGTCATGCCGCCGTCAACTGCGATGTACTTACGTACGCCAGGGATATCTTTGCTTGTCCCTACCGTGTACAACGTTGTACCTGCATCGCCGACCATGCTGCGGCCCGGTTCAACCCAGATCTCAGGAAGCGGGTAGCCTGCAGCCGAGAAGTTGGACTTGATCGAATCCGTGATTGCTTTCACGTATTGCGAGATTGGAAGCGGTGTGTCGCCATCTACATAGCGGATACCGAAGCCGCCGCCAAGGTTGATAACGCGGAACAGAATGTTCAGCTCATCACGTACTTGTACCGCGAAGCCAGCTACTTTATCAACCGCCATCACGAAGCCTTCAACTTCGAAGATCTGCGAGCCGATATGCGAGTGAACGCCGAGCAGCTCGAGGTTCGGTTGAGCGGAAGCTTCTTGAATCGCTTTGTACGCTGTGCCATTGCCAACGTCGAAGCCGAACTTGGAGTCCGTTTGGCCTGTCGAGATGTAGTCATGCGTATGTGCTTCTACGCCTGGCGTAATACGAAGCAGGATGTTGACCTTCTTGCCTTTGTCGCCCGCGAGCGCGTTCAGCAAGTAAAGCTCATTGAAGTTGTCGACTACGAAGCAGCCGATGTTCGCATCAAGCGCCATGTTGATTTCTTCCGGCGTCTTGTTGTTGCCGTGGAAGTGAATGCGTGCAGCAGGGAAGCCTGCTTTCAATGCTGTATAAAGCTCACCGTCGGAAACGACATCAAGCGATAGATCTTCTTGTTCTGCAATCGCGCACATCGCCATAACGCTGAACGCTTTGCTTGCATATGCGACTTGGAATTTCAAGCCTGCTGCGCGGAATGATTCTACATACTCCCGTGCGCGCTGACGAACGAGCGCCTCGTCAACAATGTAAAGCGGAGTTCCAAATTGAGCTGCCAGTTCAGTGGTATCACAACCACCAATAACTAAATGACCTTGTTCGTTGATTTTGCTAGTACCGTGTAAATACATATATTTCCCCTCCGAGTTCTCCTGGCTATACCCATAGTTAATGTTTGCACCATTTAACATCAGTATAGCGCATTCGTTCCATCCCCGAAATGGATAATTTCACATTTGATTTGCATTTTTTGTAGCGCGCTTCTTTCTGATCAGCTGCTTTCCATTCGGTATCCGTTCCATCCGCGATGATCAGTGCTCCTCGTTAGGCATACGGTCACGCTGCTGCGGCTTCAGATAATTCGGCCTTGTACGGTTTGAGAGCACCGGAACACGGATGAAAATGCTCATGAGCGCTTTGGCATCAAACGGAATAAATGGCCACATGTACGGGCGGTTGAACGAGCGCATCAGCGTCAAATAGACGACGAACAGCGTCGTGGCAATCATAAAGCCGGGCACTTTGAAAAGTGCGACCGTCACTATGAGCAGCAGTCTGACGATCCGGTTGGCGAGTCCAAGCTCATAGCTCGGCGTTGCGAACATACCGATTGCTGAGATCGCCATGTAGAGCACCACCTCGTTGACGAACAGCCCGGTCTTGACGGCAATGTCGCCGATCAAGATCGCGGATATCAAGGACATTGCGGTAACGAGCGGCGATGGCGTATGGATTGCAGCCATCCTCAGAAGATCGACCCCTAATTCAGCGATCAGAAACTGGGCGACCATCGGAATTTTGCCCGCCTCCTGTGCGCCGATGAAGCTTAGGCCTGGCGGCTTGAGCTCAGGCCGCAGCGTGAACAGAAACCACAGCGGCAGCAGGAACAAGGACGACGTAATTCCGATAAAACGAACCCAGCGCAAGTACGTGCCAATAAATGGTGTCTGACGATTCTCCTCTGCATGCTGGATCAGATCGAAGAATGTCGTCGGCAGGATCATGACGCTCGGCGTCGTATCCACGAACAACGCAATATGTCCTTCCATTAAATTAACAGCTACCGTATCCGGACGTTCAGAATAACGGACCAAAGGATATGGATTCCAGCCGCGCTTCACTGTCGCTTCCTCCAACTGCTTATCCGCAAGCGGAAGACCGTCTATCTTGATCAGCTTGATTTTATCCTTGATCGATTTCAATAACTCTTTATCGACAATGTCATCAATGTATGCGATACAAATATCCGTTTGCGTCCGATCACCGACCCGCATAATTTCGTAGCGCAGCTGCTTATCCCGCAGCCTGCGGCGCACTAAGGTGACGTTGGTCAGCATTGTCTCAACAAATCCATCGCGTGAACCCCTGACGACGCGTTCAAGAGAAGCCTCCTCTGGATTACGGGCCGGGAAAGCTTTGGCATCGATCAGAATCGCTGTCGCCTCGCCGTCGATGAACATCGCCGTGCCGCCAGAGAGAACATTGGTCATTACATTATCCCAATCCTGCTCCTTCACGACTTGAATAGCGGGGACATAAATATTGAAGAACGAGTGAAGGGCATCTGATGACAGACTGTCAGACTCTAAGAAGGTTAGCCGCTTGAGAACCTCGGTTAGAACCGTATCTTTGGCGAATCCGTTCATAAAGTAGAACGCTGTCCGTTTGTTGCCAAATGTCATCTCACGCACGACGATATCAAAGCTTGTTTTATAGCCGACATCCTCAACCAGCTTCGAGATGACGTCATCAATTTTGATCGGAATCGGCTTGACCGGTTTCTCTTGCTGCTTCTTCGACTGTTTGTAGTGGCTGATAATGGGCAGCTCAGACTCATCGAACGGCGGTTCAGTGAATACAATCTTCTCTTGGCCCCGAGGATGGCCCTCTGCTTGATGCTCTGATCCAGCTCCTGCCTCCTCCGATTTGTTCGCGCCATGCTCGTCGTACCAGAATACGTGCACCGGCTTCTTGAACGAAGCGCCGGATCTGTCTTCCCCGTTCTTATCACGATCAGTCATACGGTATCACCCTTTCATCAAGACAATCCTTCTACTTACGATTCATCATCCAACCATTGAAATACGAGCCAATCAAACAATGAGCCGGTTACTTTCCCAAGCACCATCGCCATTACGAGACCGATCATATAGCGACTTAACCGCATCCGTTTTGCGAGAATCGGGAGCACATTCATCACCTCGGTCAGCGCGGCGCCGAGCATGCCGACGAATATGCCGTCAAACGTTCCAATAATCGCGAGCGTCACCGTTCTCGGGAGCCACAGCCGCCATTCGAGGAAGTCAGCCAGCGACCAGAAGACCGCTCCGCTCATCACCGCTGTCTCAAACCAAAGCGACTTGCGAAATGCGTACGCAATTTGCGCGAGCCTTGGAATGATGTCCAGCACGATTAAGAGCGCCACGAACGCACTGCCGACGCCGAGCCCGCCGGCGAATCCGAGCACAGCGACGAACAGATCGGCCGCGATCATCCTAACCATCGTCTATACCCGCTTCCTGCTCGCGCTTGTCCGGCATGTTCGACTGCGGTTGCTCGCCTGGCTTATTCAACTGCGGTTGCTCATCCGGCTCGCTCTTCTTGCGCATCTCATCGGCAATGACATAGGCGTTGACGTTCTCTTCATACATGTAGAGCTCAACCTCGAGCGGATTAGGCTCTTCATTGAACCTTTTTCGAAACAGATGATTGAAGAACACCAGCATTCCGACGCCAATTCCGATTGAGTAAGGCACCTGGAACCATAACGGATGCTCGATCTTCCTGCCTGTAACCAGCTCCGTAATCCGGGTATGGACATCCTTCATATTGACGTCTGTGTGAAAATTCATTATTGCAAGCCCTGCACCGAAGAATAGCAGCAGCCAAGCTAGCATGAGAACCCACAGGCGAGGCTTGCGCGGCTCATCAGCGACAATGACGAGCACCTGCGGATCGCCATATGAATCGACAACCGTACCCGGTGCTGCGTCCCGGATCATCTTCACGATTTGGAGCAAATCAATGACGACCCGATTGCCGTCCTGTTGCCGGTGACGATGAAGAATAAGCGACTCCATCTGCTTCTCAAGGGCGGAATCACTGGAAAATAAACGGGCTGCCCGACCTAGCGTCACATGCTCGCCCGGTCTAATGCCCACCCGCTTGCGCAGCCGCAAATAGAGACAGGATGGCTGGCCTTCACTCATCCACTCTCCCCCTTACCGTTTTGTGCGATACATCCCAGATCTACTTCCTGCGAGCATGATTGATCCCTACGGAAGCATTGGCTACACGCGTTCATTTCCTCGTTAGTATGATTAAAGGAGCCTCAGGATAATCAGAGCAAACGCAGCAAAAAAAGCCAAATCGCCCTTGATGGGCAACTTGGCTTTGCGTTGTACTTGCATGCCGCAGCAGTCACTGCGCAATTTGGTTGCGTATGAGCTGCAATATTTTTTTCTCCAGCCGCGACACCTGCACTTGCGATATCCCGAGCCTCGCAGCGACCTCGGACTGGGTCTGATCACGGTAATAGCGCAGAAATACAATGAGCCGTTCCCGCTCCGACAAGCCGCCGATCGCTTCATTCAGCGCCAGCTTATCGAACCAGCGTTCCTGCGAATCGTCCGCGATTTGATCCATGAGCGTAATCGGATCGCCGTCGTTCTCGAACACCGTCTCGTGAATCGAGGTTGGCGGCTTATTCGCTTCCTGTGCGAAGACGACATCCTCCGGCGTAATGCCGAGCCGTTCCGCCACTTCCTTGATCGTCGGGAGCCTGCCAAGCACTTTGGACAGCTCGTCCTTCGTCTTGCGCACTTTGTTCGCTGTTTCCTTCAGGGAACGGCTGACCTTGAGGGTGCCGTCATCCCGCAGGAAGCGCTGAATTTCTCCGATAATCATCGGCACTGCATAGGTGGAGAACTTGACCTCATAGGACAGATCGAATTTATCGACCGATTTGAGCAGCCCGATGCAGCCAATCTGGAACAAATCCTCCGGTTCATAGCCTCGCCCCATAAACCGCTGGACGACGGACCAGACTAGCCGAATATTGCATTGTACGAGCGTATCGCGCGCCAGCGTATCTCCGGATTGACTAAGCGCTATTAACCGCTTTACTTCCGAATCATCCAAATAAGGCTGCGCCGTTTGTTTCATATTGACATCCATGCGGTCCAACCCCTATGCGCCTAATTGAAAAGCGCTTTTTTCGATTCGATGCGCTTCGTCATCGCAATGGACGTCCCATTGCCCGGCTGGCTGTGTACGTCGAAGCCGTCCATGAAGTTCTCCATAATGGTAAATCCCATGCCGGAGCGCTCCATCTCTGGCTTGGACGTATAAAGCGGCTGGCGCGCCAGGTCCAAATCTTCTATGCCGCGACCTTGATCCTTGACGATAAGCGTTACGGTGTCGCCTTCAATCTGACCTTCGATGGTGACCATGCCGCTTGGGTCGCTGTCGTAGCCATGGATGATCGCATTGGTTACCGCTTCGGAAATTGCTGTTTTCAGGTCGTTAAGCTCATCCAGCGTCGGGTCCAGCTGGGAGACGAAAGCCGCTACCGCAACACGCGCAAACGCTTCATTCTCCGAACGGGCGGAGAACGTAAGTGTCATCTCATTTCTTCCGTTCATGAAACGACCTCCAAACTTGTGAGCGCGAGCCGCTCGTTATCGTGAATCGGCAATATTTTAAACAAACCTGACAGCTCGAACAGCCGGTGGACGCTCTGATTCACGTCGCATACGACCATTTTGCCGCCCTTGGCCTTCAGCTGCTTGTAACGGCCGAGAATGACGCCAAGTCCGGAGCTGTCCATAAACAGCAGTTCCTTCAAGCTAAGAATGACATGGGCGCTATTGCCGCGCAGAATCGCTTCCTCCATCTTGAACCGAACAACATCGGCCGTGTGATGGTCAAGCTCGCCTCGCAGTCTAACAATGAGCACATTCCGGTAATGCTCCAATTCAACCTGCAGACTCATCTTGTTCACTCCTAATCTTAGATTGCGCATCAAAGCGAGGGATAGGTTAGTGTTGAACAAGCATTTCTACGTTTCTGCTGCCATTTCCTGCCCCCCGACAAAACTAGAAGAAGAGTGCTATGAGCAGACAAAATACGCTTCAACTCTGCAGATTTTGTATGTGAATGGTACGGTTTACGAGAACAGGCTGCCGCAGGACCGTTTGAACAGCGTCCACCAGCCTGCCTTATTGACAGACGCCGGTGAATCGACAGCGAACTCCGTCAGCACCTGATCGCCTTGGAAGACGATGAGCTTGCCTATCGGTTCATTGATCGTAATTGGCGCCTTAAGCGGATTCAGCTGCAGCTCATAGCGAATATCCTTCACGGAGCTGCCCTTCTTGAGCAGAACACTGTAGGAATGCTTAGCCTTCAGCTCCATCGACGGCTGCACGCCTTTTACTACTTGAACCGTGCCCATCGAATCGCCTTTTTTGAAAATCGTATGATTCATATACTGCGCGAACGAATAATCGAACATTTGGGACACTTCTGCGTTGCGGGTCTTCGTGTTCGGCTCTCCCATAACGACGGCAATGACGCGCAGATTGTCACGGCGTGCAGTAGCGGTGAGACAGAATCTCGCTTCGTTCGTGAAGCCTGTCTTAAGTCCGTCTGCGCCGGAATAGAACCGAACGAGTTTGTTCGTATTTACGAGCCAGAACGGCTTCTCGCTCGACTTGCGAAGGTAGTCTTGGTACATGCCCGTATACTTCGTAATTTCGCTATGCTTGAGCAGCTCACGCGACATCACGGCAATATCATGCGCAGACGAATAATGCTCCGCGGCAGGCAAACCATTGCAGTTGGCAAAATGTGTATTTTTCAGTCCCAATTCCTCTGCCCGCTTGTTCATCATATCGACGAATGCAGATTCGGTGCCTGCGATCTTCTCCGCCATTGCGACGGAAGCGTCATTGCCCGATGCGAGCGCAATGCCCTTCAGCATCTCATCGACACTCATCTGCTCGCCCGGCTCAAGGAAAATCTGTGAACCGCCCATCGAAGCGGCATACTCGCTTGTCGCTACTTTATCCGTCAGCTTGATGCGGCTCTGATCGAGCGCTTCCATGATGAGCAGCATCGTCATAACCTTCGTTATGCTCGCCGGCGGCAGTGCCGCATGGCTGTTCTTCTCATAAATAATCGTACCGCTGTCAGCATCCATAAGAATTGCTGATCGTGCAGACGGAGCCAAATCCGCGCTCGCGGACGGCGCCGTATTCGGTGCAGCCCCTTCTTTCGCCCAGCTTGCTGCCGGTGCGGACAAAACCATCATCGCCGCTATGCTAATAACGAGCAGTGGTTTCCATTTGCTGTTCATAGGTTGTTCTCCTCCTGAATGGTAAGTCAAGCCGAGGCTCGGCTAAAATCTCCATTCCTATTGTGGACGAACCAAGGGGAAATTATTCCAGCGAGTTCGCTTATAAAGCTAAACATATCATGCGGGGGCCGCTTCGCAGTCGAATGTTCTTCCGATCGCTGTTGTACTTGGGAAACTCTTAACAATATCAAATGTAATTTTCCAAGTACAAAGGCGACCGCTATCGCTTCTCCAGAATCATTCGGCTGCTGCCGCTCTTCGCCGGAATAAAAGAGAGAGCAAAAGGCTTGCCAGGGTGGATTTCCTGGCAAGCCTTTCTTTTGGGGGCCAAAGCGCTAACGGTTGGCACGCACGTTCTAAAACCTCAATTGGCTCTTTTGAAATCGTAACGGTTGTGAGGAACGTTATTTGGCGGTTTCGGCAGCAAATTCATTCGATTTGAGCCAAATAACCGCTGCGGCAACCGTTAGCTTTTGATGAAGGGGCATTATTCTGCAAATAAACGCTGCAGCAACCGTTAGCACACTTCACTTAATCAGCCTCCGTCTACTTCAGCCATCCGCATGACTGCCACACACACATAAAAAAGCCCAACCAGCTAAGACTGGTTGGGCTTCAACATGAAACAACTATAAGCGCTTCACGCCGTTCTCCGTCACAACGGAGAGCAGCAGAGGCGACGGCTTCACCGGTTCGTCTGAGAACGTGTAGGCGCTGCGAACTCGCTCCGCAACCTCGCTCGCCGTTGCATTCTCCTCACGAACATGCAGAAGCGCGAGCGAGTCGCCCTCGCTCACTTTGTCGCCAACCTTGCGCTTCATCGTGACGCCGACGGCGAAGTCGATGACCGACTCCTTCGTCGCGCGGCCTGCGCCAAGCAGCATCGCAGCGAGTCCGAGCTCTTCCGCTTGAATCGCCTGCACATATCCGCCCTGCGTCGACTTCACTTCAAGGATAAACGGTGCTTGCGGAAGAAGCGACGGATCGTCCGCAACAGCCGGATTGCCGCCTTGAGCTGCGATGAACGCTTTGAACTTTGCCAGCGCCGCACCGGACTCGAGCTTCGCGCGAAGCATAGCTTCCGCTTCTTCGAGGCTATCCGCCTCTCCGCCAAGCACGACCATATGCGAGCTCAGCGCGATACAGAGCGCTGTCAGATCCTCCGGACCGCGTCCATGCAGCGTGTCAATTGCTTCTTGCACTTCAAGCGCATTACCGATCGCATAGCCGAGCGGCTGATCCATATCGCTTATGAGCGCGGCAGTCTTGCGACCCACTTCCGTACCGATTTCCACCATCGCGTGAGCAAGCTTCTCGGAATCCTCCAGCGTCTTCATGAACGCGCCGCTTCCTGTCTTCACGTCGAGCACAATCGCGTCCGCTCCTGCAGCAATCTTCTTGCTCATGACAGAGCTCGCAATGAGCGGAATAGACTCTACCGTAGCAGTTACATCGCGCAGCGCGTACAGCTTCTTATCGGCAGGCGTCATATTGCCGCTCTGTCCGATAATTGCGAGACCGATATCGTTCACCTGTGCGATGAACTCGTCACGCGTAAGCTCCGTGCGAAAGCCTTCCATCGCTTCCATTTTATCAATTGTACCGCCTGTATGACCAAGACCCCTGCCCGACATCTTCGCAACGGGAACGCCGCAAGACGCAACAAGCGGTCCAATAATGAGGCTTGTCTTATCGCCAACGCCGCCAGTGCTGTGCTTGTCTACTTTAGTGCCATGAATCGGCGACAGATCCACCTGATCGCCGGATTCCGCCATCGCCATCGTAAGAAACGCAGTCTCTTCCGCATTCATGCCGCGAAAATATACCGCCATAGCCCATGCCGAAAGCTGATAGTCCGGGATTTCGCCTTTACTGTAGCCTTCTATGAGAAATGACAGCTCGTCCTTTGTAAGAACGCCGCCGTTTCGCTTCTTTTGAATAATATCTACTGCACGCAAGCGTGAAGCCTCCTTAAGTCAATTCCGCATATGTACATCTGCTTGCATTATCTCTGTGATACCACTCGCTTATACTTCTCCCGCTGCACTTTTACAATCATCTGATCGAGCGCTTGACTGAGCAAAATGACATCGGGATGAAGAAAGGTTTCCTTGTCTAGCGCCGCGGCAATCAACTTATTGCGCAGTCGCTCAAGCCGCTGGTTGTGATTTTCCATGTGAATCCCCGCTTATCTTATATAGATTCTCACGGACATTATACGACGATATGCAAACAAAGAATGTCACATTGAGTCGAGGGTATTGTTACAATTTTGTTACAATTAGAGCAATGTTACGACACCTTGCACAAGCCCAAGGAACTGCGATTTCACCCGCTCTGTCGTCTCCATCACTTCATCATGCGAAAGCGGTTGATCGAGAATGCCCGATGCCATGTTGCTAATGCACGAAATACCGAGCACTTCCATGCCGGAGTGCTTCGCCGCGATGACTTCGGATACCGTCGACATCCCGACAGCATCTGCACCCAAAATCCGCATCATCCGAATTTCTGCTGGCGTTTCATAGGATGGTCCGATTACCGCGATGTACACGCCCTCTTGCAAAGTGAAGCCTTGCTCCTTCGCAACACCGGCTGCCAGCTCGCGCATACGCTTGCTGTAAGGCTGAGACATATCCGGGAAACGGACGCCAAGCGCCGAATCATTCGGTCCGACTAGCGGGTTGCGGCCCTGGAAATTGATGTGATCGCTGATCAGCATCAGATCGCCTGGATTGTAGCCCGTATTCACGCCGCCTGCTGCATTCGTCACGATCAACTTTGTTGCGCCGATCGCTTTCATAACGCGAACAGGGAACGCCGTCAAATCCGGACCGTAGCCTTCGTACATATGGAAGCGGCCGCGCATAAGAACAACTGGACGACCTGCTAGCGTGCCGATAAGCAGCTCGCCGGCATGGCCTTCAACGGTTGAGATTGGAAAATGGGGAATCTCGTGATACGGAATCGTTACCGGATTCTCAATGTAATCGCCAAGAATTCCGAGACCCGATCCCATGATGAGGCCGACTTCCGGCTTGACTGATATTTTGGAGTTGATATAGGTTGCCGCTTCGTTAATATGAGTTGATTTAATTGCTTCCATCGTAAGAAAGCCTCCTAGAAAAAGTAATGGTATTTGCCCCTTGCTAACCCCGCTTAGCGCAGCTCAGCCAAGAAGGATGTGCCGTTCGCTGGCGGCTTCACACCGAAGTTATCGGCAATCGTCGCTGCAATATCAGCGAAGGTCGACCGAACGCCAAGCGAGGCAGGCAGCGTGAACGCCGGCGAGTACACGAGCAGCGGCACATATTCTCGTGTATGATCAGTGCCAGTATAGGTTGGGTCATTGCCGTGATCGGCTGTAATAATCAGCAAGTCCTTCTCGCCGATTAGCTCTGCCAGCTTCGGCAGGCTGCGATCGAATGCTTCGAGTGCCCCTGCGTAGCCTTGTGGATCGCGGCGGTGACCGAAGAGCGAATCAAAGTCGACCAGGTTCGTGAAGAGCATCCCTTTGAACGGTCGGCCTAGTGCGGCGAGCGTCTTCTCGACGCCATCGTCGTTGCTTTTCGTCGGCAGCGCTTCGGTAACCCCTTCACTGCAAAAAATATCATCGATCTTACCGACCGCAATCACGTCAAATCCGCTGTCCTTCAGCGTATTCAGCACCGTCGGCTCTGGCGGCTTCACCGCGTAATCATGCCGGTTCGGCGTTCTCTTGAACGCGCCTGGCTGACCTACATACGGCCTTGCAATAACGCGGCCGACGGCGTAGCGGTCGTCAAGCGTCAGCTCGCGCGCAATTTCGCAGGCGCGGTACAGCTCTTCGAGCGGAATAATCTCTTCATGCGCGGCAATTTGAAATACGCTGTCCGCCGAAGTGTAGACGATCCACTTGCCTGTACGCATCTGCTCTTCGCCAAGCTCATCAAGAATTTCAGTGCCGCTTGCCGATTTGTTTCCGAGTACGCCGCGGCCTGTCCGTTCTTCGAACGCATTAAGCAGCTCCGCCGGAAATCCGTCACTGAACGTTCGGAAAGGTACCGTTACTCTCAGTCCGGCAATTTCCCAATGGCCCGTCATCGTATCTTTGCCGACAGACACCTCGGCCATCTTCCCATAATAGGACCTCGCTTCGCCTTCAGGCTTCCAACTGCCAAGCTCCGCAATGCGGTCAAGGCCCCAGCTGCGCATATTCGGCAGTGCAAGGGCCGGCACTTCTCGCAAAATATGGCCAAGCGTATGGGAGCCCGCATCTCCGAAAACCGGCGCATCCGGCAGCTCGCCAATACCGACGCTGTCGAGCACGATTACTGCTATTCGATCAAATTTCATCGCTAGTATCACTCCGTACTTCGATTATTTCATTCTCGCCCGAGGGTGCGCAAGGTTGTACACTTCTTTGATACGCGGCTTCGTCAGCCCGACATACACCTGAGTCGTGGAGATGTCGGCATGTCCAAGCATCTCCTGAACGGAACGCAAATCCGCCCCATTCTCCAGCAGATGAGCAGCAAAAGAATGACGCAGCGTATGCGGCGTAATGTCGCTGACGATGCTAGCCTCCGCAGCGTATTTTTTTATAATTTTCCAGAAGCCCTGTCTCGTGATTCGCGCTCCTTGCAAATTTAGAAACAGTGCCTGCTCCGCCTTATCATGCTTCAGCAGCTTGTCCCTAACATTGTTTAGGTAAGCATGGAGCGCCTCTGCGGCAACTGCGCCAATCGGAACAATTCGCTCCTTATCGGCAGCGCCCATACAACGGATGAAGCCGAGCGGCAAATTAATATGATCGCAATTTAACGAAATAAGTTCAGATACCCGGATCCCCGTTGCATAGAGCACTTCAAGCATCGCAGAATCTCGACAGCCAGCGTTGTTGCTCGTATCAGGTGCTGTAAGCAGCTTCTCAACATCATCTATCGAGATCACCTTAGGCAGCTTCTTCTCCTGCTTTGGCGATTCCAGATGAATGGAGGGATCCGACTGCACATGCCGTTCCGTCACCAAATAATGAAAAAAGGCGCGAATAGACACCATATGCCTGGACATCGTCGCAACAGCTCTCCCCTGCTGCTTCAATTGAAGCATGTATAGGGACAAATGATGCTTTTGGATATCGGCTATTTGGGTTACGCCTTGTTCATGGACATATTCAATGAAATTCGACAAATCACGCTCGTAGGAGTCTAGTGTATTGCTGGATAGCCTACGACGTTCCCGTAAAAAGTGAATAAATGTTCTCAGATGCGCTCTCATAGGTCGTTCCTTTCCCGGATCTACAGCTTAGCAGGTTATCCTGCTATATTCCACAATCGCTGCACAATCTCCTGCCAAAGGACACCATATTTGTCGAATATACTTACACACTCTACTCCCCATACCAATAAAACAGCCGCAGCCGTTCATAAATACTGCTTCCATTATCTTGATAATCATCATGCTGAAACACTTTAAGCGCCTGGCCTTGCGGAACGCGGTACGGGTCCTGCGGCGCGATCCATACTGCAATAAACCGGCAGCCGCCGTACATCGTGATCGTGAAAAAGCAAAGCAGAAGCACGAACAAAACTCGTCTCAGCCATCTGCGAACTGACACCACCATACGCACTATGCTCCTCTCCATGAAACTTCGCCCTAGGAGTTGTCCTCTACAACACCTTATGAGTTCAAGGATTGAAACATGCATAGCTGCGATAGGCTGGTGCGGAGCTAGCTCAGTTTGTCAAAAGCAACGCTCTCGAGCAGCTGCTCCATACTGATATAAGGCATATTAACAGCACTAGCCACTTGCGGATGGGTAACGCGGCCTTTGTACGTATTCACGCCTTTGCGAAGCGGCTCGTTCGCTCTAACGGCATCTTCCAGCCCTTTGCCAGCGAGCTCCAGCGCATATGGGATCGTCACATTCGTCAGCGCGAGCGTCGATGTGCGCGGAACCGCACCAGGCATGTTCGCCACAGCATAATGCAGCACGCCATGCTTCTCGTAGACTGGATCTTTATGCGTAGTCACTCTGTCGATCGTAGCAATAGTGCCGCCTTGGTCGACCGCAACGTCAACGATGACAGCGCCTTTCTTCATCGTTTTGACCATTTCTTCCGTAACCAAATGCGGTGCGCGAGCGCCTGGAATAAGTACTGCTCCAATGAGCAAATCTGCTTTTTTCACTGCGCAAGCAATGTTATAAGGATTGGACATGAGCGTCCGAATTCGGCCGCTGAACACTTCATCTATATAACGCATCCGATCTGCGCTGCGCTCCAAAATAACGACGCTCGCACCCATGCCAAGCGCAATTCGCGCCGCATTCGTACCAACTATGCCGCCGCCGAGTATAATAACTTCCGCAGGCGGAACGCCTGGAACGCCGCCAAGCAGAATGCCTCGGCCGCCATAGAACGCTTCAAGAAATTGCGAACCGACCTGAACCGCCATGCGTCCAGCGACCTCGCTCATTGGAGTCAGAAGCGGAAGGCTGCCATTCGGCATCTGAATCGTTTCATAAGCAACTCCCGATACACCTTTCTCAACCAGCGCTTTAGTCAGCTCCGGCGCAGCGGCAAGATGCAAATAAGTGAATAGCAGAAGCCCATCATGAAAATAACCGAACTCCTCTGGCAGCGGCTCTTTTACTTTCATTATCATTGCCGCTCGCGCCCAAACCTCTTTGACATCATTAATAATCGTTGCGCCTTCCGCGATGTATGCATCGTCCGTGAAGCTGCTGCCGACTCCTGCGCCCGCTTCCACCAACACTTCATGACCGGCCGCCTTCAGCATTCCCGCTCCAGCCGGGGTCAGCGCAACCCGGTACTCACTTGATTTGATTTCTTTTGGAACTCCGATAATCATATGCGCACTCCCTCTCCTACTCCATGCTTCTTCATATGCAGGCAGAGGACGGGTTGACAGTCCTCCATGATACGTTTACCTTACATGCCTAAAAATATGTACGTAAGGTCAGCGTCTACCCATGCCCTTGTACGAATGTCTCCATACATTAGGAGTAACCGTTATACCATTGATCTGCAAAATCAAGTTGCCAAAAAGGAGGAGCATCTTTGCCAAATGTGGAACGGCTGCTGCTCAGCTGCTCAAAGAGCAAGTCTACCGGGTATACGTCGCGCAAGTTAATCGGATTCAAGCGTGACTCCGACTATAAGCAATGTATGGAAGAGCTGTCCAAGTACGGCATCCGTCCGGTGAAAAGCATCCAGAAAAGCCGAGTCATCTGCTGCCATTTGGACAGCCGCAGAACCGAGCAGCTGAAATCACTTGCTCAGCATCCGAACATCAGCTATGTCGAACCTGATTTCAAGATCCATGCGCATGGCTTTGTGCCGGGCAACGTGATTGGCAAGAGAATAAAGTCAGATCGCAAGCGTCCAGCCCCCTATACGCGTAAACGAGTGCAAACGAAGAGTGTGAACGTAAAAGGTCGAAGCTCCGCCTCATCATCGGATTCCAGCACCACTCCATGGAACCTCTCCCAGATCGGAGCGTCGAAGGTTTGGTCAACGACTCGCGGCAAAGGCGCAGGCATCGCGATTATCGATACCGGCATTGCAAAACACTCCGATCTGCGTATAACCGGAGGCGTCAATACGATGGGCGGGTCTTCGTATTATGATGATAATGGGCACGGGACGCATGTCGCCGGCATTGCCGCAGGCTCTGGATATTACAAGAGACCAGGCGTTGCGCCGCGGGCAAGCTTATACGCCATTAAGGCGCTGGACGCGAATGGCGCGGGATATGTATCCGACATCATTAAAGGGATTGATTGGTGCATCAAGAAGAGCATCCCGATCATTAATATGAGTCTTGGACTCGAAGGAGAAACGAGCAGCGCGTTAAAAGAAGCGGTGCAGCGTGCGCGCAAGAACGGCATCCTTATCATTGCATCAGCAGGCAATAACGGCTCAGTCGGCGGTCGAATCGACCAGCCTGCAAGGTATACCGATGCCATCGCCGTAGCCGCCTCTACTCGCGGCGGCAAGATCGCGAACTACAGCAGTCGCGGCTACGGCATCGACGTAACGGCACCAGGCAGCTATATCAAGTCGACATGGCCAGGCGGCCGCTATCAAACGCTCTCCGGCACTAGCATGGCGAGTCCGCATGTCGCTGGCGGAGCGGCGCTCCTGAAGTCGCTCCATCCGAGCATCACACCGTACGGCATCGCGCAGCGGCTCCGCAATACGACGAAGAAGCTGTCGAGCTACGGCAAACGTTCGCAGGGCTACGGATTAATTCAACTCGACGATGCGGCCGCAGTTGCGGACAATGGAGCTAGTACTGCCGCACGCACTCGTTCAACCGGGCGACGTCGTGGCACAAAACAATAGAAGAGCACAATTGGACAGCTTTTGAACAGCACAAAAAACTCCCTTCGGGAGCAGTGCAGAATTAGCATGAATGACTGCTACCTGCACTGCAAAAGGGAGTTATTGTTGTTCGGCTTTCGTACTATCGTTCTTGCTCCTGCAGCTTGCGCACACGCCTTGGAAATCGAGGCGGTGATCCACAACGGTGAAGCCGTATTCCTTCTCAAGCCGTTCCTCAAGCGGTCCAAGCCAATCCTCTAAGATCTCGCTCATAGTTCCGCATTGTACACAGATGAGGTGATGATGATGGTGCTTATTGTTATCAGCTCTCAGGTCGTATCTTGCAACGCCATCGCCGAAATTCATCTTCTCTACGACATGAAGCTCGCTTAACAGTTCAAGTGTCCGATATACGGTTGCAAGGCCGATCTCTGGCGCTTTATCCTTAACGAGCATAAATACATCCTCAGCGCTGAGATGATCCTCTTCGTTCTCCAGAAGCACACGTACTGTCGCTTCACGCTGCGGGGTGAGCTTGTACCCCTGTGACTGGAGCTGCTGTTTCACTTTGTCAATCCGGGATTCTTCCATGGCTTCCCCCCCTTACCACAACAACTAGTGCCATCACCAGAATCGGTTTGCTTTCATTATAGGTGCTCGTCAGGAGCAAAGTCAATTTTTTTTAGAATGATTACAATCCAGCGCTGGCTCCTTGAACGAGCGGGGCTGCCCATTGTAGCAGCAGAGGCGTTAGATAAGACTCGATCATCGCTGCGCCTAGCAAAAGCACAAGCATCATCGCAGTCTGTACGACATAACGAAGCAACGGCTGACTCAAGTTGCCAAATCGGCCGAGCAGCCGATTCTTCACAATGTAAAGTGTGAACGAAACTGCTGACACGCTGGCGATTAAGAACGCCGGAATCGCAATAAGATTTGCAGGAGCAACGGAGGCTAGCGAGAAGATCAGCCCTTTCCACGCGAACTGCCGCACGAGAGTGCCGACTGCGAAGCCGAGAAGCACGCCTTTCAAGAAGTCGAGTGCCAACACGAGCGGCATGCCGACGACGGTGAGCCCAAGCACCCATACGAGCAGCAGCCACTTCGCGTGAAACCACGCCCGATCCCAGAACGACTCGGTTCCGCTCAGCAACGTGCCATCCTGAATCCGGCCGATAAACTGCTGCACGTCGCCGGCAAGATCCTGCTGCTGATCCAGCGTCAGCGCATTCACGAGCAAAGCACCGAAGACGACGCCAACGACGAACAGGACGGAGACAAAAATATATAAATTCAGCTGTTCTCTCATCGTCGGCTGCATTGCGGAAGTGCGCATATCCCATACCCCCAAAAAGAACGAATGGTATAGAATATGTGTGGTAAGGGTTGTCTATGACTTTGGAGCTCGCTGCGGTACGCTGCGGTACAGTCATTCCGATGATCACTCCCGTGGTCTTCGACCAAAGCCATTAAGTGGAAATGTCCACTTATTACAGCCTAAAACAGCGCTAACAACAAATATAAATGCAAAAATCCACTTATTTGACCTTAAACCCACAAATCGAACCGATTTGGTCTATAATAAGTGGAGTTTTCCATCTATGGCCAACATTCCGCAAATCAGGTCGCAATAATTGGATTTTTCAACTTATCATGGGTCAGCAGAAGCGCAGTTTGCAACAATGAGCATTAGCTGCGCATACACGACAAGCTAGCCTACAGCCGCATGCTCACACCGAAGCTCCAATTACGCCGAGCTCACCATACCCCTGCCGGCACCCTCCGTGAGCATGTCGAGGGGAACTTTGGATGATCGCCGCGACAGCCTCTCCCGCCATACCCGCCACACAAAACTCACATACCCGCACCAGCACTTTCTACTGCCCCGCGCTCACCTTGCCATACTTTCCACCGCCGCCCGCTTCCAGCTGCAGCATGCCGCGGCGGGCGCTGGCTATTATCGCTGCGGCGGGTTCGCCCGCAATCGCCGCAATGGCAGCCTCCGGAACATCGTGGATAATCGCCATCTCCGTCCCGAACGCTTCGAGCAGCTTGCCCAGCTTCACTTTTCCAAGTCCTGGGATGAACTCCAGCGGGACCTGGTACACGTAGCGCGGGCGCCTTGCCGGCACATAAGGCTGCTCGCGTCCAGCCTGCTCCGCCAGCTCCAGGATGCGATCGAACACGCCGCGAACCTGCTTCAAGCTGCCGCATTGCGAGCAGCGCTCGGCGTCCAGCCGTTCTTCCACGAGCGAGCCGCAATTGACGCAATACGTGCGGTGATATTTGCCGAGTACAGGGTTCAACCCGTAATTCGTCATGATTCTCCGCCCCTCAGCTCCCTCAAGAGCAAGCTTCAGCTCGGCAAAGGACGGCTCGCCGAGCATTAGCTCATTATATTCTCGGCCGATTTTGGCAAGGGAATGGGCATCGGAGTTGGTCAAGAACGGATACGCATCAAGATCCGGAATGTAGCCCGCCATCTCACTATCTGCGCTCAGTCCAAGCTCAACGGCGTCGACGAGCGCTGGGTCCAGCGTATCGCTGAGATGATCCGAGCAGCTTCCGAAGAGACTCTTGTGCGGAGTGAAAATATGCGCAGGTATAAACAATCCCCCACGCATCTTCACTTCCTCCTGCAGGACACGGCTCGGCACATACAGCCGCTGCGAGCTGAGCTGCACATTTTTCATATGCCCCCTCATCCAAGCCGTTAGCGATTTCATCTTATCTAAATCCGGCATAAACACAAGATGATGCGCTGTCCCATAACCTGCGTCTCTCACTTCGATCTCCGCACCAAGCAGGATCGTCGTATCCCGATATCGGATGCCTCCGCCGCTAATTTCCGTCATTTCGCCGGACTCCAGCAACGCCTCGATATCCCTTTGCACCCCAGGGGAGTGGCAATCAATAACGCCTAGAAGCTGAATCCCCTTGCGTACTGCTGCCTCATGAGCAATATTGCGGAAGGTTAAGTCACGACTGCCGCTGATCTTCACAGGTTCGCCCCGTTCCGTGCGGCCAATATGCAAATGAAGGTCCGCAAATACACGCCGCAAACCTCCACTTTCATGCTTCATCATTAAATTTCTCCTGTCAGCCTATAGATGTGCCACGCGTAAACAGCAAGAATCGTCTTCGCGTCGCTAATCCGTTCTTCTCTTATATATTGCTGCGCCTGCTCGAAACTAATCGCCTCAACCGCCAGAAACTCATCCTCGTCCGGTGCGCTCTCGCCCTTCATAAGATCCTCTGCGATGTAGACATATAGCTTTTCATCTGCAAAGCCCGGCGATGTATAAAATGCACTCAGCGGACGCAGCTTGCCTGCGCGATACCCAGTCTCTTCCTCCAGCTCACGGGCAGCTGCAACCATCGGATCTTCGCCAGCATCAAGCTTGCCGGCTGGAATTTCGATTTGGAATTTCTCCATCGGCTTGCGGTACTGCTCGACGACGAGCATTTTATCATCGATTAACGCTAGCACAGCAGCGGCACCAGGATGTCTAACGATCTCACGCGTTGCCGTACCGCCATTCGGCAGCTGCACCGTATCCACCTGCAGCGAAATGATTTTTCCATCAAAAATCGGTTCTGTCTTCACAGTCACTTCACGGTATTGATCCGTTTTCTCCAGCATCTTCTCATCGTCTCCTTCGATTTGTATGCATAAGACCTACAACTCTCTCATATCTATCTATCAAGTATAGCAAAAAGGGGCGATAGAGTATGAAACAATATACAAAGCAGAACCAATTGGCGCTTGTCGGCAAAGCATGGGAAATCAAGCATCAGCTCAAGCTGCTGGCCAAAGCCAGCACCAAATCCGGACTCACAGCGCTTGGGCCAAGCCGCACGCTTCGCGAATACTTACAGTCCGCTCAATAATCCGCGCGAAGAACCACCTACACCTAATCCGCATAAAAGACAAAGGGGCTGCCTTGCCGCTAGAGTCGATCGGATGCGATCGCTACTGCGGCAGGTAACCCCTTTTTACTATTGCTTACGCTTTCTGTTCAGCAGCCTGTTCCACAATCGCCACTGTCAGCTCAGCTGTCTTCACAAGATCCGCTACTTTAATTTGCTCTTTCGTCGTATGAATATGCTCGTAGCCAATCGCCAAGTTAACCGTTGGGACGCCATGCCCGTTGAAAACATTCGCATCGCTGCCGCCGCCTGAATGGAACACCTTCGGTGTTCTGCCAATCTTCACAATCGCCGCTTTCGCAAGCACGACAACCGGATCGCCATCGCTAAAGTTGAACGAAGGATACATCAACTTAGCCTCGAATTCAGCTTTTGCTCCATACTCCGCTACGACCGCCTCAACAGCTTCACGCATCTGTTCGACTTGCTTGTCGAGCTTCTCCATGACGATACTGCGCGCCTCTGCGTCAAGCTTCACGTAGTCGCAGACGATATTCGTTGCGCCGCCGCCCTCGAAACGTCCGATATTCGCCGTCGTCTCATGATCGATACGGCCAAGCTTCATACGCGAAATCGCTTTGCCCGCTACTTGAATCGCGCTGATGCCGTCTTCTGGATTAACGCCGGCGTGTGCGGATTTACCATAGATTTTGATCGTAATCTTCATTTGGGATGGCGCTGCAACAGCAATATCGCCAATCGGACCGTTCGAATCAAGCGCATAGCCAAACTTCGCTTTCAGCTTCGAGCTATCCAGTGCCGCTGCGCCAACAAGTCCGCTTTCTTCACCAACGGTGATGACGAGCTGAATCGGACCGTGCGGGATGTTGTTCTCCTTCAACACGCGAATCATTTCGAACATCGCGGCAAGTCCTGCTTTATCGTCACTGCCGAGAATCGTCGTACCGTCGCTTCGGATGTAGCCATCCTCGTCCAGCTGCGGCTTAATGCCTTTACCTGGCGTTACGGTGTCCATATGGGAAGTGAAGAAAATAACCGGCGCATCCGTAGCGGAGTTCGCTGGAAGCATCGCAATCAAGTTGCCAGCTCCATGACCTGTAAGGCTAGCGGCGTTATCCTCTTCCACCGACAAGCCGAGCTCAATCAGCTTCTTCGTCAGCACATCGCAGATTTGGCGTTCATTCTTCGTTTCGCTGTCCACACGGACAAGCTCCATAAATTCCTCAACAATACGCTTCTCATTAATCATCGTCTTTCCTCCGTCCATCCTTTTCGTTTACAATGTACAATAACGTCTTCATTATTCTGTACGAAAGGAGCATGCTGACATGCGTTCCAATCCGCTTATAAAAGTATTCATCTGGGTTCTTATTGCGGCAATGCTGCTATCCACGCTGCTCGTTGGTATCGGCTGGATGTTCGAATAGTCCGCCGGATGCCTCTTCCACAACAAGCCCGAATTGCTTGCATATAAAAGGGGTAAGCTCCAGTGCAGCCTGTTCAACGCTCAGGTGATTGCCAGTTAAATCAGCGAATGAAGTGACGGCAAACTCCTGAATTCCACAAGGAATGATGCCACGAAATCCGTCCTTAGCAATGCCGGCACTCACATTAAGCGCAAAGCCATGACTCGTCACGAACCCGCGGCGAGTTCTGGCTTTATTAAACTTCACGCCAATGGCGGCAATCTTCTCATCGCCAACCCATACTCCGGTATATTCAGGTTTACGCCCGCCTTCAATGCCATATGTAGCTAACCATTCAATAATGGCCTGCTCTAGCTGCCTCAAGTAGCCATGCAAATCCAGATTCGCCCCGTCCAAATAAAAGAGCGGGTAACCGACCAGCTGTCCAGGCCCATGATAAGTAATGTCCCCGCCACGGTCGATCTGAAATACACCGATGCCGCGTTTGGCCAATTCTTCCTCGGAATAAAGCAGATGCTCGGGATGCTTCTGTGAGCCGATCGTATAGGTCGGCGGATGCTGAAGAAGGAGCAGCGTGTCACGTCGCTCCTCCTTGTCAATCTGTTTCACGTAGCTTTTTTGCATATCCCAAGCTTCGGCATATCCCATCATCGGAATATATTGGACATCGATCGCCTTCACGTTCGTTGTCATGTCTGCCTATGCCTCGTTTCAATACAGCTTCGTTTCTAGATTGAAGCCTTCCAGATTTTCTTTCACACGCTGCAGGAATCGTCCGCAGATAACGCCGTCCAAAATCCGATGGTCGAGCGACAAGCAGATGTTCGCCATCGAACGAACCGCTATCATATCGTTAATGACGACAGGACGCTTCACGATCGATTCACAAGTGACAATCGCTGCTTGCGGGTAGTTTATGATCGGGTACGACAAGATTGATCCGAACGAGCCGGTATTGTTTACTGTGAATGTACCGCCTTCCATATCGGAGAGCGTCAGCTTGCCATCGCGTGTCTTACGCGCTAGCTCTTCAATCTCGCGAGCAAGCCCAGCAATGTTCTTCTGGTCTGCGTTCTTGATGACTGGCACCTTCACCGCGTCTTCTGTACCGACAGCCAGACCAATGTGAATGTCACGCTTGACGATGATTTTGTCGACTGCCCAGACAGAGTTCATAAGCGGGAAGTCCTTGATTGCATTCACGACCGCTTTTACCCAGAATGCGAGGTAAGTGAGGTTCACGCCTTCGCGCTTCTTGAAGTCATCCTTCAGCTTATTACGGAGACTGACGAGATCAGTAACGTCAACTTCCATCATCATCCAGGCATGCGGAATCTCTGTAACGCTCTGGCGCATATTGCGCGCAATCGCATTGCGGACTGGGGTTACATCTATAAAATACTCGCTGCGTCCCGGCACTTGCTGGCCTTCGAGCTCTACTTGCGGGATACGCGGCGGCTCAGACAGATGAAGTCCAGTTGAACGAACCGGCTCCTTCGATGTGAAGATCGGCTGTGCGGGTTGAACCGGTGCGCTGCTCGCGCTCGCGCTTCGTGCCGCAGGAGCGCTCGCTCCGCGTCCGGACGCAACGTACGCAAGAACATCCTTGCGCGTAATCCGTCCGCCGATGCCTGTCCCTTGAATGTGGGACAAGTTAATGCTATGCTCCGCTGCTAGCTGCTGGACCGCTGGCGAATAACGATAACGCATGCTATCGTCTCCGCCTTCGGCAGCGATCGATGCTGCCCCTTGCGCGCGCACTGCAGCTCGCTCGCTGCTGCCAACATGGCCTTGCTGTGGCGCTGCAGCCGATTGCTGCGCGGCAGGAGCAGGAGCCGTTGTCGCATCATCGGCTCCCTCTTCCTCGATTTCGATCAGGCAGACCGGCGTGCCGACAGGTACAGTCTCGCCGGCGCCGACCAATATTTGAACCAACTTCCCTTGAATGGTCGAGGGTAGTTCAGCGTTTACTTTATCCGTGATAATCTCACAGATCGGCTCATACATGTCGATGACATCGCCCGGTTGCTTCAGCCATTTGTCAATCGTTGCGGAGACGAGCGATTCTGCGAGTTGCGGCATGAT
This sequence comes from Paenibacillus sp. sgz302114, assembly GCF_056120345.1. Classification (NCBI taxonomy): domain Bacteria; kingdom Bacillati; phylum Bacillota; class Bacilli; order Caryophanales; family Paenibacillaceae; genus Paenibacillus; species Paenibacillus sp. sgz302114. Next base: position 248,271 of record NZ_JBVYOI010000003.1, read on the forward strand.
GACTTCCGTCACTTTCTTCAATCCGACCACTCCTTACATGATTGCGTTAGAGCTCTCCCTAGATTCTAGTAGAGCGCGAGACGCTTCATCGCTTCTTTCACTTTATCTTTATTCAGCATAAAGAATTTCTCGCCAGGCGGGTTTATCGGCATTGGCGGGACATCAGGGCCGCATAGACGCATAATTGGCGCATCCAGCTCATAGAGCATCTCCTCCGCAATAATTGCAGATACCTCTGCGCCGATGCCGCCAAATTTATTATCTTCATGAATGATAAGTACTTTGCCCGTACGGCGGGCAGCTTCAAGAATACCGTCCTTATCAATCGGCTGCAGCGAACGAAGGTCAACCACATGCGCGGTAATGCCTTCTGCTTCAAGCTCTTCGGCCGCTTCCATAATGAAGTGCAGCGGCAAGCTATAGCTGATAACCGTAATGTCATCGCCTTCGCGCAGGACATTCGATTTGCCAATTGGCACGATATAATCGTCTTCCGGCACATCACCGGAGACAAGCTTGTAGCACTTTTTATTTTCGAAGAAAAGAACGGGATCCGGGTCGCGGACAGCTGCTTTGAGCAAGCCCTTCGCGTCGTACGCCGTGTAAGGTGCCACAATCTTAAGCCCTGGCGTTCCGAAGAATACCGACTCCGGGCATTGCGAGTGGTATAGACCGCCGAAGATGCCGCCGCCGATTGGCGCGCGGATAACAATAGGGCAGTCCCAGTCGTTATTAGAACGATAGCGGATTTTAGCCGCTTCGCTGATAATTTGGTTCGTTGCCGGGAACATGAAATCGGAATACTGCATTTCGGCGATTGGCTTCATGCCGTACATCGCCGCGCCGATTGCGACGCCAGCGATTGCAGATTCCGCAAGCGGTGTATCGAGCACGCGCTCTTCGCCGAACTGCGCGAGCAGTCCTTTGGTCGTCGTGAACACGCCGCCTTTGTGGCCAACGTCTTCCCCAAGAATGAACACGTTCTCGTCGCGTTCCATTTCTTCCTTCATTGCGAGGCGGATCGCATCAATATAGTCCATTTTCGGCATCTTAGCGTCCTCCTTCGCCTATTGAATCATCGGCATATACATGTTTCAAAATATCTTCAGGCTCTGGGAACGGCGCCTTATCGCCAAAAGCTGTCGCATCATCGAGTGCAGCCTTGATCTCCTGCAGCATCGTCGCTTCCATCTCTTCGTTCCAGATACCGCAATCGATGAGATATTGCTTGAACTTCGGAATGCCGTCCTTGTCGCGGTGCGCATCTACTTCTTCTTTGGTCCGGTAGGCCATATCCTCATCGGAAGTGGAATGCGGTGACAACCGGTACATGACCGCTTCGACAAGTGTCGGACCTTCGCCGCTAGCTGCACGCTGACGCGCTTCTTTCATGACGCGGTAAATTTCTAGCGGATCATTGCCATCCACGGCTACGCCCGGGAATCCGTAGCCAAGGGCGCGGTCAGCGATTTTGCCGCTTACTTGCTTGTGAAGCGGAACCGAAATCGCATAATGGTTATTCTCGCACATGAAAATAACCGGAAGCTTATGCACCCCAGCAAAGTTCGCGCCTTCATGGAAGTCCCCTTGGTTGCTGGAGCCGTCGCCGAACGTGACGAAGGAAACGAAGTCCTTCTTCTTCATCTTCGCTGCAAGCGCAAAGCCGACTGCATGCGGAACCTGTGTCGTAACCGGGCTCGAGCCTGTTACGATTCGCAGACGCTTGCTGCCGAAGTGACCAGGCATTTGACGACCGCCACTATTCGGATCATCAGCTTTCGAGAATATGCACAGCATCAACTCGCGCAGCGTCATGCCAACAGACAGTACGAACGCGTAATCGCGGTAATATGGCAAGTAGTAATCTTGATCCCGGTCAAGCGCGAAAGCAGCGCCAACTTGCGCGGCCTCCTGGCCGATACCGGATACATGGAACTTAATTTTTCCTGCCCGTTGCAGGAGCAAACAACGCTCATCGTACTTGCGGGCGGTATTCATAAGCTTATACATTTCAATGGCTTGCTCGTCCGTAAGGCCAAGTGCCGCATGTCTGGATTGCGTCACGGCAGATTCGGATTGTGTCATGAGGGATGCCCTCCTTTTAGCTGCTATTATAACCAGGTACTAAGACTTGACTATACCCATTATAACCGAGTTCCTCTGAAAAAGAAATGTTGGATCCGCTGACTCATGTAAGCGATTTATTGAGAAAGGTGTTTACTATATAAAGATGCAGCAAGTGCCTAAAATGCGATTGATTTTCCATTCACAGCGAGCATTGCTTCACCAATAACTTCCGACAAAGTCGGGTGCGGATGAATTACTTGTCCCACTTCCCACGGTGTTGCATTGAGCAGCATCGCAAGCGAAGCTTCGGACAGCAGGTCCGTCGCATGCGGACCGACAAGGTGAACGCCTAGCACGTCGCTTGTCTTGGCGTCGGCGATGACTTTTGCGAACCCTTCGGTTTCGCCTAGCACATGTGCCTTGCCGATTGCCTGGAACGGCACTTTACCGACTTTAATATCATATCCCTGTTTGCGCGCTTCGTCTTCGTTAAGTCCGATCGAAGCAATTTCCGGTCGCGAGTAAATCGCCCGCGGTATACGAGAATGATCCGGTGCTTGCTCCTTGCCTCCGGTCATATGATCAACGGCTACAATCGCTTCATGTGCAGCAGCATGCGCAAGTTGAAGCCCGCCGTTCACATCCCCGATCGCGTAGATATGCGGCTCATTCGTCTGGAAGAAGCTGTTCACGCGGATGACACCTTTCTCAATGCGGACATCGGTATTCTCAAGACCGATTTCTTCGACATTCGCCTGCCGGCCAACGGATACAAGCAGTCGCTCTGCATTCAGAATAACAGTGCCATCCTCCGTATCAGCCGTAATTGAAGCTTGTCCATCATTATACGTATACGTCTCCAGCTTCAATTGAATGCCAGTTAGAATACGCACTCCGCGGCGGCGCAGCTGCTTCGTTAGCTCAGCTGAGCTCTCTACATCCTCACCTGGCAGCAGACGGGATGCAGCTTCAACGAGCGTCACTTCGATGCCGAAGTCGATAAGCAATGATGCCCACTCGACACCGATGACGCCGCCGCCGATAATGAGCATCGAGCTCGGCAGGTTGTCCATTTCGAGTGCTTCATCACTGGTCATCAGCTGACCTGGAACCGGCACCAAGCCTGGAAGCGTACGCGGACGTGAGCCTGTTGCGATAATGAGATGCGTCGGCACGATCGTTTCCATCTCGCCATCCTCATACTCAACCGCGACACTGCCGCTCTTGGGCGAGAAGATCGATGGTCCGATTACACGCCCTCTTCCTTTTATAACCGTAATCTCATGCTTGCGCATCAAATACTGCAAACCTTTATACAATCCTTCGATCGTATTCTCTTTGCGCTGCTGTATCTTCGGAAAATCAATGCTGACCGCACCTTCAGCGACAGTAATCCCATAGGTGTCCGCCTTGCGCAGCGTTGCATAAATTTCCGCGCTGTGCAGAAGCGATTTACTTGGAATACAGCCTTTATGTAAGCATGTGCCGCCGAGCTTCTCTCTCTCGACGATAATGACCTTCTTGCCTGCTTGTGCCGCCCGGATTGCGGCTGTATATCCTGCAATGCCTCCGCCTATGATGGCCAAATCGCATTGTAATGTCATGTTCGTTCCCCTCTCCAATTCACCTTGCTATACATTCCCTATTGTACCTTTTTTCGCTCCGTCAGAAAACATCCCCCACCTAAATGGACAAGTCAGGTGAGAAAAAGGTATGATATTACCGTATCTGCTGCATGTGTACAGGGGGATTTAATTAACGTATGAGACAAGTCATTATTCGATTTATTGCTGTCCTATTGCTTGTTATTCCAGGTCTTGGAGCCACATACGGCTTCCTGCTAATGAAGGATGCTGTATTTCATTATTTCTCATCTTTCGGCGATGAAACCGCAACTGTGCGCCATTTTGAATGGTGGATGTTTCTAGGTGGACTTGTGCTGTTCCTGATCGGTGTCGCATTCATCGGCGGCTGGACATTCTACCGCGACCGTAAGCGTAACTACGTAGCACCACGCTATCGCCAGAAGCGGCCTCGTCCGCCTCGGCCAGGCGTATAACTTAGGTTGTATGTAATAAAAGCGGGCACTCCTCAACTTAGGAGTGCCCGCTTGTTCGTTCTGGTTCTATCCGATTACGCGATCCACGATGCCGTAAGCGACTGCATCCGATGCGCTCATGAACCGGTCCCGGTCTGAATCTCGTTCAATTTGCTCCACGGACTGTCCGGTGTGACTCGCAAGCAGCTTGTTAATTTTCTCTCGCGTCTTCAGAATCCAGCTCGCATGGATTTGGATATCTGATGCCTGCCCTCTGGCTCCACCAAGAGGCTGATGAATCATAACCTCGCTATTCGGAAGCACGAACCGTTTCCCCTTCGCTCCACCAGCGAGTAAAATCGCGCCGAAGCTGGCTGCAAAACCGGTGCATATCGTCGAAACATCGGGCTTAATGAATTGCATCGTGTCATAAATGGAGAAGCCAGCCGTCACAGATCCGCCTGGACTGTTGATGTACAACTGTATATCTTTATCCGGATCATCAGCCGCGAGGAACAGCATTTGCGCCACAATTGAATTCGCCATCTGATCCTCAATCTCACCGCTCACCATAACAATTCGATCCTTAAGCAGCCGCGAATAAATATCGTAGCTGCGTTCCCCGCGATTTGTCGATTCAATAACGTATGGCGTCAAATTCATCGTATTCATCCTCTCAGGCCCGTTTATGATGCCATCATCATACTAACGGATGAGCCGATGCCTGTTGATATTCGAAGCTGACCGACAGCCTGAACCGGATCGATGCGCTGTTCTTCGGCATTCGCAAGCACGATCAGCGCCTGTGGATCAGCTGAACGGATCGCATTTACATACGCGTACAGCATGCTGTCGCTGACTGGATTCTCAGCGCTAAAATGTGCCGCACCGCTCATCTCGCGCTGCTTCAATCGAGAAAGCACCGATCGAGCCCTGTGCAGCGCGGCTTTTACAGCACCCTCTGATGTGGACAGCTTATTTGCCACCTCACTGCCCTTATAACCGAACAATTCCTTCAACAGGAAAACAGTCCGCTGCAGCGGAGACAAATGAGCGAGCAGCAGCCGTACTGCATACTCCATCTCATGCGAATCACCATACAGCCGAGTTAGAACGGCTTCATTGCGCTCAATGCGTCTTGCCAGCTGCTTCCTGCGCATATGGTCCACAGAAATATTTTTTGCAATACGCAGCAAGTAAGCAGTTGGGTTCGGATGCTCCACCTTTCCGTTCATGACAGGAAGGGCTCGCAGACATGTTTCCTGGACAATATCTTCAGCGTCCCAGGTCGAACGCGTAAGCGACAAGCAGTAACGGTACAGCACGAAGCGCATTTCATCGACAGTTGGCTTTGTTATCATTCTGGCACCTCCTCATCTGTTAGCTTGTGATGCATAACGTAAACGAATGAAGGTACGAAAAAGATACGCACAGAAAAATAAACAAAAATTAAATTAAACGACAGTTGTGGTTTGCGATTGCGTATTTCGGCGGAACATCGGACCAATTAGCGCGAAAAGCGTAAATGCGCTTCCGAGCATAATGAACATACTCTTCTCGGATATATATTGTATGCCAAAGCCGCTGATGCTGGGTCCGAGCAAGCTTCCGACACTGAAATGAATGGATGCGATAACATTCGCCGATGGCAGCAGCTCGCGCGGAAGCAAGTCAGCCGCGTATGCAAGGCCGAGCGAGAAGAACGAGCCGATACAACCGCCGATTAAACCGAGCAGCACGAATAACATGGGAGCGTTATTCCCTGCGAGCGGCACCATGAAGAACATGATGCCAGCTGCCAGTGAACAGAATATGAGAACTGGCTTGCGCCCGATCCGGTCACTTAGCATGCCGAGCGGGAACATCACAATTAGACTACCGACTCCAAGCGCAGGAAGCAACATGGAGATAACTTCTTTGCTAAGATGAATGCGAAGTCCATATAGCGGGAAATTACTGTTCATCGTCGCTTCCATCAAGCCATAAAGTATCGCCGGAAACAACGCGAACCATGCAATCCGGTACGTTTGCCAGTAGCGGTTCGTTGAAGCGGCAAGCTTCTCCGCTCTCTCGGGATAGATCGACGGTAACCTTAACACAAACATCAATATGATAATAAATAAGATCGTGTTCAGCGCAAAAGGCAGCCATTTCCCAATAGAGATAAAGTTGATGCCCATAGGTCCGATGCTAAAGCCGATTCCATATGCCATGCCATATAACGAGATATATCGTCCCCGGCTCGCCGGTGGGCTACTGCTTACAATCCAAAGCTGTGTGCAGTAATGAAGCGCACTGTCACCGATACCGACAGCGATTCGCAGAATAAACCAAATCCAGAGGGCATGCATGAACGGGAACAGAATCGTCCCAAAGCCTGCTATTACAATGCCAAACAGAATGCCGTATTTATAACCGATTTTCCTTATCGGTTTCTCGATGAAGAACATTGTGCTGAATGTGCCAATGTACAATGCCATCGAATTGAGCCCGTTGAGATCGGATGAGACGCCCCGCTGATCGAGCAGAATAGCCAATAATGGGAGCAGCAAGCCCTGATTCAAGCCTGATACGAGTGTGACCGATAGTAAAATGATTAACCTTTTCAGCGAAGGAACAGATGTATTTACTGATGTTGTCAAAACAATCCTCCTAGTTGACATGAAATACTACGAAATAAAAACGCCACATTCGCGGCTTGCACGAAAGTGGCGCTCCATTCGATTCGAGCTATTCTTTATCTTTTCACGACACTTTATGTTCGATGCGCAGCTTGTCTGCGACCATAGCGATGAACTCGGAATTCGTCGGCTTCGACTTGCTTATATTGATTGTATACCCGAACAAGTGACTGATGCTGTCGATGTTGCCACGTGTCCAAGCTACCTCAATTGCATGGCGAATGGCGCGTTCCACACGGGAAGGCGTCGTCTTGAATTTCTCCGCAATAGCAGGATAAAGCGTCTTTGTAATGGCACCGAGAATTTCGATATTGTTATAAACCATTGTGATCGCTTCACGCAAATATTGATACCCTTTAATATGGGCAGGAACGCCGATCTCATGAATAATGCTCGTAATGTTCGCATCCAGGTTTTTACCTTTTGCGATTGGCACAACGTTCGATTTCGACATTCCAGCAGTTGCAGACGTGGATGTAAACGTCGAAGAAACGGTCGGATTGCCAACGAGCTGGCGGATTCGGTTCGCGAGAATTTCCATGTCAAACGGTTTAAGTATGTAGTAGGAAGCACCAAGTTGTACCGCTTTTTGAGTGATGTTTTCTTGACCAAATGCTGTTAACATAATGATTTTAGGCATTTTAGGCAGATTCATTTCGCGCAGACGTTCCAGAACACCGAGGCCGTCAAGATGCGGCATAATGATGTCCAGAATAAGAACGTCAGGCACTTCATGAGACTCTTCCAGTAAACGAAGAACTTCCTCACCGTTATAAGCGACACCGGAAACTTCCATATCATTTTGTTCAGAGATGTACTCTGAGAGAAGGTTCGTAAATTCCCGATTGTCATCAGCCAACAAAACTTCAATTTTTTGCAAGGTATAGTCCTCCTTAGACTAAAATCCACACTCAAATGCAGTAACCGTCACTTAATACGTTTATTGTATTTGCTTATAAACATTTTCGACAGACCGAATGAAATTCCTTCTGTCGAATAATATTTTTCTTTATTTTTATTTTCAACTCATTTATAATGAATAATTTATTACACGAATCTTCAGAATTCGAATTAATTCGACATGAAACCAAAAAATCTTAAGGGGCTATGCCGCCTTAAGATTTAAGCTTGCTGGTTTCAACAATACTCCGGCATCCTGCAGCATCCACTCGATAAAGCATCCATAACCAGATGTAGGATCATTAACGAATACATGAGTTACAGCACCGATCAGTTTGCCGTCTTGGATTATTGGGCTTCCTGACATCCCCTGCACAATGCCACCTGTCTGCTCCAGCAATCGGCGATCTGTAATTTTAATTACCATCCCCTTAGTTGCAGGAGATTGCTGTTTCGTAACATGAACGATCTCTACATTGAATCGCTCAACCTTCTGCCCGTTTACAACGGTAAGCAATTGGGCTGGTCCTTCCTTCACTTCTTCCGCGAAAGCAACTGGAACCGATTGATCGTTATAGCTATGCGAAGGCAGCTCCTTCATTTTACCGAAAATACCAAATGACGTGTTCCGCTCAATATTGCCAAGCACTTTGCTTTCTTTCACGAACTGCGCTCTCTTCTCGCCTGGCTCGCCGTTCTGGCTCTTGTTAATGGAGGTTACGTTGGATTGCAGAATCTGTCCTTCGCCCACTTCAATGGGTGTTTGGGTATCCATATCGGTAATAACATGTCCAAGTGCACCATAGACGCCTTGATCTGGAGCATAGAACGTTAATGTACCCACACCAGCTGCGGAGTCACGAATATATAACCCCAATCGCCAAGCGCGATCTTCAGAATCAAACACAGGAACGAGCTTCGTATCGAATAATCTCGATCCTCTTTTCACTGTCAAATGAAGCGGCTGTTTCGTGCCACCAGCTTCCTCCGCCATTTCTGCTACCTTATGCACTTCGTTTACATACTTGCCATTAATACGAACGATGAGATCACCCAGTTGCAGCTTCGCTTGCTCGCCTGGAGATACTTTAGTGCCCTTCGCATCAACTACCTGATGATGACCGACAACCATTATGCCTGCAGATTTCACTTTAACACCAATCGTTTGTCCACCCGGAATGACACGTAAATCCGGTACAACGTTTACTCGAACGGTTTTGAAAGGAATTTTGCCGAATAATTTCAATTTCATCGTTGTTTTGCCGCTTTGTGATGATTCAATTGATAGTGGCTTGTTCAGATTAATCGAAAGTGAACGATCAGTTGAGCCGTTTACACGCAGCATATGCGAATCAACGGTTACTTGAGCATGTACAGGCATACCATAGTCTAATTGTTTCAACTGGCCGGAAAACAAACGAACTTCGTTCGGAAATGCGGCGAAATGTTGAAGTGGAGAGGATAGACCAAGCATGCAAACGATGATAACGAGAAGTAGACCCAGCCACCGCTTCCGCTGATTGGCATTCAATGACTTCACGCTCCCTGTTGCAAAATCGCTTGACGAGAAAGGTGGTTCGCCATTTGCGTACCTTTAAGTTATCCCTGCCCCTACTGTTTTATGTCGCCAAAAACATTCCCTGATTCCCTTCCATTACGCCCCCTTTTGCCTTACAGCCAAGTCAAGCATTTCTTGTGCATGATGGCGTGTTTTTTCCGTTACTTCCACACCACCGAGCATACGCGCAAGTTCTTCAATTCGTGTTGCAGAACTCATTTCCGTTACCATTGTAGACGTTCGCTCAGCAACAATGATCTTCTTAATTTCATAATGATGGTCTGCCATACATGCCACCTGCGGCAAATGGGTAATCGAGAACACTTGGCACTGGTTGGACAAACGCGACATCTTCTCAGCGATTGCTTGAGCAGCACGTCCGCTTACACCAGTATCCACTTCGTCGAATACAAGAACCGGAACTTCATCAATCGAAGCGAAGATCGTCTTGAGCGCCAGCATAATACGCGACATCTCGCCACCAGAAGCAATCTTGCTGATTGGCTTCATCGGTTCGCCTGGGTTCGGCGCAAAGAGGAATGCCGCCTCATCTATGCCGTTCGCGTGCAGCTTGTAGTGCTCGCCATCTTGCGCCTGCTGCAATTGGACGTAGAACTTCGTCCGATCCATCTGAAGGCCGCGCAGCTCGCTCTCAATGGCTTCCGCAAGCAGATCCGCAGCTTTGCGGCGTTGATCGGAAAGCTGCTTACCAATCATCAATGCTTGAGCGAACAGTCGATCCAGCTCAATTTGCAGGCGAGCCAGATGCTCGTCACGGTTCTCGATCTTATCAGCTTCTGACTGAATGCTCGACAAGTAGGACAGAATATCAGGGATAGTCTCGCCATATTTGCGTTTCAAGCTATTTATCATATCCAGACGGTCGTCAATATCCGCGAGCCGTTCTGGATCAGAGTCGACATTGTCCCTATAATCGCGCAGTTGATATACCGCATCCTCAAGCTGATAAAATGCGGATTGCAGCTGTTCAAGCAGCGGATCAAGAGCAACAGGATCATAATCCCGAATATCGCTAATCCGGCTTACAGCTCGACTGACTGCATCCACTCCTTTGCCTCCATGCAATAAGCTGTAAGCTTCAGAAGCGGAATCTCTGCGTTTCACTGCATACATTAGCTTCTGCTTCTCCTCGGCAAGAGATTCGTCCTCTCCCGGTTTTAGGCGGGCAGAAGCAATCTCCTCAATCTGGAAGCGATATAAATCAAGCATCTGCATATTCTGACGTGATGTATCTTCTATATCCCTTAGTTGAATTCGAACTTTATCATACTCGCGGTAAACACTGCGATAGGCATCTAAGGATGCAGCGACTGAATCACCAGCATACGAATCAAGCCACTCCAGATGCTTCTCCGTGCGCAGTAATGACTGATGCTCATGTTGACCATGGATATTGACGAGGCATTCCCCTGCTTCGCGCAGCATTGACAGGGTGACAATGTGTCCGTTTACGCGGCTGATGCTCTTGCCTTGCGCGGAAAGCTCGCGACGAACAACGAGTCCTTCCTCAGGCGAAGCATGAATTCCGAACGATTGAAGTGTGTACCAAACAGGATGAGATGGGGGCAGCTCGAACATCGCCTCGATCTCGGCTTTGTCACAGCCGTAGCGGACCATCTCTGATGCGCCGCGTCCCCCTACAACAAGACTGAGCGCGTCGATTAGAATCGACTTCCCTGCTCCAGTCTCACCTGTCAGCACATGAAATCCATCGTGGAATTTTACTGAAACATATTCAATAACAGCCAAATTGCGTATCGACAACTCGCGAAGCATAGTTGCTCTCCTCCTCCAGGTTCATTAATCCAAACATCAATGTCCTAATTCATTAATCCAAGCAGCCTGTCCACAATATCTTCGCTCTGCTGCTTCGTTCTGCAGATCAGCAGTATCGTATCATCTCCACAGATGGTTCCCATCACTTCAGACCACTCCATATTGTCAATCATGGCGCCGATGGCGTTAGCTGTTCCCGGCAAACACTTCATAACAACAAGGTTGTCAGTAAAGTCGATATGTAGGAAATGATCGGATAGTGTGCGCTTAAGCTTGTGGATTGAATTGCTCCGCGTCTCCTGCGGCAGCGAATATTTATATCGGCCATCCTCGATTGGCACTTTGATAAGCTGCATCTCTTTAATGTCACGGGATACTGTCGCTTGCGTAACCGCAAGACCTGTTGTCCTCAAAGTATCGACCAGCTCGTCCTGTGTTTCAATGATTTGGCTTGTAATCAGTTCACGTATTTTCATTTGCCGAACGCTCTTCATGAATAGCCTCCTAAAGTTGGTCAAGATTAACTGCTAGGTTCCGAAACGGAATGTAATTTTACGGATCGTGAGCTCCTTGTGATCTACGAACAAGACACCTTCACACTCTGGCAAGAGCAGTGCGTAGACGAGCAGTCTATCTCTAACCCCGCTGCCAGTCCAATCAATCGGCATCCGTTCTCGTGCCGTCTTCACAATATAATGTTTGCCATCTTTCTCCGCAATTAAATCGATGAACAGCCTGCTCTGAAGCATAGTGCCGTCAAGATCAATTGTGATTGGCACACGATATTTGCCATGCGTGACCTCGTATCCTGATTTCTCCAGAAACTGTACATTTACATCATCGTCCCGAACATCCTCTGCCTCGCTTAGAAGCAGCTTCGAGTTCATGCCTGGCGGTTCATGCAGCCAACGGTAGAAGCTGCGATACAACCAGAAAATGATCAATGCACCGGCAATAAGCATGACAAGCCAGTCCCCGTACCTTCCCAATCCAATCCCTCCCCCAGCATGAAAGAGTCACACTATTCATTTCGCGCTGAAGAACTAATTTCCTCTCCATCTGAGTATGATCGGCAATATCGAACATTCGTTTCCGAACACCTGTTGCCAAACGTCTGTTCGCTTTCGTTCTTAGTGTACCAAATATTTGCCGATCTGCAAAGAGGGCGCACGCGAAATTTTGCATCAAAACAAAAAAAGCCTTTCACTTCAGCAGCCGCCAAAATGAAAGACTTTCCTTATTGTTTGAAGTCCTGTGCGAACGTACCAGCTGCTTCCTTCACAAGTGCAGCAATCGCTTCCTCGCTCGGAGGAGTTGAACTGCTACCTGGTTCCCACAGCCAGTGGGCAAGGAATTCTATATTGCCTTCTCCGCCCGTTATTGGCGAGAATGTTAAATGCTGCAGCACGAACCCTTCTCCAGCAGCCATAGCAAGCACCTGATGCAGCACTTCACGGTGGACACTCGGCTCACGAACGACGCCAGACTTGCCGACCTTCTCGCGTCCGGCTTCAAACTGCGGCTTGATAAGCGCGACGACGCCAGCTCCTCGCTCGAGTAACGTGCCAAGAGTAGGCAAGATCAATTTCAATGAGATGAAGGATACGTCAATCGTCGCGAATGTCGGTTGCGCACCAGTCAAATCAGCCGGTACCGTATAGCGGAAATTAGTACGTTCCATTACATTGACCCGATCATCCTGACGAAGCGACCAGTCCAGCTGATTGTAGCCAACGTCAACCGCGTAGACGTAAGACGCGCCGTTCTGCAGTGCGCAGTCAGTGAACCCGCCAGTGGATGCGCCGATATCAATCATGACTACTCCATCCAGGTTTAGCTCAAACTGCCGGATCGCTTTCTCCAGCTTCAACCCGCCGCGGCTAACATAAGGATGAACAGCGCCTTTAACAATTATATTCGCCGAGCGCGGCACTTTCATACCGCTCTTCTCGATCCGCTCACCGTCAACAATCACAAGCCCTGCCATAAGCGCAGCTTTCGCCTTTACGCGGCTTTCGTAAAAGCCTTGTTCCACGAGTAAGACATCAATTCTTTCTTTTGCAATTGTCATCGGTTTCTCCTGCTCTTATACCTGACCCGGAACGCGCTTGCGGACGCGAGGCAGCAATGCTTTCAATTCTGTTGCAGCACGCTCTGCCGTCAATCCGATCTCTTGGCGCTGCTCCTTAATGGAACCATGCTCAACGAATATATCCGGCACACCCATAATTCGTACTGGCACGCCATGTTTGCCATTCAAGGAGTAGAACTCCATAATCGCACTGCCCAGGCCGCCGAGCTCGGAGCCTTCCTCAAGCACCAGTATATGGAGACCTTCTTCGGCGATTTGAAGCAGCATAGCTTCATCCATCGGCTTAATGAAGCGTGCATTCACGACGCGAACCTGCAGCCCTTCACGCTTAAGCAGCTCAGCCGCTTCCTCAGCAACTTGAAGCATCGGCCCGATAGCCGCGATAACAGCGGAATCGCCCTCGCGAACAACTTCCCATGATCCGATCGGGATCGGCTTCATCTCTTTATCGATTTGAACGCCGAGACCGCTAATTCGCGGATAACGAATACCAATCGGTCCATCATTATAATCGAACGCCGTCTTCATCATCCGGCGAAGCTCGTTCTCATCTTTCGGCATCATGAGCGCCATGTTCGGGATGTGGCGTAAAAATGCAATATCATATACACCCTGATGTGTTTCGCCATCCGGGCCAACGAAGCCCGCACGGTCAATCGCAAACACAACATTCGTATTTTGGCGGCAAATATCATGCACCACTTGGTCATACGCACGCTGCAAGAATGTGGAGTACACCGCATATACCGGCTTCATCCCTTCCATCGCCATCGCGGCACACATCGTCGCCGCATGCTGCTCTGCGATGCCGACATCGATCATACGATCCGGATATTTCTCCGCGAATTTAATTAAGCCGGAACCGCCAGGCATTGCAGGCGTGACTGCGACAATTCGCTTATCCTGTTCCGCCAAATCCATAAGCGCATCAGTGAACACCTCGGTGTACATCGGTGGTCCAACCGCTTTCAATACTTGACCGGATTCAATCTTGTATGGAGATATTCCATGCCATTTATGCGAATCGGCTTCCGCCGGCGAATAGCCTTTGCCTTTAACCGTAATAACATGAACAAGCACCGGACCTTGCACACGGCTTGCTTGCTCAATTGTCTCCATTAATTGCTCTAGATCATGGCCATCAACAGGGCCAAAATACGTCAATCCGAATTGCTCAAACAGAACCCCGTTCATGAGCAAATACTTCACGCTGTCTTTCAATCGCTCAACCGTCTTCGCGACCTTGCCGCCGATGGCCGGAATTTTGTTAAGCAGCTGATTTAGCTCTTCCTTCGCCTTCTGATAATGGCGGTCCGTTCTGATTTTGCCCAAATAATGGTGCAAAGCCCCAACGTTCGGTGCGATCGACATTTCATTGTCGTTCAGGATTACCATTAGATTCTTCTTCTCATGGCCGATATGATTCAGCGCCTCGAGCGCCATACCGCCTGTAAGCGCGCCATCGCCAATAATGGCAACGACCTTATTCCGCTCGCCCTTCAAGTCGCGGGCAAGCGCCATACCCATCGCTGCGGACAGCGAGGTGCTGCTGTGGCCTGCCTCCCAGACGTCATGCACGCTTTCCGAGCGCTTGACGAAACCACACAACCCTTTATATTGACGGAGCGTATCGAATTGATCTTTACGGCCCGTTAAAATTTTATGAACGTAAGATTGATGGCCCACGTCGAAAAGAAACTTATCTTTAGGGCTGTCAAATAAGTAATGCAGCGCAAGTGTAAGTTCGACGACACCTAAATTAGGCGCAAGATGTCCGCCCGTCTCCGACAGCTTCTCAATGAGGAACGCGCGGATCTCCGCAGCAAGCTGTTCCAACTGGGCTATCGAGAGGGATTTCAAGTCAGCCGGCTCATGTATATGTTCCAGTAACACGATATTTCCTCGCTTTCACGGGTATTCATTGATCCCGTTGTCCATTAAACGTCAAATGTGGCTAAATTATAACATAGTTCGTGCAGAAAGACCTAAGCATTGTCAAATTAATGATCACGATTCATCAAATAATCTGCAATTGCCATTAAATATTCCGGATTCGCGAGCTTCGCATCCACCAATGCTTGCTTGGATTCCTCCGTTAATCGTTCAACGAGCGCCGCAGACTTCTCCATGCCGAGCAAGAACGGATACGTCACCTTCTGCTGCTTTACATCGCTCTGCACCGGCTTGCCAAGCTTCGCCTCGTCTCCGATCAGATCGAGAATATCGTCTTGGATTTGAAAAGCAAGCCCAAGCTTCCTAGCGAATTGCTGCAGCGATTCCAGCTGCTGCTGCGTTGCTCCGCCGATTCTTGCACCGGCAAGAACGGAGAATACGATCAAATCACTCGTCTTGTGCAGGTGGATGTACTCCAGTTCAGCAAGCGAGGTCACGCCCTGTTCACCTAGTATATCCGCCGCTTGGCCGCCAACCATGCCCGGAGCGCCAGCCAATCTGGCCAGATCCGAAACAATAGCAAGCGCCGTCTCTGGCGAGGTGCCAAGCGCCACCGTGCGTGTAATCGCATAGAAGGCATGCGTGAGCAGGCCGTCACCGGCTAATATAGCCATCGCTTCCCCGTATACTTTATGATTGGTCAGTTTGCCTCTTCGATAGTCATCGTTATCCATTGCAGGCAAATCATCGTGAATAAGCGAGTAGGTGTGAATCATCTCAATCGCGCAAGCAACAGGCATCGCCTGGCTGCGAGCAAGGCTATCGCTCTGAACCGCTTCAGCAGCTGTCAGAACGAGAATAGGCCGCAGACGCTTGCCGCCTGCTTCCAAGGAATACATTATTGACTCCCTGAGAGCTGGAGGAATATCCCATTCCTGGGGCAGGGAAGTATGCAGTGCCTCTTCGATTTCCAAGACGGAGCGATTCAAATAGTCAGCGGTCGAAACCGAAGTCTTCACATTAATTACCTCTATTCCTCGTTTGCCGCTGCAAACGGTTTTTTATGTAAACCATTTTCCGTTTCGATCAACACTTCAATCTTCCGTTCAACATCCTCAAGCTTGGAGCCGCACAGCTGGGACAATTTCATTCCTTCCTGGAACAATTCGATCGCCGTCTCAAGCGGAACATCTCCGCTCTCCAGCTTGCTTACGATCGACTCGAGACGTTCCATCGCCGTTTCGAAGCTAATCGCCTGCTCTTCAACTACTTTTTCTTTAGCCGCCATCTGCTTTCGCCTCCCCATTGATTCCCCAAACTTGGCATTCCAGCTGACCGTCCGCAACCTTCACCTTCAGCAAATCGCCAAGTTGAACGTCGTTCACCGATTTAATAAGCCGCTTCTCCCGATCATCATAGACCAAGCTGTACCCTCTGGACATGACTTTCAAAGGACTCAGTGCATCAAGCTGCCTGATCGAAGCGAGTAAATTCATCCGCTTCTCCTTCATGTCAGCTGCCATCGTCGCTTGCAGCCGGTCCGACATACGCTCCAGCTGCTTCGCTGCAAGCGCTGCTTGAGCGCCCGGATGTACTTTCGCCAGCGCGTGGCCAAGTCGTGTATATCTATCTCTGCTTCGTTCCGTGAAGCGAATCACTCTCATTTGCAGCCTTTCCTCAGCGCGGTCAAGGCGCTCAGCATGCTGCAATAAATATTTGCGCGGATTGATGAATACCGGCGCTCTGCGAAGCCTTGTTAGCCGTTCCTTCCGGTTGTTCACCGTCATCCGCAAGCTATTCACAAGTCTCGACTCCGTCTGTGCCAGCCTGGATTTCAGCTCTTGCACACTCGTAACGGCAAGCTCAGCTGCCGCTGTCGGGGTCGCTGCCCTCAGGTCAGCGACGAAATCAGCTATCGTAAAATCCGTCTCATGTCCAACAGCCGATATAACCGGAATTACGGAAGCGGCAATGCTTCTCGCCACCGCTTCTTCGTTGAACGCCCACAGCTCCTCAAGTGATCCGCCGCCGCGGCCTATTATTAATACGTCGACTTCGGCTAAACGGTTCATCGTTTCGATTGCTTTTACAATTGAAGGTGCTGCGAGCGTCCCTTGCACGAGAACGGGAAAAAGCAGCACCGGCACTGATGGGTGACGGCGCTGCAGCGTGATGAGAATATCTCGGACGGCTGCTCCAGTCGCAGACGTAATGACACCGATTGCCTTTGGAAACTGCGGAATCGGCCGCTTACGTGCAGAGTCGAACAGCCCCTCATCCTGGAGCTTCTTCTTTAATTGCTCATAAGCGAGGTAGAGACTTCCGATACCATCTGGCTGCATCGAGATACAATAAAATTGATAATTGCCATCACGCTCGTAGACCGAAATATTGCCACGGGCAATTACTTTCGCGCCTTCCTTCGGAATGAAGGGCAGCCGCTGATTGTAAGAAGCAAACATGATGCACTTTATTCGGCTGTCCTTATCCTTAAGCGTGAAATACATATGACCGCTCGAATGATGTGTGAAATTCGAGATTTCCCCGCGGATCCACACATCGCCGAGAAGCTCGTCCGATTCCAACTTCATTCCGATATAGCGATTAATTTCTTTTATCGAAAATATTCGCGTGCGATCCGCCATCTTCCGCTCCTCACTCCTGAATTGCGTGTTGTTGTTTCGCCGCTTTCAACGTATTCAGCATCAGCATCGTAATAGTCATCGGTCCAACTCCGCCTGGTACCGGCGTCACATAGCCCGCTGTTTCCAGAACATCTTCGTAATCTACATCACCAGCGAGCTTGCCGTCTTCAAGGCGGTTAATGCCAACGTCGATAACGACCGCACCGGGCTTTACATATTTGCTGCCGATTGCTTTCGCTTTGCCGATCGCAACGACCAGAATATCAGCTGTTCTCGCGATTTCTTCCATATTCGCGGTGCGCGAGTGGCAAATCGTCACTGTCGCGTTCTCACGAAGCAGCAGCATCGAAACCGGTTTGCCGACAATGTTGCTGCGACCAATGACGACAGCATGCTTGCCTGCAATGGAACCAACTGTCCGCTTAATCAGTTCAATGACGCCAGCTGGTGTACATGGCAACAAGCTGTCATCACCGATGACGAGATTGCCTACGCTAACCGGATGGAAACCGTCTACATCCTTTGCAGAGCTGATCGCATCAATGACAGCTTTCTCATTAATGTACTTTGGCAGTGGAAGCTGGACGAGAATGCCGTGAATCGTCGATTGGTTATTTAGTTTATCAATTAGTGCCAATAGCTCGTCCTCGGATGTATCGCCGCTCAGACGATGGACCTCCGAATAGAAGCCTAGCTGCTGACATGCTTTCTCCTTGCTGCCTACATATACTTTCGACGCTGGATCTTCTCCGACAAGCACGACAGCAAGACCAGGCTGAATGCCATGTGCAGACAGCTTCGCAGTTTCTTCACCAATTTCTATTCGGATAGCATCCGAAATCGCTTTACCTTCGATACGCTGTGCAGTCATTTCGTAATCACTCCTGAATCCAAGTTATGAGGGCATCCAAGCAAAAACCGACTTTCGCTATCTCCTCGATAGGCGAGTACTATAAAAGGGACTAAATTTTCTTAAAGCCCCTTAAATCCTTTATAAGGGATCCAAGGGGCTAATGTAACGTAAACAACAAAGCATGTCACACGCCTAAGCGCTACGCCTTTGGTTTGAGCTCATCAAGCGCTTGCAGCAGTCGGCCAAGAACGCCATTGACGAATTTACCGGACTCGTCCGTTCCAAAATGCTTCGCCAGCTCAATCGCTTCATTGATGATCGCTTTCGGCGGCACGTCATCCCGGAACACAAGCTCATAACAAGCAAGACGTAGAATTTGCCGGTCAACACGAGACAGACGATCAACTTGCCAGCCCGTCAAATAGTGCTGCAGCATATCGTCAATCGCTGATTTGCGCTCGAGCACGCCTTGTACCATCTCGCGCACATATTCATCGATGCGGTGAACGTCCGCTGCGTCCGCTTCGATCTCATTCTCTTCCTGCACTTCATCCACCAGCATATCTACTGCGGATGCTGCGGTTGCTTCCTCATTCATTTCCATATGGTACAAGCTCTGTACCACAATTTCCCGCGCTAGCCTACGTTTCATGGGGCCTCCTGATTCATCACAATGTTCAAAATATGATCTCCTCCCTGCCCCGAACGAAGCCACATACGGGTCCGGGGTACGGAGGAGATCATAGTATTATTTAAACGGTCTCCATCGTTCCATTAGCCACTCGCTAAGGCGCTGCCATGGAAGGATAGGACCACGCTGCTCGTCTTTCAATTTGCCGACGGTATAGCCGATACAAAGGAGAAAGGCGAAGAAAAGCATATCCCAAAAACCTACAATAAGATAAAGAAGACCAAGAATGATACCTGTTGCTACACCGGTTATCCGTCCCCCGTAGGTTGCCCAGACTTCCTTCCACATCGGTATCACCTCTATTCTACGCGACTTTTAAAGTTCGCGGTTTGGATGATATTAGCTACAAATACAGAAACGCCTGCTACAGGAATACCTGTAATCTCTTCCACATGGGATTTGACGGCACGCTGTATTTCTTCCGTAAGAACCGGAATCGAGCTCTCACCATCAGCAATTGCGCGCAGCGACACTTCAATGCCTGCCTCGCTAATTCGAATTCGTGCTTTCAGTTCCTTCACGCCGCGCTGGCGGCTCGCTGCCTTCAAAGCCAGATTCTCAACCGTCTCAAGCGAGATGCGAATGTCGCCGAACTCCGTACGTTGATCAATCGAAGGCGAAGATGCATTGCTCCGTTTAAGCGATACGTAGAAGAAGCGAAGACTAAGGAGAAATACGATAGCGGAAACGATCAGTACAGTCGCCTGCAGCCAGTCGTAATCACCGCTGTATAAATTATGTACAAGATTGCTCAGCCAATCTTCTGGAAACCAGTACATGCCTGCGCAGAACGCAATGACAGCCACCGCACCGATTGCCAAGCTGTATAAGAACAATAGAAACTTGTCGAGCACTCTAATCAAAGCGAGATTCCTCCTTGTGGCGGACTAGATAAAACCCCCTAGCGCCGAGCGGCAAGCCCAACCACTAGGGGGTATGTCATCATTTTTTTACGACACTAATCTCTACTTTACTCGAATAGCGATCTCATCTTCTTCTGGTTTCTCCGCTGTTTTGAAATGAACGTCATGGATATGCACATTCACTTCTACAACATGGAGGCCTGTCATCATTTCGATGGAACGCTTCACGTTGTTCTGAATATTAGCCGCAACCTCAGGGATACGATTGCCGTATTCCACAATGATGGAGACGTCGACTGCCGCCTCACGCTGCCCAACCTCAACCTTTACGCCTTTGGACAAGTTTTTCCGGCCCAGAAGCTCTGCAATGCCGCCGGCGAAACCGCCGCTCATGCCTGCTACTCCTCTAACCTCAATTGTCGCAAGTCCAGCAATGATCTCAATCACTTCGGGTGCGATTTGAATAGTGCCCATGTCTGTTTTCTCATAGTCCGCTGCTAACGTACTCATGGTTATCCTACACCTCCCGTAAAGTTACGTTATTCCGCCATATTGGCTCAGGTAGCTTATCCGCTTCTTATTCCTATACTATAGCATTCCGGAGGAATTATGACAAACCAGTCCAATTGTCGCAAACCATGAAGATTCGCGATTATTCTACGGGATTGTTAATGTCATTATCCTCTAAGAACTTAATATCGAAATTGCCTTTCACGAACTTCGGATGATTCAAGAGCTTCATATGGAACGGAATCGTCGTCTTAATGCCATCGATGGCAAATTCGGCGAGCGCCCGCTTCATCCGAGCAATCGCATCTTCACGCGTTGCTCCCCAGACGATCAGCTTGGCGATCATCGAATCATAATAAGGGGAAATGGTGTAACCCGGATACGCGCCGCTATCAACACGAACGCCTAAACCGCCCGGAGGCAAGTAGAATTGAATCGTGCCTGGCGATGGCATAAAACCACGCTCCGAATCTTCCGCGTTAATGCGGCATTCGATCGACCAGCCGTTAATCTTCAAGTCCTCTTGCTTAATAGTAAGCTCGTTGCCTTCCGCAACGGAGATCATCTCTTTAATCAAGTCAACGCCTGTAATCATTTCGGTTACAGGGTGCTCAACCTGAATACGAGTGTTCATCTCCATGAAATAGAAGTTACCGTCTGGTCCAAGCAGGAACTCAAGCGTACCTGCACCCGAATAATTAACGGCAAGCGCAGCACGTACAGCTGCTTGGCCCATACGCTCGCGAAGTGCCGGACTAAGAACCGGACAAGGCGCTTCCTCAACAAGCTTCTGGCGGCGGCGCTGCACGGAGCAGTCACGCTCGAACAAGTGAACGGCGTTGCCGTGCTTGTCAGCCATAATCTGAATTTCAACGTGCTTCATGCCCGTCAAATATTTCTCAAGGTAAACGCCGGCGTTGCCGAAGGCTTTCTGCGCTTCCTGCTGAGCCGTCGAAATTTGCGAAATGAGATTTTCTTCGTTCTCTGCAATCCGGATGCCTTTGCCGCCTCCGCCCGCAGTCGCTTTAATAATGACCGGATAACCGATCTCGCGAGCGACGCGAATCGCTTCGTCCATATCCTCAACGAGGCCATCAGAGCCAGGAATAATAGGCACATCCGCTTGCTTCATCGTTAATTTCGCAACCGCTTTATCGCCCATTTTATTAATCGCTTGCGGGGACGGGCCAATAAAGGTCACGTTGCAAGACTCGCAAATTTCTGCGAAATCCGCGTTCTCCGCCAAGAAGCCGTAGCCCGGGTGGATAGCATCGCAATCGGTTAACGTTGCAACGCTCATGATGTTCGTCAGATTCAAGTAGCTGTCCTTGGATGCGACAGGTCCAATGCAATAAGCTTCGTCTGCCAGACGCACGTGAAGCGATTCACGGTCGGCTTCCGAATATACAGCAACGGTCTGAATGCCGAGCTCGCGGCAAGCGCGAATAATACGTACGGCAATCTCGCCACGATTTGCAATTAAAATTTTGTTGAATTTCATGGGTAAGCTCCTTTCGTGCATGCTATGTTCTTGATGTCACCTTCGCCTATTGCTACTCCGGTTTAACAAGGAACAACGGCTGCCCGAATTCGATAAGCTGACCATTCTCAACGAGAATGTCGACGATCTCTCCGCGAACTTCCGCTTCAAGCTCATTCATCAGCTTCATCGCTTCAAGAATACATACGATCGATTTCTCGTTAATGCGATCGCCCACGTTCACGAAAGGCGCTTTATCTGGCGAAGACGCGCGATAGAACGTTCCTACCATCGGCGATAGAATTTGGTGGTAGTTCTCATTTGCTGCCGGCTGTTCTGGCGCTGGCGCGCTCTGCTGCCCACTAGGAGCCGGTGCGTTCACCTGTGGCTGATAAGCCTGCGTATATGTAGGAACGACTGACGCGGCTTGTACATTCACCACTTCTGTTTTACCTGGTTTACGAATCATCAGGCGTGCGCCATCGTTTTCAATTTCAAGTTCATGTACAGAAGTACCGTCAACCAGCTTGATCAATTCTTTAATCTCGCTCAGCTTAAACATCGTTTCACTCCTAAAAATGTAGTGCATCTTCAGGGAAGATGCTTCTTGGTAACTATATTATTGGGGACGGTGCAATTTACCAAACCTGCACAATCCAAACCCCATTATAGCATAAACCACCCGGAACACGAACCCATTTTTTATATATGGCTAGATGGAAAAAAGCCCCACTGCTTATATCATTAGCAATGGGGCGCTCTCTTAGACCGTTACTTCACATATTGAATCGTCACTTGATCCGGCGATACGCCAAGCTCATTAATGACCATCGAGAGAATGCTCTCTGCTTGGCTGCGCTCAAGCTTCTCGCTTTGAACGACGACTTTGTAATGCTCGTTGTCATCAGATACGACAGCCGCATTGCTGAATTGCTTCGTCAGTTCTTCTTCAAGACCAGTGACCTTCGTGCTCTTATCTTCAAGCGAGTTCAGCTGATCAACTGCTGAGCCGGCAGCCTTCTCATTCTGTTTCGTATCGGAGATTGTGCTAAGAAGCTTGTTGTATTCCTCATAAAACTTCTGGTCGCGCTTCTCTTGCATTTGGCTGAATACACTCTCGCTAACCGCGCCGGATTTCTCGAGCTGCTTGAGCGTTTCTTGATCCGCCGCTGCTGCCGCTGCATTGTCTGCCGTTGCCGTGTTATCCTTGGTATCCTGCGAATTGTTTGCTGCTGCGGCGTCTGTGCCTGTACTCGCATCTTTGTTGCCTGTCACTTCGGATACCGTAATGCCGTTGTCATCGCCCGCTTTGCCGGAAGCCTCCGTTGCATTCGAAGCTGCTCCCTGCTCCTGCTTCGTGCCGTCAGTGACCATGTTGCTAGGCGTGCCTACATCCTCGGTGAACAAATAATAAGCCGACAAAATGACCATTAAGCTTAGCATGGATACGAGCCAAATCGTTTGCCTTTTGTTATTCATTTAC
Organism: Paenibacillus sp. sgz302114; assembly: GCF_056120345.1. Lineage (NCBI taxonomy): Bacteria > Bacillati > Bacillota > Bacilli > Caryophanales > Paenibacillaceae > Paenibacillus > Paenibacillus sp. sgz302114. The sequence goes on from NZ_JBVYOI010000003.1 coordinate 271,822, forward strand.
GAACAGCCTCCCTTTTCATTGTCCAATTGGAATTTTATTGATGTTTGCGGGGAATAACCGAGATTCGGTTGACCGCAACATTAAGGCCCTTCTCGACAGCGTCGACAATGAGCCGTCTTACCGTACCGTTCTCTGCGCCTTTCGCAACGATCAGAATGCCGCGAATTTTAGGCTGAAGTCTCTTCACAATGATCGGCGCTTTGTCGCCGGATGTATCGTAGAGCACCACTTGTCCTTCCTTCGTGAGGGAGGTGACGGTGCGTTTGCCGCCATTCTTGTCGCTTTCATTCGTAATTTGCTGCGATTCCTTCTCGTTGAGCTGCACGACCGTTTCCTCGGTGGAGTCTACCGTAATCATCACATCCACAGTACCGACCCCAACGATCATCTCTAAAATCTCCTTCAGCCGATTCTCCAGCGAATGCTCAATGTCAGCGATAGGGCTGTCCGATTTGCTGCTATTGTTGAAAGCAGGATCGGTCGGCGGTGTACTAGAGGAAGTGGTTTGCTGATCAGAAGCAGGTACTTGGCGATAGTTGAGAAAAGAGTTCATGATGACAAGCGCGACTCCGATCCCACCTAGTATGAGCAGCCAGCGCATCGACTTCACCCGCTTCGGCCCGCCGCGGCCGCCTCCAAACGTTGACTCCAGCCCATCTAGCCATTTGGCCAACATCGCTCTCCCCTTTCCCTACTGTGCCGATTCAGCATCCGCTTGCTGCTGCATCACTTCTATTCGCTTCGGGTTCACGCTCCACCCTTGCCTTAGCACTTCCTTGACAGCCGCCGCCACTTCACTGCTAGCTGGTTGCTCTTCCTGGCTATCCGAGCCATTCGTCGATCCCGGTGAATCCGCTGACTGTTCTGTCATCGGCTGCACCGTAACTTCGATCGCTTCAACTTCATCGACCGGCTTCACTTCGTTCGCCGATTTGGAATCTCCTGTCGCCGTAGAGCTCTCCTTCGATTCCGAATCCGGCACCAGCTTCGCCAGCGTCACCACGATCGACTCAATTCTCGCCTGATCAATAGTGTCTGCGGCCGTCAGGTTCACTCCCACATCCGCCACTTGCAGGCCGGTAGCTTCTGTAATGCTGTCTTTCATCGATGAACCAAGTCTCTGCTCCACCAGCGCCAAGGCAGAAGCTTTCTGCTGCTCCTGAAGCTTCTTGGCATCATCTTGAATATCTTCCAGCGTCGGCATGCGGAACTGATTGTCATTCGTCGATTGAAACCAGTTATCCACCTGCTGATTCAGCCGAGCATTGAAGTCGCCTTGGAGCAGACGGATGATCGGCGTTAAGATTGTCAGCAAAATGATCAGCCCTGCGACGAGCCTCACATAGCGCTGCATCGCTTTGTTCGGCAGCAGCAGATCGATAAAGCCCGCCAGCAGCACAACCGCGATAATTTGCTGTAGCCATACGGCAAGCCAGTCCAGCATGCGAACCCCTCCTGCAACACGTGCTTCACCTGATCATGACCGCCGCATTGCCTGCTGTTAGCACGATTGTGATGGCCAGGAAGAACATAAGCCCGACTGCGGCGAGCGCAGCGAAGACATAAACCAATGTTTTGCCAATCGTCTGCAGGCAGGTCACGATAGGACTATCGCCGAGCGGCTGCATGATGGCGGCGGATACGTTGTAGATAAGAGCGAGCGTCATAATCTTCACAGCAGGGAATGCACAGAGGAACAGAATGATAACGACACCAGCGATCCCAATTGCATTCTTGACGAGCAGCGAGGCCGACATGACCGTATCGGCGGCATCGGAGAAGGTTCGTCCAATGACCGGAACGAAGTTGCCTGTTATGAACTTCGCCGTCCGCATCGTAACACCGTCTGTGACCGAGCCTGTCGCTCCTTGCACCGAGATGACACCGAGAAAGACGGTCAGCATAATGCCCATGAGTCCGACGCTGAAGCTCCGAAGCACATTCGCCAGCTGCGTTACTTTGAACTTATCCGACACGGCGCTTGCGATATGAAGTACCGCCGAGAAGAACAGCAGCGGGAAGACCACCGAGTAGATGACAGTGCCGACCGCGTTGATCATGAAGATAATGAGCGGATGCAGCACCGATACAGTAACGATACTCCCCATCGTGGCGAGCAGCGTCAGCAGCAGAGGCACCATCGCAAGCATGAACTGAATCATTCCGGTGATGGCATCCTTCGCGTAACCGATTGCGACATTGAAGCTGTTGACCGCCAGCACGATCATGACCATATAGGTGATGCTGTAGGCCACTTTGCTTACCGTATTGCGCTCGAACGCGGTTTGCATCGTCTCCAGCATCATGCTGAATACGGTCAGGATGACGATCGTTACAAGCAGCTTGCCATTGTAAAGGATTTCGTGCAGCACGTATCTCAGCAAGCCCGAGAGCACGGTTGTCAGCTTGAGTCCTTTACCGCCTGGCATGACCATCTCAGCAAAGCTTGGCACCTCGTTATCCGGGAAGAAGCCGCTGTACTCCTTCATCAGCTTGTTCCAGTAATCCTCAACCGCTTCCGTGTTGACGCCTTTCAGCTGTTGATTCGCAAGCGCAGCATTCACATCCGACGCGTTGTTATCAGGTTCTGTTCTCGATGGCGCCGATTGTTCCAACTTTTCCGTAAGTTCCCCCGGCTCGGCCCCTGCTGCTGCTGCTGCAACGGGCAGAAGTGCAAGTATGGATAGCAGCACAACGGCAACGAGCATCGCGCTGCGAATCAACCACCGCCTCATTACGTTCAACTCCCTACCGGCAACAGGCCGAGCACTGTTTCTACGATGACGCTGATGATCGGCACCGCGAGAACGAGAATGAGTATTTTGCCGGCAAACTCGATCTTGGTGGCTATGCTCTCCTGCCCGGCATCACGTACGATCTGTGAGCCGAATTCAGCGATATAAGCGATACCGATGATCTTGAGTATCGTCTTTAGGTAGATCGACGGGATGCCTGACCGATCCGCGAGCTGCTCGAGCACAGTTAGCACCGTGTCGATCTTGCCTACGACATATAAGAAGATGAACAGCCCTGTAAAAGCACCTAGCAGAAAAGCGAACATCGGTTTCTGTTCCCGCAGAACCAGAACGAGTGCTGCTGCAACCAAACCTAACCCTACAATTTGGATGATTTCCAAACACTGATCACCCGCCTAGCTGTAAAAAACTGAAGTTATTGAAATAAGAAAGTCGTTTTTATTTCCTGGAACAGTTCACCTAGTAATCGTAAAATCATGAACAGCACAATGATAAAACCGACGAGCGTCGCCCAATGCGCATATTCTTCTTTGCCGCTTTGCTTCAGAAGCGTATGGATCATTGCGGCAATGAAACCAATTCCGGCAATTTGAAAGATAGCCAACACATCAAAATTCATGCTTGCGGCACCCCACTAAAAAATCAAAATGACGACGAGTAGAGCAGTGAGTACGCCAAGACTCTTCCACATCTTCGCAAATCGCGAAGCATCTTCCCGCGCTATTTCTTCTTCTGCATGCAGTTGCTGCATCGCTAGCTTCAAATGCTTGATCTGATCTTCTCGATCGCTGATGCCGAGCGTCGAGCCGAGCCGCATGAGAGCTGCCTGCTCCTGCTGCCGCATTGCGGTATTCGGCCAGACCTGTGCTGCTGCCTGCTCCCAGCATTCGCGGAAGGTGAGCTCGGACTGTTCATCCAGCCTTCGCTTCACCTCGCGGAGAAAGCCTGCAGCCGGCTCCTGCACCATCGCGCTGCTACGGCCGATTGCTTCCGGGAGCGGCGTGAAGCCGTACCCGATTTCAGTCTCGAGCCGCGTAAGCGCGTAGATCAGCTGGCGGATCTGATTCGGGCGTGAAGTAAAGCGCGAAGCTTGTACGAACCCGATCATCGTGCCAGCGAAGAGAATGAGCGCAGCCCCAATCAGCTTAACCACTCGCGCCGCCTCCCTTCACTGCAGTAGGCTCACGCGCCGCTGGCGCTCGACTTACCATTGCCGCCGGCAGCACTCTGCTCATGAGGCTTCCCCCGCTCCGACGAAGCTCGACGATATGATGGAAAGCTCCCGCCTCGAGCAGATTGCAGAGCAGCGGACGTCCCCTTGCATCTTCCAAGTCATTGGCATGAGCGGTTGCTATAACGGTCACCCCTGCGTGGCTGGCATCCAGAATGGCTGCGCCATCCTCTTCGCGGCCGATCTCATCGACGATAATAATTTCCGGTGACATAGAGCGAAGCATCATCATCATTCCTTCCGCTTTAGGGCAAGCATCCATAACATCTGTCCGCGGGCCGACATTGAATGTGGGAACACCTTTGACGCAGGCTGCGATTTCCGACCGCTCATCAATAATGCCAACTTTGCGTCCAGGCCAGTCCGTTGCGGCAGGATGGCCCCAAGCACCACTGCTAATCGCCCTAGCCAAATCTCGTACGAGTGTTGTTTTCCCTTGCTGCGGCGGTGCGATGATCAGCGTCGAGTGCAGCGTCTGTTTCTGAAGATCAACGAGCTTCGGCAGCAGCCCTGCCGCCGCGCCGATTACTTCTCTGGCGATCCGCACATTGAATGCTGCGATATCGCGGATGCCACGGACATGGCCTTGCTCAAGGATCGTTCTGCCAGCCAGTCCGATTCGATGGCCGCCTGCGACTGTAATATAGCCTCGGCGTAGCTCTTCCTCCATCGCGTAGAGCGAATGGTTGGTCACGCGCTCTTGCATTTTGCGGCACAATTCCGTTGTTGGCTTGTACGCTTCCTCTGGCTTCGCAAGCAGCTTTCCAGTTGTGGATACGAACCAGAAGCCTTGGCTCGTACTAATTTCAAGCGGCCGGCCTTCTCGGATGCGGATCTCTTCAATAACATCTTGAACCTTCTCCGGAATTCGGCAAAGCACGTAGGCCAGCTCGGAAGGCAGCAAATGCAGCACTTTCTTCAGCATCGTTCTCCCCCTCCTGGGCAGCAGCTTCTACGCTAGATTGCTAGAATCGCATGATTGTCCAGCTTTGTATCCCATTCTATTCGAATGAGCCCAGCAATATGACAAATCTAGATGTCTATGAACGACTGATGGAAGGCTACTTCTTCAGCACCCCAGTCAAAATGCACGCGACACCGCCTACAATCCACAGCATTTTGCCAAACGACATTTTGTCCGAGAGCCCGACTAGACCGATCGTAGTGGTGGAGATAAGCACAAGCGGACCGACAAACGCCAGCGAGGAGTTCACGATTAGCGCCTTATCAATCTGATTGAGACGCAGCATGAGCAGAGCCGCCATAATTTCAAGCGAGCCGGAGAATATTCGGATTGTCGCCATGGTCAGTACGATTTTGTTCAGCATATCTATCTCCTTTCTTCCAAGAAATGCAAGATTCAGGACACTACGGAATGCAAATTGAAACTTGTCCTTCTACTTCTTCTACTACTATCACGGCTCTCTTCTAGCTTATGCGCGCTTGCTATTCTTTCATTCTCACAATATTGACTCTGAATGAGCCGCAGCCAGCACACGATCTGGGCGCATTGCATATATTGCTGTGGATATGAAACGAATGCGAGGAGATATCATGAAATCAATTTCTATGGCGGCTTGGCCTTCCGTACTAAGCGACCCAAGCGGCCAGCGTGAGCAGTCCAGCCATAACGCTCTCGAGCGCGGCAAAACGATGGTCATTGACAAAGGGCTCGGACGCCATGCGTTCTCCGATCTTCTTGAAACATCTGCAAGCTACATGGATTGCATTAAATTCGGATTTGGCACTGCACCGCTCTATCCGACCGATCTCCTTCTGAGCAAAATCGAACAGGCGAAGCGCTGCGGTCTAACCGTCATGCCAGGAGGTACACTGCTGGAGTCTGCTGTGCAGCAGGATGTTGTGCCTGCGTTCTTTCGCACGATCTGCCGGCTTGGCTTTAACGGTATCGAAGTGTCTGACGGTACGATCGAGCTTAGCCGCAAGCTGCGCACCGAGCTCATTCAAGAAGGGGTTAAGAACGGGCTTCGGGTCGTTTCCGAATATGGGAAGAAACTGACTGGCTCGCTTGTAGATGTGCAGGAGCTCGTGGTTACTGCCGAGGCTGACTGGCATGCGGGATCTGAGATGGTCACGATTGAAGCAAGGGAATCCGGAGTTGGCGTAGGGCTGTTCGATGCGAATGGAAACTGCGCGCAGAGCGTGCTGGAAACGGTAAGCCGCTCCCTCGGCGGAGATATCCGGCGCATCATGTGGGAAACGCCGCTGAAGCAACAGCAGGTGCTGCTGCTTCAAACATTCGGCTCCGATGTTCACCTCGGCAACATTCAGCCAGGCGAAGTATTTTCGCTCGAAACGATGCGGCGGGGGCTGCGTTCAGACACATTCTGCTTCGGTGTACATGTTGAGCCATTCGTTTATATGATTTGATTTGGCTGGCCGTGGTGGACCAGTCCTTGTAGGAAGGAAGCGTTAATCGTATGCAAATTGAAGTCATCTCCAACGTAAATGAGGCGCAGTCCGAGCGATTCGCTCATCGGACGGCAATCGTTATTGACGTGCTTCGCGCGACAAGCACGATTGTCGCTGCGCTTGCCTCTGGCGCTGCAGGGATCGTCCCTGTTGAAACCGTGCTGGAAGCAAGAGCGCTTCTATGCGATGGACAATTGCTGGCGGGAGAGCGATTCTGCCGCAAAATCCCCGGGTTCCACCTCGGCAATTCCCCCGAGGAGTTTACCGCCGAAGCCGTACGCGGCCGCCGGGTCGTCCTGACGACGACGAACGGCACGCGGGCACTGCACAAAGCGATGCGCTCCGACCATGTGCTGGCCGGATCGCTGAACAATGCGGCGGCATGTGCTCGTACAGCGCTCGAGCTGCGCCGAGATCTGGTGCTGCTGTGTGCCGGCAGCCATGATGAATTTGCGTTGGAGGATGGCGTATGCGCAGGTCTGATCATCAGCGAGCTTCAGACGATGTGCGCGACTCCTCTTGAGATGAATGATCTCGGCGCGGCCATGCTGGGACTCTATCGAAACAAAGCTGATAACCTGTATGACCTGATATCGGGGAGCGTAACGGGAAAAAGACTAATCAAATACGGCAGCGGCCGAGACGTTGAACGGTGCAGCTTAGTCAACTGCAGCACGATTGTGCCGCGTATGCAAGGTGACATGCTCGTGCATGGGTGAAGCTGACATACAAGGCTGAAGAGACATATCGGGTAGGCTTGTTCCATACACTGGAAGTATGGACGCTCTATGCTTATTCGCGGGGCGGCGACTACGTATTGAAGGAGTCGGGCAAGTATGAGCGGGGAAGTCGTATTAGTTGTATTGATCATTGTAGGCTTAGTCGGGCGCTCGCCGATTATTTCCACGGCGGCATGTGTGCTATTAATCGTGAAGCTCATACATCTCCAGCGCTTCTTGCCCACGATAGAGCGTAGAGGGCTGGAGCTCGGACTGCTGTTCCTCACCTTCAGCGTGCTTGTGCCTTTTGCCTCCGAACGCATCAGCTCCAAGGATATGCTCAGCGTCGTAACGTCCTGGCCCGGTATCCTCGCATTGACTGGAGGAGCCATCGCCACCTACGTCAACGGCAAAGGGCTCGAGATGCTCCGGCTCGACCCTCAGCTAATCGTCGGCCTCGTTGTCGGCTCGATCTTCGGCATCGTCTTTCTGCGCGGCATCCCCGTCGGCCCCTTAATGGCAGCCGGCATCACCGCGATCTTGTTCAAACTGTTCTCCTTTCTCGCAGATCGCTTCTAGCGTTGGAATGGGAATTATAGTAAGAAGCTCCATAGGGGGCTTCTTTTTGCGTTTCCGGTTGTTCCACGTTGTGTATCCCTGGGGGCATTCATTTGCTAAATCCGCGAGTTTCCCATCTATGTGTATCCCTAAGGGACGCTCTTTCCCCCCATGTAGAGTACTGGATACCCTTTCTTTACCAAACTCCCCTTGCCCTCCTTTTACCCTCTCTCATCCTCCACCTCGAGCCCCGCCACAAAACAAAAAACAGCAGCACCAAAAGGCACTGCTGCTCCATCTTATAGTCCTATATCCTATCGGCGATCCTGCGGGCCGCCAACGAAAGCTTGCTCAGCAGTATCAAGGTCGTACGCTGTGTGCAGCGCGCGGACAACATCATGCGTATGCTCTTCGCTGATTACGACGGAGAGACGGATCTCGGAAGTCGTTACAAGCTTGATGCTGATGCCTTGCTCATAGATCGCAGCGAACATTTTTGCAGCAACGCCAGGGTTGCTAACCATCCCTGCCCCAACGATGGAAACCTTCACGAGGTTCTCCTCGGAAGTCACTTCACGGTAAGGCACTTCAGCACGAATACGCTCTACAACTGCAATGGCTTTATCCTTATCCGTCAGAGTAACGGTGAACGCGAAGTCCGCTTTACCGTCTTGCGTGCCGCTTTGTACAATAATATCGACGTCGACGCCGCTCGATGCAAGCGCTCCGAATACTTTTGCAAGAACGCCTGGAATATCTTCGACACCTAGGATGCTAATACGTGCTACGTTTTTGTCAAATGCAATACCGCGAACGGCATTTCCTTGTTCCATGACTGCAGTCTCCTTCACACTTGTGCCTTCGTTTTGCGTAAAGCTAGATCGTACAACAAGATTAACATTGTAATTTTTCGCATATTCAACCGCACGAGGGTGCAGGACTGCTGCGCCAAGATTAGCCAGCTCCAGCATTTCATCGTACGTGATTTCATCCAGCTTGCGTGCGCACTTCACAACGCGCGGGTCGGTCGAGTATATGCCGTCTACATCGGTATAGATCTCACACACGTCTGCTTTGAGAGCTGCCGCCAGGGCAACTGCTGTCGTATCGGAACCGCCGCGACCGAGTGTCGTGATCTCGCCCTGTTCTGTCGCGCCTTGGAAGCCCGCTACGATTACGGCGAAGCCATTGTCCAGCGCTGAGAAAATCCGATCGGGTTGAATGTCAGTAATACGTGCCTTGCCGTGAACCGCTTCCGTTTGAATGCCGGCTTGCCAGCCTGTGAACGATTTGGATTTCAGACCAATTGCATCTATAGCCATCGACAGCAACGCGATCGATATTTGCTCGCCAACTGTGAGCAGCATATCCATCTCACGTGCAGGAGGATGGGCATTAAGCTGTTTAGATTGATCAATTAAATCGTCTGTAGTATCGCCCATTGCCGAAACGACAACAACGACTTTGTGGCCAGCCTCTTTATAATCGGCGATACGTCTTGCAACGCGCTGCATCCGCTCAGTTGAGCCAACGGAGCTGCCGCCGAATTTCATTACTATCAACGACACTGCTAATCCACTCCCAACGTTGTTCGATCTTCAGTAGAGTATGAAGTACTTTTATAACACAAGATTATAACACAACTGCATGTTTTTGAATATCAACAGACAACAAAAAACCGCACGGCACTAAGACCGAGCGGTTTCGTCTGCAATTAATTAAGCACGGGAAATGTACTTGCCATCGCGCGTGTCGATGAGAAGAACGTCGCCTTCGTTGATGAACAGCGGAACTTGCACGTTCAAGCCTGTTTCAACTGTAGCTGTCTTCGTTGCGCCTTGCGCTGTGTTGCCTTTAACGCCTGGCTCTGTTTCTGTTACTTTCAGGTCAACGTTATTAGGCAATTGGATACCGATGATTTCACCGTTGTAGCTTGTGATGTTAACTGTCATGTTTTCTTTCAGGAAGTTGATTTCCCACTCCAATTGCTTCTTCTCGAGCGTGAATTGATCGTAAGATTCGTTATCCATGAACGAATACTCAGTGCCGGAGTTGTACAGGTATTGTACGGCACGGTTCTCGATGTTCGCTTTGCCGATGTTCTCGCCAGCACGGAACGTTCTTTCAACTGTATTGCCATTGCGCAGGTTTTTCAGCTTGGAACGAACGAAAGCTGCGCCTTTACCTGGTTTAACGTGTTGGAAATCAAGAACCGTGAAGATATCGCCGTCTATCTCAACGGTTAGGCCTGTTTTAAAATCATTTACTGAGATCACTGGTATTTCCTCCTGTGGTTAGGTGATTTGATTCAAGGATTCAAACTCACCTTGCTATTGGTAATGCGGAGTTAGCAGACTCGCTGCTATTCCCGCTTTTTTATAAAACTCATTCCAAAATAAACAATGCCTTCGGAGATGAGGTTAATAACGAATTTCCATTCTCGGTAATGACGATGTCATCCTCGATCCGAACGCCGCCGAATCCCGGCAAGTAAATGCCCGGTTCCACCGTAACTGTCATTCCCGGCTCAAGCACAGACGTTCCGCCGACCGACACTCGCGGCGCTTCGTGAATTTCCATACCAAAGCCATGACCTGTTCCGTGACCGAACTTGTCACCGTAGCCATACTTCGTAATGATGTCACGAGCGATTGCATCCGCTTCACGGCCTGTCATGCCTGGCTTAATGCCGGCAAGTGCAGCCATCTGCGCTTCAAGTACAATTTCATAAATCTCGCGGTGCTTGTCTGTCGGCTTGCCAACCACGATCGTTCTCGTCAAATCGGAGCAATAGCCTTTGAGTAGAGCACCAAAGTCAAGCTTCACAAACTCATTATTGCCAATGATCCGATCGCTTGCAACACCGTGCGGCAGCGCGGAACGCTCACCCGATGCGACAATCGTATCGAACGAAGATGACGTTGCGCCCTTGCCCCGCATGTACATCTCCATCTCAAGTGCAACAGCGCGTTCGCTGATGCCTGGCTTGATGAAACCAAGGATGTGCTGGAACGTCTCATCCGCAAGCGCGCATGCTTCACGAATAACGGCAAGCTCTGCTTCATCCTTATACAAGCGAAGCTGTTCAATTGCACCCGACACCGGTACGAGCTCGATCGAGCCAAGCGCACCTTTCCAGTCAGAGTAGCTGCTGAATACGACATGATCCTGCTCAAAAGCAAGTTTGCGTACGCCTGCTTGTTCAGCCAGCTCCCTCACGGTCTCAATCCATTTCGGACCGTGCTCCACGACAGTGAACTGCGGAGCTTGCTGCGGAGCTTGCGTCATATAACGGAAGTCCGTAAGCAGCCAGCTGTCTGCAGCCGTGATGAGCAAATAACCTGAAGAACCTGTAAATCCGCTTATGTACCGACGATTAACGGCACTTGTTACGAGAATCGCATCTACCTGCAAGGCAGGCAGCTTATCTCGCAATCCGGCTAAACGTTTCTGTGTCAAAAGTATCACCCTTTTTCTTATTACTGCTTCAGTTGATTCACTAGTGCGTGAAGTCCAAGCACATAGCTTTGAGCGCCAAACCCTGCAATCTGTCCGACCGCAACTGGCGCGATGACTGAAACATGACGAAACGCTTCCCGCTTATGAATGTTCGATAAATGCACCTCAACGACAGGGATGCCGACACTGCTGATCGCATCGCGAATGGCAATGCTGTAGTGAGTGAACGCTCCGGGGTTAATGACGATACCATCAATATGGCCATAGGCCTCATGAATCCGGTCGATAATAGCCCCTTCGTGATTCGATTGAAAGAACGAAATATCCACGCCAAGGGATGACGCGGTCTCCTGCAGCAGCTCCTCAATCGCTTGAAGCGACATGGAACCGTAAACACCAGGCTCACGAATGCCAAGCATGTTTAAATTCGGCCCGTTTAATACAAGTATTCGAGTCATCGAGAATCCTCCCGGCGCATAGATCATTAGACATTTTACCACAAAGACCCTCGCTTTGAGAAGTGCTCGCCCTCACACTCATGCAATGCTCTTATTCGACCCCGCCGGCTCCCGTCCTGCCTCATCCGTAAATTCAAATACGATCGTATATCCAATGAACAAACCCCACAGCACGAATAAGCAGCACTCAGTAATCAAAGTCTCGTAGCCAATTTTGTTATAAGGCTTCGTCATGCTCATTGCAGGCCCAATCGTCATGAAGAGCAGCGCCCACCAGAGCAATCCATAGAGGATACCCGGCCACGGTCCGAACAAGCGCCCAAGCAGCAGCTTATAAATGAACGTTGCGACGATCGAGAACACAATGAACGCAGCAACTCCGACTAGATGCCCATACCACATTCGCAGGAAGGACTGCTTCAGGAACGGGTCGACAAGAAACCCAGGCATGACCTTCGTAAAGTTTATCGCAAAGAGCAGCCAATGCACCAAGCCCCAGAACAGCCCCGCAAAAAAGCCAAGTTTCAAGCAATACGCGGTAGGGTTCGTATGTGTGCTGCCGTCGTAATCGTTTTTTGTCCCTCTGTGCTGACCGTGCGTCTGTATTTTACGCAAAATAAGTTTCCTCCATTACCTTATAGTTGTGCATTGCTGTAATTGGGTAATAGTATGCGCAGCCGAGCCGCTCCCAAATCGGCTTGCCCCAAGTGAAATGAGGGAATGGATGGCGCTCGCAAATAGCGGCAGAATCAAGTACAATAGAGGTAGTGGGTAGCGTATTCATAGCTATTATCGAACTTATGTCTAACTAAAGGATGGTGATTCGCCCTTGTCTCAAAGCACACAAAATATTTATGGCGGACAAGCCGTCATCGAAGGTGTTATGTTTGCAGGCCGTCACGCGAATGTCACTGCCGTACGGCGCAAAAATAATGAAATTATTTTTTACGAAGTGCCGAGAACGTCAAAGCCTTGGATTCAAAAACTGAAGAAAATTCCGCTTGTCCGCGGCGTAGTCGCTATACTCGAATCGAGTGCGAAGGGCTCGCAGCATTTGAACTTCTCCATGGAATCCTACGCGGAAGACGAGCTCTCTGAGCCGAGCAAGGAATCCGAAACCAGCGATGCGAAACTGGCTAAAAAAGAAGAGAAAAGCGGTTGGAGCCTCAGTATGATCGTTGGCGTCGCCGTTGCAGGTATATTGTCTTTCGCTTTTGGTAAGATCGTTTTCACTCTCGTACCTGCCATTATTGAACAACTGCTCTTCCAGAACTCCTTCAACAACCGGGTCTTGCACAATCTTATTGAAGGTGTTATCAAAATTTTGTTCTTGCTCTCATATTTATATATTATCTCGTTAACACCGCTCATTAAGCGCCTGTTCCAATATCACGGCGCGGAGCATAAAGTAATAAGCGCCTATGAAGCGGGAGCGGAACTAACCGTCTCTAATGTTCAGAAGTTTACGCGACTTCATTACCGCTGCGGTAGTAGCTTTATCGTCTTCTCTGTACTCGTCGGCGTTATCGTCTATTCCTTCTTCCACTGGGATTCGCTCTGGGAACGGATTTACTTGCGTCTTCTGCTCCTCCCAGTTGTTCTAGGCGCATCCTATGAAGCGCTTCGCTTCACGAACGCGCTTCGCGATTTGCCTGTTCTGCGTTTCCTCGGCTATCCGGGCCTGTGGCTCCAGAAGCTGACAACGAAAGAACCTACGGATGACCAGGTGGCTGTGTCGATCGCTTCCTTTAACCGGATGCTTGAGCTCGATGGCCAAGTGAGCAAGCCGTAAAGAACCGTTTTGCAATTGAGTCTTAGATTCGGGAAGAAAGGGTGAGAACCATGCCTCGTAAAATGAGCCTGTTGTCCATCGTCATCCTTGTGCTCGTCGTCATCGGCATTGTTTCGCAAACGATCAGCAATCCCTATCAGCTTCTCATTCCAGTTGTTGTGTTCGGCGTTGTTTATCTGCTGTATAAGTTTCCGCCAGGCGGCGTCAGAACGAAAGCGAAGCCGCGGTACAAGACGCAATCCCGCAAAGATCAGCCTGCCAAGAGCAAGCAGCGCAAGAACATGCCTTTCCGCGTTATTGAAGGCGGCAAGGATGACGACAACCTACCTAAGTATCATTAACACGTAATTAATAAGGGGCATCCTTCAGCCACGGCTGAGGGATGCCCCTTTCGTATATTTATAAGTTATCGCTATTCAGCTCGGCATGAACCGACCGAAATTCCTCCAGCCGCGCCGGCTCTCTACGGAAAAACTCAACTAGCGTTTCGATGCAAGTGATTGAATCCCAGCTCAAGTGATGCTCTATGCCTTCGACATCTTTGTAGATGTTCTCTTCCTGAACACCAATGACAGTAAGAAACGATTCCAGCAAGTGATGGCGTTCCACAAGCCGCTTGCCCATCTTCTTCCCTTTACCCGTGAGCACGAGCCCCCGATATTTCTCATAGATCAAATAATGGTCTTTATCCAGCTTCTGAATCATCTTCGTCACTGAAGAAGGATGAACCTCAAGCCCTTCAGCGATATCCGAGACACGGGCGTAGCCTTTCTCGTCAATCAATTTATAAATCCGTTCCAAATAATCCTCCATACTTGGAGTAGGCATTTGCTCGTTCCTCCATTCACCGTCATCCCGTACGTTAGGATTGTTCGACTAGTGCTAAATTATGCTAACTGACTCTTCACTCTTAGTATTCTACACTGCCTTCTATAGGTGCCGCAACCTGTCCGTCTGAACTTTCCATGTTTGATCCTGCCCTTATACCACCAAACTACAGGTATGTCCGATGATCTTAAAGGAGGCAGCTTCCACCTTGATCACCACCTTGCTTGAAAGGCCTGCAGCTAAGAAATCCGTTCATGAGTCGTTCATTCCGGAACTTGTTTATTTTGAGCCCTCCGCACTCGATTATCCGAAAGGGCAGCACATTATGGAATGGGTCAAGTCGCTCGATATCCCTTACCGGATGACCACCTCCCATAACCGAATAACGAACCTGCCCGGCGAATCCGAGCTGGAGCAGTACAAGATCGCCAAGCGTACACTTGTTGTCGGCATCCGCAAAACGTTGAAGTTCGATACGTCCAAGCCATCAGCGGAATATGCCATACCAATCGCAACGGGCTGTATGGGACACTGCCACTATTGCTACTTGCAGACTACTCTCGGTGCAAAGCCCTATATTCGTGTGTATGTCAATACGGATGAAATCATGCAGGCTGCAAAAGGTTACATCGATGAGCGTATACCGGAGATCACGAGGTTTGAAGCCGCCTGTACTTCTGATCCGGTCGGGCTTGAGCCGATAACCGGCAGCTTGCGGGAGCTGATCACCTTCATGGCGGATCAGGAATACGGCCGTCTGCGGTTCGTGACCAAGTTTCATTATGTCGATTCGCTGCTTGATATCCGTCATAACGGCCATACCCGTGTTCGCTTCAGCGTAAATGCCAAGTATGTGATCAAGAACTTCGAGCCGTCCACGTCACGCTTCGAGGACCGCATCGAGGCTGCCGCCAAGATAGCCCGCGCAGGCTATCCGCTCGGCTTTATTATCGCGCCGATCATCTGGCACGAGGGCTGGCAGGAGGGTTATGCCGAGCTGCTCTCCTCATTGGCGGCGTCTCTACCGAAGGACGCGTCATCCGGGCTTACGTTCGAGCTCATCCAGCATCGCTTCACGAAGACAGCGAAGACCGTTATCGAGAAGCGCTATCCCCGCACGAAGCTTGAGATGGACATTGAGAAGCGCAAGTACAAGTGGGGCCGCTGGGGACAGGGGAAGTACGTCTACCCTGATGAACAAGCAGAAGCGCTCCGGATGTTTATCTCGGAGCGCATCTTTGAGCATTTTGAGGATGCAAAAATCGAGTACTTCACTTAAGAGTTCAAAGCAATCGCTGCAGTGAAATGAGCTTCAGATAAAAGGATGTGCCTGCGGCCGCTGTTGTTACGGTGTTCTATCTGATTAGATTAGATGGTTACAACACCTTCACAAAGGCGGCACGTAAACTCTCCGGCACAATCCTTTTTCTTCCGCTCTGTTCACTTTCGCTAATTATTGAATAAGTTCCGTACACATCAAAACCATTAAAACCATTAGAACTTAAGCCACTCTGGAGTAATCGAGTTCAGCCATATTGTGATTTGAGTCATTTGGTCGGTGAACAGAAGGATGCCCATAATCAGCATGCCTGCGCCGCCGACTTTCATCATTATGCTGGAATAGCGGACGATCCATCTCGTGGAGCCGATGAAGAAGGCAAGCACGAAGAATGGAATGGCGAAGCCAAGCGCGTACGCCGTCGTCAGCTCAAACCATGTGCCCGGCTCCGATGCTGCCATGAGCAGAATGCTCGCCAGAATCGGGCCGGTACATGGCGACCAGCCTGCCGAGAAGCCGATACCGAAGATGAAGGAAGCAAGATAGCCTGAGCGCTTCAGCCTCAACGGCATTTTTAGCTCTCGAAGTAAAATCTTAGGTTGAATGAGCCCCATGAGTATGAAGCCCATAAAAATGATTAGGACAGCGGACAATTGCCGAATCAGATCTTGATATTTCGAGAAGACCTCTGCGAATGCATTCGTTCCATACCCAAGCGTGTAATAAACGATGGAGAAACCAAGAATAAAGAACAGCGTATGGCTCATCGTCCGTATCCGCACTTCGCGGCCGGGATGCTCGCTCTTCAAATCACTGACAGAGACGCCTGTTATGTAGGACAAATAGGATGGATAGAGCGGCAAGCAGCAAGGGGAAACGAATGAAGCGATTCCCGCGCCGAACGCTGCCCATACCGTTACATCAGACATGATGTCACCTTCGCTTTCAACCTGCGCGATGTCTCCGGCGAACCGAGAGCAGCAGCAGTAATATTACAATTAAGAACATGACGATTGTTCCGCCTGGTGCCAAGTTCCATACACCTGCAGCCAACAGGCCGGCAACAACTGCAAGCTCCGCTATGACGACAACGGTAACGACAGACTGCCTGAAGCTCCTTGCGATAACAAGGCTGCATGCGGCAGGTATTGTAAGCAGCGCGGACACTAGGAGCGCACCTACGATTTTGATAGAGACACTAATAACAAGTGCGGTAAGCACACTAATCATAAAGTTAAAGAAACGTGTTGGCAAGCCGCTCACAGCTGCGGCATCTTCATCGAACGTAAGCAGAAACAGCTCTTTGGCATGCAAGCCTACCGATAGCAAAACGACAACTGTCACGATCCCGATTAACACCAAATCCGTCGTATCCAGCGTGTAGATGCTGCCGAACAAATAACCGCTGACGCTCACGTTAAAGCCCTTCCCCATCGTGAACAGAAGCGAAGCAAGCGCTACGCCGCCTGACATAATGATAGCGATAGAAAGCTCCGCGTACGTCTTGTACGCCTTACGCAGCTTCTCAATTGCAAACGTCGCCGCAAGAGCGAAGATGAGGCCTACCGCGACCGGATATACGCCGATCAGGAAGCCAAGCGCCACGCCTGCAATGGAGACATGCGCAAGCGTATCGCCAATCATCGAAAGTCTTCGCAAGACAAGAAACAGCCCCATGAGCGGAGCCGTAATCCCAATCAGAACGCCGCCGATGAGCGCCCTTTGAAAAAATTCCGTCGTTATAATATCCAACCTCTATACGCCCACTTTCCCTCGTTCCATCGAATGGCGCAGCTCTCGCAAGCTGTGCGATATATTCGTCTCCACGCAATCTTCCAGATCATGCGAGTGCCTCACATAAAACTTGATTTTGCCGGCTTCCTGCTTCGGCTGCTCGCCCAAGTAAGACCGGATCATCTCCATGTCATGCGATACCATCAGAAACGTAATATTATGATGCTGATGCATATGCTTGATGAGATGGAAGAAGCCCTCCTGCGTCTCGCTGTCGATGCCAACGGTCGGCTCATCGAGAATGAGCAGCGCGGGATTGTTGATAAGCGCCCGAGCGAGAAAAGCACGCTGTTGCTGCCCGCCCGACAATTCCCCGATCCGCTTGCCTGCTAGATCCTCGATCTTCATCGCGTGAAGCGCCTCGTCGCACTTGATGCTGTCGGCCTTCGTCACGCGCTTGAACAACTTGTTGCGGCTGAATAGCCCGGAGATGACAACCTCGCGAACGGTGGCTGGAAACAATGGATTAAACGAGTTTTTCTGTGGGACGTATCCGATTAAATTCCAATTGCGGAATTGCCCAATCGGTTCGCCGAAGAGCTTCACCGTGCCGCTGGTCGGCGTAAGCAAGCCTACGATCATACGAAGCAGCGTCGTTTTGCCTGCGCCGTTCGAGCCAATTAACCCGACAAAGTCCCGCTCCTGCGCCGTGAAATTGATGTGATTGATGACCGGCTTCTGCTTATAGGCAAATGATACATTCTCAAGCTCGATGATCGGCCGGTGACAGATCAAGGAAGTGGTATCATGCTGAGGTTTGTGGAGCATCCGTTTTTCCTTCTTTCTATTGTAAGGCTTGGACTAGATTTTGCAAATTCGCCTTCATGAGAGAGAAGTAATCTTCACCCTTCTTCTCCTGCTCCGGCGTTAGCCCTTCAAGCGGGTTCAACACCATCGTGCTCACGTTAGCTTCATTCGCAAGCGTCTTCGCAAGCTCATCGGAAACAAGCTCTTCGAAGAAAATAAATTTGATGCCATTATCCTTCACGAACTTCGTAATGCGGAGCAAATCTTGCGCTTTCGGCTCTGCATCAGGCGACAACCCCATTATAGCCACTTGTTTCAGTCCATAATCGCGTGCGAGATAACCGAACGCCTGATGGGACGTTACGATATCTTTGCGCGGAGTCCTCGAGAGGGCATCCGTATATTCCTGGTCCAAGTCTTTAAGACGCTGCTCTAGCTTGTCATAGTTAGCCGTATAAGCATCTTTATGTGCAGGATCAGCCTTCACGAAGTTCTTCAGTACCGTGTTCGCCATAATAAGCATCGACTTTGGGCTTACCCATGTGTGTGGATCAACATGCTTCGCATCCGTAGCGTCTTTATCTTCTTCTGGATTGCCGGAAATCTTCGTGATGCCTTCGCTTGCCTCAACTGTTATCAGCTTCGAATCGCTGGGCAATCCTTCTAGAAAATCGTCTACCCAGCCTTCAAGCCCCGCTCCGTTATACAAGAACAGCTGAGCTTTCGCGGCAGTATCCAGGTCGCGGCTCTTCGGACTCCAATCATGCGGCTCTACGCCAGCCGGGATCATATTAATGACATTCGCGCTCTCACCGCCAATCTGCTGAGCTAGAAAATAAAGCGGATAGAAGCTAGTGACGACGTTCGTTTTGCCCTCAATGAGCTTGCCATTGCTAGAGGACGCACATCCGGCGAGGATAAGAATGAAAAAAGCCAGCATCGCGGCTGACAAGACGAATTTGCCTATGAAACGTTGAATAAACATGAACCTCAGCACCTCTATCTATCTTATTCATAATCGTAAACATTACAATTAGATTATATAGACTGCAAAATATAGTGTCAATATGAAACCGCCGGAGCAATAAGCCCCGGCGGCATACGTTCATGCTTATTTCACAATTGCGCCATTCGGCATATCTTCAGGCACAGTTGCCAGCGTCAGTTGATCACCATGCGATGCGGCTAGGATCATGCCTTGCGACATTTCGCCGCGCAGCTTCACTGGCTTGAGGTTCACCACGCAAATAACTTTGCGTCCGACAAGCTGCTCCGGAGTGTAGAACTTCGCGATGCCGGATACGACTTGGCGCTGCTCAAAGCCGAGGTCAAGCTGCAGCTTCAGCAGCTTGTCGGCCTTCGGAATCGGCTCCGCCGCCAGCACTTGCGCGACGCGCAGTTCCACCTTCATAAACTCGTCGATGGAAATTTCCTCTTTCGCTTCAGGTGCTGCTGCAGCTGCCGGAGCTTCCACAGCCGCCGGCGCTGCCGCCGCTTGCTCCGCTGCAGGCGCTGCAGCCTCTGCCGCTTCAGCTGCCGCCGCTAAGCCGCCGCCCATTGAGACTGCGATGAACTCCATCTCGATCGCGACGTCAAGACGCGGGAAGATCGGATCGCCCTTCGTTACCTTCGTGCCGCCAGGCAGCTGGCCGAACTGCTTCGTGCTCTCCCAAGCCGTCAGCGCGCCTTCTTCAATGCCAAGCTGCTTCCGGACCTTCAGCGGCGCATTCGTAAGGAATGGCTGCAGCAGAATGGAGATGATGCGAAGCGATTCCGCCAGATGGTGCATAACGGAAGCAAGCTCGCCGCGTTTCTCTTCGCTCTTCGCAAGCGTCCAAGGCTGCGTCTCGTCAATATATTTGTTCGTACGGCTTACAAGCTGCCAGATGCCAGTGAGCGCTACGGAGAATTCCATCTTCTCCATCGCTGCCTCCACTTGCATGGATGTGCTTGTTGCCAGCGTCGACAACGTCTCGTCGAACGCCGTGACATTGCCGTCATACGCCGGAATGTCTCCGCCGAAATATTTGTCGATCATCGCAATGGTACGGTTCAACAGGTTGCCGAGGTCGTTCGCCAGATCGAAGTTGATCCGCTCTACGAAGTTCTCAGGCGTGAACGTACCGTCAGCGCCGAATGGCACCTCGCGAAGCAGGTAATAGCGCAGCGCATCTAGTCCGTAACGGTCGATCAGCGTAACGGGATCAACAACGTTGCCCTTCGACTTGGACATTTTGCCGTCCTTCATGAGCAGCCAGCCATGCGCGAATACTTTCTTCGGCAGCGGCAGACCGAGCGCCATCAACATGATCGGCCAGTAGATCGTATGGAAGCGGACGATTTCTTTGCCGACCAGATGAACGTCAGCCGGCCAGAATTGATCGTATTTGCTCGAATCGCTCGAACCGTACCCAAGCGCTGTAATGTAGTTCGACAATGCATCGATCCAAACATATACCACATGCTTCGGATCGCCCTTTACCTTCACGCCCCAATCGAACGTCGTACGGGAAACAGCAAGATCCTCAAGACCCGGTTTAATGAAATTGTTGATCATCTCGTTCTTGCGGGATTCCGGCTGGATAAACTCCGGGTTTTCCTCGTAGAACTTCAGCAGGCGATCAGCATATTTGCTCATCCGGAAGAAGTAGCTCTCTTCCTTTACCAGCTCAACCGGGCGTCCGCAATCCGGACAGTTGCCGTTTACGAGCTGGCGCTCCAGGAAGAACGACTCGCACGGCGTACAGTACAAGCCCTCGTAGTTTCCTTTATAGATGTCCCCTTGCTGAAGCAGCTGATCGAAGATTTGCTCAACGACTTCTTTATGGCGGGGCTCCGTCGTGCGGATGAAGTCATCGTTCGAAATGTCGAGCTTCTTCCACAGCTCCTTGATACCGACAACGATATCGTCAACGAACTGCTGCGGCGTTTGCCCTTTCTCTTGCGCCTTGCGCTCGATCTTCTGACCGTGCTCATCGGTACCGGTCAAATACCAAACATCATAGCCGCGCAGACGCTTGTAACGCGCCATTGCATCACCGGCAACAGTCGTATACGCATGGCCGATATGGAGTTTATCGCTTGGATAATAGATCGGCGTCGTAATATAAAAGGCTGGTTTCTTCTCACTCATTGGTCATTTCTCCTTCACGTTCATCTGTAAAAAAACAAAAAAAGCCTCATCCTCATATGGGACGAAAGCTTGTCGCTTACGCGGTACCACCCAATTTCCTCTCCCGAGAGCAGCGAACCATTAAATAGGTAAGCATCTCAAGAAAGCTTCATTAGGTCCATCCGAATATACGGATGAACGTTACGACCGTTAACGAGGTCAGCCGCCGCACCCTTGCATCAGCCTCCTAAACAACTGAATGCTCGAGCACGAATTCTCCAGGACCATTTTCCAAAAGCTGCGCCTTGCCGGTTTCCAGCTCCCCCGGCTCTCTGTAAAGGCCATATCCTCTGTACTTATCCGTTCATCGAATAATGATATTGGTAATGATTCTCTTGGGATCAACTATACCGAATCCTCCGCAGCGCTGTCAAGGGCGGCAGAAGCCCGTCGCTGCTGCATTTCTTCGCGTGTAGGCGGGACATAATCAATGCCTCCGGGATGAAAAGGATGACAACGGCAAATCCGTCTGACGGCAAGCCAGCTGCCCCGGAGCGGCCCATGTTTGTCGATCGCTTCAAGCGCGTACGCCGAGCAGGTAGGATAGAACCGGCACGTCGGCGGCTTGAGCGGCGATATAAACCTGCGATAAGCATGTATCGGCGCACTAATAACACGACGCATAACGGACCACCTCCTTCTTTAACTATAGTCGAAAATTCGGCATAACGCCAATCCACAGATCGAACTATGAACACGCGACATGTAATTTGTCGCGATTTTGTAGTTTTTTTGTCACGGAAATGGATTATTAAGCGTTTTCTATTGTGTTACGGTATGGACATGTCGCATAATTAGAGAAGAAAAAACTGTGATCACGCGACATCGATCACAGAAAAACCCCCACTCTAGGAGGAATACATTAATGATTCGCGTAGCAATGCTTAGCTATTGGCATGTTCATGCCTGGGACTACACTCGTAACGTACAAGCCAATCCAAACACAGAAATCGTAGCCGTATGGGACGAGATCCCTTCCCGCGGTCAAGCTGATGCAGAGAAGCTTGGCGTTCCATTCATCGCAGACCTTGACGAGCTGCTCGCTCGCACGGACATCGATGCAGTCGTTGTTGACACACCAACTAATATGCACCGTGATGTTATGGTAAAGGCTGCTCGCGCTGGCAAACACATCTTCACTGAGAAGGTTGTAGCGCCAACAAACGCAGAAGTTAACGAGATTCTTGCCGCTGTTAAAGAAGCAGGCGTGAAGTTCACTGTTTCCCTGCCGCGCCTCAATGATAACTATACACTTGCTGCACAAGAAGTATTGGCTAAAGGCTACCTCGGCCAATTGACGCAAGCTCGCGTTCGCCTGTCGCACAACGGCGCAACTGCTGGCTGGTTGCCAGAGCACTTCTACAACCTGGAGCAATGCGGCGGTGGAGCACTGATCGACCTTGGTTGCCACCCAATGTACCTCACTCGTCTGTTCCTTGGCATGCCACAAAGCCTGAACGCAATTTACGGCTATGTAACTGGCAAGGATGTTGAAGATAACGCAGTAGCAACGCTTCGCTACGAGAACGGTGCATTTGGCGTCGTAGAAGCTGGCTTCGTGAACCCTAACTCGCCGTTCTGCTTCGAAGTACACGGCACAGAAGGCACAATGATCTACGGCTTCGAATCCGATGAAGTTCTTGTTCGCAGCAGCCACTTGAAAGGTAACGAATGGGTTAAGATCGAGAAACCGGACAACCGCGAAATCGCCTTCAACCAATTCGTAGGCCACATCTTGAACAACACGGAAGCGACTGAGAACGTTAGCCTTGCAGCTGACCTCACGAAGCTGATGGAAGCAGCGAACATCTCGAACAAAGAGCGCCGCGAAGTTACAATCGCAGATCTGAAGAACTAATTCATCTTTTGAAGAAGGAGAGGTGGTACATGCATGGCTAAACCGTTTGCTTACTCGTTGATGGCTGAACGCGGCGACGCGATCGACAGGCTCGATATCCAGTTCCGCTGGGGCGGCTATGGCTTTCGCGTATTGCGCTGCCACCTCGCCACCTTCCCTCCTGGCAAGATCGTACGGTTTCATAAGCACTCGGAATACGAGTTTCATTTTATTCCTCGGGGCAAGGGGACGGTTATTATGGAAGATACCGTCTATCCTCTGCACGAGGGTCTCTTCTACTTGACGGGACCGAACGTCCTTCATCAGCAGGAAGCGGACTCGCGGGAAGCGATGGATGAGCTCTGTCTCCATATCGATATCGTACCGATTAAGGAAAGCGAGGATGAAGCAGCCTGGGGCGACCCGTGGGAGCGTCATGAAGCGGAGAGCTGCATGAATGCGCTGAGTGGTTTGCCGCTACGTCCGCATGTCGATCAGTATAATGCGATGTCGTGGTTTCTCACCGCCTATCGCGCTTGGAACGAGGGGCAACCAGGGGCATTCTCGACAATCAAGCAAGCCATTATTCAAATCTTGTTGCGCGCTTCACGCATGTCTTCTGAGCCAAGCCTCACCTTCGAACCTCCGTCCCGCAATATGAACGAGCATCGGTTTCGGATTGCAACGCAATTCATTCACGATAACTACGCACAGCCGCTAACGCTTCAGGAAGTTGCCGAACGAATTCCGATCAGTGCCCGTCAGCTGCAGCGGATATTCCGCGAGCAAGGCGAGGAATCGTTTAGCGCTTATCTGGAGAATTACCGCTTGTCCCAAGTGTGCTCCGCCATTATTGAAGGCCAGCATTCGATTGAGCATATTGCGCTCGAGCATGGTTTTGCCAGCAGCAATTATTTGTACTATGTGTTCAAGAAAAGATTCAACATGACACCTAGGCAGTTCCGCATCCAGCAAACGTCTTAGACTAAGTTGACAATTAAAGAGGAGATGACTCAAATTGGCTAAGCCTATTCGAATCGGTATTATCGGCAGCGGCGGTATCGCCCATGCGCATATTCGTCAGTACAAACAGATCGCAGACGTAGAAATTGTAGCAGTAGCAGACGTTATACCCGGCAAAGCACAACAATTCGTGGAATCGCTTTCATTAACAGATGCACAAGCATTTGACAGCCACCGTGCGATGCTGGAGCTTGATCTCGATGGTGTCAGCATCTGTACGCCGAACGTGTCCCATCATGTAACGACTGTTGATGCTCTTCGTGCGGGCAAGCAAGTCCTTCTGGAGAAGCCAATGTCCGTTACGCTTGATGAAGCAATTGACATGGTGCAAGCGTCCAAGGAAACAGGCAACATGCTCACAATCGGCTTCCAGCCGCGCTATGACCCGAACATGAAGCTTGTTGGGGACATCGTTCAATCCGGCAAGCTCGGCAAAGTGTACTATGTTGAAACTGGCGGCGGCCGCAGACGCGGTATGCCTGGCGGCACATTCATTAGCAAAGCGCTTGCTGGCGCTGGCGCAATGGCTGATATCGGCTGCTACTCGCTCGACATGGCGCTTAATGCACTCGGCTACCCTCGTCCGCTTACCGTGTCCGCGTTCACGAGCAACCATTTCGGCACAAATCCGATTCATCATTCTCAAGCAAGCCAGTTCGAAGTAGAAGACTTCGGCGTAGCGCTCGTTCGTTTCGAGAATGATCTCGTGCTTCAGTTCAAGATTTCTTGGGCGATGCATATGGATACACTCGGTTCGACAATGTTCCTTGGCTCTGAAGGCGGCCTGAAAGTGAATCCTCACGGCAAAGGCAACTGGTCAGGCGTATGGGACGGCAAAGTCGGCGACATCACACTCTTCCATGACTTCATGGGTCAACAGACTTCTACACCGGTTCCAGGTATCGAACATAATAAAGATCTGTTCTTCGAGAAAGTGCGCGACTTCGTCGATGCGGTTCGCGAAGGACGTCCAGCTCCAATCCCAGGCGAGCAAATCTTGATTCAGCAAGCAATCATTGACGGTGTACTCCGTTCGGCAGAACAACGCCGCGAAGTTGAGATCAAGCTACCTTACTAATTGATCGCTGCAATCATATCGAAATCGAAAAGGCCTTCATCAGCAGATGAAGGCCTTTTAACCTTTTTGTTTATTACCAGCGTGCCCCAGGCAGCGGCACGAACATCATGGCGAGCGGAAGATTGCTTCCGGCTGACAACGTGAACACGATCTCAACCGATTCCTCGCTATCGCCAGTTCGATATAACACCGCCGCTTCCTTATTATCTTTCAGTATGCTGGAATTTGTAACCGGAATAACCTGACCGTTAACCATAAAGGCGCCTGTGTAATAGCCGCCGCGCGCATTAAGCGCAATCAGAGTATGCGGCGCAACATGCGGCAGACTCAGCCGATATAGCACGCCGAAGTTACCGATGTTGTATTCCAGATCGCCTGTCGTATCGTCAATTCCATCCAAATACGTATCCATCGTCTTGTCGCCAAGCTTGATGTACTCTGCTGTGTTGCCCAGAATATCTGACATTTCGATCGTACGGTCAGCCTTATTGAACGTACCGCGAACATGCTTGCCGTCACGCGGCATTTGTGTCAAATTCGGCAGCTCTGCAAACACATTCTTATTCGATGCGACAACGACGATTTTGAACTGCAGCTCCTGATCCGCAAAAAGATCCGCGTAAGTCGTAAGAACATTGAGCGGCTTCATTGGAATTTTGGACAGCTCAGGCAGCACTTCCTTCGTCTCGCCCGGCTTAATCGTCATCCAACGTGGAGACGGATTGGCAATGAGAGATTGAAGATAACGAATCGTCGACATCTTCGCTGTATTCTCCACATACGGGTCAGGACCGCCCACCCCGATCGAGCTCGTGCTCAAATTGACCGGCATTCGATTATTGTTCGTTGCGATCAGATACATTTTGACCGGATACCCCATATGATTCACGTTATGGAACAAGAAACGCACTTGCCCTGTCAGCTGCGTTTCATACACAATGCCTTCTTGGAGCAGCGCTTCTGGGCTGTTGCTGCGGACCATCTGAGATTGTTCCGAGTGGAAGGTGTATGGCAATGAAGGCATTTTGAGCACAGCGCCACTGTCAATTGGGAACTTATCGCCAATCGGCGTGAACAGCTTGTAGTACTCGTCCTTCGTATAGAGCACTTCGCTCGTTACCGTTACCGTCTTCGTTACTGAATGTACCAAGCCATGACGGTCTACAACCTCAAGCGTAACCTGTTTATCGCCTGGCTCGAAGAAAACTTTGGCATTCCCCGTCCATGTCCGGCGAACGATCGCATTCTCATCATCGGTGCTCAAATCGGTGTAAAGGACATCCTCACCAATTCGGTACGTCGCCTTCTCTGTCGTAAAATCCGCTACAGGCGGTTGGTTCGCAGGTTTAACGGTAATTGTAACGGAGTACGGATCACTCCAGATGCCATTAATATCTTGAACCTGTCTTGTAATGGTATAAGTTCCTGGATCAGGAAACACATCCATTCGGCCTTCCCAGCGTTCATCGACGAACGGCGCATCCGCCGGATTATACGAACGATCCACATAGGTGACATTCGTTTGACCCGCGTAAATTTCTGCAGGCTGCACTTCGAAATTCGCTTTCGGCTGCTGCGGCAGGATGACCGTATTCCACGACAGTGTAATTGTCTTCCCCTCAACCGCGATTACGCTATCCGTCACAATGCCCCATGAACGAAGCGGCACCATGAGAGAACCGTTCAAAATATATGGAGCCCCTGTCAGCTTCACATTATAACCGTCCACATTCGCAGCTGCACTGTTCAACTTGAATTTCAACGTATGAAGCGGACCCGTTGCAATCGACTCTTTCGTCAGCGAGTTATACGAGATGTTGTAACCATATTGGGCGGCCACGGAAGCGAACGGAATAAACGAAACTCCATTAATCGCCGTAACCGGCTGTGCCGATTTCGTATATGAGCTATTATGCTTCATATTCTTGCTTCCAATTGTCAGCGTAAGCTTATCCGAATAATCTAGCGCTGACGCTGCTCCACCGGAAGCATAAACAAAAGGCATAAGCAAGAATGATAGAACCAACAACCATTTCAAAGATTTCATTATGCGTCTCCTTTTCCTCCACTGTTTCAGCCATGCATGTCACAATTAAACGCAGCTGCAGCTGATAAAGTTGCGAAATTAGTCAAAGAGACACGTATTAGACACATCTGATCGATGATTCTTTAACCGTTAACTCGCATATTCACAAGGAAAAATGACGCCATCACCACAAACGCAATAACGGTGAAAATCCCAATAACCGCGCGGGCTTTGCGCATTCGTGACAGCTTCAGAGCGTCATTCTCAAGACGCGCTAGCGAGACGGAACGATGAATAAATAAAAATACGATTGCGAGAGTAACAAAAACCATATTCGTAAGAAACCATAATTGCTGCCACATCATTATTAGACCTCTCCTAACATCCGCTTCCTTAGTTACTAGAGATGACTGTAACGGAATCAGCGGCGGATTGCAAACATGTGCTATAATGGGGCAAAAGAAGGTTTGTCTTGAACGCCCGAAAGGAATGACATTCGCACGATGACGACACAAGCTGCTACAGAACAGATCCGCACCTTTACCGGTTTCACTGCGGATGACTTTGACGTATTTGCCGTCCCTGGCCTCGAAGCGCGGATGACGGTATTAATTGAACGAATTCGTCCCAAGCTGAATGAGCTCGGCGAGCTTCTGTCGCCTTGGCTGACAGAATTGTGCGGAGAGCCGATGTTCCCGCATGTTGCTAAACACGCACGCAGAACGATTAATCCTCCGAACGATACGTGGATCGCGTACGCGCCGGGCAAGCGCGGCTACAAGATGTTCCCACATTTTCAAATCGGCCTATTCGGCTCGCATCTGTTCATCCAATTCGCCATTATTTATGAATCAGACAATAAAACCGTGTTCGCTGATCATGCGCTCGCGCAGATGGATGACATTATGGAGCATATTCCTGCTAGCTATGTTTGGTCAGGCAATCACATGGTCCCAGGCGGCGATACGCAAGGCGAGCTCGGCCGTGAAGGACTTGCGCAGCTGCTGCAACGGCTCCGCACGGTGAAAGCGTCCGAGGCGCTCTGCGGAATTACGATCGACAGAAACGACCCGCTCCTAAAGGACGGAGAAGCGTTCGTCTCGAAAGTGAAAGAAACGTTCCAAACTGTACTTCCTCTCTACAAAATGTCTTTCTAAGACAACCCGACCACAGCTGCCAACAAGCAAAAGGGCTGCCCGCGTGCCGACGATTATGTCGACAAGGGCAGCCCTTTCTTATGCAGCCGATCGTGATGACGATGATGCTCCCTATCACTCCGAAACTGCTGCGGAGATATCGTCGTCCAGCGGCGGAATTGCCGGCTGAAGCTGCTTAGCGATGTGAAGCCTAGCTTCTCGGCGATTTCGCCAGCCGATGCGCCCGAGTGCAGCAGCAGCTCTTCCGCGGCACGCTGCTTCATGATGCTTAAGTAATGCTTCGGCGCGATGCCATATACTTTCTTGAACACTTCATTGCAATGGCTGCGGCTAATGAAATATTGCTGCGCGATCTCATTAATCGTGGTCGAAGCGTGCACCGCTTCGAGCAGCTTTTGCTGGATGCCATGCGCCAGCTCCACCTCCGCGGCATGCAGCTTCTTGCGGCCGGGCTGCTGCTGCTGCTGCGCGTTCTGAGTGTCACGGTCAGCCAGCACGAAGCCGACCGCGTTGATGACGAGCTGCTGTACTGTCAGCATACAGGTTTGCCTAACGACCGGCGGGAGTTTGTCAATCGTAATTAGTCCGCTCGCCCTTTCTGTCTCGACAGCGTTGTTATTTCGCAGCTGATCGAGCAATCCTGCAAACAGGTGTTGAAGCGGTCCTTCTCGACTGGACAAATGGGCAAAATGCAGCTCCTTCAGCGCATTCGTCAGCTCCGCGTCATCAATGCCGAAATGGACGGAGAAATAGGCAAATGGCTGCGAGGACTCGTTAATGGTGCTATGCTTCACCCCAGGCCCGATGAACAGCCAATCTCCCGGATGGAGCACGACAGATTCTCCATGGATCCATTCGCCCATTTGACCGTATGCGCAGTGCAGCAGTTCATAGCCGCTATGCTCATGGAGCTGATAGGACCAGCCTGCCTCTACTTCCCGAAAGTGGCAGTTATACAATGCGGTCAGGCTGCGCATCGAATGAAAGTGAAACGGATTAATCAGCTCCATTACGCTCATAGGCTCACTCCTTCGTTTTGATCAACTATTCAGCCAATATTGTAGTCTTTCACTTTCATAGTAACGACAAATGGTCAAATCGCAAAGTGTTTTCGCTATAGTCACCTCTCTCGACCTTGCACTACAATCGATGTATCAAGCAAGGTGAAGGGGAGAAGCTCTCATGCAAGTGCGTTTGACCGATGAGCAATTGGCGTTCTACAAGCAGCACCATTATGTTGTCCTGCGACAAGTTGTACCGCAGCAGGCGCTTGATCGCGCTACGCAGATCATTAGCAAATGGGTCGATGAGCTTGTCGAGGCGTGGTACGACCAGAAACTCATTACTGACAAGCGTAATGACCTCGACTTTCAACATCGCCTCGTAGAGCTATGGCATGCTGCCGGCAAGCCAAAATATGGCCGGAGTCCACGCCGCGATCTCATCGGCGAGCCGATGTATCAATTTCTGAAGGAGCCTGCGCTCGTCGATATCGCCAGTCAGCTGCTGGCAACGGAGGATATCTCCGTACACGGCATATTCAATGCGAGACCCAAGCTGCCCGACCAGAAATGGACAGACACACCTTGGCATCAAGATGCCCAGTATTACCGCGATGCCGAGCATACGCACGTCGTGTCGATGTGGATGCCGCTGCAGCGTGTCACTGAGCACAACAGCTGTCTGCAAGTGGCGCCTGGCTTCTTCGACAATACGCTGCTGGACGGCGAGATCGATGCCGAGACCGATTTTCTCGGCTTGAAGCGTGAAGATGCCAATGCGCTAACCGGCATATCGATCGAGATGGATCCAGGTGACGTGCTCTGCTTTACGCAGCTGCTCCCCCACCGTGCGCTGCCGAACCGTTCAAATGCTGTTCGCTGGTCGATGGACATCCGCTACGAAGCGACGGCTGTCGCAACAGAGAGCGGCATGAGACAAGGGTTCATCGCGCGAAGCCCGCGTAATCCGCAGCTGGAAACAAGCTGCGACGAATGGCTGGGCAAATGGGTCTCCATTCCGGCTGGCAGCTACTAAAAGCCACTAAAAGCAAAGAAGCCTTACGGTCAACCCTCTTGAGAGGGTGCCGTAAGGCTTCTTTGTCGTTCAATTATGCTGCGTGGACAGCTGACGCCGCTGCTTTACGCTGGCGCTTCGATTTACGGAAGAAGAACAATTCGTAGATACAAGGTACGATCAGCAAGGTGAGCAATGTCGCTGCCGCCAGACCGCCGATTACGACGATCGCGAGGCTTTGCGATACGATGCTTCCGCTCTCGGAGGAGCCGAATACAAGCGGCAGCATCGCGGAGATCGTAGCGATTGCCGTCATCAGAATCGGACGGGCACGCGTTGTTGCCGCTTCGATCAGCGCTTCGCGGATCGTCATGTGCTGCTCGTTCTGTTTCACGCGGTCGATGAGAACGATCGCGTTCGTTACGACAATTCCGACAAGCATTAATGCGCCGAACACCGCTGTGAAGTCAGGCGAGATATTCGATACGATCAAGCCGACCACTGCGCCGATTGCTGCAAGCGGCAGCGAGCATAGGATGGCAAGCGGTGCACGCAAAGTCTTAAACGTAACAACCATGATCAAGTATACGATACCGATTGCAATCATCATGATGATGCCGAGATCTGCGAAGTCGGATGATTGATCTGCCGATGCGCCGCCAACCGTAAACTTGACGCCATCCGGTGCTTTCAGCTCGCCGACCTTCTTCGTAATTTCTTTACCTACGATCGACAATTGGCTTGGCTCGACGTCAGCCATTACCCGAACGTACGCTTTGCCGTCTTTGTGGTAGAACACACTTGCTTGCTCTGTCTTCACAAGCTTCGCAACGGAAGATACCGGTGCCGGGCCTTGTGCGGTCATTATCGTGAGATTGTTCAAATCAGCTTCTGTCTTCGGATCAACCGAAGGCTGCAGAATAACGCTAGTTACGCGATTATCAATGTTTACAGTGCCGAGCGGGATCGGGTTCAGCATGCCTTGCAGCTGCTGTGCCACTTCGCCGCCTTTGGACTTCAGCGGATCCATTTGGAACGTATACACTGGTTTCTTCTGCTCTTGATTCGATTTTACTTTAATGACGTCTTTCACCGGCTTGATGGCTGCAATGACTTGATCTGCGCCTTTCGCAATATCGTCAAGATCATCGCCTGTTACGTCAACCAAAATTTGCGTCGAGCTGCTGCCGCCTGCGAAATCCATCGCGCCGGCATTCAGGTCAGCACCAGGATACGAAGGACGCTGCGCCTTGATGTCATTGATGAGCTTATCGGCATCTGCGCCGTCTTTCATATCAACCAAGTAAGTTACGAGTGTCGGCGAAGAAACTTCACCGTATTTCGCGCCGTCAGAGCTGTTGCCGTTCTGCATCAGCGCCCAGTCGATATCATCGCGGGCACTTATGAATTTCTCAAGCTTGCGGCCTTCTTCTATCACCTTGTCATGCGGCGTATCGCTTGGATATTCCAGTGTAATGTTCAAATTCTGTACGTTCGATGAGTCGATTGCGCCCTTCGGCATCGACATGTATGCACCAACCGAACCGACGAGCAGTAGAACTGCGACTAAGAGCGGCACCCATTTGTGCTGCAAGTTCCAACCTAGGAAGTTTGCGAAACGTTTGGAGCCTTCATGCTCCTTCATCTTCGTATTACGCAGCAGCACTGCGCTCAAGATCGGCACGACGGTAAGTGCAACCAGCAAGGATGCCAGAAGCGAGTACGTCACTGTCAGAGCGAAAGGAAGCAGGAACGCTTGCAGCGAACCCCGGAGCAAGCCCATCGGCAGGAATACCGCTACGGTTACGAGTGTCGAAGAAGTAATTGCTGTTGCTACTTCTTTTGTTGCATCCATAATGAGTTGAACAGAGAATTGCTCTTTCTGCAGACGACGATAAATGTTCTCGATCACGACGATACTGTCATCGACGAGACGGCCAACTGCAACGGCAACGCCGCCAAGCGTAATAATATTAAGCGTAATGCCGGACATTTGGAGCAAATACAATGTAATACCTAGCGAAAGCGGGATCGATACGATCGTTACGAGTGTAGCGCGCAGGTTGCGCATGAACAGCAGGATAACGATTGTAGCGAACAATGCGCCCATCAATACTTCACGAAGCATCGAATTTACGGAATGAACAACTTGCTCCGATGTGCTCGAGAGCACTTTAATGTCGACTCCCTTCATCTCTTTGTTCAGACGGTCTACTTCATCTTGAACGCCATCGCCGACTTTAACAGCATTGGCATCTGCAGTTTTAGAGATTGTAAGCATAAGCACGTTTTTGCCATCGAGGCTGCTGATGCTCTCCAGTTGATTTTGCGGCTGTACATCAGCTACATCGCCAAGTGTAACGCCCTCAGTGACAGGCAGCTTGCGCAATGTATCCAGATCGTTAATCGAAGCTTCTACGTTAATGTTGCCGGAAGCGCCATCGATCGTTTTCTCTCCGATGGATGCTGCTACTCCGCGGTTTTGCAGAACGCCCATAAGTGCTTGGAAGGGTACGCCTTTGGCTGAGAGCTTAGCCGCGTCTGGCGTTATTGTAATGCTTGGATTCGATTTGCCGCCGAGCGATACGTCGCCTGCGCCGTCCACTTTCTTGAACGCGTTGATAACGTCCTTCTCCGCCTTCTCGCGGTCTGCTTCTTTGATACCGTCAAGATTGATCGATACCCAAGAGATCGGAATCATCGAGGTGTTGAATTGCACCACATATGGTGTCATAACACGTTCAGGAAGCTGCACGG
The DNA here is from genome assembly GCF_056120345.1 of Paenibacillus sp. sgz302114. Taxonomy (NCBI): domain Bacteria; kingdom Bacillati; phylum Bacillota; class Bacilli; order Caryophanales; family Paenibacillaceae; genus Paenibacillus; species Paenibacillus sp. sgz302114. Next base: position 304,942 of record NZ_JBVYOI010000003.1, read on the forward strand.
AGCGAACAGCTGCTTCAACCTCTGCTTTCGCATCCTTCATATTTGTTTTTGAGTCAAAAGAAAGATCGATCTTCGAGAAGCCGTTGCCAGATGACGAAGTCATAAGGCTCTTCCCTTTTACGAATTGCACAGCCTCTTCAATCTTCGCTGTTACTTCCGTTTCCATTGATTTGGCATCATAGCCAGGCCCAATCGCGGCAATTGTTACCATCGGATTGTCGGCTTCAGGCAGAAACTCCATCGGGAGACGGTAATAACTGATGACCCCCATTACGAGTGCCATAAGCACTACTAGCTTCATTGCGGCTTTGTTATTGAAAGCCCATTTGGTAATCCATTGCATTGCTGTTCTTTCCCCTCTCATATGGTTCTCCTTAGAACTCCTTGTTAAAGAATACCTAATTCGCTTGTGCTGTGTAAACGTCTCTAGACCAGTCTTTATCCCCGACCTAAGACGGAGGCGCGAATGCGTCTTGAGACAAGTAGTGAGTGATTACTCACTTTACAAGTAATGGGTTGTTGAGTACTATTGAAGTGAGTAATCACTCATTTTATAACTCCAATTCAAGGATGTGATAATGTCATGTGTGCTCTAGCAATCGTAGAAGTACGTAACATCACGCGCCGCTTCGGCAGCAAAACCGTTCTCGACGACATCTCGTTCGGGGTCGAGCGCGGCGAGCTTCTCGGCCTGCTCGGTCCGTCAGGCTCGGGCAAAACAACGCTTATTAAGCTAATCACCGGCATTGATAAGGCAGATGGCGGCAGCGTCGTCATGCTTGGCGAGCAGATGCCGAAGCTGTCCATGCTGCAGCGCTTCGGGTATATGGCACAGTCCGATGCCCTTTATAACGAGCTCACAGCCAAGGAGAATTTAAATTTCTTCGGCTCCCTCTTCGGGCTGAAAGGCAAGCGGCTCACGTCCCGCATTCAAGAAGCGATGGCTATCGTGGGTTTGCAGGAGGATCTGAACAAGACTGTCTCTGCCTACTCCGGCGGGATGAAACGCCGCTTGTCGCTTGCCCTTGCACTGCTTCACGAACCAGAGCTGCTCATACTGGATGAGCCGACTGTCGGCATTGATCCGGTTCTCCGCCAGTCGATCTGGCACGAGCTCGGCGCGATGCGAGAACGCGGAACGACTATCATTCTGACAACGCATGTTATGGACGAAGCAGAGAAATGCGATCGGCTCGGCCTCATCCGCGATGGCAAGCTAACCGCGCTCGGTACGCCAGCCGCTATCAAAGAGAAGAGCGGCACTTCGACCATCGAAGAAGCGTTCATCTTCTACGGGGGAGGTGTGAGAGCATGAGAATCCGTGCGTTAGCTATTCGAATTATTCGCCAGTTTGTGCGCGATAAGCGGACACTCGCGCTCTTGTTCCTTGCGCCTCTGCTCATTCTTACATTAATGAAGCTTGTCTTTAACGGAAACTCAGTTGAACCAAATATCGGCGTCGTCCAAATTCCGAACGCAATCGTCGAACGGTTAGCGAGTTCAGACGCAACGGTTACAACGTACGATAATTCCGCAGCTGCCGACGAGGCTATGAAGAAAGGCGATCTAGATGCGGTGCTCTCGCTAGCTGGCGGTAAGCCTGCGATTATGCTTGAAGGCAGCGACCCTTCCACCAGCAAAATGGTACTGCTCCTGCTCCAGCGCACGATGAGCGCAGAAGCCCCAGGTGTCGCGCCGGCTGTCACCTATTTGCACGGAAGTGCGGATATGGCGTCCTTTGACTATTTTGGCCCAGTTCTGATCGGCTTCTTCTCTTTCTTCTTCGTGTTCATGCTCGCAGGTGTCTCTTTCCTTCGCGAACGGACCAGCGGCACGCTTGAGCGGCTGCTTGCGACACCAATTCGAAGATTCGAAGTCGTGCTCGGCTACTTGACCGGCTTTGGTCTGTTCACGCTTCTGCAGGCTGCACTCATCGCCTGGTATGCCATTGACGTGCTCGGACTGTATATGGACGGTTCAATCTGGCTTGTGCTGCTGATGAATTTGCTGCTGTCGTTAACAGCGCTGACGCTTGGCACGCTGCTGTCCTCTTTTGCAAGCAACGAGTTTCAAATTATTCAGTTCATTCCGCTTGTTGTCGTACCGCAGGTGTTCTTCTCCGGTCTATTCAACCTGGAATCCATGACGCCATGGCTGCAGCAGCTGAGCCACATTATGCCGCTCTATTACGGCGCAGATGCATTGCGAGGCATAATGATCCGTGGCGAAAGCTGGGGGGACATTCAGCTCGATATCTATGTTCTGCTTGGCTTCTCGACGACCTTTGCGCTGCTCAACATCCTTGCGCTGAAGAAGCATCGTTCGATTTAACAAGAACCTAGCGGATGTGGTATGATCGTGGCTAGCTAAAGGTACCGGGTCCTAGAGGAGTTGACGTGAAGATGACCGAAACGATGGAGCTGTGGATGGAAGAATTGCTGAAGAGCGAGGCCGCCAGCGAGAAAATGACGGAGAAGCAGGCGAAGATCTTGGCCACCGCCATTGAGGTGTTCGCCGAGAAAGGCTACGCCGCCTCTTCAACAAGCGAGATTGCGCAGCGCGCAGGAGTCGCCGAAGGCACGATCTTCCGCCATTATAAGACGAAGAAGGAGCTGCTCCTCTCCATCGTAGCACCGGCGATAACGAAGCTCATCGCACCATTCGTCCTGCGCGGCTTCGGCAAAGTGCTCGACTCGAACTACGAGAGCTTCAACGAGGTGCTGCGGGCAATGATTGAGAATCGAATTGAGTTTATCGCGAAGCATCGCAGCATTCTGAAGATTCTTTTGCAGGAAATTCCGTTTCATCCGGAGCTGCAATTGCATCTGCAGAAGGATATTCTCGCGAAGGTGCTGGAGCGTCTCCAGAAGATCGTCGTCAAGTTCCAAGCGCAAGGCCAAATGGTTGACATGCCTTCAATGACAGTTATAAGGTTGTGCATCTCCGCCATTATGGGCTATATCGCGGTAAGAACCGTCTACGGCGAACGTGAAGATGCCGTCTGGGACGATGCGCGGGAACGTGAAGATACGATCAAATTTATTATGCGAGGGCTTGGCTATAACGGTTAAGACCGGCTAAGCTTCAATCGTTAGAACCCTTTCTCTACAGTCTGAGCACCCCTACAACATCGGGTGCTCTTTCTTTTTGTCATCGGGACAGACCCAACAAGCAACAAAAAAGACGTGCCTGGATATGGACATCCATCACACGTCTTTTGATTCATTTATTCCGATATCGTTCTCGCCTGATGCGCCGGCGAATTGTCCAGCATGCGGAAACGCAGCAGCAGTGCGATTCCGGCAAGCGAGAGCAAGCCTCCTGCCACGTATGGCAGCGTAATGTCCACCGAGAACAAAGAAGCCCCGACGAGCGGACCAACAATTCGGCCGAGGCTGTCCATCGAAGAACTAAGTCCTGATGCGACCCCTTGTCCAACCGTCGTCTTCTGGGTAATCAATGATGTTACGCATGGACGGATTAGCGCGTTCCCGATTCCGAAGATTGCAAGATAGATTGTCGAAGTCGTCAAGGAATGTGCGGTTACGAGAAGCAAGAAGCCTACTGCCGAGATGATGAGACCTGCCGCAATATACATCGGCTCTTGTCCTTTACGAATACGTCTGCGAACGACTCCGCCTTGGATAAGCGCACCAACAAGGCCGCAGACGAGGAACATGACGCCAACCTGCAGCGGAGTTACATCGAAGCGCTTCATCCCGAACAATTGCAGTGTTGCTTCAAGGCCTGCAAGCGAAACCGATACGATCAGAGCAAGAATATACAAATATTTGAGCGAGCCGGTGAACGCCTTCCAGCGGGACGGCTTCTTCTCGGTAGCCGCTGCTCTCATCTCTGGTGTCAGTGATTCCGGCAACTTCGTCACGGCAATCAGAAACGTAATGAGTGCGAGCGCAGCTGCCGCGAAGAACGGCGTATTTTGCGATACGAGACTTAATAATCCACCAAAGCCAGGCCCGATCGTGAAGCCTAGGCCGATCGACATGCCGACAAGCCCCATGCCTCTTGTCCGTTGATCGGGTGGCGTAATATCTGCTACATAAGCGACAATAACGGAAGTTACAGCTCCTGAGAACAGGCCGCCTAACAATCTGGAAGCATACATAATCGGCAGGCTGCCGTCTGCAATGCCGAACAGCAGGAAGCTTGCAGCGAAGCCGAGCACACCGATGAGAATTACAGGACGTCGTCCGATACGGTCAGACAGGCCGCCCCATAGCGGAGACAGCAGAAACGCTACCGCAGAATAGACCGATAACATAAGGCCGGTATGGTATTCAACCGCTCCCGGACTTGCTTTTTTAATAAGCTCCGGCAAAACCGGAATAATAATCCCAAACCCGATAAATGTCGTAATTAGCATCAGCATGACGACGCCAAGTCGTTTGTCTTTGTTCATTTTGTTCCCTCCACTCCATCATCGTACCACAACTGCCTTATGTCTTGTTATGAACAAATGAAGAACAAACAAGAGCAGCAGATCGACACCGCTGACGAGAAAAGGAGCATGCGGTCCCAGCATATCCCATAGCTTGCCTGACATAATGCTGCCGAATACCGTTCCCAGCCCTTCGATGGTTAGGAAGAAGCCCCACACTGCACCCCGCTCCGCCTTCGGTATCGCTTGAGCGATTAGCGCATTCCAAGCCGGAATTATGCAGGCGTAGCCAATGCCTACGAAGGCGATAATAACCATAACTAGCGGCAAATTGCGCGTATAGCCTAAGACCGACAACGATACCGCAGCGACTAGGAAGCCTACATGCAAGAACCACTTTGTGCCAAACTTATCGACCCATTTGCCGACAGGAATGAGACCAAGCACGATAACGGCTCCACTGCAGATCAGATACATACTGTACTGCTGCGGCGTGAGATGAAGCACGGTCCGCGCGAATTGGGTCAGCACAGGGGTCAGCAGCCCGAGCGCGAAGTTCTGCATGAACATCGCCGGGTAGAGCAGCTTGCTCGCATGCAGAGACTTGCCCACCTTTGCTAAGTAGCTCCGGACGCGTGCCAGCCACGGCAAGTGCTTCTCTTGTGCACGCTCAGAAGCTGCGGCAACAGGCGCTTCGTCCCGATTTTCAAGCGCCAACGACTGCTTCCTGCCTGGTAAGAACCACGCGACAAGAATGACGACAATCATCATGACAAGCAATATTCGAAAGGCAGGTGTATATGTATGTACGATGAAGAAATTAATGACGATCGGCCCGCAGCCAACGCCCGTGAGCCATGCCATGTATACGACGCTCATAATAGTACCGCTGGATTCGTTCCCTGCAACTGTAGTCGCCCCATTGATGACACATGGCCAGAGCGGCGAAGTGCCAATGCCGAGCAGCAGACAAGCGACGACAATCCACCCGAGCCCGCTCGTGTACGAGACGATTACAACGGATGCGGTCGTGAACAACACGCCGAACAACATCACGTAGCGGTAGCCGATCCGATCGATGACCCAGCCAAGCGGGCTGCGGAATGCGTTATCACCTATATATTGAAGCGCGAGCGCCCAGCCGACCGCATAAGCGGACAGATCAAGCGATTCCCTCATATAAACTGGAAGAATCGAAACGAGCAAAGCCCCTTTCACGAATTCAACCAAATACATAATAATGAGGAGCTGGACGACAAATGGTGACGATAATACTTTTTTCCCTGCCCAGCCTTTAGCGATTCTCATACTTGTTCCCCTTCCATGCTTGCTTTGCACTAGACTCGTGTCCAAGTTATTCTAAGCAAAAAAGTTACTTGCAATCCCCCCTAGTTTTGCTATACTGGGCTTTGTTTATAAACACACTAACCACGAAAGGCTGGGATGAATGCAAATGGATCATACCCGGACTCCGCTGTTTAGCGCACTGCGCAGACATGCGGCCAATAACCCTGTTCAATTCCACATTCCTGGACATAAAAAAGGTCTAGGCAGCGATGCTGAATTTCGCGAATTTATCGGTGACAACGCGTTGTCCATCGACCTTATAAATATTGCGCCGCTAGACGATTTACATCAACCGACTGGCGTTATCGAAGAGGCCCAAAAATTGGCAGCCGATGCTTTCGGAGCTGATTATACCTTTTTTTCCGTACAAGGAACAAGCGGTGCCATCATTACGATGATTATGTCCGTCTGCAATCCGGGCGATAAAATCATAGTGCCAAGAAATGTTCACAAATCGGTCATGTCCGCCATTATATTCGCCGGTGCCCGTCCCGTGTTCATCTCGCCAGCCCGCGATTCGAATCTCGGTATCGATCATGGCATTACGACGAAATCCGTAAAACGTGCTCTTGACCGTCACCATGATGCGAAAGCGGTGCTCGTCATTAACCCGACGTATTACGGCATCTGCGCGGATTTGAAAGAAATCGTCGATCTTGTCCACAGCTACGATGTTCCTGTTCTCGTTGATGAAGCGCATGGCGTGCTCATTCACTTCCATGAGAAGCTGCCAATGTCAGCTATGCAAGCTGGTGCGGATATGGCAGCAACGAGCGTCCATAAGCTTGGCGGCTCAATGACGCAGAGCTCGGTACTCAACCTACGCAGCGGCCGGATTAATCAGCATCGCGTGCAGACGATCATGAGTATGCTGACGTCTACGTCGACCTCTTACATCTTGCTCGCTTCACTAGACACGACTCGCCGCAACTTGGCGATTAACGGTCACGAAATTGCGGAGAAAGCGATCGAGCTTGCGCAACATGCTCGTACCGAAATTAATAAGATGCCAGGCCTTTACTGTATCGGTGAAGAAATTCTCGGCGGCGAAGCGACGTACGATTACGATCCAACGAAGCTGACCATTCACGTCCGTCATCTCGGCATTACTGGCTACGAGACAGAGAACTGGCTGCGCGACCATCACAACATCGAAGTTGAGATGAGCGATATGTACAACATTCTCGCTCTGGTTACACCAGGCGATACGTCTGATTCGGTTGGTACGCTGCTGCATGCGCTTCGCGATCTGGCAGAACAGCATAAAGTGAATGAAGCGAATGAATTGATTGTCAAAATTCCAGAGATTCCACACTTGTCGCTGACGCCGCGCGAGGCATTCTATGCCGAGACGGAAGTCGTGCCTTTCAAAGAATCAGCTGGTCGGATCATCGCTGAATTCATCTATGTCTACCCACCGGGCATTCCGATTCTGCTCCCGGGTGAGGTTATCTCTCAGACGAACATCGACTACATCGTCGATCACGTCGAAGTTGGCCTGCCGGTAAAAGGTCCGGAAGACCGCAGCATTCAATTTGTAAAGGTAATCGTAGAGGAAGAAGCGATTTCCTAATCTCAAGAATCGAATCTATTACAGCAACGTTTGCCCCTGCTCTCCTTCATTCGAAGGAACGGCTGGGGTTTTCTTTTTGCTTGCTACCCTATTAGGACTGGCGGTTATTGTCAATCTTATTGCGATAATGCTATGATGTGGAAGGAGGTGGGCATTATGAGTCAAAGCGCTTACATCAAATTCGTGCAAGGTTCTGCCGTGGATCAACTCAGCCTAAGCGACGTGAAGGAACGGCTCGGCCGTTACAAGGAACAAACCTCGCTTACCGGTCAGCAATTGGCCTGGGACTATCAAGGCGCCGCATTTCCTTATACCATTGAGACGAAGCCCGGGGAAGAGAATCGGTGGTTTTACTTGAAAGGAACGACACCGCAGTACAATCATATCCTGTTCGGTGTTGGAACAGAGAGCGCTGGCGAAGCTACGATCTCGCATGTACAAGTGGTGCTTCCCGACTCCGCTACACATGGCGATAAGTCGAAGGCTAATGAGCTGTGCAAATATTTTGCCAAGCATCTGAAAGCTGAACTAACAATGTTTAACGGGCGTACCATTTACTATAATCCGCGCAAATAAGAAAACTCCGAGGCCCATGGGCTTCGGAGTTTCTTCGTGCATCGTGCTATAGGTTCTAAGCCTCGTTCTCACGCTGCGCGATTTCTTCATAAAGCTTAGTTACGCGTTCCCACTCCGTATCGTCTTCGATACCTACCAGGAATGCTTCACCGTCTTCTTCTTCAATACGGAAAATAATTCCGTCAGCCTCCGGATCGTTGCGGTCCAGCAATACGGAGTATACTTGGTCTTCCGATTCAAACGTAAATACCATCACCATCTCACGCTCGACGCCTTCTTCGTCAGTGACTAGGAAAACATGCTCTTCGTGGTCATGATCATGGTTGCAATTCTCATCATGTACGTGATCGCTCATTGTAAAGTAACCTCATTTCCATTCTTGATTCTTTTCCTTCGTATCGTAACATGTAAGCATCCTCAGGGTCAAACGAAAGCGCCTCTACTAAGTAAAGGCGCTCGGAACGGCATGATCCTACTTGGAATTGGACGTGATTGTCTTCTCAGACACGAGCTTCCAATCTTCCGATCCCGCTACTTTCATATAGAAGTTGATTGTATACTTGCCTGCCGATTCGAACTTATAATCGTAATCGTCTGTCCGATACCAGAAATTATCCTTGTCAATCGCAACGTTATTCGATTGAATCAGGCTCTCGTTGCCGCTTGGATTCGCAATCGTAACCCTCACAGCAGAGATATCGGTCTTAAGATCGTCAATTTGGGCGAAGACCTTGAACGAAATTTTATCGCCCTTGTTCACGTTTCCGAAGATCTTCGTGTCCTGGAAGAGGAACATGTGCACGTTCGGTTTGTAGATCGTTACTTTCTTGGAATTGTCGTCCCATAGTACAATCGACTGCAAGTTGTTGGCGATTTGTCTAATCGATAAGTAGGTTTTGCCGTCAGTGAAGATGCCGCTATCATCTAGCTCGCTCCCGTTTAAGAAGACCCGAACACGCTGTGAAGCTGCGTCCGCGAAGAGCATCGTTCCACCCCATAGCGACAACACGAGCGTCAAAAGGAGTAGTTTTCTGAACTTCATGGTTGTAACCTCCGTCCGTTAATCTGGATGTATGGTTATACTCACCAAGTCGTCCAAAGTTGCGCCAATTGAAAACATTTTTTCCTTACCAAATCCTGTCACATTATGTTGAATATTGCGCTTGCCCGGGAAATATTCAGGTCATAATCCTTTGCTCGCTACACGAACGTCCGGGTCAAAATGCAAGGTACGCCTTTGCCCACAGCCCCAGGCTGCTTCATGTTTTCGTAATAGCGCATCCCTCTCGCACATGGCGTTTTGCACACTCCGCATGTGTCCGACAAGACGAGCTTCAACACCGCCTGTTTGCGGTCTGAAGCGCTCTTCTTCTTCTTCTTTGTTGCTTTGCCTTTACCGGCCATGTTATCCGCACCTGCCCATCTTAACGATCCGTTCATAGCCATCGTATGTAGGCGGATGCGCCTTTGTGCTTGACCAAGGTTTTCCTTTTCATTTGTATTAAGAAGTGATAAATTTGAATGGAACCTATCGCTATAGGAGGACAATTGCTTGGATATCCAGATGCTCGGCACGGGCAATGCTTTTGCGAAGTTGTACTTCAATACCAATGCGCTGATCTATACGCAGCAGCATACCATTCTGCTTGATTGCGGCAACACAGCGCTGCTGTCCATGCACAAGCTGGGTAAATCAGTCAATGACATCGATGCAATTCTCATTAGCCATATTCATGCTGACCATATCGGCGGCTTGGAAGAGCTGGCCTTTCAGATGAAGTTTATTTATAAAAGAAAACCGCTGCTATTCATACCGGAAGCGCTTGTCACGCCGCTCTGGGAGAGCTCATTGAAGGGCGGTCTGCTGCAGGATGAGTGCGGGTCGCTTGACGAATATTTTGAAGTCAGACCTATCGTACCTGGAATTAACAATGAGCTGCTGCCGGGATTTACAGTCGAGCCGATTCAAACGGATCATATTCCGAACAAAATCAGCTATTCGTATTACATAAATGAGATGTTCTTTTATTCCGCCGATCTGAAGTTTAATCCTGAGCTTCTTCATAAGCTCGTGGATCGTGGCTGCCAGAGAATCTTCCACGATTGCCAACTGAGGCCGCCAGCCGTCGTACATACGTCATTGGACGAGCTCTCTTCGCTCCCAGATTACATTAAAGAGCGGATTTGGCTCATGCATTACGAGGATACGAAACCTGACTACGAGGACAAGGCTGGCATCATGCAATTCGTTGAGCAGCATGTGCGCTATACATTGTGAGATAGAAAATAGACAATATAAAAAGCCCGCTGAGCGGGCTTTTTATATTGAAGCTTATCTAGAAGTTAGGCAATTGATCGAGGTTGTTCGTTGGATCACCGTCGGCATTGCCTCGGATATACGTTTCGCCGTCTTTGCCTTTGAACGAGTTTACTCCGGCAATCGCACCGCTCTCTACTTCCGCAAGTGCCTCCTCATAGTTCAATACTCGTCCAGTGGACGTTTGGAACGAGGTTAGATCACCATCGCCATTCTTCTGCACCGCGACGAATGACTCTCGCTGCTCACCGGCTGCTTCTCCGGATTGTTCCGGCATTCTCATGTACATGGGGATTCCTCCTTTTGGCAAGTCATTCTTGTAGGATGGCTGATCGGAGGCTTAATTATGCGGGAATCGGAATTTATTGGCCATAAAATGAAAAAATCCGGGATGCCCTTTAGGAGCATCGCCGGATTTAAGGCGTGTTATCTTCACGTAGTGGAGGCTTCATTCTGCCCGTTTCTATTCTGCCTGACGACGGTGGCGGCCCAATTACTCTTCCTTTATCGGATGAATCATAAACGTCGCTGAATACTGATGTCGAGCTCGGCATAACCGTTTCTGACTGCTTGCGCAAGCAACCCGTACACACGAATAGGAATAGAACGATACAGCACAGCATGATTGTCTTCAAGTATACCACTCCCGTTGGTGAGATGGGATTAGTATACCCGTGAAGCTAACATAGCAAACATTTCCTCATTTACCGTTTGGATGCCTTCGCTTCTGGCGGGAGCTTTCTCTTCCATACAAAGGTTTCATCATAGGCGATCGTATCATTGATGACCATCTTGGCTACACACAAGCAAACCGTACCGACGATACCAAACAAACCAACCAGCCATACAAATAAATGAGCAGCTTCCGCCACTAGACAACCCGCCTCCTCAAGGTTAACCTCTTGAATACACCTTATGCGGCTCGGTGTCGATTTAGACTAATTTTTTGTGAAAAGTGGTTGACATCTATTTTGCCGTTTGCTATATTATTACTTGTCACTAATGAAGTAGCTCATATGATCTGATAGCTCAGCTGGGAGAGCACTATCTTGACAGGGTAGGGGTCACAGGTTCGAACCCTGTTCAGATCACCATAATTCAAACCGCAGAACCCTTGATAGATAAGGGTTCTTTTTGTTTATATAAGGAGAACTGAACTGTAATACAGCAAGGTTGATGTAAAGACTGATTTAAACGAACCTAGCTCTTGCCGAGACAGGCGATCTAGAAATACATTTTAAATAAAGGACTATGTCCACTCGAGATGATGAAACCATCTTTCGAGTGGATATGGTCCTTTTGAATGTATCAAGAGATTCAGATTCATTGTTTTTCCGTAACGCCCCGTCACCTGCAGCCCTTAGAAGTCATCCTTATTACCCGAGCGGTTCCATCGTGAAGGAACTGAATTGAGCATAACCCTCTAACTCTCCGAATACGCCTTTGGCATAGAGGCCAATTCGCGGCGCAGTGAAGCACAAGAAGCGATTGCTTCGTTCCGGGTAAAGAGATTCTGCTGATAATGCGATACCGGTTTCTTCGAAGACTAGGCCGTCTATGGAATAGAAAAGCGTAATAAGCTGAGTCCTCGGTTCTAAACGGATTTTAAGCCAAATCCGCTCGCCATGCTGTATAGGCAGGCGCCATGTGCCTAGCGTTGTCTTTAGCACGTTCACATATTGTCCGACCTCTAAGTAGAGACCTTCGTGCTCTTGATTCTCGTGCAAACGCTTGACGTCGAACGGCTGGGCCGCCGTTTGGCCGAGCCCATTGCGAACATTGAAGAACAGGAATGCATCTGTGTCCCGATACATCGTCATCCCGGCTTCCTCGCCCCTGCTCTCTGGATGGAAAGCTACCGTGGCGGTCGCTTCAAATCCAAAACTCTGCCAGCGCCTCGTTAATAGGAGCGTCGATTGCAGGGAATATGGAATAAACGGTTTACAAGCTATCCGAAGCCCTTCGGACGACAACGAATACCCCTCTTCAACAGGATGTCTAACCCATTCCCAATCGGGAGAAAGCTCGTTCCCTGTAAACGAATCATGGATCTCGCAAGCCGATGCATGTTCCTGTCCCTGTCCGGCAAGCGGCAGCACCATTGACGCGCAGGGTTCGCCCGCGTCTCCGACCGTGAACCATTCATCATCCGTCCATTGAACCGGCTGAAGGAACGTTTCCCTGCCAAGCGGGCAATAACCTCCCGGCGTTAATGGTCGTCCTCCGAGGTGGAACATCCACCAGTTGCCTTCCTCATCTTGAACGAGCTTACCATGGCCCGCCCGCTGTATAAGTTTCTCTGGATCACGTTGCGTAAGGACAGGATTATGCGGGCAAGACTCATAAGGCCCCCATATCGAACGGCTCCTCGAAAGAGTTTCCATATGATCGAAGAAGGTGCCACCCTCGGCAAGCATGAGGTAGTACCATCCGTTTCGTTTCAAGATATGCGGCGCTTCCGGGGCTGCGCCTCCCGTTCCCGGCCAAACCTGCTTCGCTTCACCGACGAAGCATGAACCATCATGCTTCATTTCATGCACCCATCCGCCGCCGAATACCAAATAGCGCTTCCCATCGTCATCGTTGAAGATCGACGGATCTATAAAGTGATGATTAAGAATGATCGCCTCGCTGTAAGGCCCCTCCGGCCGGTCAGCCGTGAACAGCAGCGTCGTGCAACGCGGCTGACCGTGATAATAAGGAACGACTACCCGGAACTTGCCGTCATAATAGGAGATATCAGGCGCGAATACGCCGAAGGAATCCGGCATCCCGGTTAGATCGAGCTGGCTCTTCCGCGTAATGACATGACCGATCGGCTTCCAATTCGCCAAGTCGCGGGAATGGAATACTTGAACACCAGGGAAATACTGAAACGTCGAGGTCACCATATAATAGTCGGAGCCTACTCTGACAACCGAAGGATCGGGATTATCTCCGGGTAGAACCGGATTGAAAACTCGGTGAGCCGCATCGGTGATCATGACCTGCTCCTTCCTCGGATCGGCTGCTCTTGACTTGGATTTGAAATTGGATTTGCATGCGGCCAAGGCAAGTCATACGAAGGGGTATTCACGTAGCGCTCCATCGATAGGCGCAGCGTGATACCAGTTCCAGCTGGCATGGAAACGTGCAGCCATTTCCCATTTACTTCTATTGTTTCTTGAACATTGCCGAGTAGGTCGGTTACTTCGCCAAGACCAAAGCTATGCTCGCCGAAAACGCCTGCTTGGACGATTAATTCTTGGGTCTCGAACAGGCTCGTGTTGACCAAATGCAGCGTCATGGAATCCTCCCCTAGCTTATCTACTAGGGCTGAAATTCCTGCAGGCAGTCCTGGACGTTTAGCCAGCGCGTCAAAATATCGCACGCGGCCATGCTGAAGCCCGCCATGCGAAATATGCATCGGTCCGCCAAGGGTCAGTTGAACAAGCCCTTCGAAGTAGAGCGGACACATCTCCTGCCAAATGTGAATGGCAGAGTAAATCCCATCGCTAAAATGCTCCGTCCAATTGTACGGATCTCCTTCAGGAGCGCGCATCTTGGCAAGCTGATTTCCAACCATTTCATAGTTCGCGCTTAGAATTCTCTCCGGGTAATCAGGGTTGAGCCCTCGAATGTACTGATACCACGGCTGCGTATTGCCAATATAATGCTTCGTTTCGCGGCCTGTTCTTGGATCTCTTCCTGAGAATGCCGGGACAATCACTTCGTTCCAGTCATGGTCCTTCGCAATTCGCTCAACACGGACCAGATCTTCATCCGCCATCGACATGGTCCAGAGATAAATCGGATATTTGGGAAGCGCTTCGCGGAAGTCCGTCCAACCGGAGTCAACATGTTTATAAGGAACAAGCCATTTGCCATCTTGCTCCCGTCCTAGCTTCCAATTGGCGTCCAGTTGCTCCCTTGCTAGCCGCAGCCCGTTCATATCCCCTGTTAACAAGACGGTATTCATGCAAGCGTTCGTCAGCGGTTCGATAATCGTCATAAACCCGTGCGGCCAGCGCCAGCCGTAATAGCCGCCCCACCACTTGCCATCATTATACTCTCCGATTTGCCCTGTCAGGCCGATGTTGTCGGGAATGATACCACCGTTTAAACGAGTCCGTTCCTGCCACGCCTCCACATAATCGATCACCCAGTGTTTCAGCTTCTGATCCCCTGTGTGAAGAAACGCATGCGTGATCAAGCCCGTTGCGTTCAAGTTAAGCGGAACATCGCCGCGGTTCATTCGTTCGTTCATCATTCGAATGATTTGCTTATAAATGCCGTCGTTCGACCAGGCGCATTTCATGCTTTCGAAATCCACGCCAGGAATATCTTCATATGGAGCTAAATAATCGTCGAGGATGCCACGGTGCGTGCTCCAATCCTCTTCATCGACTTCAAAACGCGGTCCTCGGCTTCCATTTAACGGTGAACGGATTAACTTCAAATCGGAATCATAATTGAGTGCTTCCGGGTCTTCCCCTGTGTACATCCGCGCAAAATTAACAGCGCGTTGGCGGTCCTTCAGTGTCGCGGGGCCCGCCAAGCCTAGGAAGTAGAGATATAAATAGCCTTCTCCGTGGTGCATCCAGTCATAGTAAGCATCAAATTCCCGGTGAAGTTGACCATACTCTGTCCACTGCCAGGTGATACCGTCCCAAATTTTACGCGACACTTCATAGAGCTCGCTGCTTCCGCCAAGGACATAGAGCAGTGCCAGGTTCATGAAGCCCTCATAAGGATCATCCGATCCATCCATACCCGGCCAATGATCAAACCAAATGAGCGTCCCGTCCGGATGCGTGTAACGTTCGACGAACTCTTTCGCAGACTTGTTTAAGGTTTCGAATAGCAGCTGCTCCTGAAGCGCCCATTGCGGAGGGACAATTCGTGACGACGCGCCTACTTTAGGCATGGTTGATGTCATTTCATTCACTCCTCTAACAACTAGTCAAACAATGGCTGGCCTTGAAACAGATCGTAGACACGCTGAAGTTTATCATTATCCAAGCCTTTCCCATCGCAGTAGGACAGATTGGTTCGAAGAGACTTCCGCGAAGACGTTCCCGTTAATGTCACATGTATAGCGGGATGACTTAAGCTAAAACGCATGGCCGGTTCAATAAGGCCCTTCGGCTCTGTCTTACGCAAGAATTGGAGCTGGTCGATACGGCTTAGAGCTTTGCGCGAGATTTCCTCTTCCAGAAAATGAGCAGGCGCATCCGCCAGCATGCCCAACCCCAGAACGCTGCCATTGATGACGCCGATACCGGTTTCCTGCGCAAAAGGCATCACATCATCCTTAGCCGTATGGTCGATTAGCATATAGCGGGTATAGAATTGAATGGCATCGAAGCTGCCTGTCCTCATATAATCCATCAGTAGAGGCAGGACGCGAGTCGTCACGCCGGTAAAACGAATTTTCCCATCCCGCTTCAGCTTCTCGAGTGCAGGAACCGTTTCGTTCATTATGAGATCCACCGGTTGCGTTTCCACATCGTGCAGCTGCAGGATATCGATGCAATCGGTTTGCAGCCGCTGTAAGCTGTCTTCAACAGAACGGATCGTGCTGTCGTAATCGTAGCGAAGATCCGAACGGACCGCTTTCGATGCGAGAATGACCTTATCTCTACGTCCAGCAAGCGCTTTGCCGATCCGGCGCTCGGATTCACCCATGCCATACTTCGGCGCGGTATCGATGAAATTGATCCCGGAATCGATTGCCTCGTGAACGAGGCTTTGTACCTCCGCTTCATCCGTCCTGCCAAAGTCTCCTGCAAGCGGTGCGCCGCCTAAGCCAAGCTTGGAGACGCGAAGACCGGTTTGTCCGAATGTTGTATAAATCATAGCGTTACCTCTTTCGCTGCTTGATGTAAACGAGGGAGAGCGCGAATGCCGTTCGCTTCTATCAAAACGCTGACAGGCGTTGTTTGCATAGGCTCCCACGGGAAATCGCTCTTCAGACCGATCAGACTCTGATCGATCGGAGTAAAGCCGAGCGCCAAAGCCGGCGAGTCCGGATGAAGTCTGAAGTCACCGTTCTCGGCATCCACGAAGAGCGGATCCTTGCCTTGTACGGTATGGACATCGTATCCATAAGCCGCTTTCCAGTTCTCGTAGGAGAGATAGACGGTATTCTTGTCGCCCATAAGTACATCCGTTGACCCGAACGGCTCGTAAATGAAATTATGATCGAGGCTCGCAATCCGCTCCGGCAGCTCGCCTTCATAGACGGATGTGTAAACGGGATTCCCCGCAAAACCTTCACGGAGATGTTCAAAGCCATAAATCGCGGTCGTATTATTGTTGAATAGAATGTTGCAGCCAAGCTTTAACCCATAGGAAACCTCGGCAAATTCCTGCATCCAGATTGCCCATGTCAGTCCGTTGTTTGCAATAATGTTATTAAAGACGCGATTCTCAATGCCTTTCTCCATAATGCCGAAAGCATGTCCCCCGTGTATCCCATATACGATGTTGTTTGTAACCGTCATGTAATCCGAGCAGTCATCCAAGTAGATACCGCCGAACCAATTACGCCAATGGTTCAGGTTGATGAAGTCGTGTACGCAGTTATGGTCATATACGTTCCCAGTACCCGTTCCCCAGGATTCAATGCCTGCTCCGTCCTCGGAGTTCATCATCACGTTAGATACGTCATTAAACATAATCCGGTTATTTCGGGTATAAAGGAAATCATAGCGGTTGTCTCTCGTCACAGGAATTCCATAGATATACCCGTGATTTTCGAGCACGCCGTAACGATCCCCTTTCATGGAAATGCCATATCTCGGCGCTTTCATAATGCGGTTATGAGAGATCTCGTTGTCACCGCTCTGATGAAGCTGTATACCTGAGCCTCGCGTCAGCTCGAATTTGCCGCTGTCATAGATGAAATTGTTGGATACAAGATTAAACTTGTTGACATAAGCATCTTCAGCTGACTTAAACGGCCCTTGGTCGAAGGACCAGCCCGTTAGAAAAACGCCATTTAAGCCGGATCCTTCAATCCAATTCCCATAAATTTCGTTATGCTGCGCATGCTTGTTGAGCCATACTCCACATACGCCGGCATTCAAGAGTCTGCAATTCTTAACCGTAATGAATTCCGCATTTTCCATATAAATAAGACCGTGCTTTGTCTCTTCGCGCTCTGCGTTGCCGTTGACAAAATCAATGGAGTCCACATAATCAAAATGTTTAACGGTATCCGTTAATTGAAGCTGCAGCCCTATAATTTGAATGTTCCTTACCGGAGCAGAAGATGAACTTCCAATCAGCCGGAACATATCTTTCATGATCGGTGCGGCAATGATTACACTAGAGATGTCCGAGCTCCGCGGCCAATAGACCAGTTCTCCTGCTTGTTCGTTCAAATACCATTGGCCAGGACCTGTAAGCGCCGCGCTCGCATAACGAATCCCCCATTCGTCGTGCTCGATTAAGGATTGAAATGACCAATTACGATCAACCTTCGCTTTATAAACGCCAAATTTGATGTGTTCCCAATTTGTAATTCGATGTCCTCCGTAGAGAATCGGCGTTTCGCCAGGGTAATTGCGGTATTGAACGTTAAATCCGTTTGAACCGCTATCCCGGTCGTCAAGCACGAACTCCCTATCCAGATAATAGAGACCCCCGCGCATATAAACGAAGGTATCCTCCTTCATTAGGCCATTAATCGAGCGAACGCAGTCGCGCGCCTTTTCAAGTGTCGCGAAGGGCTCTTGTTCTGTACCCGGATTACCATCACTACCATGAACAGCTACGTAATAATTCAAGTTCAACGCCTCCTGCAATCCGTTCTTAAACAGAAAGCGGCCATACTTGGAGCCCGTAGCTTCCAAATATAGCCGCTCGCAACTGTTATTGAACGTGATATTCCGTATATTGGGATGCTTTTGCAGTTGCGGCAGCCAGCTCGGTTTGAGCCCATTGGAAGTTTTTATCCGCACCTAATTTCGTTGCCTTATCGATAAGCTCGTCTTTAAGCACGTTGAATTGCGCGTCATTCTTCGCGTAGACCATCTTCCAGGACATCGATTTGAGAATTTCGCCCAGCTTCTGCTGAATAACCTTGATATCATCAGAAGGAGCTCCGGCAAGCGAAACTACGCCATCGTCTTGAACAACCGTCAGATTCTTCTTGGCATAGTCATACACATTCAGCGCGCTGTTCGTCGTGGCCCACTCTTGCTCGGCCGCCGTCAAGTTCTTCTTCACGAACTGCGACCAGCCTTCATGCGTAATCGATTCGTTCGTTCTAGGATCAATGTTCCATTTGTTTAGCATCAAGAAGCTTTCATAGCCGGCTGTGGAAGGATCGTTCTTTGCCACTTTTTCCAAGTATTCAGGCGAATACTCGTCTTTGCCGTTGTTGAGCGTCCATGCCTTGCCTTCGACGCCGTTCATCAGCTCTGTCGAGCCCTGCACGGTTGCGGAGTAGTTCAGCAGTTTAATGATACGGTCCGCATTTTTGGAATTTTTGCCGATGCCGAATACATACCCGCCGCCGACCGGCGATTCTGCTTGTATGAGCATTTTTGCTTCGTCTTTCGGGAACAGCGGGATCATTCCTGCCATCGGATTGGCTTTAACGAGATCGTTGCCGTTAAAGATTTGCGATTGCCAACCCCACATTGTCGTCAGCACGCGGCCTTCTTTCGTTTTGCTTTCTGCATTCGGCCATTTTTGAGAGATCGAATCCGGGTCCAGGAGGCCCATCTGGTTGGCCTTGTAATAGAACTGAACGCCTTTCATGTAATCGCTCGTTGGATCAAATACGCTCTTCAGCTGTTTTGTAGTTGGATCATACTCGGTAAACTGCAGCGTTCCTGCATTTGCGTTAACGCCCATATACCCCGGGAGCGTAAAGTCTACCAGACTCATGCTGATCGAATCCCAGTCGCTCCAGAGCTGCAGCGGATAAACCTTCTGTCCTTTGTCATTCTTCGGATATTCCGCTTGCATCGTTTTCAACGTATTCAGAAGATCGTCATACGTATTCATTGCAGGAGATCCGGCTTTTTTGTAGAGATCATATCGGGAATAGAGTGCCATATGAAGGAGGTTCGTCGGCTGGCTGACGCCGATTTGCGAAGCCAAGCCGTACAGCTTGCCTGTTCCGTCGCTGTAGTTATCTCTCATGTATTGAAGCATCGAAGGCAGATTATTTGTGATGTCAGGGCCGTACTGTGCGACCAGATCATCCAAAGACATCAGAACGCCTGCCTTGACAGCGCTTTCGAATTGTTTCTTATCCTTGAACTCGATGAGGTCCGGCATATCGCCGCTTGCCATTATTGCGGAAAGTCTTTCATCGAATTTATCGCCGGCGAAGATGTGATCGATTTTGAGACCAAACTTTTTCTCGAAGATCTCCGTTGCAATCTCGTCGCTTTGAACACCGGACAGATTGCTCGGACCAATTAACGCCGAGATCTTGACCGGCTCAAGCGGCGCACTCTCATCAGTCGCAGCCGTCGTATCGTTCGATGTCGTCGCATTCTTCGACGTGTCGTTCGAGGACGCCTCAATCTTCGTATTTCCAGTAACATCACCGTTGTTCCCCGTGTTCTCGCTTCCGCAGCCAACCAAACTGACCGATAGCATGGATACGATTGTTGCTGCCGCTAATACTGAAACCCTCTTCTTCATTCCCTTGTGCCTCCCCATTTGTATCTCGCATCTATATTGTAGTTCTACCCTTTCACTGCACCTAGCATAATCCCTTTGGTGAAATAACGTTGCATAATAGGATAAATGCAGACAATCGGGAGAATAACAACCATGGCAATCGTCATGCTGACCGCGGTTGGCGTGAGCGTGAAATTCGAGGCTGATAAGCCCGCTCCACCGTTAACCATAATCTTGCTGGCTAATGCATCCGCTTCCGACATGAATTTGTACAAGATAAATTGCAGCGTGTTCAGCCGTGAATCTGTGATGAGAAATAAATTATCACGCAGGTTGTTCCATTGATTGACCGATTCGAATACGGCAACCGTAGCAAGAATCGGTTTGGATAGCGGCACTAATATGCTCCAGAATATCCGGAATATACCGGCTCCATCGATTTGCGCGGATTCCTCTAGAGCGCTCGGAATACTCTCCAAATACGTCTTGATCAAAATGATATAGAATGGAGCAACGATGTAGGGAATGATATACACCGCGAATGTATTCATCAAATGCAGGTTCTTCATGTTGATAAACCATGGAATCAAGCCTGCATTGAAGTACATCGTAACGAGCACGAACCGGTACAGGAATTTCCTCATCAACATGTTGGGCTTCGTGAACAAGAACGCCAGGAATGACGAGCCTGCCAGCGTACAAACGGTACCGACAACCGTTTTCAGAATCGTAACCCACAGTGCCATGCCGATTCCGTCTAGCTTGAGAACTTGAACATAGTTTTCAACGTTAAACCCTTTCGGAAATACGACCAGCGCCCCGGAGGCTACCCACTTGTTGTCGCTCACCGTGAGCACGAAGATGTAGTACAAGGGAAAAATACATAGCAGCGCGAACAGGATAAACGCCGTACTGTTGATGAAGCTGAAGCTGACGCTCCCTAATGTCGCCTTTTGTTTCATAATGGGCAATCCCCTCTTTAAATGATTCCTTCTCCGCGAACCTTCTTCGAGGCATAGTTCACCGAGAACAAGAGCGCAATGCTGACAACCGATTTCAGTATGCCGACCGCCGTAGCAAACGAATAATTATAGCCCGACATGCCGTTTCTTATGCCGACATTGTAAACATAGAGATCTAGCACCTCGATGGAATCGGTGTTCAGTGCATTCTGGAAGACCAAATACTGATCGAGACCGTTATTCAAGAAGTTGGCTACGCTAAGCATCATCAGTACGAAGAAGGTTGGCATCAAATGCGGTACCGTGATGGACCACATGATCCGGAACCGCCCGGCGCCGTCGATTCTGGCAGCTTCATACAGCTCATTGTCAATCGACGTTACGGCAGCAATGTAAATAATGGCTGTCCATCCGATCGTTTTCCAAGCCAAGTACGCCGTTTGCGTCAGCCAAACGTGGTTCGAGCTGACCAAGAAGCTGATCGGATCATCAATGATATGGAGCTGGATCAGCAGCTTGTTGATAAAGCCGTCGGATTCCGAGAACATTGAGAATGCAAACGCATACACTAACGGCCAGCTCAGAAAGTTCGGAAGCGTTGTCAACGTTTGCACCGCTTTCTTCAGCGGCTCAAACTTCATCTCCACGAGGAATAGCGCGAAGATTAGCGGCAAAACTTGAACGAGCAAGCTTAAGAAACTAATGCCTAGCGTATTCGCCATAATCCGCTTCACTTCATCGACCGTGATCGGATCGCTGAGAATCATTTTGAAGAAGAAGAAGCCTTTGAACTCCGAGTCGAACAACTTATGGCCGAGCTTGTAATCGAAGAACGCATACAGCCATCCGTATAGAGGCAAGTAGTTGAACACGAATACCAGTGCAATGAAAGGCATGGCCATGTAAAACAGTTTCTTGCCTTCCTTCGCGGAAACGGTTACAGTTTTACTGCTTGCTGTGCTGCTCATGGTTGAGTGTCACCTCCCTTGACTCTAATGGTAACGGACGAGCAGGAAGGCTCTCAATTGTCAAAACTCTCAATCGTACTGTCAAAACTCTAGAGCCTTTTCACGCCATTATCTTTGTGCTATCTTAGATGCTAACTGGAGGGACCTGTCACATGTACAACGTACTGATCGTAGATGATGAACCGATCGTAGTCGAAGCATTGAGGAAATCAACCGTTTGGGATGACTTTGGCCTTGAAGTAATTGGGGACGCTTACAACGGAGTTGAAGCTCTTGAGCTGATGGAAAAACACCATGTCCATCTTCTGATTACGGATGTTCGTATGCCGCAAATGGACGGAATCGAACTTATTCGGAACATCCATCAGCGTGGATGGGATGTCAAGATTATTATCCTGAGCGGTCATGACGATTTCTTATATGTGAAGCAGGCCGTCAAGCTTGGCGTCGATAATTACATGCTGAAACCTCTGGACAAGAACGAATTCCTTGCAAGCATCTCAACGATCGTAGAGAAGCTGCAGGATACAACGAACCGTCAAATCGGACTTGCCGAACAGTTGAACGCGTTTCGCGAGAACATTCTGCTTCGATGGGTTACCGGGTCAATCACGCGGGCCGAATTACAAGAGAAGACGCAAATCGCGCAATTCGAGCTAAATTTCGATTGTTATCGCATTGCGTTAATTAAAGTACTGAACGGCGAAGATAACGCACGGAAGCATAGGTTTGCCTTATCGATCCGCGAATTGATGGCTCGGCAATTTAACGACGATACGTTGCGTTTGTCTTTCTGCGACACGTCTTATGACGTGGTTGCCGTATTCACTGAAGCGCGTGAAACAAGCGCTGGCTCCTCTCTGCTAGAACAGCTGAATCAATTTCTTTCCGAGATTAAAGCTCGAACCGACTTCCAAGTTCTAATCACGATTGGGCAACTGACAACCGACCTGCTTGGCGCTGATCTCAGCTATCGGACTGCCAAAGAGCTGCAGGGATATAGCTTTCTGTTGCCTCCAAACAGTCTGATCGATTCCGAGGCTGATACGAAGAACCACTCCGGACAAGAACAGTTACCCAGCCTTCCATACGAAACCATCAACAACTTGATCTTGGCTGGAAAGAAAGAAGAATGTCTGGAGTTGACGCGTGCTGCGTTAGAAGCTCTTCAAGATTCATCGCATCTCCCGCTTTCATTACTCAAGAACTCGCTGCTTGAGCTGCTGTTTCAAATCGCCAACACGGTGAAAAAGTCCGTTATTCATCCGCAGCATGTCCCGGATCAGTTCAGACATCTCTACCTTCGGTTCGAATCCTCGACCCGTTTCGATGATTTATCTAAGCTTGTTTATGACACCGTTGCGCTCGCTTCGGATCTCTTCGGGGACAAGGGCGGTACTGCCAATGCGACAATTAAACCGATCTTGGACTATGTCATGCAGCATTCAAATCAAGATTTATCGCTTAAGACGTTGTCTTACAAATTCAATATCAATGCTTCTTACTTGGGTCAGCTCTTCCGGAAGGAAACCGGAATCTTGTTCAGCAGCTACCTGAATGCGCTGCGAATCGAGAAGGCAAAAGTACTGCTATTGCAAACGGAAATGAAAGTGACGGACATCGCAGCCAAGGTTGGCTACTTGGAACCGAGCCACTTTTATAAAATTTTCAAAAAGGCGACCGGTGTTTCACCGGCAGAATTCAAATGAAAAAGCGGATACGCATCAAGCTGTTCACCCGAATCCTGCTGCTCTATATTCTGGTTCTATCCATCGCCCTCTATATTTTTACAGGGTATGTGTCCAGAACCTCCTATGGGTTGCTGAAAGAAGGACAAATCGGGATCCATCAGCAAATTATCGCAGCTATGCAGA
This sequence comes from Paenibacillus sp. sgz302114, assembly GCF_056120345.1. NCBI lineage: Bacteria > Bacillati > Bacillota > Bacilli > Caryophanales > Paenibacillaceae > Paenibacillus > Paenibacillus sp. sgz302114. Next base: position 328,585 of record NZ_JBVYOI010000003.1, read on the forward strand.
ATACGATGAACATCCGTACGAAGACGATGAAAGACATCTTGCTCAAGATATACGATGACGAGCAGCTCTTTGCTTACATCATGAGCATGATGGACGTTACGGACCAGTCAGGCTCTGCGTCCTTAGACTCCTATGAGAAAAAGAACATGGCTTACAAGCTCGAAGACCTGTTAAGCCTTGACCATAACATAAACAACCTCACCTTCTATAACAGCCATACGCAGAAAGCCTATTTGTACATGTATGATTTGGACTATACGTTCTTTGACAATACCGGAGACATCCTGCAGAACATTCCTCATTTAAGGGATTCGTCGCAGGAGAGCTTTATTATTCCTGCCCATCCGGGAAACTATATGGCTACACAAGCTTCCAAAAATTATTTTGGGATCGCCAGCAACTTCTACTATCCGAGCTCCAGCCTCTATCTTGGCCGTTTCATTGTGGAATTCGGGATGGACGATCTGCAAAATACCATCGATCAGTTTGGCAAAGACATGAAAGGCTATTTGCTTGTGTTAACGAAGGAAGGCGATGTTGTCTTCGATTCGTCATCGGCCTATTATGGGCGCAGGTATCCCTACTTCGAGCAGCTCCGTCAATCGTCGGATTCCGTCATGCTGGCCGAGGACAGTATTGTCAGAGTTGCCAACTCCGATCAGGATCCGTTCATCTATGCGGCCGTTTTGCCCAAGTCAGCATTGAAAAAGCAGCTGAATATATTTAACAACTCGACTTATATCGCAGCCATTATCCTGCTGCTCTTCATCTTCTCGGTTTATTTTTTTGTGACAAGCATTATATCCAAGCGGGTAAACCGGATCGTCAAAGCGATGAGCAAGACGGTTGAAAGCAACTTGGTTTACCGGATCCCTTTGAACAATAAGGATAATGAATTTGAACAAATCGCCATTCATTTCAACCAAATGTGTGACAGCCTGCAAGACCATATTAACAAGTCTTACGTTTACGAGCTGCAGCAAAAAATAGCGGAGATGAAGATTCTGGAGAATCAGATCAATCCGCATTTCTTGTACAACTCGTTAGAAGCGATTCGGGCAAGACTGGAGATAGACGGGAATGACGAGGGCGGAGAAATGATTCATTCGCTCGCTTCTCTCTTCCGCGCTTCGCTCAAAGCAGATTCGGTCGTCACGTTGGCTGAAGAGATCGACTTATGCAACATGTATCTCAAAATATTCAATGCCAGATATCAGAACTTCTTTAACTACAAGATCGAAGCCGAACCGTCGATCTTGGGATTTGGGATCATTAAGTTGATTCTCCAGCCACTCATCGAGAACTATCTTATACACGGCTTCGACCGTAAGCGACAGAACAATCTGCTTACCATTCAAGGCTATAGGGATGAGAAGGATCTGCGTATCACGATAGCTGATAACGGAAGCGGAATTGGACCGGAGAAGTTGAGCGAAATTAGGCAGAAATTAACTCTCCCTGCCTCATCCGCAGAAAGAAGAAGCATAGGGTTGTACAACGTTAACGATCGGATTAAGCTTTTATTCGGACCAGCCTACGGTTTGGAGATTGAGAGCTCCGAGCTCAAAGGGACGACGATTATCGTCCGAATCCCTTGCAAGCAGCCGGAGGACATCAAAGCAGCCCAGCTAGAGTTTTAAGAACGTATAATTGGGTAAGGCAACGCCAAGAAGGCTACCTCTTATCAACGATAAGGAGTGGCCTTTTTTGGTTCTATATATTTGCGCGAATATGCTTGGTCATTCTATTTTACCGGAATTAATGATCAGCACGGTAAAGGAACAAGTTACCTTGAGCGTCGGGTATACTTCACGCCAATCCATGCTCTTCCAAGCCCTGTAGCTCATATGGTTGCGAACCGCTATTCCGATTCCCAAGCTGTCGACATTATTCTTTTGCATATAGCGAATCATTTTCTGACCTTTCCCTTGAAGCTGAGCCTCAATTTGATGCTCGATCATCTTTCTTTCTTCCGGTTTGCTAAGTGAGAGCTTGCCGCTATATTCAAGAACCGACCCTTTCAAACGAATATGGATATTTACAGAAGGCAGCCCTTCGGCATGGCGATGAACCGTAATTTTGCGGTGGCAGTGCACGGAGCTCATCATGACGTTTTCCTCCGCTTTCTTCGCATCCCCCAGATGAATGCTTAATTCCCCTTGCTTAAATGAACGGCCGAGGAACGCAAATATCAAACCATCCTTTGCCGGTATCTCAACTACATAACGGTCATCCCGGAACAAGCCGATGCCGTCTATGACAATGTGCTCGCCCGTGTCCCTTAGGACAGGCATTACGGGATCGATCCCATCATCATAGTAATCTCGTATATATGAGTATAAAGTGGTTTTCGGAATGTTTCGGTTTGCAGCTTCCTTCTCAAGGAGTCCTTCTAAATATCTCCCTGTAATTGGATGCTGAGGATAGTTTTTCTCAAGCAGTGCCTTCGCATTACCTTTTACAACCGATAATTTCGTATGGGGTGAAATGGATGGATCGCGTATAAAGGTGTCGAGGTGCACCCTGAGTCCATCCTTCGCAAGCGAGATCCCAAATAACGAGTTGCGCAGCTGCCCGCTCACAAGCATCAAGCTGGTCTGCTGCGAAAGCTTCATTCTTGCCTCTTTACCTGTGACCGCAGTTGCGCTTAGTACCTCGCGCTGCGCCTTGGATAAAGGATCCGCCTTCGGCACGCTGATTGCAATTTCAAGCATGCCGCCATCCTTCTTGTCATAACTGTTCGTTTGCGTATAGCCGAGCTTCTCCAAAATCCGTTGATCTTCGCAGCTTGTTGCGAGTACTGCTATCAACAATACGGCAATTATCCTGTACAACCTCATCATCAAGTCACCGCCTCTTTCTTCCTCGTCACGCTTAGGACGATGATTAGCAGCAGCGGCAGACCGAATGCGATTCCAATTTCAACAAAACAAAGCCTCGTTATCCAAGTTTGAACATCGTTTATCGTTTCAGGCAAGAAGGCAACCGCATACGTCAAGAAGACCAGTATCAAAGCAGCTATATTATCCTTCAAACGCGGAAGCATGCTTCGGCAGACTTCCTTCGCAGACCATAGATACATGACGACGGTATTAAGTGTGGTGAGTAGAAAGAGACCATACAGTAAATTTTCCACACGCTCTACAAACGGCAGTTTGATATAAGCCATAATGTCCAAGCCGGGGTATAACATGATTTTGAGCTGATTCAGGCTGAAGAAGCCAAACGCGATAAAGCAAATACATGTATAAATCAGCGTCGTAATCAGACTGCCAAGCAATGTCGATCGAATCAACTTTGTTCTTGAATCGGAATAAGGAAAGAGAAGCAAACAAAGTTCGTAACCGAGATAGGCAGGATAGATTTTGACATATTCGATCCATGAGCCATCTCCGCCTTTGAACAAGAACGGAGTCAGCCTTGACCAGCTGAAATCATTAAAGAAAAAGAAGAGCAGCAGCATCATCCACATGGTCAGCCAGAAGAAGATCGTAGTCGCCTTCGAAATATTGTAAATGCCTTTTATTAAGAGCCAGAAAACCAAAACATCGAAAGCAAGTTTAAAGAACATCGGATTCGTTGTCGGAAATGCAAGCATTTGGAAGATTAGCACATACTCCTTCGCAACTAAGCACCCTAACAATGACCACACGCCTATGAGAAAGAGATAGAGAGGATATAGAATGATCTTGGGAAACGCTTGGCTCAAAATCGTTAAGATTGACCGTCCCTTGCCCATTTTATATACCGCACCAATCAGCAGTACATTGACAATCACGATAATTCCGTATCCAAGATTGGCCAGCCAACCGTTCGTGCCATATGCCTTACTTAACAGCTGTGCCAAAGCAAAGAGCACAACGCCAAGCTGCGTCATATTGATTAGTATTGTTATGTGGAAAGGGGAAAGCTTCTCTTGCGTATTCACGACTGCCTCACCTCTTCATCTTGTTCCTTACTGTATTAGGTGCACGAACTTGAGAGGGGCGCTCCTTTAACGTACTGAACGGAGCGCGAATGAATAAATCCTTCCACTCCTTTGGTTTAAAGGGGGCAATTGGCGACAAATAAGAGGTGCCTAGACTCCTTATGCCACTCAGATGAATAATGACGCCGGCCAATCCCATTGCTAGACCCATGTTTCCCCAGAGCCCGGCCAATAAAATGAGACCAAATCGAATAAGTCGAATCGATGCACTCATCGTGTAATTGGGTATGACGTATGAAGCGATCGTCGAGGAGGCGATTGCAATAATCAATATATTACTGGTAAAACCGGCTTGCACCGCTGCTTGACCAATAACAATACCGCCAACGATACCGATCGTTTGGCCGATCTTGGTCGGCAGCCTTGCACCCGCTTCCCTTAGCAGCTCGATGGTCAATTCCATGATCAATGCTTCGTAAACGGGAGGGAACGGCACCCTGCTTCTTGATTCAGCTAATGTCAGCAGCAAATTCTGAGGGATCATTTCATAATGATAGGTCGTCACAGAAACATAGAGCGCCGTGAATATCATCGTAATGAGAAGCGCTGCGAACCTCAGCAGCCGGGTTGCTGTACCGAGCATCCACCGCTCATAATAATCGTCCGACGAAACGAAGAATTCGTTGAAAGTCGACGGCACGGTGAAGGCTGTCGGGCTTCCGTCCATAATGCCGACTACTCGTCCCGCAACTAGCTTGGAAGCGATAGCATCAGGCCGCTCTGTCGTTAATATTTGAGGGAAGATGGCATAGGGACTGTCGTCTATAAGCTGAATAAGCATGTTCGTATCAAAAACAGCATCTAGCTCAATGTCCTGAATACGCTTCTTTAGCTCAAGAACAAAGTCCATATTCGCTATATCTTTGATATACAGAAGATAGACGTCCGACTTCGTAATCTCACCTACCTGAAGTCGCATGATCTTAAGGTGGGAGCTCTTCACACGCTGTCGGATCATGGAGAGACTTGCTCCGGCATTCTCGGTGAACCCATCATGAGGTCCGGTAATAGTGGTCTCAATCTCCGATTGCGTGACGGCTCGACCCTCATGTCTGGAAACATCAACCAAGTATGCTTGCCCATCATAGAATAAAGCTGCTTGACCGGATAATATGCCTTTGATTAGTTCTTTGGAATCTATCACCAAGACAAACTGCGATTGCCGAAAATAAACGGCCAATTTATCGCTTTCCATATTCAAAATCTGGTTCAGTAAGTCCCGATTCAGCTTGTCTGTATCTGTCAAATGTCCGAAATAAACGGCTTCGACTCCAAGATCCGGAAAAGAACGGTGAATGATATCAAAACAATCCTCGAATTCATGAAGAGTATGCTCGAGAGTAGGTAAAGAATGTTCATGGCTGCTAGTCATATTGACCTCGGATTGGATGGTTTTACCTTTCATTATGCATCTAAAGGAATCGCTCTAAACCCATACATAGGACAGTGATCTAGACGTTCCAACCTAAGAATGATGTCTTCGTATAAAGCAAAAGAAGCCTGCCATCATGGCAAGCTCCCTATCAAAGTTCCCGACTTAAACGTCGAAAGCCTTGAGAAATCAAGCATATTTCTGTTATTTGTTTATTTGCAGATTGTCTGATTCCGAATGCAATCTCCTTGACGGAACTCCGGGAAATCGCAGAGCAAAAGGAATAATGATAGCCGTGACCACCACGAGCGCGCCGATTGCCAGCACTCGCTCATCCAGAAGCAGCTGTACAAGCAGCGACAGCACGATGCCGCCCAGATTGCCGAATAGAAGCAGCAATCCGGTTACCACGCCAGCAGTTCTAGGTTCTGCCTTGGCTTCAGCGAATGATAGGACAATGGGCAAGTCGGCGAGCAGAAGCAGACCTGTGAGTGCAAGCAGAGACATAAACAACCAAGTGGGCAAGCCTGCCGCGAGGAAAATCAGCAGAACGACGCTAACCGCGAGCGATAGCACCAGTATGCGCCTGGCTCGATTTCCGCTCATGGCGAAGTCCGGCAGGAACGCCGCCCCGATAATGCCAGCCGCTGTCATGAGCCCAAGACCCGTTCCGACCTGCACCGAATTGTAACCGATTGCATCCGCCAGCACCTCAAGCCATGTCGCCAGCGTAATGAAAATGCCGAAGCCTGCAAACAGAAGCAGGCTGAATAGGCGCACCCACCGCTGTGACCAAATCTCCCGAAGCGTGCGAAGCAGAGGTGCAGGCGCTCCCTCCCCCGTCGCTTCCACATAGAGAGGATTATGCCGGAGCGCGAGTAACATCGCCACACAAGCGAATGCACTAATCAAAGCCTGTGTCCAAAGTACGGCAGGAAGTCCGCCCCATTCCATCAGGAAAGGCACCGTCACGTTGGAAATCATAACGCCGACGAACAAGCTGGCCGTGCCAATAGCAATCGCTATCGGTCGTTTTGGCGGTGCCACATAGAGAGTTGCTATTTTGTTAACCGCATTGAGCACAAAGGGCTGCCCCACTGCAATCGCAATTTGACCGACCAGTGAATAGTCATAACCAGGCACAACCCGGATAAACGCACCTGCTACGGTAAGTCCCGCTCCCCAAGCTAGCGCGCCGCGAAAGCTGCGATCCGCTGCAAAGCCAAACGGTATAGATAACAGGACATAAATAAGCGGAAACACGAGCGACAGCCACCCGACGGCATCCACCGATACGTTCCACTGCTCTGCAGCATCGGTTGTGACAGGGGTAAACGTGACCCAAAGTATCTGCGTGACAGCCGCAAGCGCGGCATATGCGATAATGACTGACCAGCGTGAAGCTGTTTGGTTCAAGCCGACGCCCCCTTGTTAATTGCTCACTATAGGAATTGATCTTGTCATTGAGATATTCCTTTCTATTGAATAAATTCCTTTATGTTAAATAAATATTTCATGTGCCCTCGGATTCCTCGCCTATTCTCCCTATTCCAAGCTGGAAATTCCACTCAATATTGGGATAGATCCGCTATCCAAACCTAACATAAACGAAATCTGGCATGAGAAGGCTATGCATGAAGTGAGAGTCAAAGGAGTGCCATTACAACCATGCTGAAAAAGATCATACTAGTGGCGGCAATGTCCACAACATTCACCGGATGTCTACACAAGTCGCAAGAGGCACCTAATCACGTAAGCCAGCCAAATTCGATCTCGACTAAGCAGCGGATTATCGACACTGTGGAGCAGCCCCTGCGCATGCAGGCAACAGGCACGGCTATTCGGTTATTCGTGAATGGAAATCAGTCAACCTCTTCCCCAAAAGTCATTAGCGGTGCTACCTATGTTCCTGTACGTGCAGCCGGCGAGCTCCTCAAGAAGACCGTGTCATGGGACGCGGCGACGAAAACGGTCTACATTAATGATCAGAATCAGTCAAGCCCGAAGCCTGCCAGTCACACTCTAAAGTTAATTGTTAACGGCAAACAAGCAAGCACCGCCCCTAAAATAATGAATAGCGTTACGTATGTTCCCGTACGAGCAGCCGGTGAACTGCTTAAGAAATACGTGACCTGGGATGCCACAATAAGAGCGGTTTATATTAATAACCAAGCGCATAGCAAGGTCATTTACTTCCCTGCAGCCCGCTACCCCCAAACGTCGGCTCATATTAAAAATGCGATGAGTCGAGGCGAGTCTCCGATCTGCACCATTGCTCGAGGAGGAGCTGATCATAATCGGGAGGAGTCGCTTAGCGGCATCCCAACGAAAGACGGCTACGATCGAGACGAGTTCCCAATGGCCATGTGTGCAGAAGGTGGAGCAGGAGCAGACGTTGCTTATGTGAAGTCCTCGGATAATCGCGGTGCAGGCTCATGGGTAGGCAATCGGATGCAGAGTTTCCCTGACGGTACACGAGTACTGATCGTCATTGATATGAACACGGGTACCGCCACCACCCCAGCTAAACCGATTGCGAAACCAACGCCCAAACCGACGACAACACCTAAGCCTGCAACGAAACCGAGCAGCGCTTATTACAAAAACTGTTCTGCCGTAAGAGCCGCAGGCAAAGCTCCACTTCGCAAAGGTCAGCCAGGCTACAGCACCAAACTGGACCGTGACCACGACGGCGTCGCTTGCGAATAAAAATTCACCTGCCAAAGAGACTTCCTAGAAGTTCAATTAGAACTTGCGGGAAGTCTTTCTTTTTTCTTGAGCTAAGCTGCCACTCGGGATAAATCCACTTCAATCGAGGAACGCTAATTGCTGATTATTTCTAATGGAGGGAGGCATCTAGTTGTCCACAGAACAGCTCAGTCCGTCATTACAGAACAATGAACGCGAGCTTAGTCTTGGATGTTCGGAACGCCTCCCCTTGAACGAGATAAGCCCATCTCATTTGACAACATATTGGAGCAGCTCTTTCCTATTGCAAGCATACAAACAGCGGACAACTTCGAGGATATCGAGAAGGACATCTTGTCCGGCTGTGCAGCTCTATTAATTGATGGCTACGAGCGAACGGTCATTGCTGACTTGAGGGGCTTCGAGCATCGAACTGTCGAAGAGCCTTCCACAGAAGTTACCATACAAGGCCCGCGCGAAGGATTTACCGAGAGCTTGAACGTGAATACGGCTCTCGTGCGCAGGAAGATTCAGAGCAAAGATTTGAAGATGGAATCCGTAACCGTCGGCAGTCTCTCAAGAACGACGATTGTCATCGCCTACATACATGGAGTCGCGAATGAATCGGTCATTGAAGAGGTGCGCAATCGCATTCGCAAGGTGCGGATCGATACGGTGCTGAGCGGGAATGTCATCGAGGAGTTTATCGAGGATCAACCGTTTACGGTTTTCCCGCAAGTGCAGAAGAGCGAGCGCCCGGATATCGTTGCCGCAAGCCTTGCGGAGCGCAAAGCAGCCATATTCGTCGACGGCACTCCGCTCGTCCTTATCGTCCCTTGTACATTATGGACCGCTTTCCAGTCGGTTGGAAGAAAAGTATATGGCTCATAACGCCAATCGTATTTGCCGTCTCGCTCCTGCCGCGAAATATTGACGATACGATCAATTTCGCCAACTTTTGGCGTGATGTGATCTTCCCCGTTAATTTGGTCGGCATCCCGATATTGTTATGGATTGTTGGGTCGATTCGCAAGAAATACGGCGCAAATGCAAAAACCGTATGAAGCTCTATGTTCCATACGGTTTTGAATTTAAAGCACTCTTCTTCCCCACATAATCCGATTATCCCAATTTCCGATCAGCTTCGTAATCGTGACCCCAGGATCGCCATACGTCTGAAGCACCTGATTATTCCCGATATAGAGTCCGACATGTCCGACGATATTGTTCGTCCTGTACCTGCCCGGCGTATAGAAGAAGACGATATCGCCCGGGATAAAATTTTTGCGTGACACATATTTGCCTACCGTCGATTGTGAACGTGAGGATCGCGGCAGATCGACCCCGACATGCTTGAAAATATACTGAATAAACGAGGAGCAATCGAACTTGTGGCTCTCTTCGTAGGCCGCTGCATTGAATTTGTAATCCACGCCCATGAAACGCTTCCCATACGAGATGACCTCGTCGACCTTATCCTGATCGGCTGTATTGTTCCCGTTCTCGACATCATTGCCATTGTTGCCATTGTTACCGTTATTGCCATTATTGCCGTTGCTGCCAGGATGGCCCCCACCAATGTAATTCCCGTATTCATCATAGTTGTCTGGATTATCGTAGTCGGGATTGTAATCGCCACTGCTCATATCCGTCGACTGGGCACGGAACTGATTCGTTCCAGGAGGTGTATTCACCAGCTCATTCGTAGGCGGTTGATGCTTCTGTGCCTCGATAATGACCGTACTGCTGCCGGAGTCCCATCGTACAGGCTGCTGGATGAGCTGAGACAAAGAACGAAGCTCCAGACAGACGTTGTTGTCGATCATCCGCGGCGCATCGCTCAGCAGAATCTGCTGATCGCCAATCTTCGCTTGTTTCGAGCCTACTTTAAATGTGTAAACCGGATCTGCATACCCCATAGAAGCAACGTGATTTTTCGGATTCTCATCAAAGCGGTACTGCATATATGCAGCCGCCCGCTCCGCAGGTATCCATACGCCGCCTTTTTCTTCCCAATGCCTCGTCTTAATCGTGGATGCTTGCCCTTGCGCTTTCAAATTGACGACTGAGCCTGCCGCATTATTCCTTGTGACGGTGCCGCCGCCATTGCCCGACGAGCATGACGCGAGAAGCAGCACAGCGCTCGCAAGCAGCATCGAGTGTTTCAGCATCTATCTTCCTCCCTTTTATGGTGATCAGCTAGCCTAAGGTTTGATTTTCCACACGGACATGTAGTATCACCTCAATGGCAGCGAACTATGCACCTGTAAGCAATTACCTTGCTGCCCATTCCTCGCTTAATGCGGGTACATATGCTGACGGAAAGGAGTGAACTTTGATGCCACAGTATCGGATCATCGTTGATCTGTCCGACCGCCAATTATATTTGCTGGATGGCAATATTGTCGTCAGAGGTTTCCCTGTCGGTATAGGCAAGATGCTCACAAGGACGCCAACAGGCGAATTCGAGATTATTAACAAGCAGCCGAGTCCCGGCGGTCCGTTCGGCGTACTATGGATGGGCTTGTCCAAGCCGCATTACGGCATCCACGGAACGAATGATCCAGGCTCAATCGGCAGAGAAGTATCTCACGGCTGCATCCGAATGTATAATGAGGATGTTCTGGCATTGTCCGCGCTCGTCCCGATCCATACGCGAGTGACCATTCGGCCATAGTCACTTCGTTTCCGAGCAAATAGCACCGCAAGTTCATGCAACATTGTGACATGTTGGTGCGTCTACATAGTACAAAGGCAAACAAAATAATCCAATAACTTTCGAGGTGAATGAATGTGAAGAAACCGCTACTCGTCATAACCATGCTTGTTGTGCTGTTTCTGGCAGTAACGCAGTCTGTGTGGGCGTTCTCCGATACGAAGAATGATCCGAATGATGTGAAAATCACGGAGCTGCAGAAACGCGAGATTTTGAACGGCAACGGAAGCAAGAATGATCAATTTGCGCCAAACGGCAAGCTGACTTATGCTGCAGGCATTACGATGCTGGTAAAGGGGCTTGGGCTTAACATTGATGATCTCCGCTTCTTCAAGAAGCCTGAAGTGTCCGACAGCTTCTCCATGATGAAGAATGATGCTTGGTATGCAGACACCTTCATTATCGCTGCGTACAATTCACTCGATCTCGCTAGAGATACGAACCCTGCAGCTAACATGACACGCGAGCAGTTCGCGCATCATCTGTACAAAGCGCTCATTCGCGCAGGAAACTTTGCCTTCAACGATCTCGGAGTCGTACTGAAGGATGAGGCTGACGTAAATCCGTCTTACATGGGCAGCATTCAAACGCTAATCACGACGCATATTATTGGAATAGATGCGAGCCAGAAGTTCAATCCGAAAGCCGCGATTACGCGCAGCGAAGCTGCTGGCTGGCTTTACAACACAATCAAATTCGTGGAGGACCAACCATCGATGCCAGTTGAACAACCGGACTCGTCACCGCTCTTTGAGGTGAAGCTTACAACGACAGCCGTTAATAACGATGTCAATGCTGTAACGGTGTCCGCGCAGGCACCGAACCCGGGCTACGGCGTACGAATCTCCTCGATCTCTTTCGAGGGCGATCAAGCGATTATTTATGTAGAGCCAACTTACCCGGATAAGGATAAAATGTACCCGCAAGTCATTACCGAAGTGAAAGCAGTCACCTATGTATCTTCTGCCTTCAAGCCAGTTCTAGGCGTATCTGGCAATTCCATTGGCGGCTCGACCGGAATCATCGGCGATAATGGCACCTCTGCCGCGAATTCAGATGGAACAGCTGCGTCAGCCGCAGAGAATCAATAAACGCGAAGAAGACCCTTCTAGCAAACAGATTGTTCGCTAGAAGGGTCTTTCTCTGTCTCTGTTAGGGCATGAATCCTGCCTGCCCGAAGTAAACTGCGCCTTCGGGCATATGCCGCTTCAGCTCAGTGACGAAGCGGTCAGCCGTCTTCGGCGTATAGAGCTCGCCATGGCCGAGCGCCCCATAACGCTCGGCCATCCCCAGCTGCGCCGAGCGTTTTCCGTTGCTGCCGTCGCCGCGGAAGAAGTCGTCGACGACAACGCGCGGGGCTGCATCCGCCAGCAGCGCGGGGAACGCATCGCTGCAAGGAAGCAGCGGCGACACAGCTGCTTGCACGGCGATGCCCGCTTCGCGAAGCAAGCGAAGCGCACGCAGCCTTGCGGCGATTGGCGGCGCCGCAGGTGTCAGCTCTTTGCGGACGGATTCGAGGTCCGTCTCCACCGTCATGCTGACGCGCACATGATCTCCGAGTCGATGCAGCAGGTCGATATCCCGCTCGACGAGCGGGCTGCGCGTCTGCACGAGCACGAATGCGGGAGGCGCTTCGACCATCGCCTCAAGCACTCGGCGCGTCACCCGCTCTTTGAATTCCGCAGGCTGGTAAGGGTCGGTCGCGGATGACATGAAGACGGTGACTTCGCCTTTAGATAGCGCCTTATGCCACTCTTTGCGGAACTGCGCCTCATCCAGTGGCTTGGCGTCCACCCACTCCCCCCACGGTTCGTTCCGAAACAGCGCAATGGGCATTCGCCTTACATAACAATAGGAACATCCGAACGCGCAGCCCGCATACGGATTCAAGGTGTAGCTATAACCCGTCAAATAACCGGATGCGGGGTTCAGCAAGCGGATAGGCGCTTTCTTCTTCGCACTTGCCGGCTTCGAATCAGTCATTACTCGCAGCCTCCCTACCTAGCAGCTTCAGCCTCAGTTACACTGCTGGCTGCATCATCCTGCTCTGTTCGCTCACTAATTGCCCAATCAATCTCTTGCATTCCGAGCTCAAGCAAATATCCGTTCGCACGCGAGAACGGCTTGCTTCCGAAGAATCCACGTCGCGCCGCAAAAGGGCTCGGATGCGCCGATTCAATCACTCGGTGCCGGCTCGCATCAATAGAAGCCGCTTTCTCCTGGGCATGCTTGCCCCACAGGATGAACACAATCGGCAGCTCCCTCGCATTCAATGCCGCAATGACAGCATCGGTGAACGTCTCCCAGCCGATTCCCTTATGCGAAGCAGGCTCCCCAGCTCTCACCGTCAATACCGTATTGAGCATCAGCACGCCTTGCTTCGCCCACGACTCCAGATTGCCATGCTCAGGAATATCGCAGCCGAGGTCCTCCCTCAGCTCTTTATACATATTTTGCAGCGATGGCGGTGTCTTGACTCCGTGCCTAACAGAGAAGCTAAGTCCGTGCGCCTGACCAGGTCCATGGTACGGATCTTGCCCAATAATGACGACTCGGGTATCCGCATAAGGCGTGAACCTTAGCGAGTTGAATACATCGATCTGATCCGGGTAGATCGTCTCCGATTCATATTGCTCCGTAAGCTGCGACATGAGCTGTGTGAAGTAAAGCTTCTGCGTCTCTTCCATTAGCACGGATGACCAGTCGTTCACAACATTCCAATGCATAATGCCCTCCATATAATGAAATAAAAACCTCCCCTGCAGCCATTCTGACTTTCAATCAGAAAGAAGCAAAGGAGGTGTTAATTCGTCGACTCTTAGCTATGATTCTATCATGCCCATTGCAAAAGCACAAAGCGATTACTTATGCAGCATATGGAACACTTGCTCAACGTCCTTGTCGCCCCGACCGGACAAGTTGAGGATCAGAATCTTGTCCTTATCTAGCGTTGGCGCGAGCTTCTTCGCATAGGCAACCGCGTGCGAGCTTTCAAGCGCCGGAATAATACCTTCCGTCCGCGAGAGCTCCTGGAACGCTTCAAGCACTTCTTCATTCGTTACCGTGACATACTCCGCACGGCCGTTCACTTTCATATTGCTATGCTCCGGTCCGATACCCGGATAGTCCAGCCCAGCTGCAATCGAATACGTCTTCTTCGGATTGCCTTCCTCATCGAGCAGCACGAGACATTTAAACCCGTGCAGCACGCTAGGCACGCCTTCCGTGAGCGACGGCGCTTGATCCGGCTCAACGCCGATGAGACGAACGGTTGGCTCGTCGATATAGTGAGCGAACGCCCCGATTGCATTACTGCCACCGCCGACGCAAGCGAGGACGGCATCCGGCAGTCGGCCTTCTTTTTCGAGAATTTGACGCTTCGACTCTTCGCTGATCACCGATTGGAAATGCTTCACCATCGTCGGGAACGGATGCGGCCCAACCGCCGAACCGAGCAGATAGAACGTATTGCGATAGTTTGCGATGAGATCGTTAAGCGCTTCGTCTACCGCATCCTTCAATCGGCCTTGGCCCTTCTCAACCGGAACGACTTTGGCGCCGAGCAGCTCCATCCGGAACACGTTCAGTGCTTGGCGGCGTGTGTCCTCTGCACCCATGTAGATGATGCATTCCATGTCGAACATCGCACATGCCGTTGCTGTTGCAACTCCGTGCTGTCCTGCGCCTGTTTCTGCAATGACGCGCTTCGCGCCCATTCGTTTGGCAAGCAGAATTTGTCCGATTACATTATTAATTTTGTGCGCGCCTGTATGGTTCAGGTCCTCGCGTTTCAGATAGATTTTCGCGCCGCCCCACTTCTCGGTCAGCTGCTTCGCAAAGGTTAGCGGATTCTCCCGGCCAACGTATTCGCGCAGATAATAGCGGTATTCTACATTGAATTCCGGGTCGTCTTTGTACTTAAGAAACTGAGCTTCCAGATGATCTAACACTTCCTGCAGTTCAGGTGGAACGAAGCTACCGCCAAACTCGCCAAAATATCCTCTTTCTGTCATCTCTCCAGCCTCCATAAGATCAATTTCGTTAACCTATGTAACCCCTTCCATTTTAAGGATGCATGTCCCTTTTTGTCAAAAGAATTCTGGATGCACAAAAAAACAAGACAGAGCGATGAGAACCGCTTTAATTTCGCTGAAAATGAAAATCTAACAAAACTCTAATACGAGTTAGAGATGTTCCTTAACACGATTCGCTTAAAGTAAACTTATCCACCGTTGAAAGTGAGGAATTTTTTTGAAACAGCTATTCCAATCCATAAGGGCTAAAATTTTAATTATTCTGCTGCTTGTCGGACTTGTTCCGTTACTCGCTGCATCATCACTATTCATCTACTTGCTAAGCGGCAACTTGAAGCACAATGCAGAGCAAACTCTCGAGCAGCGCGCCCAGCTAAACGCTAATGACTTAGATACATGGATGACTCAGAAAATTAACACTCTCGTCAATGTCACGAACGCACATCCCGAGTTTTTGGAAGCGAAGCCGGAGCAGGTTCTGCAAGTACTGCGCACTCTAGCTCAAAGCGATAAAGAAGTCGATGATTTCGCTTATGTAGATCCGAGCAAGATGGCATACGACACCAAAGGTCCTGTATTCGACGCATCGACCTTCACAAACATCATTCAAGCAGAGCAGCAGAAGAAGCTTCAGGTTTCCGATATTCTCGTAAAGGCGGGATCGGACCAGAAGATTGTTATCGTCGATAATCCGCTCGTGAATGCGAGTGGCGAGTTCCGTGGATTAACGCAGGAGCTTATTCTAGCGGATGAAATTTTAAAGCGGATAGAAACCATTAAATTCGGTACAAACGGATTCGGTTATTTGGTATCGCCTTCGGGTACGATTCTCGTCCATCCAAATGCAGATTTTATCAGGAAGAATATTTCGGATGTCGCATCGAGCGAAACCGCGAATACATTCAAGCAAATGGCGCTCTCCTCCGATAACGGTTATTTCACGGATAATTGGGATCAACAGCTGAGAAGCACATCTTTTGCCGCGATGCAGTCTACCGGATGGAAAGTGGTCATTACCATTCCACAAGCCGAACTCATGAAGGAAGTTAATAGCCTTACCCGGACGATCATCATCATTATCGTCATCTGCTTGCTGGCAGTCATTGCGCTCGCTGTTGTCGTAGCACGCCTCTTTCAGAAGCCGGTGCTGCAGATAAGCGCCTTGATGGAGATTGTCGCAGACGGTGACCTAAGAGAACGTCTGGACGCGAACGGTCACGATGAGATCAGCGCGTTAAAGCGCCATATTAACACGATGCTGGATGCCATGCAGAGCATGATCGGAAAAGCGCTCCAGACATCACGAAGCGTTGCAGCCGCAAGCACCGAAATTTCACTCAGTACCGACGAAGTAGCACGAGGCAGCATGAGCCAGGCTTCAGCATCGCAAGACATGTCCGATCTGTTCAGAGGATTGACAGCGGCAATACGCGGTATCGATCAAATCTCCACACAAGCGGCGGCGTTATCGGAACAAACGGTTGCCATCGCTGTGAGCGGCGGCGAAGCTGTGAATACATCAATTGAGGGCATGCAGCAGTTGAAGGAGAAGATGACACTGTTAGAGCGAGACTCCGCAAAGATCGGCGAAATTATCGATATCATCGATGAAATTTCAGAGCAGACGAATTTGCTCGCTCTCAACGCGGCCATTGAGGCTGCACGCGCAGGAGAACAAGGCAGAGGCTTCTCCGTCGTAGCCGAGGAAGTGCGGAAGCTTGCTGAACGTAGCGGGGAAGCAACGAAGGAGATTACAGAAATTATCAAGCAGATGCAGCAAAATACAGTAATGAGCGTAAATGCGGTCTCCGAAGGGGCAATCCAATCCCAGAAGAGCTTCACCGCATTCGATCAAATCGCCCAAATCGTCAATGAAACTTCGCAGAAAGTGAAGGAGATCAAGGTAGCCAGCCATTCCCAATTAATGCAAACTGGGAAAGTGATGGAAGCCATTGAATCCGTTGCAGCAGTAAGCGAAGAGACAGCTGCTTCCGCTGAGCAGACGGCGTCCTCCTCGCAATCTCTTGAGTACCTCGCTGAAGAGCTTAGCAGAACGGTCGATAGGTTTAAAGTGAATGGCTGAGTGACCCGTAAAAATAACAAGAGAAGCCACTAATGATGGCAGTATATTCTTATTCGGTTTACTCGAATTTTTACAATGCACACGAGATCTGGGGTTGGATCATATTTTATTCGGCACTGATTAGCTCAACAATTGTTTTGCTTTTCATCCTCATCACTAGCCCTATTAAAGTAATGAGAAGAATCATTCGTAACAGCACTGCAAACACCAAAATAGAAACTTTTAAATTGATTATTTATCTGTTTTATTTATTAATCTTACCTCATTTACTTTTTGCACTGATTTACTTATTTTGGGGTACTGCTACTCTTGCTAATAATATAACGATTTTTGAAGGAATCTATTTTAGCTTTTCACTGATTTTTTCTTTGCCAACCAGTAGTTCAATTGATACCTTTAAAGCTCACATTTCAAATGAGCATTCGATCCATTTTTTTTATATGCTGCATGTCATTTTTACAAAAGCATTTGAAATTGTTGTGCTTGCATTTGTCGCGTCTAGATTACTAAGATTTGTAAGTAACCACCAAGAAGAACGCTAAAAAAACCTCCTTATCTATCTAAAATAACTAGATGGACAAGGAGGTTTTCTGCTTTTGTCAAAAGAATGATGCAGAATCTCGGGGTATGCTCGGAATGAAGCGTTCAATCGCCCCGTCAAAAGGAAACTGATTCAAGGCGATCCGTTCCTGCAATCGCTCGACCTCTTGCCTAACTCTAGCAATCAACTCGGGAGGGTATTCGAACTTCACGGCGTGACTTACAAATTCATCCTCGTCAACGATCTCCCACTTACCGCGCTTATAGATGAGGTCAATATCCAAATCAACGAATGTGACCATACCGCCTTCCATTCGTGCCGGCTCACTAATGTTGCAATAGTACTGCACAATCTTCCCATCCACGATATCCGCGCTTACCGTAAACCAGGAATCGAACGGGAAACATTCGATCGTCCAATTTTCCACCGTAAACGTCTTACCTTTTGTAAAATGCTTCAGCTTCCTACCATTGTGTCCAAGGACGAAAATATGCGAGTCTGTTCGCTCAAGCAGCGTAGTCCGCCATTCATAATGCGGTCGATCACCGTATTTTCGAGCTTGTATGGTAATACTCGTTGACAACCACTTCGCGGTTTCTTCGAGAATGGTAAGATCGCGGAGCAGCATGAATCGATTAGAGGCTGCCTCGTTCTGCCGAAGCGCTGCCCTCATGAGCTGAATTGCAGTATCTATGTCCATCCATTCTACCTGCATGCCGAGAGCAATCTCTTCATCCGTAAGCGAAATGCTATTAGAATGCTGCATAACCTTCCCTACATAACAAGAGGAATGTTGGAAGAACTTATGGCGAGCTTTATGTTCCTCGATAACTCCTACTTCATGAATCACTTCGGCTTCGCAGCCTGTTTCCTCAAGAATTTCCCGCAGGAAGGCACTCTCGGGGTCTTCCCCTCCTTCAATGCCACCACCAGGAAGCTTGTAAAGCTGCAGCTTCGTCATATGCATCATCGCTACTTTCCATTCACTGTCGAACAGAACACCTCTAGCAGCATAGCGGGAGACGGTATCTAACCATTTTGGCGTGTCACCTGACCAATCGCTGTCTGTAATTCTTCTAATTAATTGCATCTGCTTGTCCTCCAATCCGCTGATACTAGCACGATGTGATCCCATAAATAAACAAGTTATATTGTTTTGATTAATTCCAGGTTTGCAATCGTGCTTTCCGTGTACACCTAATCACCATAAATTCCACTTATGCCGTTAAAGCCTGCTTTTATCCAGAAACGGATTGCTGGCCAATTCTTTTCTGAGCAAATATATAGACGTACGATATAGGCTGAATCAATGTTGGGATATCCATGGTATACGCTTAAAATCCCTATTAATTCATGATTATTTCTGCGTCTAATAACGAACATCCGATAGTTCTCCTTACTCCAGATGGAGGCAAATCACCAGAGAGAAACCATTGTTCGATCTGATTAGCCACATATTCATTACCTTCCCACTTGTTTATATATTGACTACCTAGATACAATTGCTGAACCTCAGCTATTTTGTTTCTAGAATGCTTCTAAACGTAAGATCTTTGGATTTCCATCTGTAAGGTAGAATAAAAGGTAGAATAGATACCAACTAAATCCGCCCCTTCGATATTCATCAAATTTAATAATAGTCTAATCGATAAGATATGGGAATATATGGTTGAGGGGGAAGCTGCGCGAACAGAACACGTTGCCAATCGTTTTAGAACCCAATTTTTAACATAAAAAAACTCCTCCTCATCGCTTCTAATGGCAAGTGATGAGAAAGAGTTAGTATCCATGCTATGTAGTTCTGGATACCAAATTTAAAATACTTAGGCACACAGAACCTTTGGAATTTGCAGACCACTTTAATATCCAGGAAAATAAAAAAACCTTGATTCATCAAGGTTTCTTGTTGGATGCCGAGGACGGGAATCGAACCCGTACGGTGGTCACCCACCGCAGGATTTTAAGTCCTGTGCGTCTGCCAGTTCTGTTAAACCGGCTGTTCCATCAACGTTTAATCGCTTTTCAATCCGCGCAATATTCTATCCAGTTCGCAGGATTCATTTATAATCTCTTCGTTAACTGAACCGATGAGAAGAAGATGGCCGAACGTAATCATACCACCTTTGTCCAATCCTGTGCACCTCATAACCAATCAAATTATATCTTCGTCTATCATACAATGTCAATTCTATACAAATTCCTTGAACACTAAAGTAACGGTGGGTTTGTCGTAGTCTATCAATATTGAAAGCATGGAACAAGCACTAAAAAAGACTGATCATAGTCTGACATGGCTTTGCTGCCAAGTTAGATCGATTTTGATAGACGTTGATCATGCAACCTTAGCTGCTCCCCCCCGGGAGGTCAAGGTCGAAATCCCCCCCTTCCCCCACGACCGCACATGCCTAGTAAGGCGAAAAATTCTCCCTAAATAAAATAACTCAACTATCGCCCGGACATGAATCAACTGGAACAAAGAAAGTATCACCCCGTTTAAGGGATTAGATCATGATTCGCTTCGTTTTTATAATGCCCGCTGCTCAAACGTTGCTTTTCAGACCGTACCAAGCCAGTTGGCCATAATGCCGATCATTAACCGTATCTAAATAAGAGCCGTCCCAATTGTGTTTAATAAGGGTTATGAGATCGTCAATGACACTTTCAATACGGAAGAGTGACCCCATGTTCGTGTTCAATTCCACTGTGTGAATAATGGTCAACTCGTGATTCTCGGTAAAGTTTTTGTGCAATGTGATTTTAAATTTGGCTTTAAATCGCCAGTTACAAGTAATGCGGAGCTCATAGCCATTTTCGAACCTACGCCAGATGTACGGTTCTCCGTTTGTGTGAGTATGGTATACATCTTTTGCAGAGTAGTCGGGTGTGAACTCAGTTTTATTACGATGCCAGTTGTTCAGGAACTTTGCTACACGCCAAAAATTATTATTAGGTTTCTTCATTGTTAACTCCTCCAATTTTGTTTGTGTCAATTTCAAATTCTTGTGTCAGTCATGTGCAATGTCCTGACACAGCGAAAGCCCAGTAACGACGCGGGTTTCAACGTTTTTGTGTCAATGTGTCAAAAGTTTGCAAACTTTAGCCACCCTACAGAATACAGAGAGTAAAGGTGTATACCTCTCTATTGCGAAATATCATTAAAATATTGACACAATGACACAAGAGTGCGTTAAACCCGCGCCATTACTGACTTTTTTCTGTGCCAGTCTTGTGTCAAAATCTATTTTCCGTGTCAAAAATCGGCACAGAAAAGGGTACGAGTATTTTCTACTTACGTACAAACCGTTTAACAGGATTGCCATCTTCCTTCCCTGTGTGTGCATTGAGCAATCGCTTACGTACCAGTTCAAGGTTGAAACGTTTCATTAGCTCGTTCCCAAAACGCTGTTTAGAGTAAGCATAACGGCGTTCCCCTCCACTCTCTTCATCCGAACGAAGGTATGATTTATAAATAACATCCAACGATTCATAATCGATCACATCATAACAACCATCCTGTTTAGCAGTGAGTGTTTCATCATATCCAGTAGAAGCCAGCCAATCACCGAGTTTGTCGTTGTTCATTTTGAATTCTTCCTTCTGTTGGTTACGCTTCTCGTTTGGAGATGGCTCACCTTTATTCTCGATCAGGCGATACATACCCTCGATTGCCAGTTTGAGAAGGTACTCTTTAGCATCATCTTCTTTTGCCAAAGTTTCAGCAGCAGTGTCAGCCAGCTTGTTCGGATCGAGTGCAAAGTTGTAATCGAATGGAATAATCTCCAACCGGCGATTGACTTGATTGCCTTCCTCACGAATGTTTGGAAAGAAGTTACTCGCCCATACCTGAACAACCTCTATCTTTGCCGTGAACGCTCCTTTGCCCTTGAACTCAATAGATTGGATACCACCTGTAATGAGCGACTTAATCTTGTCGAACTCTGGAATAGGCGCTGTCCCAATCTCGTCAATGAGATTGACCTTCTTTCCATATAGTTCAGCAACCTTGAACTGGCTCTTTGCAACATCATGCGGTGATAGCCCACCTATGAACTTCTGGTTAACCAGTTGCATGATCAGATGTAGGAAAAATGATTTCCCGTTGTGGGCAGTACGTCCGAACAAGAACCACGCGAAGCGCGGTAACAATTCGGGCGAAACGACTGAACCCAGTATTTCCTCCAAATTATCTCGTGTTGGAGCATGATAGTTTGAAATCTTGTTCAGAGTCTCGTCAATGAACGGTGAAAATGCGGCCCCATTGTAGTTAACATCAATTTTATAATCGAGGTAGACATCTGGTCTAAATGATTCAAGCCGCTGTTCAGCAACGTTCCACAGACCGTTTCCAACTGGAATATGTGTCTTGTGCCATTCTGAGACTTTCTTTGAAGACTCATAGATCGCCATTGCAACCTCACGTACCTGTTGAATGGTTAATGTCTCGTCCAATTCTCGGATAGTCTCGTTTACGAGTCGCATATTTGCATCCATCTTGTAAAAACCTTCGTCAGCATCGTAGTAGTACATGATGCCTGATTCATCACCATAACGGATAAGTTGGAAGTTTTGCTTAATGAACTTTGCCATGATGTAATGTTTGAATACTGGGAAACCTCTTGGCGATAGTTGCCACCATTGACCCAGTTGTACCTCGGTTTTGCGTTCTAATTGCTTTTGAGCAAACTCTTCCAGGTGAGATTGTCTCGCCTCAACGTATTCATTTTTGAACACACTCTCGATTACGGCGATTACTTCGCCCTCACCCCAATCGTCATTCTCTTTGATCTCGACCAGATACTTACCAATGATGTGAGCAGCGATAGATACTTGCTCCTTGGTTTGCCCTTGACTTGCCAACTTAGAACACCAGCGAAATAGGAAGTCATTACGGCCAGATGCGATTGGATAGTGTGGAAGTGCCTTCTCAGTGCCATCAGTTGGGGTTGTCCATAATGGAGCAAGCCAACCAGGGAATGCGTCTATTTCGTCCAGAATCGATTCAAAGAATCGTCCGTCGGTGTTCGGTGTTGGTAAAACGATGTAGCCTTTGCCGTGTGTACGTGTGTCCACCGATAAACCCAAGACGTTGTATTGTCCTGCAACTTGTTTGACAGGAAATTCAGGTGCATTGAAAACGAACTGTCTTCCATTCGGGGTAACGATACGGTGACACTTGACGTTCATCCCTTTCAGGATCGCGTCAACCATTTCTGGTGCGTTCTTACGGTGCGTCCGGTCGATGTCCAGAATGACCAACCCTTCTGGAATCTTAAACCCCAACCAACCGTCATGACCGCTTACCCAGGTTTCGCTAACGACCCTAACCTGACCATTGTAGTGAGGCTTGTTCCATCCGACTTGGCTCGGAGAGGGTTCCTTTGCCTTCTTATAACGCTCATCAGCCTTATGCCCTTCGTTCTCGTCCGAGTAACCTTTCAGACGGAATAGAGCAGGACTGGGAAATGCGTATTCAATCTGGTCATACCACACTTTTTTCTCGGTTAATTCCATTCAATTTCCTCCTCGTTTTTATGTTCATTTCTCTAACCCCTTGGAAAATTCGTACGCCTTGTTTGGTATTAAGTCTGACCTTGTGCAGTATCGCTTTACCGTTGAAAATGCCTTGAACATACTTGTCCAGCATGGACAACTCAATTAAATTGATTGCACTGCTCGCACCAATCTTGAAGAACGAAATTAGCTTCATATTTTAAAAAATGTTGCATCACCTCTCGCTCTCCTCAATCTGAAATTTGCCCTGCATCCGACTAATCACAGGTCACAATCGAAATTCACAATTGCCCACTAATTAATTTTCGTGACTAGATTCGATTTGGATTTTTACAAAAACGACTAGACCCGCTACACGAACCCTCCTTTCGGGTTTCATGTCGTAACAAGATTTGGATTTTTACAAATGAGATCAAAAAAAGCCCTGATCCACATTGGACAGGGATTGAGACAAGTATTTCAAAAGCACTTTACGACCTGTTACAATCGCTGAGCTACTATATGCCACCTCTGATTTATTTACGAGTCGATGTTGGGAACATACAGAAGTCTATAACGACCCCACCATTGATTCGATTGGCCCTGTAATCTGTCATTTTAGTTTTTGCACATTAAGCGAACGGGCAGGTTAGTTAAATAAGTTTTGGGGAAATTTACTTATGGAATTAGGTTAGATTTTCGTGGGCCATCTCTTCACTTTTTGTGGTTGCATTGTGGGTGGGGTTGATGAAAATATGAAAAAACACAAAATCACCGCTTACATTTTGTGAGGGAGTTAGATAATAAATTTTTAAGATTTAAAGCTTATTATATTCGTGATTTACATCGCATTTTTGAAAATAGTCGAGCGAGGTGGACGCTATTAAAAGGATTGAAGGGAATGAAAGATTAGTGAATCTGCATACTTTAAGAATTACGACAATTTGGTTTGGTATTATTGGGGTTTCTTTATTAATAGGTTCTTTAATGGAAGATCAAGGGCTTCCTTCGCCCCATTTATTTGCTGCACTTCTTGTTGGGATAATCGTGGCGTTCACGCCGTTCAACCGTTATAGTAAAGTAATTCCACCTGTTGTCTACACAGCTGCTCAGGCGGTTACGGGAGTACTCCTTGGCACTTATTTTAGCCCGTCATCTCTTACTTCGCTAGGGAATGCATGGCTAGTCGTACTCCTTGTCACTGGATTCACTTTGGTACTAAGTGTCCTTACAGGGCTTGCATTTGCTCGCGTGACAAAGACAGATATCGCAACTTCGACCTTAGGTATGATTGCAGGTGGATCTGCTGGGGTCATAGCTACGAGTGATGACCTAAAAGCTGACGGGCGACTTGTAGCATTCATGCAATTTGTTCGTCTTTTTTTGGTCGTATTCATCACCCCCCTTCTAGTCCGACTAGTCTTGTTACCCACAGGAATCTATGAACATACTGGGTCACTTGAAATTGAGGCCACCGGTCCAATTATCGCGGGGAGTATCTTCACATTATGTATTGCTGCAGTTGGAGTATGGGTAGGGGCGCGCCTTCGTATCCCTGCTGGCGCTTTGATTGTACCGTTAATATTTGCTGCCGTGTTGAGTCCGTTAAAACCATTTCACGGCCTCACATCACCTGAATTGTTACGGGAGCCAGCATTTGCTTTGATCGGTCTGCAGATTGGATTGCGCTTCGATATGGAAACTCTACGACGAGCTCGGCGACTATTACCTGCAATCCTGGGCTTTGTCTTAGTACTCATTGTTGTCTGTGGTGCTTTAGGTTTGGTTCTTACAAAGTTTGCCCATCTTAATTTGCTTTCCGGTTATTTGGCAACTACACCTGGTGGTATTAATGCAATAATGGCTATTGCTTTTGGGAGTGGGGCCGATACAACCTTAATATTTGCCATGCAAACCTTCCGTCTCTTTATCATGGTGTTGGTCGCAGTTCCTTTAGTACGCTGGTTGATACGCAGATATGATCCTAAAGAGATTTGAGGGTGAACAAGATCCACCACACAAATCAATGCAGCTACGAGGTGAAAGACAAAAGGATTTTAGCGATACTTTTAGAAGCCATGAGTTGGCTCCTTTATTTTTGTCACAATAGCTAGAAATTCTATGTGGTGTTGTTTAGACTATTATTGAAGTAACGGGAATTTAGTGTAAAGAAAGTTGTGAGTATAAATTTTTTTTCAAATGTAATGTTATTAATCGACATGTGGAGGGCGATCATGTTAGTCGCTTTGAAAATGACTGCTTTAATTTTATCGCTCGGAATAGATACACTTATGATTTCGATATCTTTGGGCTTTATTAATACTAGAGCCAAGAAAAAAATCGCGCTTACATTTGCCTTGGCTGAAACATTAATGCCTCTTATTGGATTATTCATCGGGAACAGTGTGGGTCAACTTATAGGTAATTGGGCATCTCTTATTGGAGGAATTGCCCTTTTAGGGGTCGCCGTTTGGCTAATATTCTTTGAAGACGAGGATGAAGCAGAAGAGAAGTTAGAGCGAAATTTGGTTGGATGGACTTTAATCGTAACAGCACTTAGTATCAGTTTGGATGAACTAGCAGTTGGTTTCTCAATTGGTTTTGTTGGAATACCTATTCCATTAACGATTAGTTTCATTGCACTTCAAGCATTCATTTTTACTTACATTGGACTTACATTTGGTTCGAAATTAAAAAGATACCTCGGTGAATGGTCAGAAAAACTTGCTGGTATCATTCTTGGATTACTTGGATTATGGATACTAATCGAAGCAATCATCCAAATTATACACAACTAAACTGCTGAAGATGGGCTCATTCAGCTAACGGGTACGATAGTTCAATTAATCCGTCCTTTTTGTGGGCGGTTTTCTTTTTGTCTAAAATCAACATCGTCCTGATCAATGATGATCAAAGATCCCTAAAACGGTGGTTTCCGGGAAACATCTCAGTTCTGTCTATGGATCATTGAAACAGCGCTTTTCAATTCCCGATATTCGTCCCTAAATCATTTTCCCTATAGTTGACTAGACAAACGCTTTAGGGAATAATAGAGTGTAGACATATCGGGAGGGGAATCACTATGGCTAAAATCGGGTATGCTCGTGTATCGACAAAGGATCAAAACCTTGACCTCCAACTCGACGCGTTGAAAGCGTTCGGCTGTGATCGCATTTTTCGTGAGAAGGCCAGTGGTAGGAAGGACGACCGGGAGGAGCTCGCTGCCTGTCTCGACTATCTCCGTCCTGGTGATGTTCTCGTCGTCTATAAACTGGATCGGCTTGGACGCTCCACAGCAAAGCTCGTTAATCTCGTCGATGAGCTGCACAAACGGGAGATCATGTTTGCAAGCGTTGGCGATAGTATAGACACGTCAACAGCTGCAGGAAAAGCGATGCTCACGATCCTCAGCGCATTCGCCCAGCTTGAAGCCGATCTCATCAGGGAGCGTACAAGAGACGGTCTAGAGAGTGCAAGAGCTCGCGGCCGTGTCGGAGGACGACCATCACAGGACAGAGATAAGCTCGCTCAAGCGCTAAAACTCCACGCCTCCAAGCAGTACACGATCCAAGAGATCCGGGACATGACCGGAGTTAGCAAGTCCGTTCTATATCGCGCGCTTCAAGCTCATTCCTAGTGGCTGGGCTTTTTTCGTTCAGCTCAAAAAATTGCCACCAACTCAGATCACACTACCTGTGCCCACACCAAGCAACCTAGACGAATAAATAGTAATTATTAGAATCCATGACACAGGACAAAAAAAAAGCCCCCACGAATGGGAGCATCGAAGCATATATCCAATAAACCTTGACGAATAACGTCTATTGATTCTTAGACTATCGTGCCCGTTAGCTGAACAGGCTGCCAACAGTCAGCAGATTGTTCATTGTTGCGGAATCGCACCCGTAGTTTTAGAGAATATCACTTACTTTGTAATAAAAAGCATCGGTTTGATGGAATTCTTAAAACGAAAAAGATAATGACTCAACAGGACTAGAATCCTATGAGCCTCTTTTCTGTTTTTATTTTGGGAAAGAAACCATTTTTCCGATTAGTTGAACCTCTGTTATTCGATATTCTAAAAAGTCCCTTAAATCCTTTGGATCTACATGGACTGACGATCCATCTAGATATTGTATACGAGCCATGTCGGCACCGCAGTAGGCTATTTCTTTATATATCATGTGGTATTGTTTAGGTGTTGGCGTATTCGTACTCAGATAGACAGAGATGGTTTGTAGCCCGTAACCTGGGGTGAGTACTCCGACTGAAGCCACGTTGTAATTCTTGAGACGTTCATAGATGCTCATGTAATCGATGCCGACTTGCGGTTTCGGTTTATGCACGTCTACCGTTTTGTTTGCGTTGTCCCATGTGTAGGAAATTCCAGCTTTTGCCAACAGGCTAACAGGAATCATAGTCCGATTGTTAAAGCTAATGACAGGTACGTCTGATACTTTCACAGGCGCACCGTCTATCGTGAGGCGTATTACGTCATTGCCCTTGTATGTTCCCCATAGGCTTGCTGCACTCACTACTCCAGATAAAGCGACTAGCCCTGCAATCGTCAGACCAATGACCCTCTTTTTCATTTTTCCATCTCCTTTATTTACGTTTCCAATAAGTCTATATATGCATTTTTCAACCTCTGCTCGTGATATCCCATTCAACAATCCTGCCCATTAGCTTAATCATTGGTAACTTTGCGTTTTTCACGAGACGCCCAAGATGATCTAAACACTGTTCACTATATGAGAAGAGTGTTATTTTTTCAGTACCCATATACACATAAATGGCTGTTAGGTTCCATTGTCTTTTACTTGGGTATAGATTTCCTATTCATTTTTATCATGAATATTGAATTGAAAAATAAGGTTCTTCTACAAAACTGCCCATTAGCTTAATGATCGATTGCTATGGGTATGACTTTGCGCGATTGGAAAGAACACCAGTCGGTGGCTATTCGTGTCGCTCTCTTTTTGCCGATAGATGTAATCCATCCATCCGAGAATGGATTCAAGCCATCTAGTGTGTGCGACCGCTGCAGCGTGAATATAATGTTTATATGAAGTCCCCACATCCTCGACAGAGTTGAATTATTATTACTGAAATGGTAAGTGCCAATGCAATTCCTAGCATCCAATTTCTAAACTTAAAAGTTTTTTTATTTTCTTTATATTTGAATTGAATTATTGCTGTATTAATATCTAAAAAAGCATTCTCATAATCAAAAATCTTAAGTTTATTTATTTTATCTTCTATCTCACGAGAGTTGTCGAACACTATGTTTTGAAGTTCATAGATTTTTTTATTGCACAAAGCAATAGCTGCTTGTAACTGCTGATCACGAATATCAAATAAGTCTTTTCTATACACTTCGGTAACAGAAAATAAAAAATCCAATCGATCACTATCTCTTGTATTAATGTATTTCTTACATTCAAATACAACTTCATTAAAATATAGCTCAGTTTCTTTTGCGTAATTGAATATTTGATTTATTATTTGTAGCTTTCGATAGTATTCTGAAACGGCAACACCGGATAATATCCCCAAAGTAATACTAATAATTATTGTAATAATAAGGTCATATGTTGAAATGATTAGTTCCTCCTGAATTAGATATTTGCGATGCGATTCGGTTAGGTTGTTGCAAGTGTTGAATTAGTCAATGATTACTCTCAGGCTCCAATTTCCTAACGACTTCAATAGCTTGAATGAGTATTCTGTCTATATCCTCAATAATATTATCTAATTCAGATAATAAGGATCGCTCTTTATACCTAAATGATGAAAAATCAATTTCGTTTTCTTTCATTACTGGATATCTTAGATTGACATGTAAATTTGATTTATTTAAGCTTTGATTTATTTCATTAAACTCATTAAATAATTTATTTTTCGGATTTGTTCCTGTATACTTAGAGATCAATTCTATAAACTCATAATTAAAGTGATGGTCTCTTCTTAGTATTTCTATTATCTTTTCAATATCATGGATTCTATCGATATTCTCTCCCGTCAATATCAAGAAACCTTTAAGTAACAATTCAAATCCATGTTGCATTAAAAAAATTGAAGGGACAAATGTATTAAAATCACTCCACTTTGTAGCCTCGAAATATGTATCCCATTCGATAGGATGATTGTCAATCAACACCCACTTGTTATTACTAACTTTGATCTGTTCCATAATTACTTTGCTAGTCTTGAGATATTGTTCAGATAATGTGAACCAAATATTATGATTGTTATTTCTCATATTTCCTCCAATTCAATTTCACATAACGTCTTTTTTACTAACTCCCTAAAATTATTCATATTATGGCATTCGCGAAGAGGTTGTACTATCCGTTAGCTCAATCGAGGTACTACCTACCCTCGCTTATTCATATGTAACGGCCTCAATCTCACTTACAGGGATATAGATAATTCCGTCATGCAGTCGCAGCGTTACTGTCCATTGTGTGATATCCTCTACCTTCCCCTGCATATGCTCCCCGTCGTCCGTCTTTACGGTTATCACCTGCCGTGACAGCTTGGCTTCTATTAATTGTAATCTAAACTTCTCCACCACCTCTAACGCCCTATTCGCCGTGATAATCACTTTCCAATAAACGATGCTCAAATGCCTCCTCCCATACACTTTTGTTAGGAAGTTTTGGGATACTCCGTTCTTAGACAGCTTAACCCACTTAAATCCGTATTCATTTCCTTCCCGCTCTCGATAACGGTTTCTGGCTATGCTAAAGACCCGTCCAGTAACCGTTATTTATACGCGCGCTTCATCCAGCAATAATAGACCCCCATTAATAATTCTAGCATCAGGACTTGTATCCAAGAGCACAGCCCATTGCCGCTGGTAATCGTGATCACATTGCCAGCGCTTCAAAATCCAATGTTGTGTGACCCTCGAGAAAGATTCCATTTTCAATACAGCTACTGTTACGGTTAAATGCGAGCACCAAAGACGGCACATAAAATGATGTGTAGTTTCAATACAGCTACTGGTACGGTTAAATAGGCATTCAGCCAATGACGCGGATTCATCAGCGGTAGTTTCAATACAGCTACTGTTACGGTTAAATATTGGAACAGCTTGAATTGGTAGAGGTAGGATACAAGTTTCAATACAGCTTCAGTTACGGTTAAATGCGATTCCCGGACGCAGACTACCTTGCAATCTGGTTGTTTCAATACAGCTACTGTTTCGGTTAGATTGAGTACATCGGGATCACTCGTAAAAACTTATCGTAGATTCAATACAGCTACTGTTTCGGTTAAATGGCTTTCTCATTCATAAATTTAACACCGGCAAAGTCGTTTCAATACAGCTACTGTTACGGTTAAATTGTCGGGGGGTCATCTTGAACGTATTGAGCGCATTGTCGTTTCAACACAGCTACTGTTAAGGTTAAATATTCCAACTTCACTAGACAGTTTGCCTTCTGTCGCGTTTCAATACAGCTACTGTTACGGTTAAATTGCAAGGGCTGGCGCATGAACGGTACCGTCCATGAGTTTCAATACAGCTACTGTTACGGTTAAATAATAGATGGTCGTATCGTTCGGCGTGGGCTCTTTGAGTTTCAATACAGCTACTGTTACGGTTAAATGTAAACGCAGGCCCTAGCACAAAAAGACATGAACTAGTTTCAATACAGCTACTGTTACAGTTAAATGCTTGGACTATTCCTTGCCGCCATTTTCACACCCGAGTTTCAATACAGCTACTGTTACGGTTAAATGCTGCCGATATCCTTGACTGCCAGATCGAAGACCTCTAATTTCAATACAGCTACTGTTTCGGTTAAATCACCATTGCGAGAAGAAGGTCGATGGCATGAAGTTGTTTCAATACAGCTACTGTTACGGTTAAATGAAACTGTTCAATCAAATTGTGCGGCAGCATCACCAGTTTCAATACAGCTACTGTTACGGTTAAATGTGCAACAAGTGCGCAGGAACTCTGACGATCAACTAGTTTCAATACAGCTTCTGTTTCGGTTAAATGCTAGGGCTATTCCTCGCCGCCATCTTTGTACCAGAGTTTCAATACAGCTACTGTTACGGTTAAATTACGCCAGAGTTTAAAGCCACGGCTGCTAAACGGATGTTCGATACAGCTACTGTGAATCTGACATCCTAGCGTCACACTCCCTTGTTTCAATACATCTACTGTTACGGTTAAATGATGCAAGCGGAGGACGAACCTGGCTTCGTTAACCTGTTTCAATACAGCTACTGTTACGGTTAAATAGCCCAAAAAATTCGAACGTACAATAATCCAATGTAGTTTCAATACATCTACTGTTACGGTTAAATGTGCGTACAACGCCTGCGGTGGGCACGGGGGCACTGATTTCAATACAGCTAATGTTACGGTTAAATGCTCTCGACGGAGGGACGTATCAGCTCGCGCCTTAGTTTCAATACAGCTACTGTTATGGTTAAAATGCTAGTAAATTCATGGTTTTGATTAAAAAGCTAGATATCAAAGTAATAACGCATCCTCCTTGCCCATGTATGAGAAACGATTAAATTTCTTAGTACCCGATGCTCTATCCAAATCCATAAAACGTTCACCATCGGATACATAGAATAGATCTCCTATCCTCTCTGTATAATACGATGGAAGTTTCGGCTTCCCTTTGTCAAAGCTTCTGTAGCTATACGTAAAATAAGCCATCTTCTCCTGTATGAGTGACAGTTCAATCTTCCGATTAGCAAATTCCAACTTTTTATCCTCCAAAAGATGTTTGAAGCGGTTCCAAACCTGACTTCCATCTAATGCTACGGTTTCTCCATTACCAGTATCGTATTGCACCGTATGATTAATGAATAAAGTGTAAGGCTTGTCTTCAATAAGCTGCATATGTTTCTCCACTTCTAGAAATTGCAGCGTCTGTACCATAGCGGTGAAATAAGACCAATGCTTCGAATCTGGCTTATTACGTTCTTCATTCAACCTCCCCATACATAACTGATAAAAATCCCCGAAGTCCTTGTTCTGCAGCATCTGTTGATAAAACTGGTAACGAAGATCGTACTCTGTGCGCTTATCTTTTCGATAGATCCTGGAAGCATCAAACATATTGAAGAAATATGCATGGCAGTCCACTCGTAAACAAGAACGATTGATCCGTCCAAGAAATTGTTCTTCGCTGTCGAGTATGGATATGTCTTTAAAACCAACATCCATATCAATATCCACTCCAGCCTCAATAACTTGAGTAGCCACAACTATCACATTCAATAAACGAAACTTCTTATTATCATCTTTACCAAGCTCGTATAAAACTTTCTTTCGTGAAAGATTACTATCATCCCCGGTTAGTTCAAATAGTTTTATTCCTGTATTTTCTCTTTCCAATCGTTCATAGAAGCTCCGCGCAGTGGCTTTTGTAATAAATTCGATAAAAAGCCGTGTTGTTACACCTCTTGCCCCTCGCTCCCTCAACACACCAATTACTTCTTTCAACAACAATTCCTCATTCAGTTTCTTATGCTGAAGCAGTTCAAAGTGCGGTTCGACCCGATTACGAAACAATGGATGTTGAAAATAATCCTCACGATTGACCACTAGCGAGCACGTCCTCACAGATGCATCTTCCAATAACACATCTAACTTAGGTAAAGTCGCTGACATAATGATAATTTTCATGTTAAGAATCTCGGCAAACGAACGAAGAAAATGGATGATTTCTTTCCAAATCTCGTTGCGATAGCTTTGAATTTCATCCAAAATAATTACACTGTTGCACAAATGGGTGAAAGCAAGGTTAGATTCCCGACCGACCCCAAACAAATAATTAAAAAAATTGACATGGGAAGTCAAAGTAACTGGGTATTGCATCATTTGCCGGTGTAAGAGCTCCGTTTTATAATCAGGTGAGATATCTGGTTCTTGTTCTCCTTCACCATTCATCTGAGCTTTCCCAGAAGCCAGTTCTTGCTCGGACACAATCGGTGTAACCGAATTGATGACCTGCATGCGATAGTGATTCTGCAAATCTGGTGGAAACACTTCATCTATTGTTAGTTTCGTTTGCTCGATCAACGCATTAAAAGGAAAAACATAAATTAGCTTATTGAACCCCTTACCACAATCGAGTAACTTCAAGGCTAAGTTGAGTGACATGAAGGTTTTTCCTGAGCCAGTGGGTGCTTCTAGATAGTATAAGGACTGATCAAGATTCTTCATCATTTGAGCTTCTGTCTCTAAAAACAAAGCAGCACGCAGCTCATTAATAGGGTCCATCTCAACCGTTTTATCCAAAAGATGATAAGCTTGTACCCCTCGATAAATCTCCTTATTATGAAACACTTCCAACACAGGCTGCAATGAACGCTTCTCGTTAAAATATTGAAATTCTGGTCTCACTCCCGTTTCAAAGGTATTTGTAGCATAAAAATCGCAAGCTACCATAGTCGAGTACAATAACTTACTCAGAATATAGAAGGGAAATGGAGAATGCCTATCGTTGAAACGATTATTGCGTCGGTTGCATACCTGTTCGTAGATATATGAATTTGCCTCACTATCTACTTTTTTATTCAGCAGACTTTCTTTATGCCGATAGTAAAATAAATAATCCGGTTTCTTAACTAACTGCTTCTGGAGCACTTCCAACTGCCGTTCAAATTTAGTTAGATCCCCATCGATTTCATCAATAGGGGCCAAATACGTGTGATGCCGTGAAATCACATAAGCAAATGTATAGAGGAAGTGTCTCATCACATTACATATTAATTCGTTTCTTTTGCTATTTTGAGAAAACTCTATAGTCTCGAGCTCTGGAAGATATATATGCAGGTACAATAGCCCCGACAGCAGCGCATGATTGGAATCACCAGACATAACAAGATTACCTAAATTCTCGTTACGCATCCGTTTCCTCTGAAATACTGGATTCAACTTACCCAAATCATGTAGATAAATCGCCTGTCTAAACCAATTGTTAATTATAAACTTCGCCTTTTCACAAAGGGGCTCATCCATAATCGTCATTCGTTCAATTGCTCTTCGAACAGCATCTGACAAGCCATTCTCCTCGCAGAGCTTATCCACAAATTCAAGCACTAGGTTAGAATGATCAATCAATAGCTCCGGCTCTCCCCCAGGGGATTTATCACCTGTATGTGCTTGCAAAATAAACTCTGCACCATCTATTAAATGCGCACGTAATCCCAATCTAACCCTCCCTCAAATTAAAAAAACCCAGGATGCAGTACACTGTCATCCCAAATTATGAAATTATATAAAATAAACAACGCGTTCCTCATCAACATAAAGGTTATGACGATCTGCATCCGAAATTGATTCTTGATCAATGGCGTGGTTTGTCATGACGAGAGGATGAAGGATATAGCCATTATTAGTTTCATTCAACCCCATCGGCATGAATTCTTTAAAAAAGCTCTTGCCGAGCTTTCCTTTAATTTTACCATCTGCATCACAGCGAATAGAATCTACCCTGTGTAAGGAATCGATGTAGCGAGGAGCATCAGATTCAGTAAGTTCCACTAATGCAGGGTCAGAGATTGCCGCAGGATGATCGTTTTTGCCCAAATAAGGCATGTATGCACTTTGCGACGACAGCATTAGTTCAGCTAACTTATTGAAAACTTCTGATGGTAGGCCTTCATCATCCGCTACATAAATCGTCCAGTGCGGCCTTTCAAGCCATTGCTCTCGTATAATTAACACATTGCCGTCTTCTTGACTAGCATATCCGACCGTGTTATTGAAGATTTGAATCTTTTTGGTAAAATATCCCCGATCCCCATACGGAACAATACTCACTCTTGCATGCTGAAGGACCTCATAAAACTCAGGGAACACTTGCTGAATGTCTGCTCTTTTGCGATTTCTACTCAAGGGATAGTTTTTGTCATACTGCTGCATGTACCCACCAAGTCCTAAAATTGCACCCAATAACCCGAACAAAGCGACCTTATGGATATGACTATAAGTAAAATATGCATACACATTCACATCTGGCTTTTTGAAAAATGCCGTTTCACCTTTTAATTCAAATCGAAGTGCTCGCATGGTGTTCCTCCTTAAGGCTTACCTTTAGCTTCCTTTTATAGTAATCTATGATTTTATAACTCATTGCGAGTAATGATGTTATATCTTTTTAATCCATTAATCCCCAAACGAACTTCTGCCGCATAATGATTCACATACAGCTCAATTTTTTCAATTTGATCATGCAAACCTTCAACAATATCCTCAATTTTCGTTAAATCATAAATTGTTTCCCCGGCTTCTTTATAAACCTCAACATAAGGATCGAGATTAGGTAAATAGCTACGTGAGTTTTCTTTGAATGTTATAAACAAGCTAAATGCATTTTCACAGCCAGCTTTACTATTCGTATTTAAAGCAGTAGCACCGATTAAAGCAGCATCCTTAAACGAGGCATAGGCTTCATCGGTATATCCGTCGAATAATTCCAACCCTGGTAAACCTATAAAATCATCATAGTGATTCGGGTTCACTGTGAATGGATAAATATAGTGGGCTTCATCTACTGTTGTTTTCTTACCAATTGAGGTTGCCTCGTTCTCTTCACTTTTCTCATTCGAATTACGAAAAGGTGATAATATATCCTGGACCTCAATATTCGTATCTGCATATTTATTGAAACCTTGTCCCATTTGTACTATACCGGTAAGACCTAAATTTTGTCCCTCAACAGCAAAAGTGGCTCCAAAATTCATTACATCCACACAAGAAAACAATTTTTTCAAAACGGTTACCGAATCCTTGGATACCTCTTCTTCAAACAAATACTGATATCGCTCCTTCAACTCACGTGGCAGCATCTTCTCGCCATCTTTTCCTTTACCGAACTTATAGGAACGAATGTATAGTACCCGTTCTCCTCTTTCCACCCAAAGTCTTTTCATACTATATTTCAACGCCTTATCACTGCCAAAAATAACACCATCGCTTGTCGTCTTAGGCAATCCAGTAAAATCTGCATTCCAATTCGCCATTCTACTGACCACACCTATTAAACCAATCACTCTTTTATTCATTTTCGACATTAACTTCCACTCCTTTAGCCGATTTTTCATACAATAGATTGTCTGCAAAAAGTCCAGCCATCATCATCTCACGTGCATCGCCTTGATTACCCTGCTCGGGTATATAACCATTGACCATCGCCATCATTTTATTAAATTTGCGATTTGTCGTTTTGATTTTATATTTGTACCGACTAAACGCATCGTCTAATCTCTTTTTCAATTGTTGCCCTGTACGCGCGCGTAAGAATGGTTCATACAGTTCACCAGTCTTCTTCTTGGTTTCGGATTGACTAACTAAGTAGTATGCCAGCTGTCCTACCGTAAAGTAGAACTCTTCATCTGATGAAAAACCATCAAGTTCTTCACCTGCCAATTTAACTCGCAATGCTTTGACTGTACTTTGAATACGGTCTCCCAACTTACTACCTCCTTGATTATTAAGAAAATTTTCAATCGAAAGCCGTAAATTATAGGTGTCTGCTAAATCTGGCAATCGTACAGTTTCTACATGTATTAATTGCTCCTCTAATAAACGAAGCGTAACTTTGGAAAATATCCCACGTACTGAAATGATAGTTCCTTTATGAAACCAATCGTGAAATGCCTGTCTGCTCTGTAAAAAAAGCGCAACCATCACCGTAGTAAAATCCTTTCTTTTCACATCAGGAGGATCATTCAGAAGAAATTGATTGTTCATCCGCCCTCGGAAAAATCTACTACTAATTGTTTTTTGTAAATCTCCTGCATCTCTAAGCGGTTTATACTCTTTAACATCATCATCCTTATCTTTCAATTCCAAAAAATTATTCCATTCTAATTCAATAGATAATGTAGATGGAAAAGGAACATTCTCAAAGCCGTGAAGCTCGTTATTTCTACCATCCATGTAAATATGCAGCGAGCCTTCAGGAGGCAATTGGCCCATCGTTGGAGCAAAGCCTGTCTCATACCCTAGCTTATTGGTCGTGTACTTAGGTGTAATCAATGACGAAGCTAACCATTCTGTCGCTTCCTTGGCCAATAAAGCTTCCTTTATAGAAACACGGTTGGGAGCTTCAACTCTCATTGTTTTATGCTCCATAAATGGCTTTTTGCTATTCATCGTCATATCTAAGCCTGGAAGTCCTACAAGCTCATCGTTAATCAGTTGATTGTAATCATTGCTGTTATAAATTTTCGGAATGGTATAGAGGTCATACTCGAATTTATAAACTTGCTCGCAGGATGGAGATTCTGAGGTTGTGACGGAATCTAATGAGAAGAAAAGCTTCACATACTTTTTGTATGAAATTTTTCTGATAAACTCGGTAAGTTCTGAAAAATTATTGTTATACCACTCTGTAATTCGTTCAGTCCTTAATAGACGGTGCGGGCTTTCTAAATAATTTAATGCTGATTCATAATCCGAAGTCCGGAAAACACTTAAGCGATCAATGTTACTCTTCAATGCTGGAATTAACTCATTCCATCTTAACTTCACTTGTTCAGCAATAGTTGCTTCTAGATAACGCCTGATATTTTCCGCCATGTTGGACTTGAGATCCTTTTTATCCCCAACAAAAACATCTTGCTTTACGAATAATGCATATGGATTGTTGCTATGTATCTGTTTCTTACTGTCTACCGGTTTGTTCATATTGATTAATGAACTCCAATAGTCTCTAAGTTTAAACCATCTTAATAATTCTACTTGTGTAGTTTCATCCTCTTTGGCACGAATCACTAGATGGTTTTGCTCGAATAGTGCGGACTGCTCTTCCCAGCTTTTGTCCAGATACAGCCTGATGTAAAGACCTTCCTTCAGTCTGTAGTTTTCATGAACAATATTGGGCCACTGCTGCTTTGCTTTTTCAAATCCGACCGTTAAATCTTTAATCATAATCTCTCACCTCAATGGGTTAGTCGAGACACTTTGCTAAACAAAAACCCGCTCCGACGGAAGATCCTTTT
The DNA here is from genome assembly GCF_056120345.1 of Paenibacillus sp. sgz302114. Lineage (NCBI taxonomy): Bacteria > Bacillati > Bacillota > Bacilli > Caryophanales > Paenibacillaceae > Paenibacillus > Paenibacillus sp. sgz302114. The sequence goes on from NZ_JBVYOI010000003.1 coordinate 366,488, forward strand.
TCCGCTAGACCTGATCCCATCACAACATTAGCTAGCTTCTGTGAAAACGGATCATCATTAATAAATAATCTAAGTTTATTGCCCAGCATCTTACGCCCTTTGTACCTTAAAGCAACGGGCTTATGATTCTCAACTCGGATCCCTTGAATAAACGGTTGAAATACTTTCTCAGCTATCTCGGGTTCAAGGCGTTTAAACTTCTTCTCTGCATTCGCATGAAGCTGTTGTAACAAAATTTCGATACTATTTTCGTGCAGCCATGGCTTGTTATCAATCGTAACAATGGTTGGAGTAATTGTAATCATCTCCGTTACATGACGTAATTGCCTATTGCGTTGCTCACAGGAAATTAAATGAAAATATTCATCTTCACTACAGCTTTGCAAACAATTTTTTATCCGAGCAAGTGTGTCTTTTAACGAGCTTCGAATCGTCAGAATATACGCTCGACCTTTTTGGTAGATGCCATCCTTTTCTAGCGGATATAAACTGCTAAAATGATAGAATTTATAGACGATATCATAATGAGTACGTTTAAATTCGGCATCTGCTAACTGTGCACGATTAATCCATTGTCCAATATACTCCTGAATCTCTAGGTGATGAGTTGAAATCTTAACAAGCACAGTCACTTTTAACTCGTAGTACATTATCCTATACCTCGCTTTTCGTGGATCCATTTAGTATGGTTTAAACACTAATACTTCTAATATAGGTAAAATTACCCATTCCGTGACATAACTTTTTTCCTATAACATTAATTCCACAGAAATACACTTTTCCCTTTATTATGACGAAATTTTCCTCGCTAAAAAAAAACAGACCCCGTGGCGTAAATACCGGTGGTCTGAGAATTGTTATTCTATTTCATTTAATCGTTCAAGCGGCGAAAACTTAGCATGCTGCTTTGCAATATCAGTTCCAAACAAGTTCACATATACACGAACCATATCAAGACTTGTATGTCCTAATATTCTTTGAAGAGAAAAAATATCGCCACCCGCCATTATGTACATTTTTGCCATCGTATGGCGGAAGGTATGTGGAGATACTCGAACGCCTTTTATTCCAGCTGCAACTCCGAAGTTCTGAATATTCTCCTGCATAGTTCGCTTTTTCATTGGACTATTGTCGATATTGACGAACAAATAATCATGCTCCAGTAAACCCCGTATGGCGATATACTCCTTTAAATGCTTATCCAACGTCGCTTGGAAAGGAACGTACCTCTCCTTCCGACCTTTACCATATACGCGGATCAGCCTTTCTTTCCAGTTGATATGAGGAATTTGAATGGAAACAAGTTCGCTTGCACGACAGCCACATTCAAAAAGGCATAACATCATCACATAATCCCTGTAGCCGGTAAAAGTCTGCTTATTGGGTGCATCAAGCAAAATCCTCATCTGTGGCTTAGAAAAAGTTTCGATTATCCTCCGCTCGGATTTGATATTTGAAATACGCTCAAAAGGATTCTCCGTTATATAGCCTTCCATATTCAAATAGTTAAAAAATGCACGCCAGCCTCTCAAATATTTGTTAATTGTAGCGTCAACAACACCTTCGCTTCTTTTAGCAAGGATACATTCCTCAATAATCACCCGAGTTACTTCGACTGGACCACGAATTTCTTTATCTTCAATTAATCGTTTAAACATTCCAAGAACGTCTTCGTAATATTTGATTGTAAGCCCAGTCAGATTCTTGATTCGGCAATGACGTAAAAAAGTCGATATCGCGACATCCAAATCTGTTGATTCAGCCGCTAATTGTGTTCCTCCTTCACTTACCGCAGCAATCGTATTCTTTCGTCTTACTGGATGGTTTCTTTGCATAAAAAAAGCACCTCTCCTCCGCGTAATTGTCGTTAAAAAACGAATAAAGCGCGGTTATGAGGTGCGTTCAGGAAGGTCCTATCGCACAGGATTATGAATAAAGCGCGGCGCAAAACAACGAAAAAATCCGCCACACTAACGTCTGACTCGACGTTGGCATAAACGGATTAAACGTTGATATAAGTTGGATGCCGAGGACGGGAATCGAACCCGTACGGTGGTCACCCACCGCAGGATTTTAAGTCCTGTGCGTCTGCCAGTTCCGCCACCCCGGCATGAAAGTTATGATTGAGGAAATGATGGGCCCTGAGGGACTCGAACCCCCGACCAATCGGTTATGAGCCGACCGCTCTAACCAACTGAGCTAAGGGCCCTTACGATAATAATCGAAAGGTTGGTTGCGGGGGCAGGATTTGAACCTGCGGCCTTCGGGTTATGAGCCCGACGAGCTACCGAGCTGCTCCACCCCGCGATATCATCAATTCTCTTCAAACATTCAATGGCGACAAGAATTAATATACTATATGAGGCAAGTATTAGTCAAGCCTTAATATTCTAAGGGAGGAACCGAACACCAAATCGGCCTTTGCGCGACCGGAACACTTCGATTTCTTGGGGACACTCATAGCCGTACACCCACCAATCATTCTCCATCCTTCTTACTAAGCAGCCTGCCTGAAACTTGGTCTCGTACAGCTTCCCCCAATAGATCCATTTCATGTGCCTCGCTCCTTTCTTTGCCGTTTTGACTAGGATACCCGAATTTCGGAAAATCAAGCATTCTCCACCAAAACGATAAAAAACCGCACCGGCGCAAATGCACCGATGCGGCTCCTTTAACCATTGTAAAGCCTCTAATTATTATCCCTTAGCGCCACCTGGATTCACATACACGTCCCCGCCTACGCCACCGCCGCCAACCGGATCAAGCGGGCCATTCGGGTTGTCCTTGATCTTCTGCAGCAAGGCGTCGCCCTTCGTCTGCCATTCCTTCAGTGCATCCTCCACCGATTTCTTGCCCTGGATGATCTCCTGGAAGAGCGGCTGCGCAAGGTTCTGCACTTGGTACAGATTCTGACGCTCGCGATACAGTTTTTCTATCTCAGCATCCTGAGGCGGTACCGGCTTCAGCGCGTAGAACGCGCCGATATTATAAGTCATGCCTTCCTTCGGCTTCAGGAACGACTTACGAGATACCATCTCGTACGTGCTGCGCGACTTTAGCTTCGCCCATTCCTTGCTGTTATTGAAGCGAATGAAGTCCCACGCGTCTTCGCTGTTCTGCGCCTTCGCGTTAATCGCCATCAGATTGTTCATATAGATATTGCCGCCGATGCCTGGTGCTTCCTGAAACTGCGGCACTGTTACGACATCCCAGTCGATAACTGGTTTATTGGGATTTTTGGATGCGTAATCTTTCAGCTTCGACAGCTCGTTAATATAGTCGTAGCCTGCTATTGTCATGGCTAGGCGCCCGTTAATGAACAAATCGCCTTGGAACGGATCGTACACATCTTTAGCCGCATCATCAAGCGGTCGCGGTCCTCCGCCCCCGTTGTTGAGATCTTCGCCTGTCGGCACGATTTTCTCCTTGTATAAGCCAGCAAGGTCATTCCATACTTTGCGCCATTGAGGCTGGTCGACGGTCATTTTCTCCGCCTTGTTGTCGAACATCTTCAGTTGTAGCGGAGCCGAGTAGGACTGTGAATCATAATAGGGGTCGCCGCCCCAGCGGTTGAAGGCAAGCCCGAACTTACGCTCTTTGCCCTCTCCCTTGGCTACCCGCTTCGCAAGCGTAATAACGTCCGGCCATTCCATGTTGTCTGACGGCAATGTAACACCAGCATCCGTGAACAGCTTCTTGTTATAAAAGAGTGCTGAACTGCTGAATGTCGGCGTCAGTGCATATAAGTTACCATCCCCGGCATCCTTAATTCCGTTGATGACCGTCGGAACGAAGTCATCGATATCGAACTCGTCTTCCTGAATAATCGGATCAAGCTGCTTGAGCAGATTATCCTGTACGGCGCGCTTGAGATAAGTAGACTCGAGGATAACGACGTCTGCAGGATTGCTGCCTGTCAGCATCTCTTTCATTTTCTCATAAGGGTCTGGCTGCTTCTTATTCGGATCTGGCTCCTCGAATCGCTGTTCGTCATAGTTGATTGCGGAGACGATCTCGATATCAATGTTTGGATGCATCAGCTCATAACCATCTGTAAACTGCTGGCGCAAATACGGATCATTGTCCGAGTTCGAATACAAAAATCCGACGCGGAGGACATGCCGATCCGCATCGCTGTCGCTATCCCCTTTCGTACACGCCGCTAGCGTAGACGTGATCATGAGCGCGCTGACTGCAGCCGCTGCTGACCTCTTCCATACGACTCGCTTACGATTCTCTCTTTTCTCCATGTTCGGTTACCCCTCCAATGATTTAGGCGGTGAAATAATAATACGTTCCCCATCAAACTCCATCGACGCGCGATCTGTAATTTGCAGCGCGGTTAAATACGCTTTTGGGATTTGGAGCCTGCCCACGCGGTCTACGACAACATACTCCTCATGAATCGAATGTATGCCGCCTTCGCCCTCGCTATGGCCCACACCGTCCCCGCGCTGCTGAACGTCATCCAGGTTCGGATTTCTCTTTACAAACTCCGTGCTCGTCAGCCCATCCCGAATCGCCACCACCCGGTCAACTTTGCTAGCGAGCGATAGATCATGCGTTACGATGACGACGGTGATGCCAAGCTCTTGGTTCAGCCTGCGAAAAATATCCATAATGAGATCGCTCGTAACCGTATCTACCGAACCGGTTGGCTCATCTGCAAGCAGCAGCTTCGGCCGATTTGCGAGCGAGATCGCAATGGCAACCCGCTGCTGCTCCCCGCCGGAGAGCTGATGCAGCTTGTTGTGCATTCGCTCCTTCAAGCCGACCCATTCGAGCAGCTGCTTCGCATACGCGCGATCGAGCCGAGTGGACAGCATCATCGGCATCTCCACATTTTCGAGCGCCGTCAAGTACGGCAGCAGGTTACGAGCATTGCTCTGCCAGATGAAGCCGACCGTATCGCGTTTGTACGCAACAAGCTGCTCCTCCGTGATTTTGAGCAAATCCCATGGTCCGACATGAACCTGACCGGCAGACGGCCGATCCAAGCCGCCGAGAATATTGAGCAGCGTCGACTTCCCGCTTCCGCTGTTGCCGATGATCGCCATCATCTCTCCGTCTCGCACATGGAGATTGAGTCCTTGCAGCGCGACGACCTCGAGATCGTCTGATTTATAAATCTTTACAAGACCTTCGCACGTAATCATAATGCGGTTACCGCTCCTCCCCCATCTTCACGGCTTGATGAACACGCAATCTGCGGATGTGAACGAGCAAGAGCAGCGCACCCATCAGCATCATACAGCCGACGACGATATACAGCTGCGTCGTGTCCTTCGCCTCAAACACAACCCGGAATGGCGGAACAGAATTCGCCACATTATCCGTCGTTTGCAGGAATGGCAGGAACAGCAAGCTCGTAATCTTGCCAATGATAATGCCAAGCCCGATAGACAGCCCAGCTGTAAACAGCTGCTCGAGCAAGAGCATTCCAGTGAGCTGCTTGCGAGACAGCCCCATCGCTCTCAATACGCCGAACTGAACGATCCGACCAGACAGGTTGAAGAACCAGAAGAGCAGGTAGCCAACCAGCGATACGATGATCGAGACCAGGAAACCGAGACTTAGAATGCCGAACACACCGCCCCGAGTCGGATGCTTCGACTCCGCAGCGAGCTCGATCCGGACATCCTGCACATTCGCGAGCTCAATGCCTTTGCTCTCAAGCTCCTTCATGATCGGCCCGGTTAGCGCTCCTGGCTTCATTTTGAGCCACACGTCGTAAGGGATCATTGGCACTTGGTCGTAGATGTAATCGAGATTCGCGATCAGGAATGGCGATTGGTCCGGATACTGACTCGGCCAATACGGGACGATGCCGACGACGACGAAATCAATTACGCCGTCCGGCAATCCTACCGATATTGGAGAGCCCAGCTTCAGCTGATGCTTCTCTGCTACCTTCGAAGGGATAATAGCTGCATGCTCATAAAGCCCTAAGTTTTTCAAATAGTTATAGGGATGAGACGGATACAGGTCATTGCGGAACCAGCCGACTTTGGCAAAATCGACATTATCAATCCCCATCAATGTACCTTGGCCGATGGACTTGTCAGCTACAACGATGTTGGCTTTCGTCTGCAGCACGCGAGCCGCCGCTTCAACGCCGGTCAACGTACGGAATACTTCAAAGGGTGGTTCAGAATAGATAATTCTCGTCGGAACTGGCGTACTGCCCCCTCCGGAACCTGAACCGCCTGAACCGCCTCCATTTCCGCCGCTTCCTCCTCCGTTTCCTCCGCCGCCTTGACCGCCGCTTCCGCCATTGCCATCGCCTTGAGAGCCAGAGCCGCCAGTATTCCGCACCTCTGCAGTGCCCTCCCACACCGTCTGCATCACGACATCGGTACCGTACTTGTAGAGCGTTCGCTCCGTGGAGTTCAGATCAATCGTTCGTGCAGCTGAAGCGTTATAGACGCCAAGGCCGAGAGTTAAGATGAGCAAAATCATAAGCGGATAGTAGCCTCTCGATGAACGGGACAGCTGGGATAGCGTCAGGAATAAAGGAACAGGCAGCACCCTGCGGCCGATCCAATTAAACAGCTTCAAGAGCCATGGAAATACACGCAGGAAGAATAATCCCAAGGCGAATATCGCGAGTGCCGGCACGAAGAACAGAAACGGCTGCACGTTCAGCTGATCCGTCGTCAGATTACTCTTGAACGAAATCATCTGCCGTTCATTGAATAAGTACCAGCCGTATGCCGACACAGCGAGGAGCAGCACATCGCCATACCAACGCTGCCATAACGGCTTGCGGTCTGAACGCGCAAGCTGCTTCTTGTAATCGACAATAGACGCCTTCGCATAGATAAGGGCGGGAATAATCGTCGCGAGCAGCGCTAGCACGACTGCTCCTACACCAGCCAGAATCGCTTCAGTCGAGAATCCAACCGGAAGCGACTTCCGATTGACGAATTCGAGAAATCCATTAGCGGAGCCTATGCTCTTCGCCATAAACCAGCCGAGCATCGGCCCGATAATAAGCGCGATAATGCCTAGCAGCAATCCTTCAATGAAGTAAATACGGAAGATCTGCCGCGTTCCTGCGCCCCGGCTCCGCAGCACCGCAATATCGCTGCGCTGCTTATCCAGCGCTTGCCGCGCATTCATCGTAATGAAGTAGAAAACCATCGCGAGCATCGGCGCAGCCAGCGTGAACAGGAGCAGCTGCAGCTGCAAGCTCTGCTTCTTGAACTCGCCGAGCAGCTTCGCGAACGAAATCTCTACTCGCGTTTGCTTGAGCCGTTGATATAGCTCAATATTGAGTCGATCGAGCGTCTTCCCTAGCGGTGTCAGCTGCCTCGTTTGAATGTCCTTCAGATCAAACGCATAGAACCAGTTCGCGGTATGCATCGGGATTTTGCGATCCTCAAGCAGTCCTTGCTGGAACGCTTTCTCCCCGATCTGCAGCGTGCTCATCATGCCTTCCAGCCCTTGATACCAATATGGATCAGTATCGCTGAGCGGCTTGTATGCGCCGACGATCTTCACATGAAGCGTCAGATTGAGTCCGCTATAGATCGGATATTCGAACACGTCTCCAATATGCACGTCGCTTCGGTACATCGCTTCTTCCATCATTACCGCTTCGACTGTATCATCCGCCAGGGCTGAGTCTGCGTACCAGCGCCCTTGCGTCAGCTCGACTTTCTTATCGAGCCCGGACATCGTCGTCAGTGCCATTGTCCGTCCGCGGGATGCATCCACCTTAGTCGGATCAACAGGAGTGAGCTCTGCACTTCGGATCGAATAGCTCTGCACATAAGTGCCGAACGGGAATCCGATCTCCTTCGGCACATCCTCCCGCACATAACGGCTAACCTCCGCAAGCGCCTTCGTATCCGTCTTTCCAGTCGTCTCCTGATATCGCATTAAGAGAGAGCCTGCCGGCAATCCGCCGCTCTCATCCTTCAGGGACTGCGCGACAACCCGCTTCAGTGCACCGTCCGCATACATTGGGATGCTCGTTGCAAAGGCGACAGCAATAATTAACCCGACAAGCGAGCTTAACGTGAGCCATCTGGTATTCCACATTTTACGCAATAGAAATCGAAATAACGGCATCCCCATACGTTAACGCCCTACGACTTTCTGCCCCGGCTTCAGCCCTTGCAGAATCTCAACCTGCGTAGCCGTCGTTAGTCCGACCTCTACGTCTTCTTCGTGCTTGCCTTTCTCGTCCACTACCTGCACATACGTGCGTGAGCTAATGGTGCGGAGCGCTGACGGAGGGATAACAATCGCATTTTCCTTGCGATTCATAATGATGGAGACGGACAACGGTGTTCCGCGCGTCACACCTTTTGGCAAGCTATCGAGCTTCACCGTGAGAAAATCCTCAGGCCGTTCCGGACGCTGGCCTCCATTGCCGCCGCCTTCACCGCCGCTGCCCTGATCCTTCTGAACCGGAAGCTGCGCAACGACACCTTTCATCTCGCCGGCGTTGTTTATGTCCACGACAACCGGCATGCCTACCGACACGCCTTTCAGCTCCTCTTTGGTCATGACCGCTGCCGCCGTTAGCTGGCCCGTATCTGCAATGATACAGATAGGATCATAGGCTTTAATCAGATCGCCCTTCATCACATTCAATGCAACGACTGTACCCGTGAATGGAGCAAGCAGCACCGCTTTATCAATCTCCTCTTGCGAATCGACAAGATGCTGGCGCTTCTCTTCGAAGGCGATCTTGGCAAGCTCAAACTCGGTCGGGTCCATCTCATCCTTCTTGCGCAGCGTATCCTTCATCTGTACCTGATCCCGAGAGAATTGCAATTTATCGGTGCGCAGCTGCTTGCGCAAATCATCGACATCTAGGGAACCGATCGCTTGGCCTTTGGTCACCTTCTGACCGGCCTTGATGTTAAGCTCCTTCAGCCTTTTACCGTCGAGAGTGAAATAAAGCGTCTCTTCCTTCTGTGAAATCATCTTCCCAATTGCGGTCTTCTTCGTTTCAATCGTCGCAGTCGTTACTTCATATTCCGGCTTCTTCGAAATTTGCGGAGGTACAATTGCAGGCAGTACTTCCTCATTATCTTCATCCGGCAGCAGCGAACAGCCTGTCGTCATCAGGAGCGAGGCGCCTATAACAATAGCTGCCGCTGCTTTAGAGGAACGAACCGTCAACCATTTCGTAAACATGATCGGCAACCTCCAGAATCGTAGGATCGTGTGTAGTCATACAGATTGTCACTTGTTCAGTCTCGATAATCGCCCTGAAGAGCGACATCACTTGCGCAGACATGTGGGAATCCAGCTCCGCAGTCGGCTCATCGGCGAGCAGCAAGCTCGGTTTATGAGCAATCGCTTTCGCAATGGCGACACGCTGCTGCTCCCCGCCTGAGAGCTCAAAGGGCCGATGATGCATCCGCTTCGACAGCCCGACAAGATCAAGGCATTGCTGGGTTCGTCCCTTCCAAGTGCTGCTTGGCACGCCCGCCATTCGCAAGCTAAGCTCGACATTCTCATATGCGGATAAGAGCGGCATGAGCGCGTACGCTTGAAAAATAAAGCCGATCTCCTTGCGCCGCACCTTCGTCCTCTCGTCGTCACTCATCGCGTGGAAGGGGAGCTGCTTGAACGTAATTTGACCTTTGGTAGGCGTATCCAGACCTCCGATTAAATTAAGCAGCGTTGTTTTTCCAGAGCCCGAGCGTCCGCGAAGCATGACAAGCTGCTGCGGGTTTAGTTCCATCTCAATGCCTTTCAACACATGCAGCGGCTGACCGCCAACTTGAAACGTCCGCCATACGGAATCGGTCTTGAGCAGAGGCTCTGCATTCATTCTATATCTAACCCCCTCTCCGATTAGAAAACTCTAATCTAGCTATCTTTTAGACGCACCCGACCTCATTAAGGTTACACGCCTAAGCGACCGATTTTGATAAAAATTTCATTAAGAACCAATCTTAACCCCGCAGCGTGATGGCATTGCCGGACGAGTACCTTTTCAAGCCTTGATGGAAGAAGAGAATGCTTACCGCCAGGAAGCCCACTGTGATGGAGACAGCCTCCAAAAGAAATACCGCATCGAAGTCCCGAAGCAGTCCAATCGGCATATAACTGATGAAACCTGCCGGAATAATCGAGAACAGAAGCGCCTTGGCGAACCCCCGGAAGATATCGGACGGATACGTGGAAAGCGCGATGAAGCTGTTAAACACTTGTCTCGCGATCCCCTCGGAATTCCCCACATAGAAGGAGAAGCAGCCGGCAACCATCGTGACCGCCATAATCAATAAGCCGCTAATCAATAGGCTAGCCGTGAACAAGAGTACGCCTCGCAGCGAATGATCGCCGACCCATGCGAAGACGGTCAAGCTGAACAAGAAATCCCCGACCGCGGTTAGCGACATCCGGCTCGCCAGCACATGCAGCAGCACGGGCTTCGGTTGCGTCAAATAAACATCCATTTGTCCGCCGGAGACGATTGCAGCAATCTGGTTGAAGTTGCCGAACAGCATGTTCGACCAACCGAATCCGCCTGCCCCGATCGCCCAGAGTATCATCACGTCGTTTAGCTCCCAGCCATTCACAACCTGGAACCGACTGAAGAACAAGCTCCAGAATAATAGCCACATAAAGTTATTGATAAACATCATGCCAGCTAGCATGAAGAAGCTAAGCCTGTATTCCATCGCAGATGCGAGATTCACTTTCCAGCAGGTAAGCAGAAACTTCAAAGTTCCCCAGCTGCTCGAACCTCTCTGCCTCTCATTCGCACGATTGTTATCCGCCATTGACATGCAACTTTGCCACTCCTCTCCGGTACATCATCATAACGGCAGCTGCCAGCACAGCAATCCATGCAGCTTGTATGCCGAACTGCTCCATCACGCTCGCTTCGCCATAATTAACAGCGGTCCGAGCTGGAAAATACAACATCGCCTGAAACGGCATCCATTCGCATATCCGCTGAAGCCATTCCGGCATCAGATCGAGCGGAAGCAGCATCCCGCCGACCGTGAATTGGAGCTTGTGGAGGACGAATTCCATCCCTCTCGTCTCTTCGACCCAGAAAGCGCATAACGCCACAATCATATTGAGTAGAAAAGCAATCGTGATCGCTCCGAGCGTCAATGCGAGTAGACCTGCCCAGCCAAGCCCGAATGCCGGCGGCCCAGCGAACGTCCAAGCAATGATGCTGCCAACCGCAAGGTGGATGAAGAAGCGGAAGATCGCTTCCGCCATATAGGAGGAATAATGATATCCGACATACGATAATGGCCGTATGAGCCGAATAGCGATATCGCCATTTTTGACCTCGTTCTCCACGATTCCGCACAACGCTGGAACTGCCATCGTAATGGCTTCTGTGAAGACGAGGTACCAGATGATCTGCTTCAGCGTGTACCCATCGATCACCCGTGTCGTGTCGCCTTCATAAGCCGCGCCCCAGAGCTGAACGAAGACGAACAGAATGAGCAGCAGAAACGTCGATCGCATGAGAAAATCGGTTTTGTACGCCAGCTGCTGCCGCAAGGTGATCCGCGCAACAGCCGCTGCCTTCAGTCCTTTCAAGGACCAGGTGCCAAGCTGCCTGCTTTCATGCACATTCATGGCGCTAACCTCCCGATCCGTAAATATGTGAGATGATCTCCTCCATCGGAGGATCTTCAACCGTGACATCCTCCAGGCGGAACTGGCCGATTAAGCTGCCGAGCACCGTTTCGATCTCCGTCTGCTGCAAGTCGACGGCGAGCTTTATGCGTCTGCCCTCTGATTGCACAACTTCCGTGCCAATCATGCTCGGGAGCATCGCTGCGTGAAAACCGTTTGCCAAGGTGAGCGAAATGATTTTGCGGTTCAGCACTTCCCGCTTGAGCCGATCTACAGGCGCATCGAGCAAAATACCGCCATGGTGAATCACGACCGCCCGCGAGCACAGCTCCTCGACATCGCCGGCATCATGGGATGTCAGAAACACCGTCATCCCTTCTTCCCGGTTTACTTCGCGAATGAGCTCGCGAATACGCTGCTTCACGACGACGTCGAGTCCGATCGTTGGCTCATCGAGAAAGAGCAGCTCCGGACGATGTAGGAAGGATACTGCGATTTCGCAGCGCATCCGCTCGCCGAGCGAGAGCTTACGAACAGGAATGTTCAAATACGGTCCAAGCTCGAAGCGTTCGATCAGATCATCCCGGCGAGCGGCGTATTCGCTGCGGTTAAGCTCATAGATGCGGCTGATCAGATCGAAGGTGTCGATCGGCGGAAGATGATACCACAGCTGCGACTTCTGACCGAAGACTGCGCCAATTCGGTAAGCCAGCTTTGTTCGTTCGCGCCAAGGCGTCAGTCCCAGCACCTCCGCTTCACCGGAGGAAGGATGCAGAATGCCCGTCAGCATCTTGATCGTCGTTGATTTGCCCGCTCCGTTCGGTCCGAGGAAAGCGACCATCTCGCCGCGCTGCACCGTCAGGTCGATGCTCTTCACCGCGATTTTCTCCTCCCAATCTGGCTTGATCAGAGAGCGGATACTGCCGGTTAATCCTGCGCGTTTCTGTTTGACCGTGAATCTTTTGCTAAGCGCATGTGTTTGCAGTGCTACCGTTGCCATCTTTGTTTCTCCCCCTGTCTGCTCCTCGTTCGGCGGTGCCACTTAAGCGAATAAAACAAAAAAGACCTCCTGCGAGCACCGCCTGTCAATTGAGGCGGAACTTGCCGAAGGTCTTTTATCCCTACGGTGTAGCTTGACTATCGTCGTTAGCCCGGTTTCGCTCGGTTCGCCCATTCGCGGATCCCTAGAAACCCTTCCGTTTAATGTAACATGTTAGCATCCATTTTTTAGGATGGCAACAGATTTTTTGCAGGGATTGTCTCCACTTGAATCGCGCCGTTGGACGTCGTTACGTCAAGGCGGTGGTACTCCTCATCCCCTTGGCGAAAAGCAATGGTCTGGGTATCGCTTTCACCTTGCATATCAGCGTAAGTCTCCCCGTTCAGCATACAGCTCGCTCTTCCCCGACTGAACTTAAACTCGCCGCAGACGCCGGTAACGCCTTCCTCGTACACAATGTTGATTGCGCCGTTCTGTGTCTCCGCTTGCAGTTCAGACATCAGTCCGCCATCGAACGTTTCTTTACGCTGCTCAGTCTCTCCGCTTTTTAGAACCTGGACACTAATGGCCCCGTTCTGCGTCTTACAAGCCATTTGTTCAAAAGCAGCAGCCGCGTCAATGTTCCCGTTCTGCGTATGAAGGTCAACCTGTTCCGCGATCAGATCAGTCAGCGCAATCTTGCCGTTAGTTGTATGGCAATTAAGCTTCTCGTACTTGCCGCTAACCTGAATCTTGCCATTCGTCGTCTTCAGCACTGCCGTTTCCATAATGCCGGATTCGAGCTTAATCGCACCGTTCATAGAGGTCGATTTAAGATTCTCGAGCCTTGAGTCATTCATCTTAATCGTACCGTTATTCGTTGAAAGCTCGGCAGTTTCAGATAACAGCTTGTCTATCTTGAGAGTTCCGTTCATCGTCGTCGCTCTGAAATACTCAAAGCTCTGCGTCTCAGGAACATGAATGGTAATGACAATTCCATTCTCCAGTTCACGATCACGATCATTGTCCGCCGGCTTCATCGTCCATATGTATCGTTCCTCGCTGCGACTTACTAAGATTGACTGATTAAGCCATTCGTTCAGCGCCCTCTCACTCCACCCGTTCTGCTCTTTGAAAGTCGCCTTGACCTCTGTGTATGATTCGTCCCAGGTTTGATATTTGATCGAACCGTCATACGCGGTAAATTCCATTCGTTCGATTCTGGATGCATCGAAGGTGCTTGTCCACTCGGCGGCAGCAGCTTGTCCACTATCGGACAGCTCAAGCTCTTCACCTTGTTCTTCCTGTTGCTCTAGCGTAGGCGCAGCTTGAGATTGCGGTTGTGATTGCTCGAGCGCTTCAAGCAGCGCCAAGCCTTGCTCCGCGGTAATCTTACCTTCCTCAATCATTCGAATAATCATCGTCCGCTCTTCGTGCATCGCTCACCATTCCTCCTATTTTTTACTGGCTCCGATTAACTTCAACGCTTCTTCTACCGTAATTTCGCCTTCATTTAGCTTCGACAGGATCTGCTTCCGCTGCGAATCTTCCGTAACAGCTTTCTCGGGTGGCGTAGCTGCTGCTGCTGGTGTTGCAGGCGCTGCTGCTGCAGGCCAAGCTTGGAATCCGAGTGTGTCTACGATCTGATCGAGCCGATTCCTCACTGTCGGATACGAGACGCTAAGCTCCTTCTCCATCTCGCGGATGTTGCCGCGTACCTTCAAGAACACTTCGACAAAATGCAGCTGTTCCCCGTTCAGTGAAGCTAGTCTAGTCGATTCAAAATTCCCTCTTATCACTGTCGTGCAATGATCGCACTTCAGCTCTTGAATTGTCAGCTTGCTCTCGCAGACCGGACATTGCTGCGGCGGTGGATATTTCAGAGTTATCACTCCTTATGCAAGTGTGAATTGAATTATTCAATCTCTACATTGATTATATTAAAGCAAAATATAAATGAATTCAAGTTCTAAATTTAATAATTTGATTTCTAAGGATAAATCAGCTTTGAAGCTTAAAGTTCGGTATTAATCTTCAACTTTTCATGTCGCGAACAGTATGAGGCAGGTCATTCTCAAATTCGTTTATGCGGAATGGATGTATCAGAATTTCCAACCATGATTCACGAAGGACAGCATACCGCTAGTAAACTAATAATAAATAGCGCATTGCTGAGGTCAGCGATTAAACAGGTAGCGATAATGGCATCAACATCCGAGTCTAGACCCGTCTTAACGGGGATATTGCTTCATTGCGAGTATGATTGTCTTAACCTGATCGCCACTGATGGAATTCGCCTTGCCTCCCGAACGATACATATTAGCAATAATACAAACGAGAGCTTTAGTGCGATTATTCCAGCTAAAAACCTTTATGCAGCAACAAAAATGTTGAGCTATGGAGGAGAAACGGTTGAAATTGAGATGGGTAATAATCGAGTAAGCTTCTTCGCAAATGGGCTGAAAGCTGAATCCGCTCTTATTGAGGGAACATATCCATCCATCAAGAATGTAATCCCACAAGCTTGTTTATGCGAACTGATCATTGATAAAGACAGATTGTTGCAAGCAGTTGAATGTGTGACTGTATTGGCTAACGAAAGCATTATTAAGCTAACAGCTAGCGATAACCAATTAAAGCTTTATTCCAAAACAGCGGAAATTGGCGATATCGAGAATGAAATTCCTCTATTAGAGATGAACGGAGAACCACTTACCTTATCACTGAACGGAAATTATCTTATTGAATCCTTCGTAACTGTGATTGTGCGAGTGTCCGAATCAAATATTCAGGCAAAATGAATCCCATCGTCGTCCTTGCGAATGATCTCATTCAACCAACTCTGTTCTTACTTACTCCGATGAGGACTCCCTGAATGTGTGAACAGACATGAAGCTACAGCTAACGAATCATACACACCTTATTTTGTTCGTTAGCGCCCGCCCCACTTAGATCAATAGTTTGCGCGAGTGGCTCGAGTGAACCCAAACCAGAGTTACAGGAAGAAAGTGCCCGGGAGGAAGCCCCAGAAATCTCATTCTCCACAAAAAAAGACCTGAAGCTTCATTAAGCTTCAGGTCTTCATTCTATTATACGCCGAACGCTTGCGGGTTCTCGCGCCACGATTGCAGCAGCGCTACGTCACTGCTCTGAACGATGCCCTTCTCGGCTGCAACTTCGATCAGCGCCGAATAGTTGGACAATGTAGCGAGCGGAATGCCTTCCTGCTCGAATGCCGCCGCTGCGTGCGGGAACTGGTAAGTGAAGATTGCTACGACGCCTTGCACTTCGCAGCCAGCTTCGCGAACGGCTACAGCTGCTTTCAGCGAGCTGCCGCCAGTGGAGATCAGATCCTCGATCAGCACGACCTTCTGTCCCGGCTTGAAATGGCCTTCGATTTGGTTCGTCTTGCCGTGGCCCTTCGCTTTGTCACGCACGTACAGCATCGGCAGATTCAGCTTCTGCGCGACCCATGCCGCGTGCGGAATGCCGCCTGTTGCGATGCCCGCTACCGCTTCGCAATCCGGGAACTGCTCGCGAATAACGGTCGCGAAGCCTTCCGCGATCAGCTCACGGATTTCCGGATAGGACATCGTCAGACGGTTATCGCAATAAATCGGGGATTTCATCCCGCTTGTCCAAGTGAAAGGCTCATTCGGGCGAAGCGCTACTGCGTTGATGCTCAGCAGTCCGCTTGCGATTTCGCGTGGCAGTTGTTGTAGAGTTGTTGTCAACTAAATCAGCTCCTCGATGATGGATTGTAATGCTGCGCGCGGGTCGGCTGCTGCTGTAATCGGACGACCGATGACCATGTAGTCCGTTCCGGCTTCGATTGCTTGGCGCGGAGTCATAATGCGCGTCTGGTCGTTCACATCTGTGCCTGCCGGACGAATGCCAGGCGTGATGGTGCGGAATTCATCGCCGCAAGCTGCTTTAATTAGCACCACTTCCTGCGGGGAAGCTACGACGCCGCCAAGACCGGCTTGCTTCGTCAATTGCGCATAACGCACAACCGCATCCTGCACCGAACCGCTAATGCCGATTTCTTCGTTCAACACCGCCCTGCTAGTGCTTGTCAGCTGTGTTACAGCAATGACGAGTGGCCGCTGCAGCGACGAATCAGCTGCGATAGCAGCGTCCACGCCTTCCATTGCCGCTTTCATCATATCGACGCCGCCAGCTGCATGAACATTGAATACGTCAACGCCAAGCTTCGTAATGCTGTTCGCGCCGCCTTTGACCGTATTCGGGATATCATGCATTTTCAGGTCGAGGAATACTTTGTAGCCACGTTCCTTCAAGCTCCTGACGAAGCTAGGGCCTGCAGCATAATACAGCTGCATGCCGACTTTCATATAACACGGAATTCCTTCAAGGCTGGACACCAGCGCTTCCGCCGCCGCCGCGTCAGGATAATCCAGCGCAACCATAATACGGCCTGCCGCTTGCTCTCTCGTTAGACTCATTTCCGCTCCACCTTCCCGTGTTCTTCGCTATACGAGCATGGCGAAAGCCTGCTTGTGGGCAGGCTTTCGCGGCCGTTAACGACCGTAATCTCTATTATTTCTTCGCTAGCACTGGCATAGGACGCGATGCGAAGTTAATCGCTTCGAGCATGTTCAGCAATGCGCGAACTGTATCAAGCGATGTCATACATACAACGCCGTTCTCTACTGCTTCACGGCGAATACGGAAGCCGTCACGCTCTGGCGTCTTGCCCTTCGTGAGTGTGTTCACGACGAAGTGCGCTTGGTTCTCGCGGATCAGATCCAGAATGTTCGGCGAGCCTTCGCTCAGCTTGTTCACGCGTTGTACGCGCAAGCCAGCATCTTCGAGTGCAGTCGCTGTACCGCCAGTTGCGACAATGTTGTAGCCGAGCTCGTAGAATCCACGCAGAATCTCGATCGCTTCCGGCTTGTCTTTGTCCGACACGGTAGCGATGATCGAGCCTGTTGGCGGGATGCGCATACCAGCACCGACCAAACCTTTGTACAATGCTTTCGCATAATGATAGTCGCGGCCCATAACTTCGCCCGTCGATTTCATCTCAGGTGTCAGTGTCGGGTCAACGCGGCGCAGCTTCGCGAACGAGAAGACCGGCACTTTAACCGATACATACTCGTCTTCCGGCCACAGGCCGTTCGAGTAACCAAGACTCGAGAGCTTCGTGCCAAGAATCGCTTGTGTTGCCAGGTTCGCCATTGGAATGTTCGTTACTTTGCTCAGGAACGGAACTGTACGCGAGGAACGAGGGTTAACCTCGATTACGTACACTTCGTCCTGGAAGATGACGAACTGGATGTTCACAAGACCGATGACGTTCAAACCGCGAGCGATTTTGTCCGTAATCTCAACCATCTTCTGCTGCAGTTCCTGCGAGATCGATTGCGGCGGATATACCGCGATCGAGTCACCGGAGTGAACGCCGGCACGCTCGACGTGCTCCATGATACCTGGGATCAGAACCGTCTCGCCGTCGCAGATTGCGTCGACTTCCGCTTCTTTACCAAGCATGTAACGGTCGATCAGAACCGGATGCTCTGGATTGATTTTTACAGCTTGCACCATGTATGTCAGCAATTCTTCATCGGAGTATACGATCTCCATTGCGCGTCCGCCAAGGACGTACGATGGACGAACGAGCACCGGATAGCCGAGGCCCTCTGCAGCTGCAACCGCTTCGTCAACGGAAGTAACTGTTTTGCCCTTCGGTTGCTTAATGTTCAGCTCGTTCAGAAGCGCTTCGAATTTCTTGCGATCTTCAGCAGAGTCGATGCTCTCCAAGCTGGAGCCAAGGATACGTACGCCTGCTTTCGTCAGTGGAGCAGCGAGGTTGATCGCTGTTTGGCCGCCGAACTGTACGATAACACCGATTGGCTGCTCTTGCTCGATGACGTTCATAACGTCTTCGAAGAAGAGTGGCTCAAAGTATAGACGGTCGGATGTGCTGAAGTCAGTCGAAACCGTCTCTGGATTGTTGTTGATGATAACCGCTTCGTAGCCTGCTTTCTGAATCGCCCATACCGCATGTACCGTCGAGTAGTCGAATTCGATACCTTGACCGATACGGATTGGACCGGAACCAAGTACGAGCACTTTCTGCTTGGTTGTTTCCGTTACTTCGTTCTCTACCTCGTATGTCGAGTAGTAGTACGGCGTTGTCGCTTCGAATTCCGCTGCGCAAGTATCAACCATTTTGTAAACTGGCTTGAGGCCTTGCTCCAGGCGGTATTTGCGAATATCGTACTCATCGATCATCGTCGTGTGGTTGCCTTCGCGGCGAATTTCAGCAATGGAACGATCCGAGAAGCCTTTGCGCTTCGCAGCGTAAAGCTGCTCTTTGCTCAGAACGGACGCAGCGCGCAGCTCTGCTTCGAATGCGACGATGCCTTCGATCTTGTCAAGGAACCACCAGTCGATCTTCGTCAGGTCTTGAATGTTTTGCAGCGCGTAACCGCGGCGGAACGCTTCCGCTACGAGGAACATGCGCTCGTCATCCGGCTTCTGCAGGCGCATTTGAAGCACTTCTTCGCTCAGCTCGGCCGCGTCTTTCAAGTGGAAACGGTGTGTGCCGATTTCGAGGGAACGGACTGCTTTATGCATCGATTCCTCGAATGTACGGCCAATCGCCATCACTTCGCCTGTTGCTTTCATCTGCGTGCCCAGCTTACGGTTCGCGCTTGTAAATTTATCGAACGGCCAGCGCGGAATCTTCGATACGATGTAGTCCAACGTTGGCTCGAACATTGCATAGGTTTGACCCGTTACCGGGTTCACGAGCTCATCCAGTGTATAACCAACTGCGATCTTCGCAGCCATCTTCGCGATCGGATAGCCAGTCGCCTTCGATGCGAGCGCCGACGAACGGCTTACACGCGGGTTAACTTCGATGACGTAGTATTGGTAGCTGTATGGATCAAGCGCGAATTGTACGTTACAGCCGCCCTCGATGTTCAGCGCACGGATAATTTTTAGCGACGCCGAACGAAGCATTTGGTACTCACGATCGGACAGCGTTTGGCTTGGTGCTACAACGATGGAATCGCCTGTGTGTACGCCAACCGGATCGAAGTTCTCCATGTTACAAACGACGATACAGTTGTCGTTCGCATCACGCATAACCTCGTATTCAACTTCCTTCATGCCTGCGATCGACTTCTCGATCAAGCACTGGTTAATTGGGCTGTAACGAATACCTGATGCAACAGTCTCCAGAAGCTCCGTTTCGTTCGCGCAAATACCGCCGCCTGTGCCGCCCAGTGTGTATGCTGGACGAACGATGATCGGGTAGCCGATTTCATTTGCAAAATCAACCGCTTCCTGCACCGTCGTTACGATTACCGAATCCGGCACCGGCTGCTCCAGCTCACGCATCAGATCGCGGAACAAATCGCGGTCTTCCGCTTTCTCAATCGCTGTCAGCTGCGTACCGAGCAATTGTACGTTCTCGCTCTCCAGCACGCCTGCACGTGCCAGTGCAACCGCCATGTTCAGACCTGTTTGTCCGCCCAGAGTCGGCAGCAAGCCGTCAGGACGTTCTTGACGAATGATCTGTGTAACGAATTCCAGCGTGATTGGCTCGATATAAACTTTATCAGCCATGTTCGTGTCCGTCATGATTGTAGCCGGGTTGCTGTTGATCAGAACAACCTCGTAGCCTTCTTCCTTGAGCGCTTGGCAAGCTTGCGTACCAGCGTAGTCAAACTCAGCTGCTTGCCCAATGACGATTGGGCCAGATCCGATAACGAGAATTTTTTTCAGCTTATTATTTCTGGGCATATTGCAGTTCTCCTCTCAATGATGCAGCAAGCTCGGCTTGACGCGGTTTTTGCGGATTGTTCTTCTTATGGGTACGGATCATATCCAGGAAATCATCGAACAGGTAGCTCGAATCGTAAGGTCCTGGAGCTGCTTCCGGGTGATATTGTACCGAGAATGCCGGGAATTCCGCATGCTTGAGACCCTCGATTGTGCGGTCATTGTTGTTAATATGCGATACTTCAAGCTTCGTGCCTGCAACCGACTCTTCGACAACCGTGTAGCCGTGGTTCTGGCTTGTAATATAGCAGCGGCCTGTAGCCAGCTCCTTCACCGGATGGTTGCCGCCGCGGTGGCCGAACTTCAGCTTCGCTGTGTCAGCGCCGCAAGCGAGTGCGAACAGTTGGTGTCCAAGGCAGATACCGAAGATCGGATATTCGCCGAGCAGCTCTTGAATCATCTTCACCGCGTGCGGCACGTCTTTCGGATCGCCAGGGCCATTGGACAATTGAATGCCATCCGGGTTCAGGCGGCGGATCTGATCTGCTGTTGTGTCGTGCGGAACTACGACAACGTCGCAGCCGCGTTTCGTAAGCTCGCGGAGAATTCCGCTCTTCGCGCCGTAGTCGACCAACACGATACGCTCGCGGTCGCCAGGGCTCGAGAAGATGCTCTTCGTCGATGTACGAGCAACTTGATCGCGCATCAGCTGCGAGATGTTCAGACGCTCTGCAAGCTCTTCTACACGCTCAGCGCCAGTCGACAAAATGCCTTTCATCGTACCGAAGTGACGCAGCTTGCGAGTCAACATCCGTGTATCAATATCGCTAATTCCGATAATGCCATACTCTTTCAGCAGGCGGTCAAGCGTATATTCCGCTCTCCAGTTGCTTGGCACTGGCTCGTGACGACGAACGACAAACCCGTGAATATAAGGGCGAACCGCTTCAAAGTCATCGCGTGTAATGCCGTAGTTTCCGATTAGCGGATAGGTCATTGTCACGATCTGTCCACAATAGGACGGATCAGATAGCACCTCTTGGTAGCCTGTAATCCCGGTATTAAATACGACCTCACCCGCGGATTGTCCCTCAGCGCCAAAGCCGAGTCCTGTAAACAGTGTGCCGTCTTCCAACAACAATCTAGCTTGCATCCGTATCACTCCTAAAAGTTATTGCGAATCTTCCCATGTAGCAATTGAAGCATCCGCTGCGTTATCGAATTATGATCTTTATTTCGCTATTCTTACAGTTCCGACCAAACGACATTCCCATTCACGATTGTCGCTACCGGCCAGCCGTGCAGCTTCCAACCGCCGAACGGAGTGTTCTTGCCCTTCGAAGCGAAGCTCTCTGGATTCACTTCACGCTCGTTCTCAAGATCAACGATCGTGAGATCAGCCGGTGCGCCTGCTTGCAGCACGCCGCTCTTGAGGCCAAATACGCGAGCTGGATCTTCAGTCATGCGCTTCAAAAGGAATCCAAGCGTCCATTTGCCCGTGCGAACGAATTTCGTGTACATGAGCGGGAAAGCTGTCTCGAAGCCTGTGATGCCGAATGGAGCCAGCATCATCCCGCGTGCCTTCTCTTCTTGGCTATGCGGCGCGTGGTCGGTAACAATCATGTCGAGCGTGCCATCTTCCAGGCCTTCGATAACTGCCTGCACGTCACGAGGGGAACGAAGCGGCGGGTTCATTTTCCAATTTGCATCCATGCTAGGGATATCTTCATCCGAGAGGATCAAGTGATGCGGACAAACCTCGCCGGTCACTTTAATGCCGATCTGCTTCGCCATCCGAATCAGTCTTACCGATTGTTCTGTGCTGACGTGGCAGACGTGGTAGTGAACGCCGGTCGCTTCTGCGAGGAGGATATCGCGTCCAACGTGAATCGCTTCGGATTCGTTCGGGATGCCCTTCAAGCCATTCTCTCTTGCGAACTTGCCATCAGTCACCGCCGCGCCGACTACGAGGGAGTCATCCTCACAGTGTGCGATAACCGGCATGTTCATCGAAGCTGCCAGGTTCATCGCGTCCTTCATCATTTGCGCATTCTGCACGCCAACGCCGTCGTCCGTAAAGCCGATTGCGCCCGCTTCCTTCAGCGCCGCGAAATCTGTCAGCTCGCGTCCGAGCTCGTTCTTCGTAATCGCCGCATAAGGCAGTACGTTCACGATGCCGGCTGTTGCCGCTTTATCCAGTATGTAACGCACCGTTTCAGGCGTATCCGTTACTGGGCGCGTGTTCGGCATACATGCGATTGTCGTGAAGCCGCCGCGTGCTGCCGAGCGTGTGCCGCTCGCGATATCTTCTTTATATTCAAAGCCTGGTTCACGCAAGTGAACATGCATGTCAATGAAGCCTGCGGAAATCAATTTTCCATTCGCATCAATCGTATCATGGCCTGCCGTGTCTGGATTGCCTTCCGATGCATCTTGAATGGCTTGGATGAGACCATTCTCTACACGTACATGCTTGCGAGTCGCTTCGCCTCTCTGTTCGTCCCATACGAGACCGTTAAGTATCCATAATGCCATTGTAGGTTCGTTCTCCTTTATCGCGCTGAAGTATGTTGATTGACATCGATGTTAGGCTAGTGCCCGTTCAATAACAGCCATCCGAATCGGCACGCCGTTCTCCATCTGCGGGAAAATGCGTGATTGCGGGCTTTCGATGACCGCATCGTCGATCTCAACGCCGCGGTTAATCGGTGCCGGGTGCATGATGATCGCATGCGGCGCGATTGTTGCTGCACGTTCCTCCGTTAACCCGAACTGCTCGCGGTAAGCCTCTGCCGGTCCCATCATACCGTCTTCATGGCGTTCAAGCTGCACACGCAGCATCATGACGACGTCCGAGCGAAGAGCTTCTTCCATTGTGACATAAGGTGCGTTCAGCTCCGGCGCACGCAGATTGTCCGGCGAGCAGAACTTCACGTTCGCTCCAAACTTCTGCAGAGCGTACAAGTTCGAGCGAGCCACTCGGCTATGAAGCACATCGCCGATAATCGTGACCGTCAAGCCCTTCAGCTCACCGAACTGCTTGCGCATCGTATACAGATCAAGCAACCCTTGCGTCGGATGCTCATTGTTGCCGTCACCAGCGTTGATGAGCGGTACTTTGATCTTCTCGCTAAGCTCAGCCAGCACACCGTTCGGCTTTAGCCGGATGATGCCAGCGTCGATGCCCATCGACTCCAGCGTGCGGACCGTATCATAGATGGATTCGCCCTTCTGGACGCTGGACACGGCTGCCGAGAAATTCAGCACTTGCGCGCCAAGCCGTTTTTCCGCCACTTCGAAGGAGAACCTCGTTCTTGTACTATTCTCAAAAAACATATTCGCTACAAATTTTTCATGCAGCACCGGATTTAGCTTGTTCGAGCTGGCTTCCCAATATGCCGCCCGATCAAGAATCGAAGTAATTTCTTCTTGGCTAATCTCCTTCAGTCCGAGCAAGCTTCGTTCTTTAATCAATGTTGCTGTTCTCGTCATGTCCAAAGCTTCCTCCTTCTAATGGATGATTGTTACTTGTTCGTTCACGTCCACTTCCTGGAGGGACACTACAATTTGTTCAAGCTTCGAGGTTGGTACGTTCTTGCCGACATAGTCAGGTCTGATCGGCAGTTCGCGATTACCTCTATCTACAAGCACCGCCAGTTGAATGAGCTGCGGTCTGCCACAATCCATCAGTGCGTCCATCGCTGCGCGAATCGTCCGCCCGGTATAGAGCACATCGTCGAACAGAATGACTCGTTTGTCTTTCACGTTCACAGAAGCTGCATTGCCGATGGAGGCCTTCGAGATCCCGGCTTCCCGATCGTCGCGGTACGAAGTGATGTCGAGCTCCTGCACTTCTACCGGCGCACCTTCGATTTCGCAAATCTGTTCGGCTACTCGCTTCGCCAAGTAAATGCCTCTAGTCCGAATCCCGACAAGGACGCAATTGTCGATGCCTTTGTTCTTCTCGACAATTTCGTGGGCAATTCGCGTTAATGCGCGCCGTATAGCCGCTTCGTCCATAATGATGCGATGCTGTTCATCCATCTGGATCAATTCCCTCCTGGCGGTTCTTCACCGAATAGCTGCTTTAAACTGCTGGCTGGGCACAAAAAAAAACTCCTTGCGAGAGTTCGCAAGGAGTTTAACTGTTTACGCCGGTGATCAACTATAGGATGTAAGGCAAGCCCCGTCAATGCGTAGGCACGCAAAACGAATAGGATTGTCCTGCTATAAGTTGAATCAGCGAATCACGTTACCTTGCCAGCCTCTCTGGACTGAATTAAAGGTACTGCTGTTCATTAGAAGAATTATCTCATGAAAGAAACATCCATGTCAAGATTGTTTTCTTCTAATGCTACAGCGACAATTTCGTGATCCGTTCAATCGCTTTTTCCGTATTCTCGCGGCTACCGAACGCCGTCAAGCGGAAGTAGCCTTGACCTGCTTGACCGAAGCCCACACCTGGCGTTCCGACAATGTTCGCTTCCGACAGAAGCTTGTCGAAGAATGCCCAGGAATCAAGGCCGTTTGGCGTCTTCAGCCAAATGTAAGGCGCGTTCACACCGCCGAATACTTCAAGGCCGAGCGAAGAAAGACCTTCGCGGATAATGCCTGCATTCGTCATGTAGTAGTCGATGATGGAAGCGATTTGCGCTTTGCCTTCCGGCGAGTAAATCGCAGATGCGCCGCGTTGCGTTACATAAGATACGCCGTTGAACTTCGTTGTGTGGCGGCGGTTCCACAGATCGTTAACGAGCAATACGTTGCCGTCTGCATCCTTCGCTTTCAGCTCGCGAGGCACAACTGTGTATGCGCAGCGTACGCCCGTGAAGCCAGCTGTCTTCGAGAAGCTGCGGAATTCGATCGCAACTTCCTTCGCGCCTTCGATCTCATAGATGCTGCGCGGAACGTCAGCTTCTTGAATGAACGCTTCGTACGCGGAATCGTACAGGATGATGCAGTCATTCGCTTTCGCAAAATCAACCCAGCGCTTCAGCTCTTCCTTCGACAGCGTCATGCCCGTCGGATTGTTCGGGTAGCAAAGGTAGATAAGGTCTACTTTGCGGTCAGGCAGGCTTGGCGTAAAGTTGTTGGAAGCGTCGCATTTCAAGTAAACGATGTTCTCGTATTGGTTCGTTTCCTTATTGAACTTGCCGGAGCGGCCAGCCATAACGTTCGTGTCGACATAAACCGGGTAAACCGGGTCTTGTACGGCTACTACTGCGTTCTCGCTGAAAATCTCTTGAATATTACCAACGTCGCACTTCGAACCGTCGCTTACGAACACTTCGTTCGTTCCGATGTCGATGCCGCGTGCTTTATAGTCGTTATTGATAATATCGTTGATTAGGAAGTCATAACCTTGCTCCGGACCATAGCCGCGGAATGTGCCTGGATTCGCAAGCTCATCTACCGCTGCATGCATCGCTTTCGTAATCGCGTCTGGAAGGCCGCGTGTTACGTCGCCGATACCGAGGCTAATGATTTGAGCGTTCGGGTTATCTTGGATGAACTTCGTACGGCGTTTCGCGATTTCGGAGAACAGGTAGCTGCCTTGCAGCTGTGTATAGTTTTGGTTAATTTGCGTCATGGATATTCCTCACCCTTCGTTTCACTTATTACACTTTGAAACAATCATAGCGTATCGGGTGTATGAAGCCACATAAAGTATATGGCGAAAAGTTTGCACTAATCTACAGTTAGCGCTGCCGCAGAATCATCAATTCATGCTCAATATCTGACGGAATCGGCGCTTCGAATTCCAAGTATTCGCCTGTGCGCGGATGAACGAATCCAAGTACCGCCGCATGCAGTGCTTGCCCCTTGAGGCCGATCGTCTTATTCCGCCCATAGAGCGGATCGCCAGCGAGCGGATGCTCGATGTACTTCATATGTACACGAATCTGATGTGTACGTCCGGTTTCGAGCTTCAGCTCAAGCAGCGTATAGTCCCCGAATCGTTCAACCACTTGAAAATGAGTGATTGCGTGCTTGCTGCCTTTGTGAATGACTGTGAACAGCTTCCGCTCCTTTGGATCTCTTCCGATTGGCGCATCGACCGTTCCGTGCTCATGCGGCATATTGCCATGAACGAGCGCGAGATATTTGCGAGTGACGCTATGCTCCTTGAGCTGCGCCGCAAGCGATGCATGCGCAAGATCGTTCTTCGCCGCCATTAACAGACCCGAAGTATCTTTGTCGATACGGTGCACGATACCCGGGCGCATCACTCCGTTAATGCCCGAGAGGTCCTTGCAATGGTACATGAGCGCATTCACAACCGTGCCGGAATAGTGTCCCACAGCAGGATGAACAACCATTCCGCGCGGCTTGTTGATAACGATGACATCACTGTCCTCATAGACGATATCAAGCGGAATCGGCTGCGCCTCAATGACAGCTTCCTCCGGCTCAGGAATAATAACCGTGACCTGGTCGGCCACGGCTAGTTTGTAATTCGCTTTGACGGCTCGTCCGTTCACGAGTACAGCCCCGTTCTTGATCCAATCCTGCACTTGCGTACGAGATACGGTTCCTTCTTCGATGCTCTCCGTCACATATTTATCAAGGCGCTCGCCAGCATCAGTATCTTCAATCGTGAATGCTAGCGGTTCCTCACCCAATAATTCCTTGTTGTCCATTAAGCTCATCTTGTCCATTCCGTTCTTGTCTGTCATTTGAATCTCCGTTCTCATTCTTCGAAGTAATAAAAGCATCCAACAAAATCAGGACGACACCGACAAAAATACCAGAGTCTGCCAGGTTAAATATCGGGAACACATAGCTGCCAAATGTGAATTGCAGGAAATCGACCACTTCACCATACAAAGCGCGCTCCAGGAAGTTACCAAGTGCGCCGCCAAGAACCATACCAAGCCCCGACAAAAGCAAAATTTTTCCAGAGTTGCGAATTCTCGTTATGTACCACACGATGCCGACAATGACGATAATTGTAATGGCAACGAAAAAGATACGCTGATTCTGCAAAATGCTGAACGCCGCACCTTTATTCCGGACGGATGTAATGACGAAGAAATCGCCAAGCACAGGCTTCATCTCGCCGAGCGTCAAGCTGTGCTCAATCCATTTTTTGCTCAAATAGTCCACTACAAATACGAATACCGCGAGCCAATAATAGTAATATTTCACAGCATATGCCCCCTTGTCCCAAACATTGTAGCATATGAAGGCTATTGCAGACTAGAGGCGCTCCTGTCCCCCTTCTGCCAGTGTATCCATGAATGCCCGTCTCTAAAAATGGCGCACAGTGCAGAAACTAACGTCACGAAGCAGCGAAATGCAAATCACCACCATGCGAAGACGAAAAGAGGGCTTGCACTGATGACGAACCTAACGAATAACCAGCTCAGCAACTTGCGCAGCAGTCTAGTCGTGGAGAAGGCTGCCATCGAACAGCGGCTCGCCAGTAGCGATCATTATGGCTTAGCCAGTTCATACAAAGATTCCTCTGGCGATTTATCCTCCTATGATAATCACCCTGCCGATGCGGCAACGGACACTTACGAACGCGGCAAGGATATTGCGCTGCATGAACAGGAAGAGCTTCACTTGAACCGTATCAATGCAGCGCTGGAGGCAATGGAGAACGGCTCTTATGGCAAGTGCAGCACTTGCGGTGAGAAGATTCCGCACGCACGTCTGCAGGCGTTGCCAGATACGCTCTATTGCGCGGCGCATTCGCCTCGTCAGGACATCTCGGACCATCGGCCAGTGGAAGAACAGTTTCTCTATCCACCGTTCGGCAGAACGAGCATGGATGACCATGAAGATGGTTATAACGGCTTTGATGGCGAAGACGCTTGGCAAATCGTTGAATCGTACGGCAACTCCGATTCACCTGCCATGTCGGAGAACGCTAATGTGCAGCGATACGACGAAGTCGGCATTGAGGCAGACGAGGCTGATGGTTATGTCGAAACGCTCGAGAGCTTCCTAGCCACCGACATTACCGGCAAGCATGTCAGCGTAGTACGCAATAAAGAATATTACAGCTACATGGAGCATGAAGAAGGCGATCATACGCTGGAATAACAGCACTTAGATCGCCAAATTTTCGATCATTTGAACTTTTGATTCTTAGTAGGTCTTGCCTTCGAGCTGTCGCTGTACGATTCGAACAATGTCCGCAATGTAATCGCCGATAATCGGCAAATTGAGTGCGCCGAGCAACTGCAGCACGTAAAGAATTGTCGCAGCGAAGAAAGTAAATCCAATCGCAATGCCAATGCCGCGCGACGTGCCTGCGAGCAAGTTGCGCCATATAAGTGATAGCGGCCTATTCATCAGTAAAACGTAATCTGAAATTTGCGATCGCTCCATCCCGATGACGACTTTCTGCAGCCTTTTCTCCAGCGCGTCAATGGAATGTCGCACACCTTTCAGATCCTGTTCGTTGTTATCTTCCGACATGGATATATCCCTCCCCAGGGTGCATCACAAAAAAAGCCCATGCACGGCTTGCGGGGCAAGCGGCAAATGCCGCTCGCCCCGCAAGCTAAAGTACATGGGCGTTCGTGTTGTTTGCTGCTATGAGGTTACTATACCCTTACAACGGAAATTCCAATCTCGCGATCACCTAGCGATACACGTTCCATATCGTCTGCCTTCGCATACTCTACGCTCTTCAGCAGGACGTTCTCAAACAGAACGGATTCGAACGCCGTAAGCGCCGCTTGCAGCTCAGCATCTGCATCAAGCACGAGGTGAACACGCATCTCGATTGGCAGATCAAGCTTTTTGCGCGTATCTTGCACGGCACGAATGACTTCACGAACAAGACCTTCCTGTTCCAGCTCAGGTGTAATATCCGTGTTGATCGCAACGGTCAGCTGATAGCCGGAAGCCGATGCAAAACCGGACTTCGCTTGTTTCTCCACTAGCAGCTCATCAAGCGTAATGTCGAAGCTTTCGCCTTCCGCAGAAGCGAAGCTCAGCACGCCAGCCTTGACGATATCGCTAGTTTGCTGCGCCGTCAGCGACTTCAAGTAGCCTTGGATCGGCCCGACATGCTTGCCGTACTTCTTGCCCGCTACTTTCAGGTTCAGCTTGAACGTGAAGTCCACGAAGCCGCTGTCGCCGCTTGCGATCGTGATCGCTTTGACGTTGATTTCATCCTTGATGACATCCTCGTACGGCGCTAGATCGAACTCATTATCAAGGGCAACGATCAGCTCGGAAAGCGGCTGACGTGTCTTGATGCCTGTTTCGTTACGAACGTTACGTGCCAGCTCAACGATCTGTCTTGCTGTTTCCATATCACGCTCAAGCTTCTCGTCGATTGCGGCTTCATCTGCCTTCGGATAGTCCGCCAGATGAACGCTGCTGCCATCGCCAAGGTTCGTGTATACATCCTCGGCAAGGAGCGGAGCGAATGGAGCGATCAGACGGGAGAGGGTCAGCAACACGGAACGAAGCGTGCCGTAAGCATCCAGCTTATCGTCAGTTAAGCCGCTGCCCCAGAAGCGGTCACGGGAACGGCGGATATACCAGTTGCTCATCTCATCGACGAATACTTCAATGCCCTTCGCCGCATTCAAGAAGTCATAATTCGCAAGATACTTATTCACTTGCACGATAAGGCTGTTCAGGCGCGATACGATCCAGCGGTCCAATTGGTTGTCGGATACACGAACTGGCTGAGCAGCCGGGTCATATCCATCAATGGAAGCATAGAGCGCGAAGAACGCATGCGTGTTTACAATCGTATCGATTACTTTCGACTTCGCTTCGCCTACGATGCCGCGGGAGAACCGTTTACTGTTCCACGGAGCGCTATCCGCAAGAAGCGCCCAGCGGAAAGCGTCTGTACCATACTCGTCGATGATTTCCCACGGGTCGATAACGTTGCCCTTGGACTTCGACATCTTCTGACCGTTCTCATCGAGGATATGCCCTGTGGAGATAACCGCTTTGTATGGTGCTTTGCCGTTGTACAGCGTTGATACCGCCAGCAAGCTGAAGAACCAGCCGCGCGTTTGGTCGATCCCTTCGCAGATCATATCCGCTGGATACTGCTCGGCGAACGTTTGCTCATTCTCGAACGGATGGTGGTACTGCGCGAATGGCATCGAACCGCTGTCGAACCAAACGTCGATCACTTCGGATGTTCTTGTCATCACGCCGCCCTCGCAGTGCGGGCAATGCAGCTTCACTTCGTCCACATATGGTTTATGCAGCTCGATATCTTCCGAGATCGCTGTCGTCGAATGCGCGACGAGATCCGCTCTGCTGCCTGGGGAATGTTGGCCGCCGCAGCTATCGCAGATCCATACGTTCAGCGGCGTACCCCAGTAACGGTTACGGCTGATGTTCCAGTCTACGAGATCTTCCAGGAATTTGCCGAAGCGGCCTTCACGGAGGTGGCCTGGATACCATTCCACACCGCCATTGTTCGCGATGAGCTGATCCTTCACAGCCGTAGTCTCGATGAACCAGCTGTCTGTTGCATAGTAGATCAGCGGCGTCTTACAACGCCAGCAGAACGGATAGCTGTGTTCATAGCGCTCTTTGGAGAAGAGCAAGCCGCGCTCGCTAAGCATCTTTACGATATCTACATCGCACTCTTTAACGAAGCGTCCCGCAAGATCTGTAACGAGCTCCACATAGCGGCCAGCGTTGTCGACTACGTTCAAGAAGCTTACGCCGTTCGCACGGGCAACCTTGTAGTCATCATCTCCGTGTGCAGGCGCGATATGAACGATACCTGTACCGCTTGAATCGCTGACGAAGTCGCCAGGGATGATAAAGTGGCCATTCTCGACCTCCGCATAATTGAACGGAGGCGCATATTTGAGGCCCAGCAATTCTTCGCCTTTCAGCGTCGACCCAACCTCGTACTCGCCTTTAAACACGCTCTCCACGAGAGCCTTAGCGACGATGAACGCTTCACCCCCCTGAGCTACGCGTACATACTCCAGATTCGGATTAACAGCAAGCGCCACATTCGCCGGAAGCGTCCAAGGCGTCGTCGTCCATGCGAGCACAGACTCGTTCGAGCCAGCGAGCTTGAACTTCACCGTCGCACTAAGATCCTTCACGTCTTCGTAGCCTTGTGCCACTTCGTGCGAGCTAAGCGTCGTCTGGCAGCAAGGGCAATATGGGCTTACGCGGTGACCGCGGTACAGCAGCCCTTTGCTATGAATTGTAGATAAGATCTGCCAAACGCTCTCGATATAGTTATTATTCAGCGTAATGTACGGATCGTCCATGTTCGTCCAGTATCCGATCGCTTCGGTCAGCTCGCGCCATTGACGCTCGTATTCGAATACGCTGTTTTTACATTTGTTGATGAACGCTTCAACACCGTAGTTCTCGATCTCTTGTTTGCCAGAGATACCAAGTTGCTTCTCAACGCCTAGTTCAACCGGCAGACCGTGCGTATCCCAGCCAGCCTTACGCACAACCCGGTAGCCGTCCATCGTCTTGTAGCGTCCGATGAAGTCCTTGATGACACGGCCAAGCATATGCCCGATGTGCGGCGCACCATTCGCTGTCGGCGGTCCTTCATAGAATACGAAGTTCGGCTTGCCTTCCCGATTCACGATGGACTGCTTGAACGTATCTTCCTCTTTCCACTTCGATAGAACACGCATATCGCGGCTTCTTGCTTTCTCTTTCACATCGACGCGCTGCATACCTCATACCCCTTTTCCTGGTTCAAAATAAAAAAAGCCCCGCCCCTGTAAGGGACGAGACTAAATCTCGCGTTACCACCCTAATTCCAAGCTAAGCAAATAAACGCCCGCTAGCTTGGCACCTTCGTCACGGATGCATGCATCCGAGTTCCTTGTAACGGTGGACATCCGGCTGATGCTTACTGCTTATGGCGTCCATAAGGTTCTGCATCGCTTCTCGGAGATGATATTCCGCAAGTATAAGCACACCGGCTTTCAGCATAGACCGGCTCTCTGGGGAGCTAATAGCTTGCGTACTCGTTCTCGTCAACGAAATACACATATAGAATGATTATTACCATTTATACGCCATTCCATTACAAATGTCAAACCAAAACAAAACTTTCTTAACATTATAGAATGTTTACCGTCAGAAGACGGCGACAGCCGTTTACGCTTAGAACCCGCGACTGCTTTCCGCAGAAATGGTTGAAGGCGGTCCTTCGAGTGAATCCCAACTGTCATGGCTGAGCAGCTCAAGCTGCGCTTCCACGAGCGTACGGAATCTTGCGCGATAGATCGAAGCCTGCTTCTTCAGCTCTTCGACTTCAAGCGCGACTTTACGGGACTTGCTCAGCGATTCGTTAATGATGCGGTCTGCATTCTTCTCCGCTTCCTTCACGATCAGCTGTGCTTCCTTCTTCGCGTTGCCGCGTACTTCATCAGCCGCTTCTTGCGCGACGATAATCGTCTTGCTAAGCGTCTCTTCAATGTTCGAGAAGTGGTTCAGCTTCTCTTGCAGAGCAAGTGCCTGGTTCTGGATCTCTTTGTTCTCGCGAATGAGCGCTTCATAATCTTTAATGACTTGATCGAGAAACTCATTCACTTCATCCTCGTCGTATCCGCGAAGACGTCTGCCGAATTCTTTGTTATGTATGTCCAATGGCGTGAGCGGCATTGGGGCACCTCCTGAGTGTTATCGAAGGGGAAAAAACGTGAAGACGTTTAATCCTTCCAGAATAAGTCTACTTCTCAATTCGACAAGGGAAGCCAATTTCCTGCAAACAATTAGATATATTTGCCGATTTTGACTCTTACTCTGCCTTTTTTAGTTATTCCTTCAACAACAAGCACTTTGAAACGCCCGAGCCCTTGCATCGAGACGACATCGCCTTCCGCAAGCGGCGTGGACGGATCCTCCTCCACTCGCCAATTCACTCGGCATCTGCCAGCGCGAATCGGATCAACGATCTTCGTTCGACTAATCCGGTGCACGTCGCTTGCGATACCGTCCAGACGCAAAGAAGCCACCGACAGGTTCATCTCTTCCATGGCAGACACAGCCGGCTGCAGCTTCGCAAGCGGCAAAATTTCCGTCAGGACATGAACGCGGTGGACTTGACGCAGATGAATATTGATATAATCGGCGATCTCCTCCATAACGAGGCAATGACACTTGTCTTCGTGGATGTGCAGATCACCGACTCGGTCACGCTTAATGCCGAGTCCCAGCAAGGAGCCCAAATAGTCGCCGTGATCGAGCTCCAGATGGCCCTTTGTATCGCCGGATACTTCGATCAAAGCGATACCTTCCGGCTCATCGTCGAGATAGCGATAGTCCGGCGCGATAATAGCTCGTCTTCGTTCAGCGCCTTCGTATCCTCCGAACAGCTTGAGCTGTACTCCCTGATTCCGGTTCACAAGCATCGTTACGATCTCTGCTTGTCTCGGATCAAGAAAATCAGTCTTCTTCATCTCATGCAAATTCGCTGCCCGCTCCACCCATTCCTCTGCTCGGTCGACGAAAGCCCGCTCATCTGGATGAAAGTGAACATAGATCTCGTTCTTCATACGATCATATCGATAACCGAGATCAAACCAAGCGCGACGAAACGAAGTGCGAACAACGCGACGATCGGCGAGATATCGATTACTCCGCCAATGGACGGAATAAATCTGCGGAATGGCGCTAGATACGGCTCAACAAGCTTACTCAGCAGTTCGCCGATGAAGCTATCGCGCAAGCTAGGCAACCACGATAGCAGGACGTATGCAATAATCATATACGTGTAAATTTGGGATAGCGTCAATATTAGGCTTGCAATGCTCAACTTACGGTCACCTCATTTTTTTGTAGTCTTGCTCATCGACCAGCATTTCGGATATCGCGCCTTGAATCTCCACCGTGTCCGGTGTGCAAAGAAAAATATTCGCACCTACCTTAGAAATGCCGCCGTTCAGCGCATAGATCGTTCCACTTAGAAAATCAACGATACGTACCGCCTGATCGGAGCGAACACGCTGCAAATTGACGACGACTGAGCGATGTGAGCGCAGGTGGTCGGCAATTTCTTGCGCTTCCTCGTAGGAACGCGGCTCATTCAGTATGACGCGGACATTCTTCTGCGAATGAATGCTGACGATATTATTACCCTTTGCAGTTTGTTTACGTGCCTCGAAAGGAGAAGTTTCAACTTCTTGCTCTTCTTGGTTATCGATTCGCTCACGTTCTACGACTTCTTCTTCGTCTTGCAAGCCGAGAAAATTCATGAACTTGTTCATCATTTCCAATCGCCCTCTTTCTATTAGGTTAGTGCTGCGCCTTCATCACTGCGGGTGCAGCTAGCTCTTCCCGACAAGCACCGTTCCAAGTCTTAACCATGTAGCGCCTTCCTCGACAGCAACCTCGAAATCACTAGACATGCCCATCGACAAGCCTGTTATCGGCTTGCTCAGCACGGCGCTTTGATTCAATTCATCTCTAAGCTGCCGTAAGCCCCGAAACACGGGACGCGACTGCTCGCCATCGCTGTCCAGCGGCGCCATCGTCATCAAACCGACAGGCTCGATGTGCGAGAATGCAGCCAGCTCCTTGGCAAAATTCCCGAGATCCTCCGGTTGCAGGCCGTGCTTGCTATCTTCCCCGGAAACGTTCACCTGAATAAAGCAAGGTACGACAATGCCCAGCTGCTCCGCGCGGCGTTCAATCGCCTGCGCTAACGAAAGCCGGTCCAAAGAGTGTATGTATGTGAATTTCCCGACGACATCTTTTACTTTATTCGTTTGAAGCGATCCGATAAAATGCCATACAGCTTGTCCAGCCGGCGAATTGTCCGAGCTATCGTCCCAATTCGTCCCTGTAATTGCATTCCACTTCTCCGAAGCATCCTGCCAGCGGTTCTCGCCCAAATGAACGATGCCCGCTCCCAGCACTTGCTGCGTCTGCTGTACGCCTACATACTTGGTAACAGCGATAAGCTCAATCTCCGAGCGCGCTCTGCCGCTTCTGGCACATGCCTCAGCGACCCGCTGCTCTACATCATCAATTCTTTGCAGTAAGGTCACGCTTCAAAATCTCCTTCTCTCATACCGATCCAGCTAGCCATTCTTCCGGTCGCGCCGCCTTCCATTCGATGCGAGTAGAAGACATCCGTCGAGCAGCCGGTACACCACTCTGAACATTCGATATGGCTCGGCAAAATTCCTGCTTTTATCATAATCTGTCGGTTCAATTCTTTCAAGTTTATCCTAGCCTTGCCTGTTGTGGTCGGATGTACCAGCATGGATTCATCCAGCTGCAGCTCCTGAATGATCGGTTTCACGCGATCGAGTACAACATCATTAACCTCATAGCAGCAGATGCCAATCGACGGGCCGATCGCACCGCGTATCGTTGCAGGCTCACAACCGAAATTCGCCACCATCGCTTCGACCGTCTCGCGGGCGATCTCAAGCACGGTGCCTTTCCAGCCAGCATGCGCCAGAGCAACGACTTCCTGTACCGGATCATAGAAATAGAGCGGCACACAATCCGCGTAAAACGAAGTTAAGAGCATATTCTTCTCATTCGTAATAAGCGCATCCGTATCTTGCAGCGCAGCTGCACGGCTGTCCTTGCCTTTGCCGCGGTCTTCCGCACGCACGACATGAACATGGCTGCCATGGACCTGCTCCGCGCATGTCCACGCTTCGAACGAGTATCCGAGCGCTTCCGCGATGAGCTCACGGTTACGAATGACATGAGCATCCTCATCCCCAACATGCAGCCCGCAATTTAGCGATTGCCATGGTGCTGCGCTTACGCCGCCATCTCTTCCTGTGAAGCCTGCCGTTAATCCTTCGAACCCGTTCGTCCAGTCAGACAATAAAAAAAGCGAAGGCGTCTTCGCTGTATGTTCAATCCCTGCATCACTTGATCGTACAAATGGTTCCCTACTCATCGATTTCACCTCAAATTCCAGTTTACCATGCAAGCAGCCTCCCTTGCGAGCGCTCTGGCCCATCAGGAAGGCTGCTGCCTCAGTTCCTCATATCGAGTTTAGCGGCTTTCACGCACCTGCACGTCGTCCTCTTCCGCACGGTACACCTTCGCATCATCAATACGCACAAGTACGACATCCGTTCCGATCTTTACAATATTCCGCCACGGAATGATGACATCGGTACCGCCGCCGAACAAACCGAAGAAACGGGAATAATTCGGCACGACGATCGAATCAATTCGGCCTTGCCGCAAATCCAGCTCCAAATCGCTAACCTGCCCAAGCTTACGGCCGTCCACAATATTAATGACGTCTTTCGTTTGAAAATCGGAAATTTTCATATTCACCGTTCACCACGCTTCCAATAGGGCTGTTCCTCCAGCAATCGCTACTGTTATTACTATATGTGCCTAATGGGCAAAATGTCCTGCTAGGCAGTAATTAAGCCTTCGAAGCACGCAAAAAAACGGCGCAGTGCGCCGTTTCACGTTAAGGTCTATTAAGTTTTAACATGCTTCTGCATTTGCTGTATGGCTGACTTCTCCAGCCGGGACACTTGCGCTTGCGAAATGCCGATCTCGTCGGCCACTTCCATTTGAGTTTTCCCTTCGAAGAAACGCATAGACAGTATCATTTTTTCACGTTCATTCAGTTTATGCATCGCTTCGCGCAGAGCAATTTCTTCGATCCACGATACATCCTTGTTTTTATCGTCGCTAATTTGGTCCATCACATAGATGGGATCTCCCCCATCATGATAAATCGGCTCGAACAATGATACCGGGTCTTGAATGGCATCGAGCGCAAAGACAACATCCTCTTTTGGAACGTTCAGCGCTTCGGAAATTTCAAAAATCGTCGGCTCCCTTGAGTTTTTGTTCGTTAAGCTGTCGCGTACCTGTAACGCCTTATACGCAATATCCCGCAAGCTGCGCGATACGCGAATCGGATTGTTATCCCTTAAGTAACGGCGGATTTCACCGATAATCATCGGAACAGCATAGGTCGAAAACTTAACATTCTGACTGAGATCGAAATTGTCGATTGCTTTCATGAGGCCGATGCAGCCGACTTGGAATAGATCGTCGACGAATTCCCCACGGTTGTTAAACCGTTGAATCACACTAAGCACGAGTCTCAAGTTGCCATTGACTAATTTCTCTCTTGCTGCCCACTCATTCTGTGTTTGCAATGCGGTAAATAGCTCGCGCATTTCCGCATTCGTGAGGACGGGCAGTTTCGCGGTATCCACTCCACAAATCTCGACTTTGTTTCGGGTCAACGTGATTACCTCCCAAGGAGAAACATTAATGTTCAGTATCTCCTTGAGACCCCAATTTATTCCCGATTCGACAAGAAGAAACACGAACCGAGCTATGCATAAATGGATTCAAAAAACAAGCCCCGGCGGATTGCCGAGGCTTTACTGCATCTGTCATTTATCAAGATACAACCAAGTAATCTGGAGCTTCTTCAACAGCTCTGTATGCTTGTCGCCTTGCTCATTGATATCAACCGCACCGACGAATACAACCTTGCCTTGCTTCAAGTCAGCAATAATGACTTTTGTTATATCGCCATCCGGTGTTGCCATATAAAGACGGTCGCCATAGACAACGACATTCGAAGTTGGTAAATAGGGGATTTCGAAGGAGCGCTCCGCTTTGGCCGAAATGCTGTATATCTTCGCTTTCGTACCCGCTCCACCACTTGCGAGTTCGATAATCGAATCTCCCGAGACGTATACCTGTGGATTTTGCGAGCTAGTCGACTCCGAGTTGCTTTGAGAAGTGAATGCCGGTACAGCGTCCGTCTTGCCTGATACAAGATTGTAGATGAAAATCGCTTGCTCCGAGCTTTCCACAAATTCATTGCCGTCTTTGTCCTTCGCAAACTTCTGCGTCGTCTGCTGGTACATGAGCCATTCAGATGGCGCCGATATTTGTGAGGACTGCAAAATATTATAAGTCACGATTCTCCCGTCATCCAACCGTTTATCAGCGAGAAATACACGATCCCCGGTGATGCTCTTCTTGCTCAAATCAATCGTGTAAGCGTGTATCTCCTGACCAGGGGTATTCTGCTGATTTCCATTCGCTTTGATCAGATTGTACGTGAGGACTGTCATCGTTTGACCTGTCACCTGCACATCGGAGGTGGATATCCAGTTGTACTTCTCCTGCTCAGGGATCGGGACAGTGAAGCTAGTTTTATCTTTGGTCTTTAAGTCCGATACCGTTGCGCTGATCCGGTAATTCCGGTTATCCAAGTCATTGCCGCCCTTAATATCGGCATACGCCAGTACTTGCCCGTCTTGATAGAAACCGTTGTACGTTTTCTTCCCGCGCAAAAAGTTTCTGTGATCCTTCAGCATTTGCTGTAAATCCGGACTATATTTGAACATTTCGTTCTCTCGGAACGAGTCGAAGAAGGACTTCTCTTGGAAGTACTTGCTGCCTTTCGCATTGATATCTAGTGAACCGTAATCCTTCGATTCACCTTGAAGCACAAGCGATTTCGCTTCGTTGTCGTCACCGGAAACGGTTAAGAGCTTATATTCCGGGAAGCTTCTTGCAGCTGCTGTCACGTAGTAGGTGCCCACGCTTCCTAAGATGAAGATGACGAGCAGAATAGAGAACCAATAGCGTTTCATTCGTTGTTTACCTCCTATACCGAAATCTTCTTATTCATTAAGAAGAAGCTGATTGCTAATGACATGGCACCGATGAGAACTGCAATGATGAGCTCAATGATGAACAGCTCTACCGGATACAAATAATCATAGTTGCTCCGGTTCGTAATTAATATTGGTGCGCACAGGAGCAGAATAGCGATGCCGATATAGATCAGCCCGGCAAGAATGCCCTTTAATCGGTAGCTGCGCTCCAACAGAATCGCCGTGAACAAGATCATGACGAACACTGCGCCACCGCCATACCATAAAATAAACTCTGTAAAAGTGCTCGGGATCAGGATGCGCAGCAGCGAGTGACCTTGAATAACCGTCATCATAGACTCCGTGCCTCCTCTCAAAGCTGGATCGATAATTGCTTTGTACAAGCTGTACTCGAGCGGCAAAATGAGCAGTTGGAACGATACAAGCCCGAGCACGAACAGCAGAATGGCGCTCAGCTTAGCCAAATACATATTACGTCTATCTGTCGGCAGCATCAGCAACCGGTAAATAAACATGTTCTTGCCTGTCCATTCCCTGTACCAAATCAAGAAGACATACAGCGAAAGCGCGCCGATACTGAGTGCGATCGGAGCAAGAAACCATAGGTTAGCGCTGCTTAGAAGATTCGAGAAGCTATTGACGCCGTGCTCCGCAACAAATTTCGCATACGTATCCGTTGTCGGCCCCATGCGGTCATGAACATTAGTCATAAACTTGCTGCTTTCATAATAAATGCCAAAGCCTTGCATAAGCAGTGTCACTGCGAAGAGCGATAAATACAGCTTCCAGAAACGGGCTACCTCCATATGGAGCAGCTTCAAGTAACGATTCATCCGTGGTACACCTCTCTCATAACATCCATAACCGACTTGCCATGTTCCATCCTCATATCCTCACAATTGAATTGACGAGTCACAGTCCCGTTGTCGATTAGCACGACTTCATCAATCAAATGCTCAATATCGTTGATTTCATGCGTTGTTATGATGACGCCTCGATCCTCGACAAGCTTGCTCGTGAATACCTCTGCAATCTGCTCCCTGCTAAAAATGTCGATGCCAGAGAACGGTTCATCCATCAGCACGTAATCTACATCAAGCGAAAGGCCATGGAGCAGATTCAGCTTTGCTGTGTTCCCTTTAGACAGCTCAGCGATGCGATCCGTCCGCTTAAGCTTGAAAAATGCCAGCATCTCTTCTGCACGCTCTTCGTTCCAGCTCGCATAGAAATCTTTCATAAATTGCATGCTAGCCCCAACCGTCATGTTCGGAGGCATCGTTATATTGTCAGGCACATAAGCAATATGTTCGTAAATATGTTTACCGATTGGCATCCCGTCAATGAGAATGCTGCCGCCGTCGATTGGCGTAAGTCCCATGATAGCCTTGAGGACGGTCGATTTGCCCACGCCGTTGATGCCGATGAGGCATGTAATCTTTCCTTTATCCGCCGTGAACGATACGTCCTGAAGCACTTTTTTGCGACCGTATTTCTTGCGGACCGATTTCAGTTCGATCATGCTTGCTCCTCCTTCGTGACTTGATTATACGTGCTCTCCACTTTGTTCTTTACGATGGCGAGCAGCTCTTCAACGGGTACCTGGATCTTTGCTATAGATAACACGAACGCATCCACTGCGTCGGTAATCAGTTCATTCCGAATGAGACTTAATACATGCTCATCTGTCGTTATGCGGCTAGGCGAATTCCCCTCCGTAACAATCAATGCCTGCTCCTCCATTTCTTTGTAAGCCTTCTGCGCCGTGTTTGGGTTAATCTTCAGCTTGCCTGCGATTTCACGTCGTGACGGTATGATCTGTCCCTTCTCGAGCCGTCCCGTCGCAATCTCTTCTTTGAAATACCTGACTACTTGAAGGTAGACAGGATCGCGGCTGTTAAACTTCAACTCCGCACTGCCTTCACCAGCTTGCATACGCTCCAACTCCGTCTTGTTAAGTGTGTGTACTACTTAGTTCATACACTTCATACGTGTACTATACCCGTAATACACTTTGGTGTCAACCATCGGTACCGCGAAAATAGAAAAAGCACCGCTGCCTTATTCAGGCAGCAGTGCTTCATGTTCATTATTTAAAGGCCGGAACGATCGCGCCTTTGTATTTGTCTTCGATAAACGTCTTCACTTCAGGCGATTGCAATGCTTCCGCCAAAGCTTTCATCGCTTCGGAATCTTTGTTGTCCGGACGAGCAACGAGAATGTTCACATAAGGCGAATCTGCGCCCTCGATGAAAAGCGCATCCTTCGTCGGTACAAGACCCGCTTCAAGCGCATAGTTCGTATTGATCAGCGCCAGATCTACCTCGTCAAGGACGCGAGGAAGCGTAGCTGCTTCTACTTCAGTAATTTCGAGCTTCTTCGGATTGTCAACGATGTCGTTCACAGTGCCGGAGATACCAACGCCGTCTTTCAGCTTGATCAGGTTGTTCTTCTCCATGAGCGCCAGTGCACGGCCGCCATTGGACGGGTCATTCGGGATAACGACCTTCGCGCCTTCCTTCAACTCGTCAATCGACTTGATCTTCTTCGAATAACCGCCGAACGGCTCGATATGAACGCCTGCAACGCTTACGAGATCATAGCCTTTATCTTTATTGAATTGATCGAGGTAAGGAAGATGCTGGAAGAAGTTTGCATCCAGCTGCTTCTCATACAGTTGTGTGTTTGGTTGTACGTAGTCGTTAAACTCAACTACTTCAAGGTTGATCCCTTTCTCTTTCAAAGCCGGCTTAATGAAATCAAGAATTTCTGCGTGCGGAACCGGCGTAG
This sequence comes from Paenibacillus sp. sgz302114, assembly GCF_056120345.1. Taxonomy (NCBI): domain Bacteria; kingdom Bacillati; phylum Bacillota; class Bacilli; order Caryophanales; family Paenibacillaceae; genus Paenibacillus; species Paenibacillus sp. sgz302114. The sequence continues at coordinate 408,155 of NZ_JBVYOI010000003.1, forward strand.
CGCCTACTTTCAGCGTTACTTCCTGCTTCGCGCCGTTGTTAACGCCTGCGTTTTGGTTGTTCGCTGTGTTGCTCTCATTGTTGTTTTTGCTGCCGCATGCGGACAGTGCAACGACAATGACGAGAAGCAGCATCGCTAGACTTGCTTTTTTCATCTCTCATTCCTCCATCAGTATGTCTCTCTCTATGTTGAACCCTTACTTCCGGCTAAATCGGCGAACCAGATAGTCGCCTGCCATCTGCAGGAGTTGAACCAAAATGATAAGGAGCACGACCGTTACGACCATGACATCGGTCTGGAAACGCTGGTAACCGTGACGGAGCGCCAGATCACCTAAGCCGCCGCCACCGATAACGCCGGACATCGCTGTGTAGGACACAAGTGTAACCGCCGTAATGGTAATGGATGCGAGCAGGCCCGGTCTTGCTTCGAGCAGCAGCACGCGCCGGACGATATCCCATCTGGAAGCGCCCATAGCCTGTGCCGCCTCAATAACGCCGCGATCCACTTCGCGAAGTGCAGTTTCTACGAGCCGCGCGAAGAAAGGCGCCGCCGCAATGACGAGCGGAGGGATTGTCCCTTTCACTCCGAGCGTCGTGCCTGTAATCATCTTCGTCACCGGCATAATCATAATCATGAGTATGACGAATGGCACCGAGCGCAGAATGTTCACCACAATCGACAGCAAGCCATACACGAGTCGCTGCTGAAGCAGCTGCCTACGGGAAGTCAGGAATAGAATAACGCCGAGAATCAAGCCAAGGATGATCGTGAAGAGCAGCGACACACCCAACATGACAAGCGTATCCTTCGTTGCTTTCCATATCTCTTCCGGAATGATATTACCTGTCTTCAGCATCATGACAGATCACCTACTTCCAATCCTTTGTTACGCAGATCTGCTATGACTTTCTCAATGTCTGCATCATTGCCGATAAACTCAATGACAAGCTGGCCATATGGCGTGTTTTTCATCCGTGAGACCGTTCCCTGCAGAATCGTAAATTGAACCGAAGTCTCTTTTACGGCATTGAACAGCAATGGCTCATACGTGATCTCGCCGACATAGTCGACCTTAATCAAACGTCCGCTGCGCGTCGCAATCAGCTCTCTCGGATCGAAGGAATCTGCAATTTGGCTCACAAAATCCTTCGTCACTGGATGCTGCGGCTTCAAGAACACATCCAGTACATCGCCCATCTCGACCACTCCGCCACCATCAATAACGGCAACGCGGTCACAGATCGAACGAATGACATGCATCTCATGCGTGATCAGCAGAATCGTAATGCCAAGCTTCTGGTTGATGTCCACAAGCAGCGACAAAATCGAGTTCGTCGTTTGCGGATCAAGTGCAGAAGTCGCCTCGTCACAGAGCAGTACATCCGGGTTGTTCGCTAATGCGCGCGCGATGCCGACCCGCTGCTTCTGACCGCCTGAGAGCTGCGCCGGAAACTTGTCTCCATGCTGCTCCAAGCCAACGAGCGCAAGCAGCTCGTCCACTCTCTTGTTCATTTCCGCCTTAGATAATTTCGCGAGCTTGAGCGGAAACGCAATGTTATCCCGCACCGTTGCCATCGAAAGCAAATTAAAATGCTGAAAAATCATGCCGATTCTGCGGCGCTCCTGCTGCAGCTGCGTAGTCGACAGCTTCGTCAGCTCAACGTCACCGACCTTAACCGAGCCTGTTGACGGACGCTCCAGCAAATTGACGCAACGCAGCAGCGTGCTTTTGCCCGCGCCGGAGTGGCCAATGATGCCGAAGATTTCACCTTTATCTATCGTAATGCTTACGTTACTTATTGCTTCTACTGCGGTAGAGCCGGTACCGTAAGACTTGCTTATGTCTCGAAGCTCAATCAGTTTTATTACCTCCTGCCGTCCATTCATGCGAGCAATGGTAGAATTCCCTGCAAATGCTATTCTCAACCTTATATAAAACGTCTGCAAACAAGCAAAAACGCCTTCAGCCTTCTGTCCAGGCGAAGCCGTTCTGTGTGAACAAGTGAAAACGGCTGTCGCCGTCCTTTCGGCAAAGGCTTCCGTTTCGCGGAGACATTATAGAATATAAAACGGGTGAAATTAAAAATTCTATAATGTGAACAAATTGCATTATAAACAAAATCGCTATAACCTGTCACTGGAAGCAAATGTAATTACGCGCAAAAGAAGCCCACTTTCCCCTATTCGCGGGGTGTAGTAGGCTTTTGTTCACGAATTAGACCATTTTGTTGAACTCTTTGCGCAATCGTTTAATAATCCTCTTCTCCAGCCTGGAAATATACGACTGCGAGATGCCAAGCAGGTCCGCAACATCCTTCTGGGTCTTCTCATCCCCGTCCGCAAGTCCGAAGCGAAGCTCCATAATGATTCGTTCCCGCTCCGTCAGCTTATCGAGCGCCTTGTGCAGCAGTTTGCGATCCACCTGCTCCTCGATATTGCGATAAATCGTATCATTCTCCGTCCCGAGTACATCGGAGAGAAGCAGCTCATTGCCGTCCCAATCGATGTTCAGCGGTTCATCAAACGACACTTCAGTGCGCGTTTTGCTGTTGCGACGCAGGTACATCAGAATCTCGTTCTCAATACAGCGGGAGGCATAAGTCGCCAGCTTGATTTTCTTCTCTGGATCAAACGTATTGACTGCTTTAATAAGGCCGATTGCACCGATAGATACCAAATCCTCGATATGAATGCCTGTATTCTCAAACTTCCGTGCGATATAAACGACTAGCCGCAAATTGCGTTCGATGAGCATCGCTCGGATCGCTGAATCTCCAGTGGGCAGCTTCTCCAGCAAGTACTCTTCTTCTTCGCGGGTGAGCGGTGGAGGCAGTGCTTCGCTTCCGCCAATATAATAAATTTCCTCGCTCTTTAATCCGAATAAAAACAAAACACGATAATAGTATAACTGAAGGATCAGTTTCCATTTGACGAGCATGCTGCTCCATCCCTTCCCGAAGTACTATGAATGGTTTCGACCGTGACGCTTCGATTTTGAAGTAGTGACGGATGGATAATGGCCTGGTACGTGCCGTCATGAGCCAGTTTGCCGGCATCTAGGCCAATGAGCACTTTCTTGGATTCGAACAATTCTCCATCCCGGTCTATCGTTACAAGATCGGGCTTAATGGCAAGCATGAATTGCGCACCTCGGTTAACGCCGCGGTAAGGCACCAGCCTCAGCCGATCACGCCATATGAAAGGCTCCTCATCTGTCATGCTCGCTAACAGTTTATCGACCTGTGCTTCCCGAATCTGACGAATCCAGGAAGCAGGCAACACATCCTGCCACACCGCGGCCTCCATCACCATGACAGGCGTTCGCGTCAACGGTTCATACAACTGATTGCCTGTGTCGATGAGTCCGGTGCAGGTATGCTCCACGCCATCAACTCTTACTTTCACCTCCGCAAGATGAGTAGTGACCAGATCACGCTCCTTACGCTGCGTCATCACAGAACGGTAAATGTAATAGCCGACACCGACAAGACAGAAGACAAAGAGCATGGAAGATTTGAGCATGAAACTTGGGGACCCGTTTACGGAAACAACCGTTTGCCACAGCTTATTCGAGCTGTTCATCAGCAAGTAATGCGCGCCGAGGACAGCCCCTGCTGCTGCAAAGTTAACGCCGTAGAAGGCACCTACGTTGCGGACAAAATGCTGTACGCTTCCAAATCCGAACGCTGTGAGCAGCATGGCAAACGAAAGCGCAATCTTGATGACAATCGTAAACAGAAACGACAGCGGCGGAAAAACAATCAAAATGGCATACAACGAACCGATTATCGCAGCAAGCAGCACACGCCACCACTTTGCCCGAATGCTACGCACCCAAGCGGTCAGCAGCAGATTTGAGCCGTCAATGAGCAGGTTGACCATGAATAATACGTCGATATAAACAGCATCCAGCGTATTCACCTTCCTGCAGCATTTCGTATAGCATTCCAGCTCTTAAGCGCTCCATAGCGAGGATATGCGGCTTGTGTCTAGTATAGTTAAATCCTATTACAATGTCTGTCTAAACATGCCGTCAGGAGCGATCTTTTTTTGTCGATGACGCACCAACCCAAGCTCATCGTTCACTGGCGGCAGACAGGGAATGCAGCATTCTTAATCACCAAGCCAAGCGCACAAAAAAGCCTCACACTCGTAAATGAACGAATGTGAGGCTCCGATTGTTGTCGTTATAATCGCTTATTAACGATCGTTGCGGCGGTTGCGCAGGAACGCTGGGATATCCAGCTGATCGCTCGATACCGTGTTGCCAAATGGCTTCGGACCTGTGCTTGGTGCCGATTGGCGAGGCGCTTCATTGTTGACGTTATTCGTTTCAGCAGGCTGTCCAGCTCCAGGACGGCGAACAGGTGCTGAAGAAGTGTTCTCGAAGCCAGTTGCGATAACCGTAACTTTGATTTCTTCCTTCATGCTCTCGTCAATCGATGCGCCGAAGATCATATTCACGTCTGGATCAGCAGCTGACATTACGATCTCAGCTGCTTCATTTACTTCATAAAGCGATAGATTATTGCCGCCGGTAATATTCATAATAATACCGCGTGCTCCATCAATAGACGCTTCGAGCAATGGGCTCTGAATCGCCTTCCGTGCAGCTTCCGAAGCACGATTCTCGCCAGTCGCAAGACCAATACCCATGAGGGCTGAGCCGCGCTCTGTCATGATCGTCTTCACGTCAGCAAAGTCGAGGTTGATTAGGCCCGGGAAAGCGATAAGGTCGGAAATACCTTGTACCGCTTGCTTGAGCACGTTATCCGCTTCGCGGAACGCTTCAAGCATAGGAGTCTTCTTGTCGACGATTTCAAGCAATCTTTCGTTCGGAATGACAATTAGCGTATCTACTTTTTCTTTGAGTGCCTCGATACCAATCTCAGCTTGAACGGAACGCTTGCGTCCTTCGAACATGAACGGTCTAGTAACGACACCAACCGTCAATGCGCCGCATTCACGGGCAATCTCGGCAATGACAGGAGCTGCGCCAGTTCCTGTACCGCCGCCCATGCCTGCAGTAACGAACACCATGTCTGCGCCTTTGAGCGTATTCATAACCGTCTCGCGCGACTCTTCAGCCGCTTTCTTGCCAACTTCCGGATTTGCGCCAGCGCCAAGACCGCGTGTCAGCTTATCGCCGATTTGCAGCTTCTGCTCTGATCTAGCAAGGTGCAACGCTTGCGCATCTGTATTTACAGTAATAAATTCTACGCCCTTGACACCATTTTCAATCATTCGGTTGACGGCATTGCTGCCACCTCCGCCAACGCCAATGACTTTGATTTTGGCCATTGACTCATTCTCGAAATCAAATTCCAACATCCTTACATATCCCCCGATCAAATAAATTCACTAAACATCGTTTTTAGTCGTTCGAATAGACCAGGCTTTGAGGGCGAACTCGGTGAACTCGCCTTCCGGCTTACGCTCTTCTTGGGGGCGGAGACGGTACGGCCTCGCATATACTTCGAAACATATTGGATCATCCCTACTCCGCTCGTGAAAGCAGGGTCGCGTACACCGATATAATCCGGAACTGCAATACGTACTGTCGATTCCAGCTCATGCTGGGCCAGCGAGAGCGTGCCCGGCATCGTAACCGTTCCGCCTGTCAGCACATATCCGTTCACTTTGTCAGCGTAGCCAAGCCGGCGAACCTCTTGGCGAATCAAGTGGAAGATCTCTTGCATACGCGGTTCGATAATGTTCGCAAGGTCTACTTGTGAGAATTCCTTCTCCATATTGCTTCCCATGCGCATCACTTTGAACTTCTGATCTTCGGCTGCATCATCAATCATGGCGCAGCCAAATTTCTGCTTAATCTTCTCCGCTTGATCGGTTTGAGTGCGAAGACCGTATGAAATATCGCTTGTTACATACTCGCCGCCAACAGGCAGCGTTGATGTCGCAACGATACCGCCTTGCTCAAAAATTGCAATAGTACTTGAGCCAGCGCCTATGTCGGCAAGGACAGTACCCATCATTTTCTCATCTTTGGTCAATGCCATCTGACCGGATGCCAGTGACATAAGTATGATTCCGGCAATATGCAAATTAGCTTTCTCTACACACCGGGCTAAATTATGTATCGCTGTTTTGGCCCCGGTTACTACTGTGGCTTCGACTTCGAGCCGAACGCCAATCATGCCTCTAGGATCAGAAATGCCTTCGAGTCCGTCCACCAAGTATTGCTTAGGCACCAGATTAATAATTTCTCTCTCTGGAGGCAGCGCAACTACTTTAGCCGCCTGCAACACGCGTTCAATATCTTCTTCGCCGATTTCACGATCTTCATTCGAAATGGCTACAACGCCGTGATTCGTCTGCAAGCCGATATGATTGCCCTGAATCCCCACGTAAACATCGGATATTTGAATACCGACCATCCGTTCGGCGTGATCCACTGCATTACGAATGGATTGTACCGTTTGGTCGATGTCGACGATTGCTCCTTTGCGAATTCCTTCCGAGTCGGCAGATCCAACTCCAATAATATTAATGACTCCGTTATTCACTTCGCCAATAATAGCACGAACCTTGGATGTACCGATGTCCAAACTAACGATGATGTCATTGCTGCTCACCCACTGGCACCTCCGTTTCACCAAATAATAGGGTCTTCACATAATCAAAACAATGCATGTTGCGATCTACATCTCTAGTACATTCAACGCAGTATCCAGTATCCCTCTTTTTTCTACAATTTTTTCAACATTTATTGTGTATCCATCCCATGCGCCTGGCATGTTCCGGCTATTGGAGTACCGAAAAAATGCAAAAGGGGCAAATAAAGGTGCATAAAAGAAATTCTATCATTCTTTCAAGCTATTGAGTAGTCTCTTTTTCCTGAATGCCTTGATTTTCTGCGTCTTCCGGGGTGAAAGAAGCGTATTTGTCTGCAAGCAGCATCGTAACAAGACCAGGAGGCTGAATCTCGATGACGGCATTCAGTGTCGGGATCTTCTCAGGCAGCAAGGAGACGGCTGTGATGACCTCAAACCGCGTCCTTGTGTAGATCTTGATTCGGTCTGGGTATGACGGCGATGGCGACGGTTTAATCTCGGAGAAATCAGTTATGGATTGTTCTGGAATATTCGCAAGTATTTTGCATAAATCAGCTAGAACAGGGTCACCATCCTTCCATCCGGACAAGATCGGTTTATCGACAATACTGTCGGATCCTGCTGCTATGCTCGTTCCATTCGCCAACATTGCGGTCAGTTCGCCATTCTTCGATAAGGTGTAGGCAACAGTCTTGTACTCCTTCACTTTGATCGTCACACTGCCCGGGAACGACTTCGTTACTTTCACCGCTTCGATCTGCTTCAGCTGACGAATTCTAGATTCGATCTTGCCTGCAGTTGTGCCGAAGAACGCGTCGCCTGCCACGATGCCCGCCGTCTTCCGAATCGTATCGGCCGACAGGAAATGCTGGCCTTCAATCGTCACGGTTGAAACCTTGCTGATGGATGAATTAAAGAAAAGCACGCCCAGAATGACGATAAAAAGTAAAAAGAGCACCGCTAACAGCTTCTTGCCGCCTCTGCGCCGCTTCTCTGGCTCCCGCAGCACGGGCATCTTCTCTTGCATGGCTTGTCCCCTCTTTGTATAAATGTGAGGGCGGCATCTAGCCTAATAACAGGCAATAGCCGTCCACACACATGCTGTATCTTGTTGGCATGATCGTTAAGGCACGATCGGGTTGCTTTCAACAGGTGAATAGCGGGTAATTCGGGCACCTAACCGTCCCAGCATCGATTCAATCCGGTCATAGCCGCGATCGATATGATGCACCTGCTCAACGACCGTTTTTCCTTGTGCAGCAAGCCCTGCAATGACGAGCGCCGCGCCTGCGCGCAAATCTGTCGCTTCTACGGTAGCGCCGTACAGTCTGGAGACGCCGCGGATGTACGCGGAGCTGAGGTCCACACGAATATCGGCTCCCATCCGAGAGAGCTCATCGACATGCTTGAACCGTCCTTCAAAAATCGTCTCCTTCATCACACTTACCCCATCGGCAAGTGCAAGAAGCACCATAATCTGTGATTGCATATCTGTTGGAAAGGCAGGATACGGCGATGTCACGATGCGGTCGACCGCTTTAGGCCGTGCCGCTGCGCCTACTTTGATTATATCACCGTCTACTGCTATTTGAACACCTGTGCGTCTAAGCACATGGATGAGTGAGGTTAAATGCGAAGGACATGTATTGAGCAGCGTCACTTGACCGCGTGTTGCAGCGGCTGCAACCATAATCGTCCCGGTTACGATCCGATCCGGAATGACCTGATAGCGGCAAGGCGTCAGCTTCTCTACCCCTTCAATCGTAATCGTATCGGTGCCCGCCCCTATAATTTTGGCACCCATGCTGTTCAAGAAGTTCTGCAAATCTTGAATTTCCGGCTCTCTGGCAGCGTTGCTGATCGTTGTCAGCCCTTCAGCAAGCACTGCGGCCATCATAATGTTCTCCGTAGCTCCGACGCTCGGGAGATCGAGGTGAATCTCCGCACCTTTCAGCCGTTTCGCATAACATGTGATGCGGCTGTCTTCTTCAACGATCCGCGCGCCTAATGCTTGCAGCCCGCTTAGGTGCAGATCGATCTTCCTCTCTCCGATCGCGCAGCCGCCAGGCTGATAAATCGTTACTTCGCCAAATCTTGCCAGCAGCGGTCCCATAAGAAAGATGGATGACCGCATCTGACGCATAAGTGCTTCAGGAATGTGGGAAGAATGCAAGCTTGCCGTGTCGAGCTGGACGGTTTCGTCCACGTGCTCTGCCCGGCAGCCAAGCTCTCGCAAAATGTTAAGCATGACGTCAATATCAAGCAGTTTGGGCACATGCTCGATCGTAACGAATCCTTCTACCAGCATACTTGCAGCTAAAATCGGCAAAGCGGCATTTTTCGCGCCTTGGATAACAATGGTTCCTGAGAGTGGTTTCCCGCCTTCAATCACCAATTTGTCCAATTTATCACCTCCGAGTTACCGCTCACCCACTACGTACACTTCCGCCACCAGTTCAATTCCAAAATTTTGTTGAACGGTGCTTCGAATGATTGACATGAGGGTGAGGACGTCTTCAGCTTTCGCTTGCCCGGTGTTGACAATGAAATTGGCGTGCAATGTCGAGATTTCCGCTGCGCCTTGGCGCAATCCTTTCAATCCAGAAGCTTCAATGAGCCTTGCGGCAAAATCATTCGGCGGATTCCGGAACACACTGCCCGCACAAGCGAGCGTGAGCGGTTGAGTAAGCAAGCGACGCTGTTTATAAGCAGTCGTAGTGGCCGTAATATCTTTACGGTTTCCTTGCCCAAGCTCAAATACGGCACCAATGACGATCCCCGGCTGTTCATGAAGACAGGAATGACGATAGGAAAACTTCATCTGCTCGGCATTGAACCGAACCAATTCCCCTGTTTCCAGCACAATGTCAGCTGATTTGAAGATACGTGACACATCCGACCCATGAGCGCCGGCATTCATATACACCGCTCCACCTACCGAGGCTGGAATTCCCCCCGCGAATTCAAGTCCGGTAAGACCTTCCCTCGCTGATAATACCGACAGCTTGATCAGGGAATAAGCGGCGCCTGCATAAACGAACGTGCCATCAAATCGTGCATAGTCGAAGCCTTCGCCCAGCTGAAGTACGACGCCACGGATTCCTTTGTCGCTGATCAGCAAGTTGGAGCCACGTCCGAGATTGGTCCACTGCACTCCGTGCTTATGGAGCAAACGGATGACAGCTACCAGCTGCTCTTCTGATTCGGGAATAATAAGTACATCTGCCGGTCCGCCGATCTTCCAAGTCGTAAAATCTGCAAGCGGCTTATTATAAGAGACACTTCCGGCGTCAATTTGGTTTAGTTCCGCCAAAAACTGCTCCATCTGCGTAAACCTCCTTCTGCGATAGCGCGATTGTCCTCTATACGGCACTCGTTCATTCAACTAGGGCGACCCTTATCTGTTGGCATGCATGGCGTAATGCTCTGCTTCTCAGAATCTGAGCCCGCTTAGGTGACGGTCACGATTATGCAATATACTATGCCTACTCGCATAGGAGTGTGACAATCGCCCACTTGACAGGCACATGTTCATCCTGCCGTTAATTTTTTTAGTTCATTTACAATGATTGCTGCCGATTCCGGCATGCCGAGCGTTCGCGCAGCAGCGCTCATCGCCTGCTGCTGTTCCATGCTATTCATAATGTGTGCGATTCGCGTAAACAGAAGCGAACCGCTCAGCTCGCGTTCAACGATCATTTCAGCCGCGCCTACATCAACCAAGCTCCTCGCATTCGCTTCCTGGTGATTGTTCGTCACGTTCGGCGAAGGGATAAGGATGGATGGGACGCCGAGCGCGGTCAGCTCCGCCAGCGACGATGCCCCAGATCGGCCAACAACGAGGCTCGATACAGCAAGCACCTCTGCCATGTGATGCAAATAGGGAAGCACTTGAAGATTAGGAGGTAACGTAGGCACGGCTGCCTTCAACCGGCTCATCGTACCCTCGTAATAGCTCTCTCCGGTTACAAACACAAAATGGACATCTGGCATCCGCAGCAGCTGCGGTGCCAAGTCCACCATGACGTCGTTTATCGCTTTTGCCCCGCGACTGCCACCGACTAGCAGCACAACCTTGCTGCCGACAGCTACGCCAAGCCTTGAATACCCTTGCTCTTTGCCTGCGCTGACGACGTTCGTCGCGCAAGGATTTCCGGTATAAAGCGTGTTCTTCGCCTTGCTGAATGCAGATAATGCTTCTTTGAAACTCACCGCTACGCAGTCCGCATAGCGGGATAGAAATTGGTTCGTCAGTCCAGCGACCGCATTCTGTTCATGAATAAGAGTCGGAATGCCCAGCTTGGCCGCGGCATAGATGACGGGACCACACACATAGCCACCTGTGCCGACGACGACATCTGGCTTGAATTTGCGAAGCAGCTGCTTCGAGCGCTGCACGCCTTTGAGAAACCGCATAATGGTCTTCACATTCTCGAAGCTTAGCTTCCGTCTGAAGCCTGTTATTTCAACCGGCTCGAATGCGATGCCTTGCGCGGGAACGATCCGGCTCTCAAGGCCATTCGGCGATCCGATGTAAAGGATCTGCGAACCCGGCTCTTCCTCTTCCACCTGCTTGCCAATTGCAAGCGCAGGATAGATGTGGCCGCCTGTTCCGCCGCCGGTCAATACGATACGCATCTGTTAAGTCACCTCGAGTAACGGGATATATTCAGCAAAATACCAAGCGCGGTCAGGAGCAGCGTAAGCGACGAGCCGCCATAACTTACGAGCGGCAGCGTAATGCCGGTTACCGGCAGCATCCCGATAACAACGCCGATATTAATAAAGACTTGTACGGCTACGATGCCGATAATGCCGACAGCCAGCAGGCTGCCAAACGTGTCGGGCGCCGCAATAGCTGTGCGCATGCCTCTCCAGAGCAGAATGGCAAACAGCGTAATGATCGCAGCGCCGCCGATGAATCCAAGCTCTTCAGAGAGGATGGAGAAGATAAAGTCGGTTTGCGGTTCCGGCAAGTAGTTGAACTTCTGCCGGCTCATGCCAAGGCCAAGTCCGACAAGACCGCCAGGTCCAATCGCATAGAGCGATTGAATAGATTGATAACCTGCGCCGAGCGGATCTGCCCACGGATCGAGAAAGGCGGTTATCCGCTGCAGCCGATAAGGAGCAGCCAGTATAAGACCAACGAGCCCGGCTACGCCGACAAGGGCTAGTGAACCAAGATGCGCCATACGCGCTCCGGCCGTGTAGATGACAATCAGCGAAGCGCCGATCATAACTGCGCCAGTACCAAGGTCCGGCTGCATCATGATAAGGCCGAAGGCAAGGCCGAGAATGCCGAGCGGCGGCAGCAAGCCCTTCGTGAACTGCGTCACCGCTTGCTGCTTCTCGCCAAGCAGCTTGGCCAAGAAAACAACCATGGCAAGCTTCATAAACTCTGACGGCTGAATGCCGAACGAGCTGATGCCGAGCCAGCTGCGCGCACCGCCGCGCACAACACCGATTCCCGGTATAAGGACCAGGAGCAGCAAGCCGAAGCATATGAACAGCCCGAGCTTCGCCCATTTGCGCCATATCCAATAATCCGCATTCATGGTGACGATCATTGCGCCGATTCCAAGCGCGGCAAATAACATTTGCCGTTTTACATAGTAGAACTTGTCCCCAAATTCATGGAATGCGAGCACCGCACTCGCACTGTACACCATCACAAGACCGATAGCGAGAATAAGCACGATCGAAATAATCATCCACATATCCGGGGCGGACCTGGCTTTTGCCATAGCACGAACACCTCTTGCAAGCTTAAGTAGGGACAAGCCCCCTACTTACAAGTTATGCGCCGATTGCTTAAAAATGCTCCCCCGCTGCTCATACGATTTGAACATATCCCAGCTTGCGCAAGCAGGCGAGAGCAGCACGGTATCTCCCGGCTCCGCGAGAGCTGCTGCTTCGCGGACAGCGAGCGAAAGCGTGCTCTCGGCGTCCTCCACAGGTTCGACGACTTTGATCATCGATAAACCTGCGAGCTCCGCGACATGAGCGATTTTGTGACGTGTTTCGCCAAGCGCCACGACCGCCTTGACCCGGCTACGGAAATGCGGCAGCAGCTCCATGTAATCGGAGCCGCGGTCCAGTCCGCCTGCGATAAGCACGACGCCTTTTGTGAAGGAGTGCAAAGCGATAATTGTCGATGCGCCGTTCGTCGACTTGGAATTGTTAAAGTATTTGACGCCGCCGCGTTCACAGACGTACTCTAAGCGGTGCTCAACGCCGTGGAAAGTGCGCAGCGGCTCGCGTAGCTGTTCGATGCCAGCGCCTGCTGTGAGGCATGCTGCGATGGCTGCGAGCGCGTTTGCCGTGTTGTGGCGGCCTGGCAGGCCAAGCTCGTTCACCGGAAGCACCTCATGCGTTACGCCCTGCTCATCGCGGTATACGATGATGCGCGGCGAGCTGTCCACCGGTGCTGTCAGATCCGCCGGATATGGCGGCATGACGCAAAGGCCGTATGTAAGCTCCTGTGAAGTCGAGAACGGGAGCAGCTTCGCCAAGATGGAGCCTGACTTCATCAGCTCTTGGCAGACTGGATCGTCTGCATTGAGAATGGCCGTATCCGCTGCTGTCTGGTTTGCGAACAGCTTCGCTTTGGATGCGACATAGTCTTCCATCCCGCCGTGATAGTCAAGATGCGTCTCGACGACGTTGAGCAGCATGGCGATACGCGGACGGAATTCGCAAGTGCCTTTCAGCTGGAAGCTGCTTAGTTCTGCGACGATCCAGTCCGATGGCTGTGCGGTCTGCGCAGCTTCGCACAGCGGCGTGCCGATATTGCCTGCAACGATGGGATTGATGCCCGCTGCTTCAAGCAGCTCGCCAATCCATGTCGTTGTTGTTGTTTTGCCATTGGAGCCAGTGATGCCAATGATCGGCGCCGGCGAGAGCAGATAAGCAACCTCGACCTCCGTTACCATTTCAATGCCGAGCTCCAATGCGCGCTTGACCGGCGGAGATGTGTACGGAATGCCCGGGTTCTTCACTACAAGGGCAGTTTGCTCCGTTATCAACCCTTCCGGATGACTGCCGCATATAACAGAAACACCCAAAGCGTCTAGCTCGTCCGCTTCGGGAGATAAATGGCGTTCCTTCATATCGTTGACGGTGACGTTCGCGCCGAGCTTGCGGAACAGCTTCGCGACGCTTACACCGGACTTTGCAAGACCTAATACGACTACGGTTTGATCCTTGTATAAGGATGGGTGGTTCAAATTATGTTCACTCCCAACATTTGATCCCCCTAAATCCCCCTTGGAAAGGGGGACCCCGAGGGTTTACCAACCCTCTGGACACCCGGAAGATATAACGTCCGAGTGACAGAGGCGCTCCTAGCGGTGTTTGGTGGATATGCTCGAAGTCCCTTGCGGGACTAACTTTACGATTTACGCGCCTGTGCTACCTGGACTTCGTCATGACGAACTTCCGGGCTGCAGAGGCGCGATGAGCTTCATGCGGCGATTGGATCGCTTTCGTCCCTCGCGGGACACGCTTCCAGCTGGTGCTTGAAAGTTAGTTTGTCGGCAGCTGCGCTGCCTCGTCCCTGCGGGACCTCAGAACAAAAAACTAAACCCCAAACATCATCGGCAGCTGAGCTGCCTCGTCCCTGCGGGACCTTACAGCAAGAGCCCCCTGCGGGGCTCCCACTTCCATTAGCGGCCCAACAACAACCCGATCGCCGCGAACAGAATTCCTACAATCCAGAACGAAGTGACAACCTTCCACTCCGACCAGCCGGACAGCTCGAAATGATGATGAATCGGGCTCATTTTGAAGATCCGCTTGCCTCTCAGCTTGAACGAACCAACCTGCAGAATAACCGACAGCATCTCGAGAACGAACACGCCGCCGATAATAACGAGCAAAATCTCCGTCTTCGTCAATATCGCCACAGCCGCCATGCCCCCGCCTATGCCAAGTGAGCCTGTGTCGCCCATGAACACCTTCGCCGGATGAGCGTTGAACACGAGGAAGCCCAGCATCGCGCCGATCATTGTTGCTGAGAAGATTGCCGATTCATGCTCGCTTGCATGCAGAGCGAGAATCGCAAACGCCGCGAACGCGACTGCGCCTGTCCCTGCCAGCAAGCCGTCTACTCCATCCGTGAAGTTGACCGCATTGGTCGTACCGAACAGCATAATGACGACGAACACATAGTAGAACCAGCCGAAGTCCAGATCAAACGACGTGCCTGGAATGCTAACTACCGTACTGTGATGCATCTGATGAAGCAGTATACATATAATAACGGAAAATAACAGCTGACCAATTAGCTTCTGCATCGCAGTCAGGCCGAGAGACCGTTTAAATACGATTTTGATATAATCATCTAGGAATCCGACAAGTCCAAATCCTAGCGACGCAATGAGCAGCACCCAGAATTCCGACGTCTTATCAGAGAATTTCAAGAAAGCCAGAAGCACGGCGAGCATAATAATAACGCCGCCCATCGTTGGCGTGCCTGATTTCTTCAAATGGCTTTGCGGGCCGTCTGTACGGATCTGTTGACCGAACTTCAGCCGTCTCAGCAGCGGGATGAACAAAGGTCCGAACAAAATTGCAAGCATGAAAGAAGCGCCGATAGACAGTAGAATGACCTTTACGTCCATAATTTCACCCCTACACGCTTTGCAGACTATGGACGATTTCTTCCATGCGCATGCCGCGTGACCCTTTCACCAACACGAGATCCTCCGGCGCCAATCGCGCGCGGAGCCATTGTGCAAGTTCATTTTTATCTTCGAACGCACACACTTGCTTTTCCCCCTGAACAGCTATTTTTCCCTCAAAATGCTTCGCAGCCTCTGATGCCGTATGCTGCGACAGCGGGCCGTATGTAAGTACGGCATCCACTTTATCCGGTGTCACATATGCGCCGATTTCCCCGTGCATGGCAGCTTCGTCTGGTCCCAGCTCTAGCATATCGCCGAGGACGAGCCACTTGCGTCTGTAGCCGGATAAGCCGGCAAGCAGGTCAATCGCAGCGCGGACAGCTGTCGGATTCGAGTTGTATGCATCGTTAAGCATCATTGCTCCATTATACGCACGAGTAGGTTCAATGCGCATGCCAGTCAGCTTCAGCCCATGAATTCCTTCGCGAATGACGTCATCTTGCACGCCAAGCTTCTTGGCAGCTGCAATAGCTGCCAAGACATTAGATACATTATGAGCGCCTGCAACCGGGAGTGCAATACGCAAGAGCCCATTTTGGCCTTTCACGTCAAACGTCGAGGAGATCGCATCTCCTGTCACCGCTTCTGCCGTCCATTGATTACCGCTGCCTAGCCCGAACGTCTGTACCTCTACGCCTTCAGGGAGCGCCGTCTGCGCAAGACCCTCATGCAGCAGCGGCTCATCGCCGTTAATGAGCAGCAAGCCGCCCGCCCGCAAGCCTGCGACAATTTCCAGCTTCGCTATGGCAATGCCTGCGCGCGAACCGAGCTGCTGCATATGCGCATCGCCAATATTCGTAATGATGGCAACGTCCGGCTTAGCCAGACGAGTAAGCAGGTCGATCTCGCCGAACTCGCTCATTCCCATCTCAAGCACGACCGCGTCGACATCCTCGCTCAGATCGAGCAAAGTCAGCGGCAAGCCGATGTGATTGTTATAGTTGCCGTCTGTCTTATGCACGCGGAAAGCGCCAGACAGCACTGCAGCGACCATATCCTTCGTCGAAGTCTTGCCATTGCTGCCCGTCACGCCGACGACACGCAAGTTCAGCCCATCCCGATAAGCAGCGGCAAGCTGCTGCAATGCCGTTGTTGTGTCGTCGACAAGCACGACCGGCACATTCGCCAGCGCTTCCGGAAGCTCCTTATCCCGCTGCCACAGCGTGCCGACCGCACCGTTCTCTATCCCGGACACGGCAAAATCATGCCCGTCGAAGTTTTCGCCCTTAATCGGGATAAACAGCTGCCCGGGCGTTACTTTGCGCGAATTGATCGTAACGCCGCTGACTTGCGGATCTCCGGCATTATTATGATGAATCGTCCCGCCGCACATGGCGGCAATCTCGCTAATCGTTCTTCTAATCACTATGAAAGACTCCTTATCGCTTCTTTAGCCACTTCGCGGTCGTCGAAGCTATGCTTGACGCCGCCGATATCCTGGTAGGTTTCATGGCCTTTCCCCGCAATTAATACTACATCGTCAGGACCAGCCATTTCAACCGCTTTTTGTATCGCAATCCGCCTATCTTCCAACAATTCGTAGCGATTGCTTGCGACTTCATCCTGGATAAGCCCCGCTTCGACATCAAGCAGGATACGGAGCGGATCTTCAGTGCGCGGATTATCAGATGTAATAAAGCTATAATCCGCATAACGCGCGGCTATTTGCCCCATGAGCGGACGTTTCGTTCGGTCGCGGTCGCCACCGCAGCCAAATACGCAGATAAGGCGTCCGGCCGCGAAATCCTTGACCGCAGCAAGCACGTTCTCGAGTCCATCCGGCGTATGCGCGTAATCGACGATAACCGCGAACGGCTGTCCGGCTTGCACCGCCTCGACTCTACCCGGAACGCCTGGAAGCGATTCAAGACTCTGCTTGATTTGCGACAAAGGAATACCTTCAATTAGAGCAGCACTAATCGCACAAAGCGCGTTATAGACGTTATACTTGCCGGCCATACGAAGCGTAATATCCGCCGAGCCCGCGAACGTATCGACATGGAATGCGGTTCCGTGCGCTGTAATGCGGACTGCGCTAGCCCGGACGTCAGCGTCATGGTCAAGACCATATGTGATGACTTCTGCCGCTGTCACACTCGCGTACTTCGGCGATGCATCATCATCTGCGTTGAGCACGGCATATAGCCGTTCCTCCGGAGCTGCGCCGAACTCATTGCCAAGCCTCGAGAAGAGGAGACTCTTTGCGGCTGCGTATTTCTCCATCGTCTGATGATAGTCGAGATGATCCTGTGTCAAATTCGTAAAAATCGCGGTCCGATACCGGCTTCCTTTAACTCTACCTTGCTCAAGAGCGTGCGAAGACACTTCCATTACGCAGTAATCGCAGCCGCTCTCCACCATGGAAGCAAGCGAACGCTGCAGCTGAAGCGCCTCGGGTGTCGTCCCTGACATCGGATATGTGCTGCCTGCATACCTCATCTCTACGGTTCCAATTACGCCTGGCGAATGTCCTGCATCGCTCAATATTCGCTCAATGAGATACGTCGTCGTCGTTTTGCCATTCGTGCCAGTCACCCCAATCAGCTTCAGCTGCTTGCTCGGATGCCCATAATAATGATCGGCGATGACTGCCATCGCGTGACGGCTGTCCTTCACAACAATCTGCGGGACAGGCAAATCAAGCAGCCGTTCGACGACAAGCGCCGAAGCTCCACGCTCCAGCGCCTGTGCCGCAAACTGATGGCCATCCACTTTGTGTCCCCGTAAACAGATGAACAGCGCACCGGCTGTAACTTCACGGGAATCAATCTCTATACTGCTTATTTCCGCTGAACCCTCTCCGCAAAGCACGGCGGTGAGCAGCAAAGCGGCCAATTGTTCCACTCGCACCATCTCAGTCGTCCCCTCCCATGAGCAGATCAAGCTGAGTGCGGCCCGCTAGCGAAGCGGCCTCACGCGTTCTTTCGTACGCAGCCTACTTCTCTATCTATACTCATTATGGCCTTGGAACATTGCTTTCATCTTCGTCTTTTGCCAAATAAATCCGAATGGTTGACCCTCGATCCACCCTTGTTCCTGGCGCCGGCGACTGCCGAATGACGGTATCTCCGCTGCCTGCCGATGACAGATTGAAGTTCATATTGAGATCCTCGTATATATCCGACACCGTCTTACCGACAAGGTTCGGCACTTCTACGATTGGCGTCTCGCCATACTTGTACTCCTTGCTAATCTGCGTCTTTCTAGGAGCAACCCCCAAATACGGGAGAGAATCTTCCAGGATGTTATGGACAATCGGCGCTGCCACTACGCCCCCGAATTGAATGCCTTGCGGGTTATCAACGGCGATATAGACGACGATCTTCGGATCATCCGCAGGCGCAAAGCCGACAAACGATACGATGTGCTCGTTAGGAGAATAGCGACCGTTAATAACCTTCTGCGCGGTACCGGTCTTGCCGCCTACACGATAACCGTCAATGAACGCGTTGCGTCCTGTTCCTTTGGCTACGACGCTCTCAAGCGCTTCTCGCACCTGCTTGCTCGTATCCTCCGAGATGACTTTGCGGACAACTTCCGGCTCTACTTTGCTAACCGTCTCCCCCGTCTCGGGATTTATGAAGCCTTTGGCAACATGCGGCTTATACAAAGTACCCCCATTAATCGCGGCTGAAACAGCCGTAATCTGCTGAATCGGCGTTACGGATACGCCTTGACCGAATGCAGTTGTCGCCAGTTCAACCGGTCCGACCTGGCTCATTTTGAACATGATGCCGTTCTCTTCGCCGTTCAGGTCAATACCTGTCTTCTTGCCGAAACCGAAGTTCTTAATATAGTCAAAAAGCTTCTCTTTGCCGAGTCTGTTACCAAGTGCAACGAAGCCAGGGTTGCAGGAGTTCTGCACCACTTCAAGGAACGTCTGGCTGCCATGGCCGCCTTTCTTCCAGCAGCGCAGCCGTGCCCCGCCAATTTCCACCGCGCCGGGATCGAAGAAATGGTCGGTCTTCAAATTCACTTTGCCCTCTTCAAGCGCCGCTGCGAGCGTGATGATCTTGAACGTGGAACCAGGCTCGTACGTCATCCAAATCGGCAGATTGCGGTTGTAGATTTGCGGATCGACGTCGCGATATTTATCCGGCTCAAAGGTCGGTCTGCTCGCCATGCCGAGAATTTCCCCGTTGTTCGGGTCCATCGCGATGGCGATAATATCGTCGGCTTGGAACTTCACCATCGCTTGATCGAGCTCGCGTTCAATAATGGTTTGCACCTGTTTGTCGATGGTGAGCTCCAGATTGAGCCCGTCCTTCGGCTTCAAATACGTATCCGCCGAGCCCGGCATCTGGTCGCCTTTGTTATCCGACAAGTACGAAATGTTGCCGTTTATGCCTTTGAGCTGATCATTATATTTGGCTTCAAGGCCGGTCAAGCCTTGGTTGTCGATGCCAGTGAAACCGAGAACGTGGGAAGCGAGGCTGCCCATCGGGTAATACCGTTTGTTATCCTCCGCTACGACGATGCCCGGCAGGTTCAAATCGCGGATTTGCTGCGCTTTCTCCGGAGTGATTTTGCGGCCTCCCGGCTGAATCCGGACGATGAGCTGCTTTTTCTTTATCGTGGTGAATATCGTATCCTCAGTCATGCCTAGCACGTTCGACAGCTTCGTCGCTGTCGTCTTCGCATCCTCAATCTGCGCGGGAATCGCCATGATCGTCGGTGAGCTTATATTATACGCTAGCATGGAGCCGTTTCGGTCCAATATCTCGCCGCGCTTCGCCGAGAACGGAATCTCCCTGCGCCAGGAATCCTCCGCCTTCTCCGACAGCTCGCCACCCTTGTACAGCTGCACATAGCCAAGTCTCGCAGCAAGCGAGCCGAATGCAAGTACACCAATGAGAAGCGCCGTGAACAGACGGCGCCTGATCGTAACGCTTGATACTTTCACCACATAAATCCCTCCGCTCGCTCGGTATGGACAGTACCGGTGCGCTGCTTATTTCTCGGTGGCTCCGCTCCGCACGTCAATCTCGATGGTCACTCCCGTGGTGCTTCGCACCAAAGTCGTTCCCATTCGAGATTGCCGACGCTGCGCTCCAAACCGATAAATAAGCAAAACATCGGATAGACCATGCCTCGCTCGTGCAGCAAAAACAGCAAAGCAGGCCCTTGTCCGACCGTTCCTAATCCAAGCCTATTCGCAGAGAAAGAGGGTTAGAACAAGCTAACCCTCTCACGTCTTACTCGCTATTATTGTCTTCGGCTCCGATTGTTGCGTTATCGTCAGCTTCATCCGTACTGGATTGCTGCTCGATCTGCTCTTTTGGAGGAGACAGCGTAAGCTTCAGCTGCTTGACGCCTTTTTCGTTGACTAGTGTTTGTGAAGTAACGAAGCCTTCGCCCGTGGTGACACACTTTATCTGCAATACGGAGCACATCTCCAGCGCATCGCGGAGCGATAAGCCGATCATATTCGGAACCGGCAGCTTAGAGCGGTCCTCCGTCAGCAAGTAAATCCGCTGTTCCGGACTTACAGGCGTGCCAGCCTTCGGAATTTGCTTGAGCACCGTTTGTCCTTTGCCGACGGTTTCATAATCCAGCTGCTTCGCTTTCAGCTTGTCCGTCGCTTCTTTTACACTCACATCCTGCACATCTGGAACTTCAACGGTCTGCTCCTTGTTCTCCGACCCTTCGGTCGTTGTCGTCATAGGCGTCACCGGATCAACGCCCATATGGCGAAGACTTTGCGACACGATTTGCTTGAAGAGCGGGGCCATGACCACACCGCCGGACGCCATGCGGTCATTAGGTTCGTCCATAACGAGATAAAGCACGATCTTTGGATTGCCTACCGGGGCAAAACCGATAAAGGAGATGACGTATTTGTCCTCGGAATATTTGCCGCCGATAACCTTCTGCGCTGTACCTGTCTTACCCGCCACTCGGTAACCATCGATAAAGGCTCTGCGGCCTGTACCGATCTTCTGGTCGGAGACGACTTGCTCCAGATATTCATCGACTTGATTCGCCGTCTTCTCAGAAATAACTTGGCGTACGACCTGCGGCTTAATGACTTGCACTTTCTTCGTAACCGGATCTTCGATCTCTTTCACGAGATGGGGAACGAGCAGCTTGCCGCCATTCGCTACAGCGGCAACGGCAGCAACCTGTTGAATCGGCGTTACTTGAACTCTACCTTGACCGAACGCAGCTGTCGCAACCTCTGTAGGGTAGCTCGGGTTGAAGCTGATGTCACCTTTGATTTCGCCTGGCAGCTCGATGCCTGTCTTCTGGTTGAAGCCGAACTTCAGAATATAATCCATCAGCTTGTCCGCCTTCAACCGCTCGTAGCCTAGCTTGACGAAAGCCACGTTACTCGAGCGCTTCAGACCTTCCAGGAACGTGATCGTCCCCCATCCGTTACGCTCAATATCGTGAATTTGTCCGCCGGGTAGCTTGATTTTACCGGATTTGTATGTCTCGTTCGGATTGAACATCCCTTCCTGAACAGTGCCGGAGAGTGTAACAATCTTAAACGTAGAGCCCGGCTCGTACAACGATTTTATCGAATGATCATAAAAGTTCTCTTGCGGTGCGGTCCAGTACGAATTCGGATTAAAATCCGGCATATTCGCCATGCCGAGAATTTCCATTGTTTGCGGATCAGCGGCGATTGCCGTAATGCTCTTCGGCTTATATTTCTCGTACGTTTCCCTGAGCGCATCTTCAATGTAATGCTGAATATCCGTATCGATCGTCAGCTTCACGTTTTTACCGTCAACCGATGGAGTGAAGTTGACAGTCCCATTGTCCAATATGACGCCGTTGCCGTCGCGTTCATACTTGATATGGCCTTCCACGCCGCTAAGCTCCTTATTAAGCGACGCTTCGAGTCCCATAATGGCGTTGCCGTCCTTATCCTCGTAACCGATAACATGAGAAGCGAGGTCACCTTTCGGATAAAACCGCTTCTTCTGATCAATTAAGTAGATGCCGACATCCTTCTGCCCCGTCTGCTTCTTCAGATCCTCACGGAATTTGACGATGCGATCAGCGACAGATTTATCGATCTTCCAGCCTTCCTTACGTACCTCCCGCTGCTTATAATACTCGCCGTTCTTCTGCTTCTCATCAAGCAGATCGCGAAGCGAGCTCTTCGACTTGCCGAGCACGACGTTTAATTTGTTCACGATTACATCTTCGAGCTTCAACGTATGAATGACTTGCGGATTAAGCGCGACCGTATACGCCGATACGTCCATTGCGAGCACATTACCATTCCGATCCGTAATCTCTCCTCGCACCGGAACCAATGTCTCAGACCTTGACCAAACCTCTCTTGCTTTCTCCGCCCAGAAGTCTGCCTTTACAACTTGAACCCAATAAATTCGCCCAACAAGGGAAACAAAAAGGAGGGTGATAAACCCTCCGATTAGCAGCGTCCGTAATTTTATTCGTTTTGTCATCGCCGCTTCACCTATTTCTGCGCGCTTGCTAGCGGATTATCTTTGTTAATGCTGACGGTTATCTTCTCATCACTGCGGGCTAAACCATTCTCTTCTGCTTTTTTCATAATGCTCTGGGGATCATTCAGCTTCTCATATTGCGACTTCAAATCTGCCATCTCCACGACAAGCTCGTCATGCTGCTTCGTCAGCTGCTTAATTTGCAGCTCCATCTGATAGATTTGAGCATAGCGGAAAATTATAACGCCGGCGACAACAACACATACGAGGATCGTAAACATGTACAGCAGCTTCTCTTGTACCGGCAGCGATTTGCGCCGTACGACGACTTTTTTGGTCTCGCGAAACTGCGGCTGCTGTTTCGGATCCGTTTTGCGCTTCGGCTGAAGCGCAAGGTTTCCATTCACATAAGCCAACCCTATATCCTCCTTAATTGGTTGCTGAACCTTAAAGTTTCTCTGCTATTCTCAGTTTTGCCGAGCGTGCTCTCTTGTTCTGCTCAAGCTCAGCTTCGCTTGGAACAATTGGCTTGCGATTGACAAGCTTCAGCTTGCCATTGCCGCTGCACACGCACATCGGAAAATCGGGTGGACAGGTGCATCTTTCAACAAATTTCGCAAACAGCTGTTTACAAATCCGATCTTCCAAGGAATGGAACGTAATGACTGACGCTCTGCCTCCGGAATTAAGCACGTCGATCGTTTGTGCAAGCCCTTCTTCCTCTGCGCCCAATTCGTCATTAACTGCAATTCGCAAAGCTTGAAACGTACGCTTCGCAGGATGCGGTCCTGTTCTTCTGGCAGCAGCAGGAATTGCAGTCTTTATAATGTCGACGAGCTCGCCAGTTGTGGCAATCGGCTTCGACTCTCTTGCGGCTACAATTTTGCGCGCGATGGAACGTGCAAAACGCTCTTCGCCATAATCCATGATAATGCGAGAAATTTCCCGTTCTTCCCATGTATTTACAATATCATCAGCTGTCAGCATGCCGTCTTGATCCATCCGCATATCGAGCGGCGCATCATGATTGTAGCTGAACCCACGCTCGCCCTCGTCTAGCTGCGGGCTGGAAACGCCTAGATCAAACAAAACTCCGTCAACGCCATCAATACCTAAATCGCGCAGCACATGCGCCAAGTAGCGGAAATTGCTCTTTACGAGCGTAACCCGATCCATATAAGCCGCCAATCTCACCCTTGCATTGTCAAGCGCCCAATCATCCTGATCCAGAGCAATTAGCCGGCCGCTTGGTCCTAGCTGCGATACGATCAACTCGCTATGCCCTGCTCCTCCAAGCGTACAATCCACATAAATGCCATCCGGCTTGATGGCGAGTCCATCAACCGCTTCCTCCCTTAGCACCGTTATATGTTGAAACATGCTGTATACCTCCCGGCCCTAAGGACGCCGTAAACTTCCCACTTAACGACGAACGAGCTAAAAATTAAAATCAAAATCAACCAACTTCTCTGCAATTTCATTAAAGGTCTCTTCCGACTGTTTGAAGTAGCCTTCCCAAATCGGTTTGCTCCAAATTTCCACCCGGTTCGATACACCAAGCACGATACAATCTTTATCTAGCTTCGCATATTCACAGAGCGTATTCGGTAAGTTTACCCTTCCCTGTTTGTCGAGCTCACATTCCGTAGCCCCGGAGAAGAAAAACCGGGAAAATGCCCGCGCGTCCGACTTCATCATCGGCAGCGACTTCAGCTTCTGTTCCAGCAAGCTCCACTCACTCTCAGGATAGACGAACAAACAGTTATCCAGTCCTCTCGTGACAACAAAGCGTTCACCAAGCTGTTCGCGGAATTTGGCTGGAATAATAATGCGGCCCTTCTCATCAATGCTATGTTGGTACTCGCCCATAAACATGTGACCGCTCCACCTCTTCCCCCAAAACCACCACTTGGCCCCACTTTCCACCACTTAGCTTGAACTATTCGCCACTCGACTGGATATTCCTGCTTCTTTAGCAGGATTTTAAAAAATATTTCACGGGATTAACCTTGTTACGATTTTGAAACTTTTTAGTACTTTCGTTCGTGTACACTAGAAATGTAAATGCTGGATGAATCATTCATGGAGGGGGTCTGCCTATGACTGGCGACGCTACCTTAGACGATAAAATAGTACTATTGCGCACCGTAGAACCGCTTGTTTTTCAGGTTTCGCTCTATCTGCTCGGCAATGCGAATGAGGCTGAAGCCGCAGCCAAAGAAGCTTTGCTAACCCTCTATAGCTGTCCCAAGTTCAGCTCAGCGAAGGATGAAGATCGCATGAATATAGCGAAGCGGAGCGCAATGACCGCTGCCGTCAGTCGCTCGTTGTGCAGGAGCAAACGGGCTTAAACGCCAAGAAGAGCTGCTCCGTCAGCCTTGCGGGGCTGATGGTGCAGCTCTTCTTCGAACCAAACGTATTGAAGTTAATTGTTCTTTTTCTATTCTTTGCTTTCTTTGCCTTCTTCCAATTGAACCACATCTGGCGCAGATGGCTTCGTCACGTTAACAACAGGCCGGTTGCGACGATAGTTTCTATACATCAGATAGAGTGGAATCCCGAAGATAACAAGGATAACGAGAACTGGAATGGCCCCGGCAATGAAGACGACAAGACCTTGGAAGAACGCATAGATCACATCTGTGCTCCCGTTTATTGCATCCTTTATTCGTTGAACAAACTTCGGGTCATCTTTCGTAACTTGAGGCCCAGCCTCGAGCACTTGATATAAGCGAAGGTCAATCGTCGAGTACGCAACATTGTTGTCCAAGTATTGAATGCGGCCCTTAATCCGTTCAATCTCCGTCTGTACCTCGCCAAGCTGTTTGGAAATCTCCAGCAGATCCGATGTCTTCGTCGCTTTCTCCATGAAGGCGAGCAGTCTCGCTTCTACCACTTTGCGCGCTTTCAGCCGCGCTTCCATGTCTACATACTCGGACGTAACATCTGTTCCCTGCGCGCTGCTCTCGAAGCTGACATGCTTCATTTTCTCAAGCTCGGTGATGAAGCCGTCGAAGCCGGAAGCAGGCACTTTCACTGTATAGGTGCCGCCAAGCTCGGAGGTCGTCTTCTTATCGGCGAACTTCAGCAAGTAGCCGCCTGATAAATGGATCAAATTACGAAGCGAAGTCTGTGCCTTATCGAAACTTTCCACCTCCATGTTCACGTTCGCTTTATAAATAATTTTCCGATCGACACCTTCCTCAGGTGCTGTCGTCTCTCCACTTCCCTCCACCGCGCCTACTTCACCGGAAACCGTCGCCGCTGCATCTGTTGCCGGAGCCGCATCTGCTGCCTTTTCTTCGACCGCTGAATTAGACATTGCAGCGGTATCTGTCGACGCATCATTCGTAGAAGCTGATAACGCCTTCATGTTCATGTTCGCGTTCCCGCCGTCCATGCTTGCCGATGCCGTATCATTGCTGCTGTTTCCACCGCATCCGGCCAGCAGCCCCATCAGCATCGCAACAACTCCGATTAGCACCAACCATTTCATTCTCTGTCTGTTCATAGCATGACCCCCGATATTTGGTATTTGTCTGCCTATCTACCAAACGCCAGAGCTAATACAGAAGTTGCAGCAATGCACAAAAAAAGAACGCATGGACGCTCACGCATCCACACGTTCTTATATAATTATTCCGAATTAATGCTCCTGCCAGCTGTCGAGGTATGCGATCTGTTCATCCGTCAGCTTGTCGATGCCAGTACCGATCGCTTCAAGCTTGTAGCGAGCAACCTGCTCATCAAGCGCATACGGCACGTTAACAACTTTCTTGCCGATTTCCTTATAGTTGTCGTTCACATATTTAAGCGACATCGCTTGCAGCGCGAATGTCATATCCATAATTTCTGCCGGGTGACCGTCGCCTGCTGCAAGGTTAACCAAGCGGCCTTCCGCCAGCAGGTAGATGCTGCGTCCGTCCTTCAATTGGTACTCCTCGATGTTGCGGCGAACAACGCGCTTGTTCTTCGACAGCGCTTCGAGCTCTGGCTTGTTCACTTCGACGTCGAAGTGGCCTGCGTTCGACAGAATCGCGCCATCCTTCATCACTTCGTAATGCTCGCCACGGATAACGTCGCGATTGCCTGTTACCGTTACGAAGAAATCACCATGCTTCGCAGCTTCTTTCATTGGAAGCACCGTGAAACCGTCCATGTATGCTTCAACGGCACGAATAGCATCGATCTCGGTTACGATAACTTGCGCACCAAGACCTTTTGCACGCATTGCTACGCCTTTACCGCACCAGCCATAGCCGACAACAACGACTGTTTTGCCTGCTACAACAAGGTTTGTCGTCCGATTAATGCCATCCCATACCGATTGGCCTGTGCCGTAACGGTTATCGAACAAGTATTTACAGAACGCATCGTTCACGGCAACCATCGGGAAGCTGAGCGAACCGTCCTTCTCCATCGCTTTCAAGCGAAGAATACCTGTTGTCGTTTCTTCAGCGCCGCCGCGAATATTCTCCATCAGGTCAGGACGCTCTGCGTGGAGAATCGATACGAAATCGCCACCGTCATCAATAATAAGATCCGGTTTTGTTTCGAGCGCTTTAACAAGCAGCGACTTGTACTCTTCCGGCTCTGGATTGTACTTCGCGAATACGGTAATGCCATCTTCAACGAGCGCCGCACATACATCGTCTTGCGTGGATAGCGGGTTGCTGCCTGTGATCGTTACTTCAGCGCCGCCGGCTTGAACGACTTTCGCCAGATAAGCAGTCTTGGCTTCCAAGTGCAGGGAGATTGCAACCTTGAGTCCTTTGAACGGCTGCTCTTTCTCGAACTGCTCGCGGATACGGTTCAGCACAGGCATATGCGCCGCTACCCAATCAATCTTCAGATGGCCTTCTGGCGCAAGCGCCATATCTCTAACAATACTGTTCTGTTTCGCGTTCACTGTCATGGTCCAAATCAGCATCCTTTCATAACATGCAATTGTTATCATTTCTTTAGCGGTATTTACAGATAGATTATCCAGTGTCCGCCCTGATTGCTATATGGCGCTTCCAGTAACTTGTCTACCCAGGATAAACCATAACGGTTCCAGAAGTCGGTCATGTTAAGCACTCGCTCCTGCGGCTTACCATCTGGCCATAGCGATACTGCAGCCCAGTCCATCTGACTAAGCGCTGTATCAAACCGGCGAGCATGAGCATCCTTCGTCCTTGCTTCCATATAGGCGAGCTCGCGTTCGATGCGCTGTAAATTACTCTCCGACAGGTCACGCAGCCCCTGCTGAATTCCAGCAGCCATATCCATCACAGGCTGATAGACTGCTTTGAACTGCTCCTTCACTTCAGCGAATCGCGCTTCGATGCCCAGCTCGTCCCGCTCCTTCAGCCAAGTCTCCCGACGGGCGGCATAACGGTGAGCGATATCGTCGAACGATAGCTCGAACTTCGACATGTACTTCGCAGCCGTTTGTTCCACAAGGGTATAGGACATCCGCGGAACGACAATTGGCATTTCCATTCCCAGTACGTGAAAAGCACGTCCCGTCAGCGACCAGTAAGCAATCTCGCCCGGCCCGAGTACAACGGCTAGAACCGGCAGCACATAGTCCTGCATGATCGGTCTCGTCAGGACATTGTTGCTGAGCTGCTGCGGCTTGTTTCTAGCCAAGTCCAGCAGCTCTGCGGAAGTCCATGACTTGGTCGATTTACGATTGCGGAAGCCGCCTTCTTCTTTATGCAGCAGCACCCGCTCACCTTCATCGAACATAAACAGGTTCGCGCTGCCTGGCGTTACATCGGCCGAAAGCTTAAATCCGAGCTCTTGCACATCACTTGCTGCACCGACATAGGCCGCTTCAAGCTCATCGTTCCGCGCAATCATCTGCTCGAACATCGGCGCTTCCAACGCGCGAATGACCGGATCATCGGCATCGAGGAGCACTAGGCCATACTTGCCGAAGAGCAAGCCCATCGTTGCCGCGAACAGGTCGCTGAGCGATTCTGCCTGCTTCGCGGCTTGTTCTAGCTGCAGCAGCATATCTGGCTTAAACTCCGTATCCGGCAGTTCTTGGCTCAGGCGCTGCAAAGCATCTACCCATGCATCCGACGCAAGCTTTGTCCGGCTTACCGACGTTCTGACCCCGCTCGGCCGCTTAATAGCGACGCGGCTCAGCCTCGCCGACTCCCCATTTCCGCTGATACTCGCGCTACGCACGAATGCATGGTTCGCTTCGTCCCAGTCATGATCTTCGCCAGCGATCCAGAATACGGGCACGACCGGCGTGCCTAGCTTGCTGGCCGCTTCTCTCGCAGCAGCAATAACCGTCACCGCTTTATGTATAACAAGAAGCGGACCTGTCCATAGCCCCGCCTGCTGGCCCGTTACGACGACAGGCGCGCCAGCTCGAATGGCGTCGATATTCGCATTCACGGCAGGCTGGTTGTTCGAGACTTCATTATAACGGGCTAGCGCATCTGCAAGACCACCAGCCGATGTACGCTTGTCGGCGTGGTTGTTTAGCCAGTTCAGACGCTTCTCCCAATGTGCGGCTTCGGCGGCATGGCTGCCGAACAAAGCTTCGACGCCTGGATCGCTTCTGTTTATATATGCTTCGGTAATTGGCTGACCGAAAGGCAGCTGTACAGACTCAATTTTCATGGACAGTCTCTACCTTTCATCCACGATCTATAGTTCTAATAATGAATGCAGTTTTTCTCATTCATTGTACACAACGTAAAGCACACCGTCAAAAAAAAAGTCCCCCTCAAATACGGGAGACGATTGTACGCAGCATTACACCATGAACAAGCTTTTACCAAGTCCAATACACATAAGAATAAGATAGCAGAACGCCATGACGAAAAATCCGAGGCGCCATATTGCCCGCATGATTCGGCGAAAATCAACGTTGCCTTTCAACCGATATTGCGCATTGCCTAACAATCCGCCTCCAAGCAGAAGCACGAGCAATATACCGTAAAGCCCGAAATTACTATTGAATAAAAGGTTGAACAGCACCGCAACGCAGCCAATGAGCAGCGCTGTCGTCACGTCCATCGCGATTCGGAACGCTTGCTTGCGGTCGCCAGTATATGCTGCATAGCCAAAATAAACGAGTACAAAAGGTATAATCGGAAGAACGGCCAAAAATGCATAGATGTGCTTAATGCTCTCCCAAATCCACAGCATTCTTAGATCGCTCCTCTCGTATGTAGAAGATTAATCATTAGGTACATTAATTCGCGCATGAAGTTCAAGTGTCTTAATCATCGTCACAACCGCATCATTCATTGGTGTTGGCAAGCCTAGCTTCCTCGCTAGCGAAACGATGCCTCCATTGATCCAATCCACTTCGGTGATTCGGCCGCCTAGCACATCGCGAAGCATGGACGATTCGTTGCGTGCAGTCGCTTCGCAGACCTGGAGCACACGCTGCCAGCTATCACCTTCACTTGCCATTCCGGACGCGAGCAGAATTCCCTCGCTCTCCTTATGTAGCGCCTCCATAAATGCTCTGCGCTGCGGATTAAGCGGCAGGTCGCCGTTTCGTACACCGAATATCGCCGTAAGCGGGTTAATGACCGCATTAATGAGCAATTTATGGAAAACACGATTCTCAATCTCATTCGACAGAATCAGTTCAATTCCTGCACCCTGCATCGTTTTTAGCAACATTTTTTGAGGTTTGCTCGTTTTTCCGCTACTTTTCGGCCATATGCCGAGCATGATGCTCCCGCTTCCCGTATGGTGCACCGTATGTCCGCCTTCTCGCAGTGCTCCCTCTGTCGTGACGGCCGCGTACAAAGGTGCTTGCGGCATCGCAGCGCGCAGCTTGTCCATATGCCCGATCCCATTCTGCAAGGCGATGATTGGCGCCTGACTACGACTTTCCAGCACGGCCAGCTGCGTTATCATCGCTTCATCGAGATGTGCCTGCTTCACTGCGATCCAGATCCAATCGGACTTGTCGTGCCCGTGTCTATCATCTAGCCCTGCTTCAACCGCAGCTGAATAGGCATGCAATGAAGCCGCCTTCACCGAAATTCGACTTATGAAGCTCTCAGCTTCAACCAAGGCAATCCCTTCGCCATTCAGCATCTCAGCCTGCTCTTCCGAATGCGTAAGCATCAGTACGTCCACACCTGCGCGCGCAAGTCTTGCGCCATAGAGCAGGCCGAGCGCTCCGGCGCCGACAACTATGATTTTCAACTGTGGCAACCTCTTCCCTATTTCCGCTTTAAACGTTATGTATAGCTCCATCGTATCAGATACAAACTAAAAAATCTCGCCGCTCCTTTTACAGGTCCGGTGAGATTTTTGAGAACTGCCTTCAAACAGGCGCACTATTCAATGCGTTCCAGGTTGCCATTCGCATCCATTTTGAAGCGGGGCTTTGCATCGTCTTCTTCCGTCAGCACCGTTAAACGGCGCGCACGGTCCATAATTTGAATCAATGTTTTGTAATCATCATTGACTGCACGGTAATCGGATTGCGCATTGTTCACTTCATGCGATAGCCGTTCATTCAACTCGCGCAAGGTGTAAAGCTCTTCGTCCTTCTCGCGCAAATCGCGTTCAAGCGTCTTGATTTGACGATTAAGCTCCTGGTAAGTCCCTTTCCATTGACGCAGAAACCGGATAACGGTATCAATAGATAACGATTCTTCCGTCAACGGATCATTCTTGTACGCACGCTCGTCGGTGTCGATCAAATTAATGGAGGACACATGTGGTGTAGCGACGTACGTCTGTTTCTTCATATAATTCCGCTTCTGGCGCTGCTGCTTTGCAATTTGTATCGCATCTTCATAGCGTTTGCGGACACAGCTGTTCCAGCGAAATCCGCAGGCGGCCGAGGTTCGGCCAATACGCTCTCCTACTTCTTCAAACGCGGCTAGCTGCGTACTACCTTCACGAATATGCCGCAGCGTTACCTCGGCCAGGATGAGATCGTCATCTGGACTCCAGGCATCTTGTCTGACTGCTGTCATGCAACCAAAACCTCCTAACATTAGGCGCTTACTTTATCTCTATGCCCTTGGTAGAGTTCATAGAATCTATCGGATACTAATTTGTATATCCATTTTTTTTAAGGCTCATACATGTTTTTTCACAAAATGAAGCAAACTTCTATCCGAGGGGCTAAACGAACGAAAAAGTTTGCCAATTCGTCACGTTTGAAACAGTTTACACTTGTTACCTTAAACGATATAATGGGCAATAGAAAAATGGACCAGAGACTAACAAGAAGGGGGATGAAATCATGGCACGAATGTTCCGAGTGCTCGGCTTCTGGACGCTTGTAATCGCGCTTATGGCGTTTGCAGGTCATATGACCGAGATGTCACTCTTGTTCTTTATTCAAACCGCTGTGTTTGTCCTGTTAGGCTATTTGAACTTTTCTGAAAGAACCTATATGCTGATGTTCTGGGGATATATGTTTATCGCGTTCGTCGGCTTCACGTATTGGACCGTTTTTGTAATGGGCAACCCATTCTAAAACATCACTTTCTGGCCAATAGCCAAAAGGCTGTTTCGAGGAGACAAGCTCTCCAATCGAAACAGCCTTTTTCATTTTTTTTGATTCCAGCCTATTTGCGCAGCATCAATACTTTGAAGGATTCGCTCATCCCGTCACTGAGCAGCAGCTGGCGGATCGCACGATTGCGCCTAGCCGCCTCGCTGAACGGATTCATGCCATCATGCGAAGCGAGATCCTGCAGCAGCCCATGATCAATGAGAAACTGCTTCTGCGTATCGTAATAATGGACATGCCAGCCAGATGCTTCCGCAGCGGATTTGCAACCGGTAAAGTTGACATGGGCTGTAATATCCTGCTCGCCAGGAGCGAGGAATGGCTGATCGTACGCGACATGGTCCTTATAACAGAGCATCGTCCCGTGCATCCGATGTGGCGCGGTCAGCTCCGCTGCCTCGTGGCCATAATCGATTAGCAGCAACACACCTTCTCGAATGAGTTCCCCCATCAATGCAATCCATTGCTCCGCAGCAAGATTAACCTCCGCAATCTGACCTTCCCTCAGCTGAATTCCGTCACGCTCCAGAACCACTGAAATTTTATCGTCTGTTAGCGGCATATGAACATACTCGAACGGCTCTCTATTATTTACGGATAAAGCCGATGTAACACCAAGCTCCCATAATCGTCCATGCTTCTGCTGAACTCGGTGAACCGGGAACGCATCCAGAAGCTCATTGGCAATGACGACGATATACTCGCCTTTATCCTGCACGTTACTTAATGCGATTCGCGCTTCATCGGGAGACATGAAGACGATAACGCCTTCCTCCCCTAACCTCTCTTGCACCTGTTCCATCCGGTTTCGCGCCTCGTCTAAATGCACGGGATTACTATCAACGACCACATATCGCAGCTTCGCCAGCCAAGGGAGAGAAGAATCAAGCCAAGCCGTCAGCATCTGCCTAGACAACGCTCCTGTGCCCGCTCCCCACTCCACAATGGTCAGACGACGATCCTGCTCCTCGCCATCAATCAGCTTGGCGATACAGCCCGCAAGCTTCTCTCCCATCAATGAGCCGATCTGCGAGCTCGTGTAGAAATCGCCGTCTTTGCCTACCCGGACTTTACCTGACTTATAGTATCCATCTGTCTCGTCGTAGAGACAGCGATCCATATAATCGCGAAACGAGATACAGCGAATATCCTCGCCTCTATCAGGATGCGGGGATATCCAACCATAACGATCGCTTTGCACTATCTCTCTATGTATGGAAGCGGTCAAACGCTCCGAATGATTCATGCAGACAGCCTCCAAATCAACGACAAAATTACTGCTTCAAGATATAATAGATTCGGTCATAGCATATAGTAGTGCATGCGGGCAAGCGTCCCAACAAGACAGAGCAGAAAGGGGAGCCTTGCGTGAAAGGAATAAAGCGCCGCCGGAGCGCTGCGATTGTCATCGGCCTGCTGGCCTGCTGGCTGACGATTTACCCCGTGTTCGCAGACCCAGCAACTCCTAAGGATGAAGAAATTAGACGCATCCTGGAGAAGAGTCTCTCCGTCGTCGAGATCGACAAAGAAATAACGCGGATTCAGCAGGAGCAGCAAGCGATCACCACTCAGCTAACGAATTCGAAGACCAAGCTCTCCGAGCAGGAGCAGGCGATAGAGAAACAGCGCGAAAATGCCGGCAAAGTGCTCCGCGCCTACTATACCGGTGAGCGGGATTTTCTACTCACGGCTATTTTCAACACGGACAACCTATCCGAATTGTTTACGCTGCTTGACTATTTCGATCTTATTTTCTCTTCTGATAAGCTTACCTTGAACACATACACGAAGCAATATCGAGAGCTGAAGCAAACCATCAGCAAGCTGGATACGAAGTCGCAGGAGCTTACCGAGGTCGAGACGAGGCTGAAGACGCAGCGGGATCGCGTCGTTGCCCTGCAGAATGAGGTTAATTCTGATCTAAGCGGTCGTTCCGACGCGGACAAGCTGCGTACGCTTATCAATGAATTTACGAACTATTGGCAAGATACAGGAATCGTAGAAGTAAGGCGATACTTCAATGCCCTCTCCAAAGCGATGGGCAAAATGCCAGGATGGATTCAGAACGATAAAGAGATGCTGTCCATCGACGGCCTCAATTACACGCTTACCGTGCCGGAAGCGAAGCTTAACAGCTTCCTTCGCGAGCAGAACCCGATCTTCGACAACTTCTCCTTCGTTTTCAAAGAGAACAGCGTCATCGTTTCCGGCAAACGCGAAGATATGTCCATTGAATTGGACGGCCACTATACGCTGGAGAAGAACGGCGCGATACTGTTCCATGTCGATGCGCTTATCTTCAACGGACTGGCGCTCCCTGACACAACCAGACGAGAGCTGGAGCGTGAATTCGATCTTGGCTTTAATCCGTCCAAGATGGTCCCTTTCCTTAAGACCAAGTCAGTAACGACCGAGGATGGCCAATTAGTGGTTAAGCTCGGCATTAGTTTTTAGAGACTCTTGAAGCGGCGCCTCGGCGCCGTTTTCTTCTGGTTCCATGTTCCACTGCGCGATAAACTTCGACGCAGCCGATTTACTGAAAGGCTGCGCATTGCCGCCAAGCTGAGCGCATAATTGCGAGAAGCGTTCCCATCGCTCATGCCAAGCCGGATCCGAAGTCGCTTGTGCGCTCTGCCCAAGCAAGTTCACAATAAAATGCGGCGGACGATCTGTAATCAGGCTGTACTCGTACTCCTTAGTCATCGCCGATATACGCGAAGGAAGCCGTTTCATCCGCTTATATCTGTCAAGCTGTTCGCTTGTCATCGTCACTTCGTTTATATATTCTCTGGCTTCGGTCAGCCTCTCCGTGTCAGCCATTAACACAAAGCTTCTGCCATTGGTTCGAACGATCGGTCCATTCAACGAGCTAACCAGCAGCAAGCTTCTCTGATCGTTCGATAACGATTGATAGACAGACCAAGGAATTACTGCTGACAACAACTTACCTGTTTGAAAAGCTTCCATCAGCTGCGTTCTCTGCTGCACAGGATCAAGTCGATAGATGATCGCTTCCTGTTGTGCTGTATACTGAAGCTGCTGCTTCTCGCTAAGATTGAATGCGTTCAAGTCGCCTGCTGGCTCCCCGTTCTCCCGAAACATACCAAGCCATGCAATCATCTGCTTCGCATCCGCTGTATTGAGATTGAATGGACTTACACCTTCCGGTACGATCTGCGCAAGCTGCTCCAGAACAGAACGTAGTGCCTGCAAGTTAACAGGCGGTGAAGTGAGCCCGCCAGACCTCAGCAGCTCCTTCTGCCACACAATGAGCAGTGGATCACAATCCAGCGGCACGCCCCATAATGAGCCGTTCCACTTGACAACGCTTGTTAGCGCTTCCAATTGATCGGCGGCAGCGTCACCTGTGACGACCTCATCGGCCGGAAGCAGGAAGCCCTGCACGGCGAATTCGCGGACCCGATCATTGTCGAGCAGCATCATATCGTAAGGCTCGTTCGCCTCCGCCGCCTGTTTGCGCGCTTCATCGGCATCCATGCCGCGAATATTCGTCATATTGATGCTGATCTGCGGATGGCTCCGCTCGAACAACTGATTTTGCTTCTTCCAATAGTCATATTCAGCCGTATCCATAGACACGGCAATCGACAACGTCATCTTATTCGCATCGTCACTGCCATCGATCACTTCCGGCTTGCTCGCCCAAGGGATGCCGTCGTTTGCCGGAGTGACCGGCGAACCCGGCTTGCCGAACATAGGAACAAGCAGTGCCGTACAGATCGTAAACACGCTAAGCACGAGCATGACATATCTTCTCCGTGACACCTTGTCCCTCCTTGTTCAGCACCTATTTGAGCTAAGCAATATTGTAGCAAGAAAGCGCTTTTTTGTCGCGTCTCTTTTAATGTTGATGGCGTTTCGTTGCGTCTTCGCCATAAATACAATAAGATTACCTTCAGTTATGATTAACGCCATTTAAGGAGAGTAGAATTAGGATGCAGACGGTCTACAGTGTTGAAATGCAGCTGCCCGAAGACAAACAACCCGGCTTCTATGCGCAAATCGTGAAAGGTATCGCAGACATCGCTACCCTCGTCGATCGCGACAAGACGATGCTGTTCGTGAAGACTCCTGAAGATGGCGATGCGATTATCGCGTTTGCAGCCAAATATAAGGTGCAGTGCGAATGCGGCACATGGCTCCTGCTCGACGAGCCAGGATGGCGCCCTAACCCTCAGTTGTTTACCGACTATGGCATCGTAACGCGATCGGACAACCATTTCCTCGATCTGCAGCTTGCGGCGGTAGTCAATCTCTATGCGCCGACGGCATCGGCACAAGAAGGCACCCCCGAGCTCGCAGCCGCGCTTGAACAGGCTAGTGAGCACGCTTTGGCCGAGCTGCCAAGCGAAGACGGCCCATGGCTCATTGCCATCGACCGTCATCACGTCCCGCTTATGGAAGGCATCGCCCGCGCTTATCGCTGCCGCGCTGAGCTTATCCTCTAGTTAAACTTACAGCAAGTCAGCAGCCAGCTGCGCCAGCTTGGAGCGTTCGCCCTTCTCGAGCGTCATATGACCGCTGACACTCTCTTGCTTGAACCGCTCCACGATATGCGTGAGGCCATTGCTGATCGAATCGAGATACGGGTGGTCGATCTGCTCCGGATCGCCCATCAGTACGATCTTGCTGCCTTCCCCGACACGGGAGACGATCGTCTTCACTTCATGCCGTGTTAAGTTCTGTGCCTCATCGATAATGATGAATTGCCCCGGAATGGAACGGCCCCGAATGTAGGTCAGCGCCTCCACTTGGATGCTTCCGAGCCCCATCAATATTTTATCAATATCGCCCGACTTCTTCGTATCGAAGAGGTACTCCAAATTATCATAAATCGGCTGCATCCACGGACGCAGCTTCTCATCCTTCTCGCCTGGTAAATACCCGATATCTTTGCCCATTGGGACGACCGGCCTTGCAATGAGCAGCTTCTTGTATTTATGCTCATCCTCGACCTTCATCAGCCCGGCTGCGAGCGCAAGCAGCGTCTTGCCTGTGCCTGCCTTGCCCGTCAGCGTCACGAGCGGGATATCATCGCTTAGCAGCAGCTCCAGCGCCATTCGCTGCTGAGCATTGCGTGCCGTTATCCCCCATACCGGATCATTGCTTAAGTAGAGCGGCTCTAGCCTTGCACCGTCTTGGCTCACCTTGAGCAGTGCTGACTTTGAAGTGCCCATCTCATCGCGCAGAATGACGAACTCATTCGGATGCAGCCTCGTACCAAGCAGCAGATTTTTGATGGTGAGGAACCGGTACGTGTAGAATTCGTCTATGACCGATGGGTGCACCTTCAACGTTAAATACCCCGCATATACATCCGATGGCGCTACGACCTGATCCGACAAGTAATCCTGAGCTTCAAGCCCGAGCACATCCGCCTTGATTCGCACTAGCACGTCTTTACTGACGATAATGACTGGACGGGGATTCCCCTTGTCTACTTCCTCCAAATGATAGTTGAGTGCAACGGCTAAAATCCGATTGTCGTTGGACATTTCACCGAACATTTCCTGTACCCGAATAAAACTGCGATGATTCAATTCAACTTTCAGAACGCCCCCGTTATCGAGTCCAATCCCTTCGTGCAGATGACCAATCATCCGCATCTGATCAAGCAGCCGCGACACATGTCTTGCATTGCGGCCAAGCTCATCAGCAAGCCTTTTCTTTGAGTCGATTTCTTCCAACACCACCGCGGGAATAATGACCTCGTTGTCATCGAATGCAAAGATTGCTTGCGGATCATGTAAAAGTACATTGGTGTCGAGCACGAATATTTTTTTCAATCGTGAGCCCTCCTGGCGTTGGAAATTATCATTCAAAGGCATACATAGCGCTACCGGCATTTAGGCAAACTATGCTGGAACAATGAAGTGCGATATTCAGAAAGGTCAGGTGGCGAATATGAGCAAGTGGCTGGTGTCCGCTATTATCCTTTGTTTGCTGGCAACAGGTTGTAACACTGTCGCCCGCAACGAGACATCACCCTCTCCACAGAATGATAATCGCGTACGAGCACAACAGAGCGCTCCACAGAAGAAGCAAATTAGCAGTCCAAAACAAGTTGCAGCTCATCTGGAATCATTAGCGCGCGGTGTACCCGGCGTTAAAGCCGCTCATTGTGTCGTTTTCAAAAATACGGCGGTTGTCGGAATCGACGTGGCAGGCAATCTGGATCGTTCACGAGTAGGTACGATCAAGTATGCCGTTGCGGAAGCGTTTCATAAAGACCCTTATGGCATTAACGCCATCGTTACAGCCGATATGGATCTATCGACGCGGCTGAAGGAAATACAGGCCGATATGAAACGAGGCAGGCCGTTTG
Source organism: Paenibacillus sp. sgz302114 (assembly GCF_056120345.1). NCBI lineage: Bacteria > Bacillati > Bacillota > Bacilli > Caryophanales > Paenibacillaceae > Paenibacillus > Paenibacillus sp. sgz302114. The sequence goes on from NZ_JBVYOI010000003.1 coordinate 446,683, forward strand.
CCGGCATCGCTGAGGAGATGGCCGACATTATCGGACGGATCGTTCCGCAGCTGCCACGTGATGTGCAGCCAATGAAGATGGAGGAGCCGAATAAGGCGAATCAGAAAGGCTCTCACTCCAAGCTCTAAAACTAACCATCGCACCAATGCCGCCGCTGTTTGTGAGAAACCGTATAAGAACACAAAAAGCCTAGTGATAAGTCACTAGGCTTTTCTCATCGCAGCAAACACCTGTCCATCCAGCTTGTCTGCAGCTCTTTGATCATACGTTTTCTCAAGTTCAGGTGTTGCGGACAAGCGCACGCCATCAAGCATCGCATCGCAATTGAAAGCGATTTCGTCAGCTAATTGTGCGTGCTTGTGAGGCATCTGTTGAAGAGCCTCTGGTACAAGCCCTGCTGTGCCGTAGATCGTTTGTACGGTTCCCGGCGCAAACACAGCTGTGCTTACATCATCATACGGCGAAGCCATGTGCATTGTAGGGCGGGAGCATCCGTTGAGTTCCACAGACCGCAGGGCAGATCGGTTGACCGCATCAACCTGCGATATGAAGCTCAAGGTCGGATAATCGTCGCTCGCATCCAGCGTATACGGAAGAACGAATGGCACTCCCACTTGTCGTAGGCCATACAACAGCTCGTCAGTAAGTACGGTGACGGATTCGGACATCCGCATACCCTCCTTGCTACAGTGTCGACATGTCTGCTTCGGTACTTTCATTATAGCATAGGAGGGTCTGTACTACCACCGTCATTCAGCTAGTTTTGACTGCAGTGCCGACTTCGCTTCTTCCAGCTTAGCTTCGTTCAATCTTACATATGGGCTCTTCCATACGCCTTCAAGCGGAATAAACGTAATATTGCTGCGGCTTATTCCGAAGTATGTAGAGATCATGTTCTCCACTTCGCTTGTCGGAATGTCCATACGCATATTGTTGCCAACTGCTTTAATAACCCCGGCGATCTTCGTCACGCTGGAGAACGATTTCAGCTTATCAGCAATTTCGCCTAGCACTTGGCTTTCGCGCTTATTGCGGTCAAAGTCGCTCGACATGTTCGTGCCGTCATTCGATTTACGATACCTGACGAAATCAAGCGCATCATCGCCTTTCAGCGTCTGCTGACCTTTCTTCAAGTCAATGTTCGTACCGTCTGCATTATCAACGTAATGCATATCCATATCGACGTCTACATCAACGCCGCCAAGCGCATCGACGACATCAACGAAACCTTGGAAGTTAATCGTTGCCGTGTAATCAATGGGAATGTCGAAGTACTTACTGAACATCGTGCGCATATCCTGCTTGGCTTGCTTCTCTGCTTCTTTCTTTTTCAATCCGTCTTCATGGAGAGCATTGGAAAGAAACTTCGAGTAGTACGCGTTCGCTTTTCGCACCTTATAGCCGGACAGCTCAATCATCGAGTCGCGTGGAATCGAGACAACGACTGCGGACTTTGACTGTGGATTGAATGCAGCGACCATCATTACATCGGTGTTCAAGCTGCCTGTTTCTTTGCGAGTATCGACGCCAAGCAGCATAATAGTGACTGGCTTTACTTTGACCGATTGGTCTTTCGGTATAACGATCGTCGGATCGGCATCCGTCGTTATATCACCGAGCGCATCCTTCGACACCTTATAAATATAAGTCAGATAACCTGCTACCCCAATCAAAAGTACCAGAAATACGACCATGATCCGACGAAGCAAGTATTTGCCCTTGCCCTGCTTACGTTTCTGCTCAGACTTAGCTGATCTGCTATTCATGACTTCCACCTTCGTCAATTGTATTTCGGGTTTTCATTAATATCATGGAGAAGCTGTTCACCTGATTCGCGGGGAATCATCTGAAGCTTGGCGCGGCCATCCTTGTCATACCGAAGATGAATCATCGTATCATCGACCTTATGTATGTGCAGATTCTCAACATGGTGATCTTCCGTCAAAATTTGCAAAAAAAAGTCACGTGTATCGGCAGCAGCATGATCATCCGGTCTTGCATCCGCTACAATTTGAATTTGCAGCCAGTTGAACAAGGCATCCTCAAGTCGCAAAATTATGCCCCTCCCGGATCGGAGCCGTCAGGCTTGCCATTACCTTTGAACTTATCGTATAGCTGTCTTCCGCGAAGCATCGCCATCATGAGCACTGCTACGGACATACACTGAATGATTGGCAGCTTGTCAAACTGCAGAACGAACAGTACGAAGGAGCCGAGTGCCATCACGAGATGCACGACTATTTCTTTCAGTATCGGCAAGCGGCCGAGCCGAAATACCGCGTTAAAAATATAAATCGTAAGCCCTAAAATGATTAAATACGTCAATATGGGATGACCGTGAAACCAGCTTTGCATGGTAGCTTCAACCTCCGGTTTAGCCTTTTAAAATGCGGCATGTCTTGTGACGCAAACGGCAGGGCATCAACGGCTTCACTATCGGTTGCTCACCGAAAGAAGTCGCTGTTACCCTGCCTGAACGTCATGCTTGCCGCTCTCGGCAAGGATTATTTAATTGATATATCTACTTAAGATTATACTTGCGCAGCTGCAGCTGTTTTGCGTTGTTTCTCCGCACGCTCACGCTCACTCTTGTTAAGAATCTTCTTACGAAGACGGATCGACTTCGGCGTTACTTCGCAAAACTCGTCGTCATTCAAGTACTCAAGCGCTTGCTCAAGGGAGAACAACACTGGCGTTTTCAAACGTACAGTATCATCTTTACCTGCGGAGCGGATGTTTGTCAGAGCCTTCTCTTTACAGATATTGACGATAATGTCGTTATCGCGATTGTGTTCGCCAACGACCATACCTTCGTATACTTCAGCACCCGGCTCCAGGAACAGCAAGCCGCGGTCTTCGACGCCTTGCATGCCGTAGAACGTCGATACACCGTTCTCGCTGGAGATCAGCACGCCTTGGTGACGTCCGCCAACCGACGAACCTGCAAGAGGGCCGTAGCTATCGAACGCATTGTTCATAATGCCGTAACCGCGAGTCAGTGTCAGGAAGTTCGTACGGTAGCCGATCAGGCCGCGCGCAGGGATGATGAACTCGATACGCACTTGGCCATTGCCGTGGTTGATCATGTTAACCATCTCGGCTTTACGCGTTCCAAGGCTTTCCATTACCGCTCCCATGCTTTCTTCCGGTACGTCGATAAGAAGACGCTCGTAAGGTTCGCATTTCACGCCATCGATTTCTTTCACGATAACTTCTGGTTTGGACACTTGAAGCTCGAAGCCTTCACGACGCATATTCTCGATCAGGATACCAAGGTGAAGCTCACCACGGCCGGAAACGATGAACGCATCTGGGCTATCTGTTTCATCGACGCGAAGTGCAACGTCTGTCTCAAGCTCGTTGAATAGACGCTCGCGAAGCTTACGGGATGTTACCCATTTGCCTTCACGGCCCGCGAACGGACTGTTGTTAACGAGGAATGTCATTTGCAATGTCGGCTCGTCGATCTTCAGAACCGGCAGCGCTTCTGGCTTCTGCGGATCAGCGATCGTTTCGCCGATGTTGATCTCACGAATACCCGCAATCGCAACGATATCGCCTGCGCCTGCTTCTTCAACCTCAACGCGCTTCAAGCCTTGGAAGCCGAACAGCTTCTCAATGCGCGCTTGTTTCGTCACGCCTTCACGGTTGATAACTGCAACCGATTGCCCTTGACGAACTACACCACGGTTAACACGGCCAACAGCGATACGGCCGAGGTACTCATTATAATCAAGCAGCGTTACGAGGAATTGGAATGGATCCTCTACGCTCTCTGTCGGCGAAGGAATTTGCTCGATGATCGTCTCATACAGCGCCTGCATGTTTTCGTCTTGCTTATCCACGTTCATGCTTGCAGTACCCATAAGGGCCGATGCATAAACAACTGGGAACTCCAGTTGCTCATCGTTCGCGCCTAGCTCGATGAACAGATCAAGCACTTCGTCGACAACTTGCTCAGGGCTTGCGTTCGGACGGTCGATTTTGTTCAATACGACGATTGGCGTCAGGTTGCTCTCAAGCGCTTTACGCAATACGAATTTCGTTTGCGGCATACAACCTTCGAAAGCATCAACGACAAGAAGAACGCCGTCTACCATCTTCATGATACGCTCAACCTCACCACCGAAGTCGGCGTGTCCAGGTGTATCTACGATGTTGATCAGGTAATCCTTGTAGTTAACTGCTGTGTTCTTCGCCAAGATTGTGATGCCGCGTTCACGTTCCAGATCATTGGAATCCATTGCGCGCTCTTGTACCGTTTCATGATCGCGGTACGTACCGGATTGTTGAAGAAGTTTGTCAACTAACGTTGTTTTACCATGGTCAACGTGAGCGATGATGGCAATATTTCTGATGTTTTTTCTTGCTTGCATTACGAGTATCCACTCCACTTTTTTATATTTAGTTTGTTGTCTCTGAGCTTACATCAAACGTGTTAAACAATTGCACTGCTACCAGCGGGCTTTGCGCCCTACAACCAGCCATGCGCCGACTGCCAGGAACACTGCCGCAATCAGGTACATACCCCAGCCCCACACAAGCATAATAACAAAGAATGATGCCGCTGTTAGGAGCATGACGATTGCAAGTGTGCGCGGTAATTTAGGATGATACGTGTCGAACAAATGATACTCATATAATCCTACTGCGGCCGAGACAATAAAGATAGGCCACAAATACTGCATATTGCTCCATCCAAATGCAATGCAGAAGAAGAATAAGAAAGCATTAATTGTCAAAATCGCACCAGGTATAAGCACTAAAGGCGGAAGCAGCCGTCCAAAAAACAGCACATGCAGCAAAATACCGGGGATTAACAAAAATAACGGCCAGAAGTTCGTTCCGATGAACGAGAAAAAGCCGATCTTTCCGAGTAAGATTACAGCACCGGCGATCAGAAAAAGGAGACCAACGGTGTATTGATTTCTGGACATGCCTATGTTCCTTCTTTCTCTTTGGCACTTTTAACATTACTAGTGTAATGGAACACACGGCAAAAAACCAGTGTCAGCTGAAATATTTACTCAAAAATATAGTTTACCTTATCTTTTAATTCGCAGCAATGCCACAATTATGACAAATGGAATGGACAAGAGCGGAATCGCCTTCGTCAAAACAGCGAGCGAACCGGTTAGCCAATCATGAATCGCAGGGTCGTGAACAAGCATCTCACCGGCTGCATATCCGAGCAGTCCTCCGCCAATGTACACGAAGGAGGGAAACTTGCGCAATAAGGTACTTAATAACTGACTTCCCCATATTATCATCGGAATGCTAAGGGCGATACCGAGCAGAATAAGGACGGGTTCTCCTTCGGCAACCGCAGCTATGGCAAGCACATTATCGAGACTCATTATAAAATCAGCGACGACAATCGTTCGAACCGCACTTGAGAGAGAGGTAACTTTGCGCATGTTGTGAAATTGCTCGGCGTGTCCGGAAGCATCGGTCACCAGCTTAACGGCAATCATGAAGAGCAGCAAGCTTCCGACTGCCTGCAGATAGGGCACTTGCAGCAGCGTGAGCGCAACTAAAGTAAGAACACATCGCAGGCCAACAGCTGCAACCGCGCCCCACAGCACCGCTTTTTTCCTCTGGGCATGAGGAAGTTGCTGACTCGCAAGAGCTATAACGACGGCATTGTCACCGCTTAGCAGCACATTGATAAACATTATCTGGATAAAAATGATCAAACTGTCCATTGCTCTACCGCCTCCTTGGAAAGCTTCCATTTATGAACGGTATGTCCCAATTGGACAGGTTATGTTTTTTTGTGAATCCTTTTTTTCATTCGTCCGTATAATCGAGAAACATCATAGCTCGCCCGAAAGGAGGACAGGATTCATTATGGACATCTTATCGCTGGAATTTCTATCTGCACTCATTACGATCGTCTTCATTGACCTTATACTCGCAGGTGATAACGCCATAGTCATTGGGCTTGCCGCTCGTAAGCTGCCGAAGGAGCAGCAGACGAAAGCCGTCATATGGGGCACTGTCGGAGCCGTAGGTATCCGCGCAATCGCCACTGTGCTGGTCGTCTACTTGCTGAATGTGCCTTGGCTAATGCTCGCAGGCGGGATATTGCTGCTGTGGATCGCATATAAGCTGCTTGTCGATAATGCAGAACATGACAATATTACAGCAGGAAACACGCTCTGGCAGTCCATTCGGACAATCATTATTGCAGATGCGGCAATGGGGCTCGATAACGTTATTGCAGTTGCAGGCGCATCACACGGCAGCGTACCGCTTGTCTTGCTGGGACTTATCATCAGCATTCCGATCGTCGTCTGGGGAAGCACGCTGTTCATCAAGCTGATCAACCGTATCCCGTGGATCGTTTATGTTGGCTCCGGTGTACTTGCTTACACAGCCGCTAAGATGATCACGCACGAGATGAAGCTGGAGCAATTCTTCAAGGACAATCCGGCGTTCGAATGGTCGTTCTTGATTCTTCTGGTCATCGTCATCATCGTTGCAGGATTATGGAAGAACACATCACGAAGCAGAGCGAACAGTATGGAAAAAAGCAGGGGAACCCACTAGGCTCCCTGCTTTTTCTTTTTGTAAATTAAAACCAATGATCCTCGCCTGCCGTTTGAGAGACAATCGGCTTTTCCGGCGAAATCTTCATTACCTCGGTCGTTGCAACCGCCTCTGCAATCATCTCATGAAGATTTGCAATCGTTGCCTCACACTGCTCGACAGTGGCAAGATTCGGATTGGTGCTTGGTGACTTTGGCACGAATAAGGTGCAGCAATCCTCATAGGGCAGAATCGACGTCTCGAACGTATCGATTTGCCGCGCGATCTTGATTATCTCATTCTTATCCATCGTCAGCAGCGGTCTCAGCAGCGGGAGATCCGTTGTCCGTCCGATAACATTCATACTGCCGAGCGTCTGGCTCGCTACTTGCCCCAAGCTGTCGCCTGAAACAATGCCGAGGGCATTGACCTTCTCAGCAAGCTGAGTCGCAATACGAAGCATCGAACGACGCATTAGTGTAATTATAAGCGAATCATGGTCGGTCTGTGCGAGCGCCGTTTGAATATCGGTGAAAGAAACCAGATGCAGCTTAATCGGTATGCCGCTGTAGTGCGATAGTCTCCGAACGAGATCGATGACCTTCTCCTTTGCTTTCTCGCTAGTGAACGGATAGCTGTGGAAATGCACCGCTTCCAGCTCAAGCCCCTGCCTCATTGCCATATAGCCTGCTACGGGGCTGTCAATGCCGCCTGAGAGCAGCAGCACCGCCTTGCCGTTCGTTCCATAAGGATAGCCGCCAGCTGCCGGAACAACCTCACTGAAGACGTATGTGCCTTCCGGCTGAATTTCGATGCGAAGCTCTACCTCTGGCTCGCGCACATTCACTTTCAAGCCCGGGAATGCATGTAATACATGCCCGCCTACCAAATGGTTCAGCTCCTGTGTATCATGCGGGAACTTCTTGTCCACGCGCTTGACCGCGACCTTGAAGGTTGCCGGCTGCTTCGGGAGCGATTGCATGACCTCCACTGCTGTCCTGCGAATTTCCTCGAACTCGCTCACGATTTTACGAATCGGACTGAAGGATGCAATGCCGTAAATATCTTTCAGCCGCGCTGCAATTTCAGCATAGGGCTCCCCGTTCAGCTCCAAATAAATACGGCCAAATGTATGTGATACATTGACTGCCGTATAGGATGCTATAGCTCGCTTAACCTGCTGCAGCATCTTTTTCTCAAACATGCCTCGATTTTTGCCTTTAATCGTGTACTCGCCGAAACGGATTAAGATCATATCTGGGTTCATGCTGTCTAATGTCACTCCTTCCGCTCCAGCGGCTTTAACTTTTGAACAACCATACGAAGCATAAGGCACAGCCATTCCAGTTCGGTAGCGCCGTGCTCATCGCCGAAGCTGATCCGAATGCCGCTTGCTGCGCGTTCTCTGGATGCCCCCATCGCAAGCAGCACTCTACTCGGATCGTCGCTCTTAGAAGAGCAAGCGGACTTCGTGGATGCTAAGATTCGGTGCTTCTCGAGCATGTGCACGATGACCTCCGGCTTCATGCCGGGGTAAGAGAAATTAACGATATTCGGAGCTGCGACGCCTGCTGTGTGATCCATGCTGCCGTTCAGGATAAGCTCTGGGATCTCCGCGATGCAAGTCAGCAGCCGCTCTCTGTGGGCATACATGCGCTCAGCCCGCTCAGGCTGGCTCTCAAGCGCCATACGAAACGCTTTTGCCGCTGCAACTATGCCTGCGACATTCTCGGTGCCTGGACGCTGTCCGCGCTCCTGGCTGCCGCCGTGGTAAAGCGGCTCCAGCATGACGCCTTCGCGCACATACAGCAGTCCAACGCCGCGCGGACCGTTCACTTTATGGGCAGATGCTGAGAACAAGTCGATGCCGCAGCTTTGCAGATCTATTGGTAGTTTGCCTACGCTCTGTACACCGTCTACGTGGAATACGGTTGAGCGGCGCTGCTTCAGCAGTTCGCCAATCTCTCTGATCGGCTGTACAGCGCCTGTTTCATTGTTGACATGCATCACTGAAACAAGCATGGTTTCATCGGTTAGCGCTTGTTCGAGCGCTTCCATTGAAACTACACCATCTGAGTTAACTGGCAAAATCGTTACTGAGAAGCCCTCCCGCTCCAGCGAGAGGCAAGTATCGTAAACAGATGGATGCTCGACCGCGGTCGTTATAATATGCTTGCCCCGTTTGCTGTAGGCACGAGCAGTTCCCGTAATGGCAATGTTGTTGCTCTCCGTGCCGCCTGAGGTGAAGATCCACTCCTTCGGATCTGTTCCTCGGAATGCCGACGCGATGACCGATCTGGCGCGTTCCAGCAAGTTGCCCGCTTCATGCCCGCCTCTATGCAGCGAGGATGGATTCGCATAATGCTTCGCCATTACTTCCGCCATCGTTCGAATGACATCTTCATGCGGCGGCGTCGAAGCGGCGTGGTCAAAATAATACATGCTTCAAGCTCCCTCTCCTGCACAACAAATGAAAAAGATCAACGGAAGAAAGCTGGCTATGCCAGCGTTTCTCCGTGATCTTTGTATTGTTTCCTTAATAGCCAAATCTAAATGGAATATTTGTCCGCCTGGTTCAACACTTTCGAAACGTAACGCTGCGTTTCCTTCGGGAGTAGATGCGCGAGATCATCGAAATTCGCACTGCCTGTAATGCCCGAGCGATCTACCCGGCCCGGTCCTGCATTATATGCTGCAAGAGCAGATTGCACATTCCCGTCGTACTTGCGAAGCAGATAAGCAAGGAAGCGTGTGCCGCCCTCGATGTTCTGCTCAGGATTGAAGGAATCGCTGACGCCAAGTCCGCGAGCCGTTCCGTCCATGAGCTGCATGAGCCCTTTCGCTCCAGCAGAAGATTCCGCATTCGGGTTGAAGGACGATTCCGTATGTATAACGCCTTTAATGAGCGAAGGATCGATGCCATATTTTGCTGCTGCCGCATTAATAATTGAATCATAGTCGGTTGGCTTACTTCCCGCAGAATCGTTGCCGATATTTTCTGCATTAGTGATCATCGGTGCGATACCGCCGAGTGCGCCAAGAGAAAGCGATCCAAGGGATGAGGAGTTATCTCCATTCAAGGCATCCGTCGTCATGCCAGCGCCGCCTGCCATATATTGTTGCAGCAAAGAATCAAACATCGAAGAGCCATCTGTTCCCGTTGTAGATGACAGCACGTTGCCATTTCCGTTCAAATCCAAGCTGGGCATGAGCTGCAGCTGAAGCAGCGATTTCATAATGCGCGGATCAATGCTCATGATGTACCTCCATAACTCTAGTGAGTTCGACAGTAGTTAACACCATTTTACATCTTTTTCACTAGATTCGCTAGTGAGACATTAGACCTAGACGCTGCACACAACATAAAAAATAGTGATACAGCGCTGAGCTGTATCACCATTTTCCTTACTACGTTATCGCATAATAAATGGGAACGAGGACCAAGTAAGCTGCAGCTGCGATGAAGCCAAGCGTAATCGACCAGACGCCGAGCCCTCTCGCACCTTGTCGGTAAGCGATAAAACCAAGAACGATTGCAGTTGCGCCAAGCAAGACTGGCCATATAATCCATGAAAGTATTGCGATAATGAATCCTGCCCATCCGGTTGCCCGGCCTGCAGACTTCGTTTCTCGCACCGCTTCGTTCGTCAGCCTTATCCGCTCAGAACTTGGATATCGGTCCTGATTGGGATAAAAGCTGTTCACGGAACGCGGCACAGCGATCTCAGCAGCGTATTCTTCGTTATACGCATTCATGTCAGGATGGTACAAAGGATTCGTTGATGTGTCATCATGCGGACTGTGCAAATTATGCCCTTCCGATTCACGCTCCATCAAACTCACTCCTTCGGTTTAAACGTATGACAGCATGTCGATGCACTCGACTTCGCGGTGTCTTGATGCTCGCCGCCAAAGCCTTCCTGAGCAAATTCAGCACCAAAATGAGCAGTTGCGTGGCTATCGATGTCGACTTCGATTTTGTTAGCACCACACTGGTTTCCGTCTTTCCAGAATGAACAGTTGGCAACGCTGCAGCTTACGCCCTTCGGCATAAAAATCACCCCCGGTATCAAGTTGCCCGTACCGGGGGTGTAATATGCTTTCCTTATTTTTGACCCTGCATGCGACGCTGAGTCATATAGTCGCTTTCGTAGTACGAAAGATCGTCGCGAAGTTCTTCGAAAATTTTTGAAATCGTAAGTACGATGTCACGCGCTGCACGGATCGGCTTCTTGCGGAAACGGATCGCATCTTGTCCTGTGTATGCGTAACGGCCATCCTCGGAATAGCATTCGTTCTTCGGATAAAAGAATGCATTAACACATTGATGATAAACGTCGTATAGTCCACGCTCAGCGAAATCAATATCGAAATTAGGACGTCTCAGCGCTACGCCAAGCTTCTCATAAGCAACTTCCGAGAAAACGAGCATATGGCGTAAATCAGCCAACAAACCTTTATAGAAAAGCTCGGAATCGCTTCCTTGATCTTCTGACGTTAGCTGTGGAAGCGCGTATTGGTTTAGAAACGTTTCCAAATGGCCGACCGCAAGTTTTAATTTTTCTCTCGTTGACTCGCTAATCGCTTTTACGTTAGTTGAAGGCATTGTGGTAGATCCCCTTTCATCATCGCAAACAATCTAAAATCATGAACATGATACCACAAAATGAGAACAGATGGTACTGCCTTATGTCTCAAGACAGTCGTATATTTTCCCCCAAGCTTCGTTACTCTAAGACATACAGCGTACTGTAAGCTATTCAGGGAGGAATCACGATGACGCGAAGGAAGTGGATCGGCTGGTTTGCCGTACTGGCAGCTCTTGCCCTGCTCATACCGCTAACCCCATGGTTCAGTGGTCCAAATTCGGCACCAAAAGAGAAGAAATCCGAGCTGCGGACGATGTCTGTGCATAAGGAAAAACAGATGAAGCTCCAAACCGTCCAGAGGGATATGGAAGCAACTGCTCTGCTGTGCAGATCGGAGTGTGCGAAAAATTTCCAGAAGCTGATCAAGCACGAAGCGTCTCATACAACGAATCAGGCTCATTTAAAACATTTGATGGGCATGCATAAGCAGATGATCTACGTTTGGTGGCGCCATCAAGGGCAATCCATTACGGAAGGCGCCAAGCCGAATCAAACGGAGCTCGTTAAGCCTCTTGCCCTTGCCCGTGAGCATGTACTTCGAGGACAAGCCTATGCTTCCGCACCGATTCAAACGAACGGTCACCGTTACATGGTCATTGGCGAACCTGACGCGCGCGATAAAGGCGATGGAATAGTTGGCATTCTGCTGCAGGACATCGTAACCCACGTGGAGAGCCACCAACGGCGCAACATGCGCCTCGTGCCTTATCCGGCGGAGGGCAAATACAAGATTGAATCTGTAAAGCCGAATTCAACGGTTGATATTACGGTGAAGACAGGTGAAGATAACGGCAATGCCAGCCATTATCATCAGAATGAGGTGGTTGTCAAATTCCGCCAAGAGCCGACGGTTGACGATTTAGCTCGCATTAAACTAGACATTACCGCGTTAACGGTTAAGAAGCTTGGCTACACATATGTGTTCCGCTCGCGTGTTATGGGAGCTGAAGACATGATTCGGTATTTTAACAATACCTGGCATGTCGTCTATGCCGAACCACACTATTTATATATGACTAACGATGTCACAACGTCGAGCAGCTCCGGTATTATTCCGAACGATGCGCTCTACTCGGAGTACCAATGGAACCTGCCGGTTATTGAGGCCGAGAAGGGCTGGAATGTGTCCAAAGGAAGCAACAACGTTCTTATCGGCGTACTGGATACCGGTGTGCAGATGAATCATCCTGACTTGAAGGGCAAGCTTGCGGAAGGGACGAATCTCGTCGCCGCGGACAGCCCCCCAGAAGATGATGTCGGCCATGGCACACACGTCTCCGGCATTATCGCCGCTGCCGTCAATAACGGCGAAGGTGTTGCAGGTCTGACTTGGTATAACAAAGTACTTCCGGTCAAAGTGCTCGATAGCAGCGGCGCAGGCTCCACGTATACGGTGGCGGAAGGCGTCATCTGGGCGACTGATCACGGAGCCAAAGTCATTAATATGAGTCTTGGCAACTATGCAGAGGCTGCATTCCTGCACGATGCAATCAAGTATGCGTATGATCATGACGTCGTGCTCATCGCCGCGAGCGGCAATGACAATACGGAACGGCCGGGGTATCCTGCAGCCTACCCGGAAGTATTCGCAGTCGCTTCAACGAATTCCGATGGGACAAGATCGCCTTTCTCTAACTTCGGCGATTATATCGACGTCGCTGCCCCTGGAATGAGCATTGCCAGCACGTATCCCGGCAGCCAATATGCGGCGCTCTCCGGCACTTCGATGGCTAGCCCGCATGTCGCGGCGCTCGCAGGGCTCATCCGATCCATCAATCCGGACCTCACGAACGTCGAGGTGATGGACATTATGCGCAAGACTGCGAAGGATCTCGGCAACAAAGGGAAAGACAACTATTTTGGCTATGGGCAAATTGATATTGTTCAAGCTCTTCAAGCCGCTCAGCAATCCAAGCTGTCTTTGCAGCAGTTCCCTGCTCTCGTGGAACGCAGATTAGCGCAAATTGCAAGCCAGTACGAATAGCGGAGTAGGTCCCAATATCCGAAAACAACGAAATAACCCGCAAGGCATAATGCCTTGCGGGTTATTTGAGCTTGTGGAAAGCTTGCCGTAAGCCGGGTTCTGTACTTCGCGTGGTCAAACGGGGGCTACCCTCCCACTTGTGAAGCGACAATCATCTATCTAGGCCAATCATTGCTAATCGGCTCAAGCGACACACCCGAACGCGCCCCGGGCAAGGGCATACGCGTTCTCTCGGTCTTGCTCCAGATGGGGTTTACCAGCACCATTGTCACCAATGGTCCTCGTGGTCTCTTACACCACGGTTCCACCCTTGCCTGTGCTATAGCTTTGCAGCTAAGCCATCGGCGGTCCATTTCTGTGGCACTATCCTTCGGCTCGCGCCGACTGGACGTTATCCAGCATCTTCGCCCTACGGAGCCCGGACTTTCCTCTCGCAGCAACAAGGCCGCCAGCGATTGTCTGTCAAACTTTCCGTGTACAACACAGTATACTCATTCTTTCGCAAAAGCTCAAGCAAGAAACTTTTCCTCTACAGGAATTGGAATGGTTCTGTACTCAGCGTTGACGCAATTGCTTCGGTTGCATACTTGCGCTGCTGCAATTCGCTCTGCAGATAAGAAGCCAACCGAGGCTTCATCAGCTTCTCGATATTATGGCCTGGATCAATGATCGCGAGGCCTGCCTGGGCTGCATCATGCGCCGTGTGATAGTCGATATCGCCTGTCACGAGCACATCTGCGCCTGCGAATAATGCATGACGCACATATCTGCTGCCCGCCCCTCCAAGTACTGCAATTTTGCGCACATCCCGGTTCAAGTCGCCAACGACACGCAGCGCAGGCACGTCGAACGCTTCCTTCGCCTTCTCAGCGAGTTCCCGCAGCTTCACGGATGCCGCCAGCTTGCCGACACGGCCAAGACCAAACACGCGGCCCTTCAATTCAACCGGATACAAGTCAAAAGCAACCTCTTCGTACGGATGTGCTTTCAGCAGCGCCTGAACGACTTTCCGGTGTACGCTGTGCGGCACAACCGTTTCAATTCTTACTTCCTCGACTCGCTCCTGCTTGCCTTGCTCGCCTATGAAAGGTTGCGCGCTGTCGCCAGGCTTAAAGGTGCCGATGCCGTCGATATTGAAGCTGCATTGGCTGTAGCCGCCGATCTGACCGGCACCGGCATTCCAGATCGCTTGCAGCACTCGCTCGTGATGGCTCTTCGGAACGAAGACGACGAGCTTATACAGCTTGTCTGTATGCACGTCCTCAAGCGAAGAGCGGCCTTCTGGCGGAATGCCGAGCATATCCGCCATCCAATCGTTAATACCGCCATCCGCGACGTCGAGATTTGTATGTGCGATGTACACGGCGATATCGTTCTTGATCAGCTTCTCATACAGCTTACCGGCAGGAGTCGAAGTGTCAAGCTTCGCCAGCGGACGATAGATGATCGCATGATGCGCGATAATAAGCTGAGCGCCAATTGCAATGGCCTCATCGACTACTTCATCCGTTACGTCGAGCGCAACGAGCACCTTGCTTACTTCCTTCTGTAAGGTTCCAAGCTGCAAGCCGATCTTGTCATTCTCCATCGCGATATGCTTCGGAGCAAGCTGTTCTAGGAGCTGGACAATGGTTTGGCCATTCGCAAACATGACAGCACCTCCTGAATCGCGTCCATCTCTTGCTTCAGCTGTGCCTGCTTGTCACGGGATTCCGCAAGCTCCGACTGCTCCATCTGTTTGGAGATACGTGCAAGCTTGCCATGCTCATGCTGCCATTTATTATGCAGCAGCTCTTCGTTACTGCGAAGCAAGTACGGTCCCATCCGGTACAGCCACTCCCGCTTGATCTCTTCGGACAAATTTGCCGCTAAGAACGCAGCGTCATAAACACTCTCGATAGACTTGCCAGCTATGCTATGTGAACCATGCAGCGCATGAAGCACTTCATAGATGCGTCCATCCTCTTCCAGAATCGTCTCGTTCTGCAGCACGTAACCATGCGCTGTAAGCCATTTGCGCACAATTTCTTCGCCGACGTTCGGCTGCAGCACAAGTTCCTTGACCCCTTTGAGCTTGCCTGCCTTCCTGCCAGTCTCGAGAATGTCCGCCATAAGCGCGCCACCCATACCTGCGATCGTCACCGTATCGGCTTCACCTGGTTCCAATACGGCAAGCCCGTCCCCTTGACGGACATGAATCACTTTCGAAAGTCCAGCTTCAGCCGTTTGACGCTTAGCCGCTTGGAACGGTCCCGTGTTCAGCTCGCCTGCAATGGCAGACGGACATGTACCGCTTTGCAGCAAGTAGACGGGAAGGAGCGCATGGTCAGAGCCGATATCTGCGACACGCGAACCAGTTGATACATAATCAGCAATTTGCTGCAATCGTTTTGACAATTTAATCATATTACGCAACCCACGCAATCCATTGTTTTCGCAGCGAGAACAGTGTAGCGCCTCCCGCTATAATTTTTATCATAAGTTGTAGCTGTAACCCGATCTGCTCCTTTATGAAAACAGCGGAGTAGAGTTCTGGCATGAACCAAGCAAGCGCAGCAGCGACGAAGAGAATCGACGCGACAGACCTTGACCATCTGTGGAAAAACCAGCTGCACCATCCGAAGACGAAGGAAGCCGGCAGCCAATAAAGCTGAATCTCAAACCAGCGCGGCGATTCCGTATTGTTCGAAAGCAACCACGCGTAGACAAGGAAGGACGCCATCCAGCCGCATAAGTGAAGCAACGGGATACGCGCTCCGATACCGAAAGCGATCCAGCAGATCGAGCATAGTCCGAGCAGCCCTGCTTGCCATCCCCAAGCAAGAAGCTCATGAAGTTGAAGCATATACAAGCCCGTCCCCAGCATGAGCAGCATCCCCGTGCCAATCAATCCGAGCCCGACGGACTCATTGCGTTCACGATATTTCTGCCCGATGGAGAGCAGTACGAGAACGCCAGTAATCGATAGCGCAATTTGCAATAGCGGATGAAATTCGTTAAAATAAAGAACAACAAAACATATTAAGGAAAATATTCCAAATGTAAGCAGCCATTGCTTCACCGATGCCGCTTTCACGACAACTGCCGCTCTTCCAGTGAAAGTAACCGGAGTTCTGGCCTGTCCTTCATCCAAATACAAGTTGAGCAGAAAATCACAATATTGATCCGGAAGCAGTTTGCTGCGCTGCCAATGCTCAATCTCTCTTACGATTGTTTTGCGCCGTTCTTGATCCATATCGTCCAGAAATCCTCTCTCATGATGGTGTGTGAAGCAGGTGTGAAAGCGACCAAGCCGAGCCATTCATTCTGATTGATGGAAAAAAGACCTTGCTGCCTTAGCAGAAAGGTCCCCTCATTTATTCAAGAAAATCTTTCAAACGTTTGCTTCTTGATGGATGGCGAAGCTTACGAAGCGCCTTCGCTTCGATTTGACGAATCCGCTCACGGGTTACGCCAAACACTTTACCAACTTCCTCAAGCGTGCGTGTACGGCCATCATCAAGACCGAAACGGAGTCGCAGCACGTTCTCTTCACGCTCCGTAAGCGTATCAAGCACGTCCTCCAGCTGTTCCTTCAAGAGCTCATACGCAGCAGCGTCCGCTGGTGCAAGCGCCTCTTGATCTTCGATGAAATCACCCAAATGCGAATCGTCTTCTTCCCCAATCGGAGTTTCCAGCGATACCGGCTCTTGTGCGATCTTCATAATCTCGCGTACTTTCTCTGTGCTCAAATCCATTTCAGCCGCAATTTCTTCGGGGCTCGGCTCGCGGCCAAGCTCTTGCAGCAATTGACGGGATACACGAACGAGCTTATTAATCGTCTCCACCATATGAACAGGGATCCGAATTGTACGGGCTTGGTCAGCAATTGCGCGCGTAATCGCTTGTCTAATCCACCATGTTGCATACGTACTGAATTTGTAGCCCTTGGTGTGATCGAACTTCTCAACTGCTTTAATAAGACCCATATTGCCTTCTTGGATAAGATCGAGAAACAGCATTCCTCGTCCAACATAACGTTTCGCGATACTAACGACGAGCCTTAGGTTCGCTTCAGCGAGTCTGCGCTTCGCTTCCTCATCCCCGTTCTCGATCCGTTTGGCAAGTTCCACCTCATCATCAGCCGACAACAGCGGCACGCGTCCGATTTCTTTCAAGTACATGCGAACCGGATCGTTAATCTTGATACCAGGCGGTAATGCCAAATCATCATCGAAGTTGAAGTCGTCATGCTCGCGCTCCTGATCGTCCCGATTGCCTATAGGTTGATCCTCGTCGTTCTCATTTACCACTTCAATGCCGATATCATCGAGTTGCTCGAAGAACTCATCGATTTGCTCCGGATCCTGATCAAACGGGGACAGTTTCTCCATGATCTCTTTGTACGTTAAGGAGGATCTTTTCTTCCCATGTTCAATCAGCTGTTCTTTGACGAGTTCCAGCTTTTGTTCAGTATCCAGTTCAGTATGTTGATCATTCGCCATATTCCGACTCCCTCCTCCCTAGAAACGATCATCCTGCCGACCTTTTAGCTGTCTCTCTAGGGCGATAATCTCACTTGCAATTTGTGCCGCTTTCAACATGTCCCCGGAACGTTCCGCTCGTACCATCGTTTCCTTCAACTGCTCGATTTCACGAAACTTTGGCACTTTCCTAATTTCATTCACGTAATCGGCGAGCAGATGCTCATCGAATGGAATGTCGTCATCCATCATCATGATGGAAGCGGCTGTCCGTTCAAGGCGGTCATCCTGGAGCGATGCGATAAACCGGCTTACATCCGGATCATGTCCTTGCGCGTAATAAGCATATAAGTAAGCAGCAAGCGCTGCGTGATCCTCTACATTAAAAGCTTCTCCAAGCTTCTGATGTACCGTATTTGCGATATCCGAGTCCAGCAGCATCTGGGCGAGCAGCTTACGCTCAGCCACTTGATACGCAGGCAAAACGGGCGGCGCCGAGGACGTACGACGGTTCTCACGGTTCTCACGGTTTTCATTTCTACCATTATTCCACGAATTATCGTTATTATCCCTTGGCGGTTTCATTTTTTGCAGCTGCTGCCGCCTCTCGAAGGCATCCTGCTTCAATGAATCCAAAGACATATCGAACTCTCGGGACAGCTCCTTTAAGTAAAACTCCCGCTCGGTAGGAGAATCGAGTGCAGCAATAATGCCAACAGCCTCGAGCAAGTAGTCTTTCTGTCCTTCTTCTTCTAGGAGTATATGGTTTTTCTTCGCATATAGTAGTCTAAATTTCGTAGCAGAGACGGGATGTTCAATCATTTCGCGCATGAATGCCTGAGCACCATGTTTCTCGATAAATTCATCCGGGTCCAAGCCTTTAGGCAGCATCGCCACCTGAACGCGCAATCCGGCTCGCTCCAAGATCGGAATGCTCTTCAGCGCTGCTGCTTGTCCAGCGTTGTCACCGTCGTAGCAAAGAACGGCTTCCTCAACATTACGCCCCAGTAGTGACGCATGCTCATCCGTCAGCGCCGTACCCATGGAAGCAACGCCGTTCTCGACCCCGGCGCTCCATGCTTTAATGACATCCATATAGCCCTCGAACAGTACGACGCGCCGATTCTTGCGCATCGACACTCTGGCATGATGGAAGTTGTACAAATTACGGCTTTTGTTGAATAGCATGGTCTCCGGAGAGTTCAAATATTTGGGCTGACCCTCACCGAGCATCCTGCCGGCCATCGCAATTACTTTGCCGTCACGGCTCCAGATCGGAAACATGATCCGGTCGCGGAAACGGTCAATGTAGCCGCTTCTGTCCTGCTTGGCAATAAGCAGCCCGCCCTTCTCCATAAGCGCGAGATTGTATTCCCGCTTCTCAAGAAATCGGGCCAATGTGTCCCATTCAGGCGGAGCATAACCGATCATATAATGATCAATCTGCTTGTCCGTCACACCGCGTGAGCGTAAATATTGCAGCGCAGGCTGTCCGTGCGTCGTGTTCATGAGCAAATAATGATATAACTTCACCGCCAGCTCATGCGCTCCAATAAGCGTGTCGCGGTCACCGCCGCCTTCCGTATTCGAACGGTCCGCAGCTCCTGACCACGTGGTCGGGATACCCGCTTCTTCCGCCATCATGCGAACAGCTTCGGGAAACGAATATTCTTCGATTTCCTCGATAAACTTGATCGCATTGCCACCTTTACCGCACCCGTAGCAATAGAAGATACCTTTCTCCGGAGTTACGGTAAATGACGGGGATTTCTCTGAATGAAACGGGCATAACCCCTTCATGTATTTCCCGTGCTTCGAGAGGTGAACGTACTTTCCGACCGTTTCTACAATATCGTGGTGCTTAAGCACCGCTTCAATGACAGAATCCGGTATTTTCCCGTAAGCCATACACCTTCACCTTCATCCTAATTGACAAGTAATACTATTCGCTACAGCTTGTCATTTTCCTTCCGGGTCTGCAAAACTTTTGTCAGCTTTTGCTGAAACCTTGTACGATCCTCGCCGCTCATCGCCTTTGGTCCTTTTGTTCGCATTCCGCCCCGGCGAGCTTTGGCTAATTCATGCCTGCGTTCCATCAAATAATCAATGTTGCTGTCATCGTACTCCTGGCCGCGCGGCGACAGCGCTATTGCGCCTTTAGCTAGCACAATCGTCGCGAGCCCAAAGTCCTGCGTGACCACGATATCGCCTCGCGAGATGTGATTCGCAATATACAGATCAACGGACTGATCGCTTCGATCAACCTGCATAATCGCAACGCCCGCTTCCTGCTGAAGCCGATGATCATGTGAAGCAACCATTAATACAGGAACGGCGAAACTTCGAGCCGTTTCGACAATTTCACGCTTGACTGGACATGCATCCGCATCGACCACAATTGTAGGTAAAGCTTTCATTTTCGCTGCATCACCGCATCTTATTGGAACTACCGTACTATTATATACGGCAAATAAACAAAAAATCCTGCACCAAATCACACATCAGTTTGATTCAATATACTCCAAGATCAGGCTTGCCGTTTCTTCAACTGCCCGGTGCGATACGTCAATCACCAAACAGCCGATCCGATCCGTAATCTTAGCGGCATATTCAATCTCCCGCTCGATTCGCGCCGTCGTTGCATAGGCTGCGCTATCAGGCAGGCCGAGCGCCTTCAAACGTTCCTTGCGAATGCCGTTTAGATAATTCACATCGATCGTCAGGCCGACGACCTTTTCTTTCGGAATTTGGAACAGCTCCTCAGGCGGCTGAAGCTCTGGCATAAGCGGTACGTTCGCGACTTTGAACTGCTTGTGTGCGAGGTACATCGACAATGGTGTCTTGGACGTTCGAGACACGCCAACAAGCACAATGTCTGCTTTAAGAATGCCCGTCGTATCTCGCATATCATCATATTTGACGGCGAACTCAACCGCGTCGACCTTACGGAAGTAATTCTCGTCAAGCACGTGATTCAGCCCTGGCTCCTGCCTTGATTTGCGATTCGTTTTCTCTTCGAGACTCGTGATAAGCGAGCCGAGCAGATCAATCGAGGTCACTTGATGCTGTAAGGCAAGTTCCACCATCCGATCCCGCAAAGCAGGAAGCACAAGCGTATAAAGGATGATTGCGCCGTGCTCCTTGGCGAGCAACACAAACCGCTCGAGCGACGCTTCATCATGGACGAACGGCGCTCTGCGGATATCTGCATTAAGGGGATGAAACTGAGCAACCGCCGCCCTGACGACAAGTTCACCCGTATCACCGGCAGAGTCGGAAACGACGTAAATAATGACATCAGGCTGCGTTTCAGTTGCCATTTGGATTCACCCTCCTTGATTGTCAGGAAAAATGCTTACCACACCAGCTTCGTCAAATCCGCCACTTTCAACACACTGCCCGCAATTGCCGACAATGTTGCCAGACGGTTCGCACGTACCGCTTCGTCCTCAGCCATAACCATGACTTTGTCAAAATACGCATTGATCGGCGTTTTCAGACTAGCCAGCTTCGCAATCGCTTCCGCTGTGCGGCCTTGCTCCACAAATGCTCCAATGTCAGCCTGCACCGCTTCCCAAGCACTGTATAGAGCGGCTTCTACATCTTCGGCGAACAGCTTTGCGTTCACTTCCGACGATGTCGCTTTGGACGCCAGGTTGCATACGCGGTTCAGCGCGTCAACGACGCCTTTGAACTCATCGCGGCGATCACCGGCTGCACAAGCCGTAACCGATGCTGCACGGTCAACAGTCTGGCTCAGATCATTAAAGCCCACTGCCATAACCGCATCAACGACATCATAACGAACGTTCTGCTCCGTGAGTACATTCTTCACGCGAAGCGAGAAGAACTCGTACAAGTCTTTACGCACTTCAGCGCGGTCGCGTTTCAACGAGCCAGCTGAAACATGGACGTCGAGCGCAAGCTCGAACAACGTTTCAAGCGGCAGCTTAAGACCGTGCGCCAATATGATTTGTACGATGCCCGCTGCTTGACGACGCAGCGCGTAAGGGTCCTGCGAGCCTGTTGGAATAATGCCGATCGAGAAACAACCCACGATTGTATCGATTTTGTCTGCGAGGCTGACAACTGCGCCAACTACGGATGCCGGAGCGCGATCGCCTGCAAATCGCGGCTGATAGTGCTCGTTAATTGCACGAGCAACCGATTCTCTCTCGCCTGCTTTACGAGCATAATCTTCACCCATGATGCCTTGCAGCTCTGGGAACTCGTAGACCATCTGCGTAACAAGGTCGAATTTGCAAATTGCCGCTGTGCGGGCAGCATCATCAGACGTCTCAGCATCCAATTGCAGCGCATTTGCGATTTTGCCTGCTGTATTCACGATACGGCGCACTTTATCTGCAACTGTACCAAGCTCTTCATGATATACAATCGCCTCAAGCTTCTTAAGCGCATCGTCAATTGCCAGCTTCTGATCTTCTCCATAAAAGAACTTCGCATCGGACAGACGTGCACGCAGCACTTTCTCGTTACCTTTGGCAACAGACTCAATGGAGGTGCGGTCGCCGTTACGAACGGTAACGAAGTAAGGCAGCAGCTTGCCTTCATGATCCAGAACCGGGAAGTAGCGCTGATGCTCGCGCATCGAAGTAATCAGCACTTCCTGCGGAATGTTCAAGAACGCTGGATCGAACGAGCCGAACAGGACGTTCGGGTATTCAACGAGGAATACAACTTCCTCCAGCAGATCTTCTTTAATGTCGATGTGCCAGCCCTTCTCGGCTGCGAGCGACTTGATTTGCTCTACGATCAGCGCTTCACGCTCTGCCGCATCCGCAATAACTTGCTGCTCTCTTAGACGTTCCACATACGCAGAAGGCTCAGATACAACTGTCTCGCTGCCAAGGAAACGATGGCCGCGTGTTGTCTTGCCACTTTGCACAGCAGTAATATCGAGCGGAACAATTTCTTCGCCGAACAAAGCAACGAGCCAGCGGATTGGACGTACGAAACGAAGATCATAAGCGCCCCAACGCATATTTTTCGGGAAAGACATAGCGGTAATAAGTGCTGTGAGCCCTTCCGGCAGCACATCGCTCGTTACGGTACCAATGCTGCTCTTGTTAGCATACACATACTCGACGCCAGCAAGCTCCTTGAAGAAGAAGTCTTCCGGAGAAACGCCTTGACTGCGGGCAAAACCAAGCGCAGCTTTGCTCCACTCGCCTTGCTCATCAAGCGCGATTTTGCGGGAAGGGCCTTTCACTTCCTCGTTCACATCAGCTTGCTTCTCCTCCACATCGCGCACCAGAACCGCGATACGGCGAGGCGTTGCAAAAGCTTCAACAGCGCCATGGCCGATTCGAGCGGAATCCAGCCATTTGACCGTCTTCTCTTTCAATTGATTCATTGCGCCGCGCACGAAACGTGCAGGCACCTCTTCAAGTCCGATCTCCAGCAGCAAATCTTTAGCCATTGACGTTCACTCCTTTCAGCAGCAGCGGGAAGCCAAGACGCTCACGCTCTTCCAAATACGTAGCCGCACAAGCACGAGCCAAGTTACGTACACGCATAATGTAGCCTGTACGCTCCGTTACGCTAATCGCGCCGCGCGCGTCCAGCAAGTTAAACGTATGAGAGCATTTCAGAACGTAATCATACGCCGGGAAAACAAGCTTATGCTCGATCGTCTTCTTCGCTTCTTCTTCATACATGTTAAACAGCGAGAACAGCATCGCCGGATCAGAAGTTTCAAACGTATACTTCGAATGCTCAAACTCAGGCTGCAGGAACACGTCGCCATAAGTCACTCCGTCTACCCACTCCAGATCGAACACATTCTCTTTCTCTTGAATGTACGAAGCTAGGCGCTCCATACCGTACGTAATTTCAACAGCGACTGGATTCGCATCAATACCGCCGACTTGTTGGAAGTACGTAAATTGCGTGATCTCCATACCGTTCAGCCAAACTTCCCAGCCAAGACCCCAAGCGCCAAGTGTCGGTGATTCCCAGTTATCTTCGACGAAACGAATGTCGTGGTGAAGCGGATCAACGCCAAGACGCTTCAAGCTCTCAAGGTACAATTCTTGAATATTGTCCGGCGACGGCTTCAGAATAACCTGGAATTGGTGATGCTGGTACAACCGGTTCGGGTTCTCACCGTAACGGCCGTCAGCAGGACGTCTGGACGGCTCTACATAAGCAACGTTCCACGGCTCAGGTCCGATAGAGCGCAGGAAGGTCATCGGGTTCATCGTGCCCGCACCTTTCTCCGTATCGTATGGCTGAACGAGAATGCAATTTTGCTCTGCCCAGAACTGCTGCAGCGTCAGAATCATGTTTTGAAAATTCATTTCATTCATCTCCTTAAGTTTGTATGACCGGCCATTCCACGTGCGTGGCATATAAAAAAGCCCTCGCCCACTATGTCCGGAAAATCAGACATAGGGACGAGAGCTATCATCTCCCGCGGTTCCACCCTACTTGGTCTTCAGCATGAAGTCCTGAAAACCCGCTTTTCGAAAAGTTGCAAGAACTCCGGAGTGCCTTTCACCGAATACGTCCGTCCAGGCTCCCACTATCCCCGGCTCGCTTTACTGACGACTGTAACAGTTACTTTCTCCTTCAACGTTCTTATTTCATAATAATATATCATAACATTGCCAATAGGGTGTGTCAATTATTCTGCGGCGTCATCTTTGGGTTCATGTTCATGTTCACGTTCATGTTCATGTTCATGTTCATGTTCATCACGAGATTCACGAGATTCATTCACTCCGCTTGCTTCGCTCGCCTCACGTTTAGGCTGCCGGCCCACGGGCACCGTCGATTCGAATCGTTCCATCTGATCTAAGAACGAACGCGATTTTAACTGCAGCGCCAGATGCGTGTCCATGAGCGCGCGCATAACGAGTTTGAGCTGCTTCTTCGTTTCATCTCGCACCGTTATGTTTCCTAGCCTGCGCAGATCGAGCTGGCGGAACATTCTAAGCAGCTTAAGCGCGCCCTCGCTGAGCTCCATTGCACTCGGATCCTTATAGCGGCATCTGCTGCACAGAACCCCTCCGGCTCTCGCGCTGAGCGCCATTCGTCCTTCAGCATTGCCGCAAGACATGCAAGCGGTAAAGTCCGGCGCATAACCAGCCGCTTCGAGTATCTTCATCTCGAAGAGCTGGATCGTAATGGCAACATCCTTGCCTTCGACAAATGCGGTCAGACATGCTTTCAGCTGTTCGTAGATGTACGCACTCGCATCCTCTTCCTGCAGCGCCCTGTCTACCAATTCGACCGCATAAGAAGAGTAGGCGGTTAGCTCCAATTGCTCACGCAAAACATGGTGAGATTCAATAATCTCACCATGCGTCAATGTGCCTAAGCCGCTATTTCGGAAAAATAAATATTCGCCGTACGTAAACAGCTGAGCAAGGGAGCCATGACGACTCTTTACTTTTTTGGCACCACGCACGACAACACCTATCTTGCCGTGCGTTCTTGTAAAGAGCGTAATGATCTTGTTGCCTTCACCGTAATCCGTACTGCGAATAACAATGCCTTCGACGCGGTATTGCATGAATCTCTCCCCCAACCTGCGCCTTGCAGCGACCTGCTTATAACGCGCTGTCAGTCTCGACTGCAGCCTCTCCATCTTCCTCGCTGCTGACAGCGTCGGCACCCGCTGCCTGTTCCTCGATTTCCTTGTAAAGCATAAAAGCTTCCACATCCCCCGTCAGCGCAAAATACTTCCACGAAAAATTTCGCATTCGTATTCATCCTTTCCGCGTGAGAATGATGCTCACGAATTAGGATGCGATAAAGGGAGCAAGGCTATGCCTTACAAATTTTAGTCATTGCGGTAGCCGAGGTCCTTCAGTAAGCGATCCTGATTGCGCCAATCCTTCTTCACCTTCACCCACAGCTCAAGAAATACTCGTGAGCCAAGCAGCGTCTCGATGTCGCGGCGCGCTTCCTTGCCAACCTGCTTCAGCAAGGCGCCTTGCTTGCCGATAACAATCCCTTTCTGGGAATCGCGTTCAACGTAAATAACGGCGCCGATATAGACGACTCCGTTCTCCTGCACGCGCATATCCTCAATCGCAACAGCGATGGAATGCGGTACTTCTTCACGAGTGAGGTGAAGAATCTTCTCCCGGACAAGCTCTGCACAGACGAATTGCTCCGGATGGTCTGTCACTTGATCCGCAGGGTAGTACTGCGGCCCTTCCGGCAAGTAGCTGCTCAGCACTTTCAGCAAAGTGTTGATGTTATTGCCTTGAAGCGCGGAGATCGGAATGATCTCTGCGAAGTCGTACAGATCCTTATATTGAACGATGAGCGGCAGCAGCGCTTCCGGCTCAATCTTGTCGATCTTGTTCATGATGAGGAACACTGGCGTCTTTATTTTCTTGAGCGCTTCGATAATGAAGCGGTCACCGCCGCCGAGTCCTTCGGAAACGTCAATAAGAAACAGCGCCGCATCCACTTCGCCAAGCGTATTGATTGCCGACTTTACCATGAAGTCGCCAAGCTTGGACGTCGGTTTGTGAATGCCAGGCGTATCTAGAAACACAATTTGCGAGTTGTCGGTCGTATAAACGCCGTGAATTTTATTGCGCGTCGTTTGCGGCTTGTCCGACATAATTGCTATTTTCTGCCCGATGACCTCGTTAATAAGTGTCGATTTGCCGACGTTTGGCCTGCCTACAATAGCGACGAAGCCGGAGTGAAATTTCTGTTTGGATCCCTTAGGTCCAGATCCTGATCCTGTTGTTGAGCTCATAGGTTGTCCGTTTATCCCCTTCCAGTTGCGGCGGTTATACTTCTTTCGTTAGCGAAACTGACGAGAATGCGCCCGGCAGCAGTTCCGCAACGGTGGAGACACGCCAATCTCCATTTACATTTCCCATAATGACTGGCATGTCGGATGGGCATAGCTCCACAAGCACCTGCCTACATACGCCGCAAGGCGTAATCGGTGCGTCTGTGTCTCCTACAACCGCGATCGCTTCAAACGAGCGCGCTTGATGACCGTCCGCAATCGCGCGGTACAACGCTGTACGTTCAGCGCAGTTCGTTGGGCTGTAAGCTGCATTCTCTACGTTGCAGCCCAAATGGACGCCGCCTTCGGAATCAAGCAACGCTGCGCCGACTTGAAAGTTCGAATACGGCACATAAGCACGCTTTCGTGCTTCAAGCGCCTGATGAAGCAGCTGCTGCCACTCTGCGGATAGTTCATTCGATTTATTGTTCATCGTATCTCGTTTGACACTCCTTCTCGTTAAGGCCATAAGTGCGGAACAAATACGATTAGGCCAATGATAACGGCTGCTATCGCCAATAGGAGCACAGCGCCGGCCGCTGTATCCTTCGCAGCTTTCGCAAGCGGATGCTGCTCGGGACTAGCTAGATCAACGACATGCTCAATGGCAGTGTTCATAAGCTCGGCTGCCATGACGGCTGCTTGCAAGAGAATGATCACCAGCCATTCGTTTCGCTCCAAATGCGCAATTACCCCCGCAACATTGACGATGATGGCTGCTGCGACATGAATGCGCATATTCGCTTGCGTGCGAATGCCTGCGCCAATTCCTGCGAATGCAAAGGAAAAACTGCGGAGCAGCTTGCGCATTAGCGAGTTAAGCCGACTTGGCTCAATGCCGCTTCTTGCTTCTCAGTCATGACCGCTTCGCTCGCCTCATCCTGATGATCGTAGCCGATCAGATGAAGGAACCCGTGCACGAACAGGAAGCCAAGCTCACGCTCCAAGGAATGTCCGTATTCGTCACTTTGTAGTTTAGCCCGTTCAGCCGAAATAATAATGTCGCCAAGCATTCCTTCGAACGGGATTCGCTCGCTCTCGTTTTCCACTTCATAAATAATTTCCAGCTCTTCATCCGTTTCTTCTTGCATCGAGAACGACAAGACGTCTGTTGGCCGGTCGACGTTTCGGTACTCGCGGTTCAACTCGTGAATTTCTTCGTCGTCGACGAACGTGAGCGTCACTTCACCCTCAGTCAACCCCTCGGCTTCTGCCGCCAGCTGCAGCAGCTTATCCAGCACGCCGATAAAATCCTCGGAAATTTCGATTTTATCCTGATCGTTGATCCATCCTAATTGCAAACTCATGCTAGCCGCTCCTTTTGTTTAACGTCTTCCGGATATTCAATGCGCGAGTGGAAGATGCCGATAACGGTCTCTTTCAGCGTCTGCGCGATCTTCTCAAGTTCCTTCAGCGTAATATCGCATTCGTTGAATTGATCATCGTCCAGTCGGCTCTTAATGATCTTGTTAATCATGGATTCAACTTGCTCCACCGTTGGACTGCGCAGGCTGCGAACCGCAGCTTCGACACAGTCTGCGATGCCGACGATCGCCGCTTCCTTCGACTGTGCCTTCGGACCTGGATACCGGAAATCATCTTCGGTGAAATCCGGCTCTATGCCCGCTTCTTCCGCCAATTTATACGCTTTGTGATAAAAATACTTCAGGAATGTCGTACCGTGATGCTGCTCGGCTATGTCTCTTATCGGCCTCGGCAGCTTGTGAGCGCGAAGCATCTCGACTCCGTCTCTAGCATGCGCAATGATGATCGATTTGCTCAGTTTCGGCTCAATCGAATCATGCGGATTCTCAATATTCGACTGATTCTCGATGAAGTAGCTCGGTCGTTTCGTCTTCCCGATATCGTGATAGAAAGAACCGACGCGGCATAACAAGCCGTTCGCGCCGATAGCCTCAGCTGCAGCTTCGGATAAATTGCCGACCATCACGCTATGATGATAGGTCCCAGGCGTCTCTGTCAGCAGCTTGCGCAGCAGCGGGTGGTTCGGACTCGACAGCTCGACAAGTTTCAGCGCGGATAATATGCCGAAAGTCACTTCGAAGAAAGGCATTAATCCGACAACAAGAATCGCCGTGAGCAGGCCGCTCGCGAATGCAAACGCCACCGTCATGATGATCTCATTCTTGTCTGGCAGCTCCCCTAGAAGCAGTATCGCCAATGCGGAGGCTGAGCCAAACAAGCTGACCATAATGCCTGCTTTCAGAATCGTTGAACGCTGGCTCGCTCGATGTATCGCAAAGATTGCCGCGAACGAGATGACCGCAGTCGTGAATCCATAATTGAAATCAAAGATACGTCCAGAGTCCATGTTAAAAATAACGCTGCCCATAATAGCAAACAAGAAGGAGCTGACGACCGCAAGCTGAATATCCAGCAGCAGCACGATCAGCATCGCACCCATTGCGGTAGGAGCTAGATAACCGACGTAAGGCATCGACTGCGTCTGCGTTAAATCTATAATTTGCATCGCCACGATATTAAGCACATAGACCAGCAACAGCATAACGAGCTGCGTATTGCTGTACTTGGTCCGCGTCCCGCCGGATAAGCCTGCCGCCTTCTCCAAGTAGCTATAAATAACGATCGTGAACAAAATAGACATCAGCAGCAAACCAAGCTGCGGCCAGTACGTCTTCTTCGTCTGAAGCAGTCCGATGGAAGATAGTCGATCGTACATTTCTTTGGATACGATTTCGCCTTTATGAACAATAATATCGCCCTGCTTGATGACAACAGGCGGTGTATTCTCCTTCGCAGCAACTCTTGCATCGTTCGTCGCTTGTTTATCTAGAAATTTGTTCGGCATAATGGCGTACCGGGCAAGCTCCTGCACAATTTCTCTCGTTTTGCGCTCGCTTAAGGAGCTGGCATTGACAAGCTCTGCGACTTTCGTACGAGCGGTCTCCGCTTCACGAAGCGAGTCACCCATCAGCTTATGTACGATGGATACCGCAACCTGCTGCATGTCACCTAGCTGAATCGGCGACAACGACGGCAGCTTATAATACGTTTCCTCAGGAATCCGGTAAGTTTGCGACTTGACGGCAGTTGCCATCTCTTCGAGCAGCGTATCGTTGTACGTGCCATTGCCTTTGTTATTGCGAACGAATTGATCCACATAATCGGTATACAACTGAGGAATTTCGGTGCGATAAATCGATACCTTGTTCTCCAACGTCACTTGATCATCCTGGTTCAATTGCTCCATCCGGGCAAAAACTTGCTCCAGCAGCACCTCGCTCCGCAGCGCAACGATGGAATAGATCGGCTCCACCTGCTCGGCAGCTTGCTCCTGCGCTTGAAGGGTCGCCTTCTCATCCTTAATCTCCATCGGCGCTTCGATGTCGCGGTCGCTTGGCTTGCCAAGCTCAATGTTGTATGTCTCCGGGAGCACATGAGGTGCCAAAGAAAAATAAAACAACAAAACAAACAGAAGCAATAGCACCCATCTAATGGCGGCGCTGTGCTTCCATCCATTCCATCCTGATGACCTTAGTTCATCTAGGCTGGTTCCTTGATTCACCATCTTATTTATCCTCCCAAACCTAGAACAATCCCCCAACCTTACATTCGTATCCCCAAGGACACATTCGCATCCCCCTAAATCCCCCTTTATAAGGGGGACCCCAGGGACTACCGTCCCTGGCCCGGAAATACCGTACCTGCGCCTGGGCCGTCTTCGACCATTCTTCGACGAGGGAACGTTTTCGTCCGCTAGCGCGGACACACTTTCATGCGGCGTTCTTACGCCACGTGATGCCTGAATAAGGTGGAGGACTGCCGCTTTTTGTCGATATTAGTAACATTCGCGGAAGGGAGCGCTTTTGTGACCTTCGGTCACAAGGGTAGCTTTTAGTCGGTGACCTACGGTCACAATTCATAGGCTTACAGCCTATTTTAAACCTGCTTCTCTGCGTCTACATTGTATGCCGTTATGATTTTCTGGACAAGCGAGTGACGGACGACATCCTGCTCGTTAAAGAGGATGAAGCCAATCTCCGGAATATCAGCGAGAATGCGCTGTGCTTCGATAAGTCCCGAACGCTTGCCGCGGGGCAAGTCAATTTGGGTAACGTCGCCGGTGATGACCATCTTCGCGCCAAAACCGAGACGAGTCAGGAACATTTTCATCTGCTCCGGTGTCGTATTCTGTGCTTCGTCCAAAATAATAAATGAATCCTCGAGCGTCCGGCCACGCATATAGGCGAGCGGCGCTACTTCGATAAGTCCGCGTTCAAATGCTTTGGTCGTTTGATCCGGGCCGAGTACGTCATGCAGAGCATCGTACAGCGGTCTTAAGTACGGATCTACCTTCTCTTGCAGATCACCGGGCAGGAAGCCTAGGTTCTCGCCTGCCTCAACCGCTGGGCGCGTCAGCACGATTCGTTTGACGGAGCCTTCCTTCAGCGCAGCTACTGCGAGAACGACCGCGAGATACGTTTTGCCCGTACCTGCCGGGCCGATCCCGAACACAATATCCATCCGCTTAATCGTCTTAACGTAGTGGCGCTGACCAATCGTTTTTACCCTAATCGGTTTGCCACGAAACGTTGTCGTAATTTCGGCCTTGAACAAATCTAGCAGCTGATCTGCCTGCAGCGTACGCGATAGGTCAAGCGCATACATAATATCGCGTTCAGACGGTGTGTAGCCGCCTCGCACGAGCTGCTGCAGTACGGTATAAAGCTGTTCGATAGAATCAACCTCGGTGCTAGTACCCGAAATCGAAATTTCCGCTTCACGGGATGCAATGTCTGCTGACGTTTGCTGCTGAACTAACCGTAGATACTTATCCTGCGGGCCAAATAGTGCTAGCCCCTCCGCTGCGTTGGCAAGTGGAATTTTGGCTACTTTGAATTCATTTTGCAAAAATACTCAATCCCCTTGCATCTGAACTAGCGGTCTCTCTTTCACAATCGATTGATCCACTTCAAAAAGCACTTTCATATAAACTTTACCATTGTCCGTCTTTTCATGCAAAATGTTTTCACCAAGCACCTGTGCATCCGGGCCGACTTTAGCCAGTACATCTGCCTTTGCCTGCTCAATCCCCTCAGCTTTGGCCTCCTCGACGCTGACCGTTTGGCTTTGCAGCTTCACTTCCAGAATCGTCTCTTTCATTCTTCCAAACGGCATCTTCATCGTTCGCCAAGCGGCCTGCTCCTCTTGCTTCACGCTTTCGTACATCGCGAAGGGACTGCCGCCATATCCGCTTACCTTCATCGCCCGACCTGCGACAACCGCATACCACACCACTTTCTTCTCGCCCGTATATACCTTCGTCTGACGAGTGAGCGGTGAAACTATGTCATACTCATGCCACACAATACCCTTCACGACGCCTTTCGCGACGACCGCTTTGATGTTATTCTCGTCCCCGAGCATGCCTGAGATGAGCACATCGCCCTGCTTGACGCGCATATTGCGTTTAACGACAGGCCTGCCGGTCTCGGCCAGCACCTTCGTCACGACCGCATCGGTAGAAGCGACGAGATGGCGCGGGTTCATCGGCGTCTTCTTATCCGGCATTGAAGATTCTACGACTTGTATCGTAATTCGCGTGCCCTGCTTCTGAACGCCGACCCATGCCGCACCAGGAAGCTTCTGCGCCATTTTCTTCGACAATACGGTTACATCGTCAAGCCGGAACGACCATTGGAACGGGTACAGTCCCTCCTGCTTGGCCACCTGCAAGATTTGCTCCTCCGAGAGTCGATTATTGCCCTTCACGTCGATAGACCAGATGAGCGATGATAGCAAATACATCCCGATAAAGAACAGGACGAGCCCCACTGCAAAAAAAACACGCTTCTGCGCGCGGCGCACCCAGAACGGCAGTCCTTGACGCGACGTCACATGGATGCGGCAGCCTGTCTCTTTCAAGATCGGACGAAGCTCGAAGAAATCCGTCACAAGCAAGTAACAGTCAAGCTCTCCCTTGCTTGTCCGCCTGATGGACCAAAGCGACAGCCCTTTCGAGAGAGCGGTGTTCACCAGCTTCTCTGCGGCTTCGCCGCGCACCCGAACGGTGATATATCCGCGGAGCCATTGCATCCACGTTGCATTCGTCGCATTCATTGTTCTTGCCCCCCTACGGTTGTTCTGGCAGCGGTGCTTGTCCGGCACACGCTCAAGGAAGCGCTGCTTCCGCCATAAGCGCTGCTCCCCTTCGCATTACTCGCGTACTTCTATATTTTTAATAAAGCCTTCAATGACGACTTCCTCTGTCCATATCGTACGTATGACGAGATCGCTGCCCGTCACTTCTATTTCACCCTTGCTTAGCGCGAGTCGCAGCTTATCGCTTGAGAAATGCAGCACTCCGCGATGGTTCTCGATGTAAAGTTGGCGGTCGCCGATCATGGTTAGCCGGGGCAAATCCATCACGACATCCTGCGGCAAATCGAGCAGATCGGCAGCCATTTTACGAAGTTTGCGATTGAATCGGCTCATGCCGGCAGAGGCCCCCTTCCCGTACTGTACCAAAATATGCGCAAAGGATCGGAAATATGAAAAAAGCACCACCTAGAATCTCATCCGAAAAAAGCGAAGGTTTTAAGAAAATAAAAAAAACAGATTCCTCGTTTAAAAGGAATCTGTTCTTGGACTGCGTTTATACTCGTTTCCGCTACATCCGCCGAAGCGATCGCTTCGAGCGCGGAGGCCCTAGCACCTCCGCCATAACGAAGGCGCGGCGCAGCTCTTCGCCTTGCGGCGTACGAAACGCGGTGCCTCCCTGCGCTCGCTGCGGCACTTCAGCTGGCTGGCGTGCCGCAGCAGTCGGTCTGCCGCCCACGGCAACAGCCGCCGGACGCTCCGCCGCTAGCGCCCGCTGAAGCGCACTAGACTCCGTCTCAGGCTGCGAAGGGATCATATCGCCTCGCGGCTTCATCTGCGTCGTATATACCCGCGCAGGCACATCTGCTGCCGGCTGATTCACCGGACGCTGCTGCTCAGGCCGCGTAGACTGCTCCTGGCGGCGCGCCGGCTGCTGCGTGTGCACATCGCGAGTCGCGGCAGGAGGACGCTCCTGCTGCTGCCTCTTAGAAGGCTCACCGCCGAAGGATGGCATCCGATTGGGCGAATTTTGCTTGCCTCTTGCCTTGTTAATCATCGTCAGCAGAAACCCGACGAAGATGACGACAATATAAATGTTCGAGAAGAGGAGCTCAATTAGCGCTCTCACCCAGACACCTCCTCCGTACGATCACCGTAGCGATACGGGCTATTCATTCTTCTCCGGAGTAGTGCCGCCACCGATGGAATTACGCATTGAAGTATCTGCTTCAATGTTCTTGAAGTTCATATAATCAAGAACTCCGATCTTGCCAGTCTTAAGCGCTTCAGCCATTGCAAGCGGAACTTGCGATTCGGATTCAACCACTCGCGCTCTCATCTCGACAACGCGCGCTTTCATCTCTTGCTCCTGAGCGACCGCCATCGCGCGGCGTTCCTCCGCCTTCGCTTGCGCGATCCGCTTATCCGCCTCAGCTTGCTCCGTTTGCAGATGCGCGCCGATGTTCTTGCCTACGTCAACGTCGGCAATATCGATCGACAGAATCTCGAACGCCGTACCAGCATCAAGCCCTTTGCCAAGCACCGTACGGGAGATCATATCCGGATTTTCAAGCACATCCTTATGCGAATCCGAGGAACCGACCGTCGTAACGATACCTTCGCCGACACGGGCAATAATCGTCTCTTCACCTGCACCGCCGACGAGGCGGTCAATGTTCGCGCGAACCGTTACACGTGCCTTAACTTTCACTTCAATCCCGTTCTTCGCTACAGCCGCTACAATCGGCGTCTCAATGACGCGCGGGTTAACGCTCATCTGAACGGCCAGCAACACGTCACGACCTGCAAGGTCGATTGCTGCAGCACGCTCAAATTCCAATTCGATGTTCGCACGCTGTGCCGCGATCAAGGAGTTGACGACGCGGTCTACGTTACCGCCAGCGAGAAAGTGGCTCTCAAGCTGGTTAATCGTCAGCCCAAGTCCTGCTTTGGTCGCTTTAATGAGCGGATTGACAATCCGGCTCGGTACGACGCGGCGGAGCCGCATAGCTACTAGCGTAATGATGCCGACTCGGACACCAGATGCAAGCGCCGAAATCCAGAGCATAATCGGGAAGAAGCTAAGGAACACCGATACTGCGATTACAGCAAGCACCGCAATTATGACTACCGTTACTGTTGGATCCAATTCCATAACTAAAATCCCTCCACTTCTTTATTGAGCAGCTGTTTCCTGCTCGACGACGACGCGAGTGCCTTCGACTTTAATAACAACGACGTTCACGCCAGTCGGAATGAACTCGCCAACGGTAACGACATCGACACGTGCTTCTCCGATACGGACGGTGCCGGCAGGCCGCAGCGGCGTAATGGTCGTCCCTTTCATGCCGAGATAGGACGACTTGTTAGCCGTTGAGACGTAGCCTCCCTCTGTCGTCAGCGCATCTTTCAGAATGAACTTGTTCCATACACCACGATGCGCGAAGCGCTTCGCGACCACAAATACAATCACCACAGCCACCACGAGCGCCACGAGCAGAGACAAGCCAGCAGACTTCGGATTCGGCGCCGCCATCAGCACGCCAGCGACAAGCGATGCCGCTCCGAGAATACCAAGTATGCCAAAGCTCGGAACGAATAGCTCAGAGACGAGCAGCAGTATCCCAATGACGAACAGGACGACGTCTTCAAGCCCTGCGAATCCGGCGATATAATGACCGAAGAAGTAGAGCGCAAACGCAATGAGACCGACAATACCCGGAATTCCAAAGCCAGGCACCATGAGCTCAATAGCAATGCCAGCGATGCCGATAATTAGCAGCAGCGTCATGATAGCAGGCGTGGTCAGAAATTGTGAAATGCGTTCCATGACGCTCGCATGGAAATTCACGACATTCGGCTGCGACAGCTTCAAGCCGTCAAGCGCTTCATCTACACTTGCCGCGGTATATTCGGCATAGCCGACTTTCATCGCATCAGCTGCAGACAGCGTTAGAACGTCGCCCTTCTCCTTCGTTCTACCGAGGTCCTTCAGCTCCAACGTCAAATTTGTATTGACCATTGCAGCCGCAATATTCGGATCACGGTCATGCAGCAGAGCCGCCGACTTCATCTCCTCAGTCCAGAAGGATACGGTCTTCGGATTCGTAATTAGCGTGCCACTCTCATCCACCACAGCAGCAGCGCCCATCGTACTGCCCGGCTGCATGGCGATCTGCTCCGCATTCAGCGCAATATAGGTACCTGCCGATACCGCTTTGCCTTGAATGTAGACAGTCGTCGGCACACTGCTCGTTCGAATAAGCTCGCCAATGTTAAGCGCATTGTCAACTAGCCCGCCAAGCGTGTTCAGCACGAGCAGCACACGCGCCGCTTTCGCATCCTCCGCTTCTTTGTATGCCCGCTTCAGAAAATGCTCCAGGCTTGGATCAACGGTATCCTTCGCCTCCACCACATAAACGGTAGAGCCAAGCGCTCCGCCGGTCTCCTCGGCCGCGACTGCCGCCGGTGCGGCAGCAAATAGCGAGCTGAGCAGCAATGCAGCAATTGGCAGCAGAATAAGCAAACGCAATCTTTGGATCATTCGCATGAATAGCCCCCTTATTGGATAACAAACGACTTTACCACGCGTCTGTACTACATCTACGTCCAATACTGCAAGGCGTTTCGTTTTATCAGTGAGCTGCTTCCTTCAGGCGCACCGCTGTCCAGTCCGTACGGTAAAACCGGATCATGACCGCGATGCCGAATATGGTCAGGAACGTATACAACGCGAGCCACGCCCCCATGCTGCCCCAATGGAACACGAAGATAAACACATAAGCGAGCGGGACAAAGATGAACCAGCTGACCACAAACGAAACGCGCAGAAGGAAGGTCGTATCGCCGATGCCGCGCAGGCCGCCAGCGAAGAAGTTCAGCAATCCGTCGAACAGCTGCAAGTAAGCGGATACTTTGATGAGATATGCCGCGAGCTCATAAACTTCTTTGTCATTCGTGTACAAATGCGTAATTTCATTTGCAAAAATAAGTTCAACCGTGCCAAGCACAATCAGGAAGATCGAGCCGAGAATTGCGGTATCCGTGCCGGCGCGGCGACCAAGCAGAGGCGTCCCTTTGCCCACGTACTGACCAACGAGAATCGTTGCAGTCGATCCGAAGGCGAAGGCCGGCATGAAGCCGAACGACATGATGCTGAGCGCCACTTCGTTAGCCGCGAGCGCTTTGTCGCTAAGCCGGGCAACGAATGCAGTAAAGATGTACATGGATAAGCTTAGCGAGAACTCTTGAATGCCAAGCTTGCCGCTCTCAATGGAGATCAGCTTCGTCTCAAGCCAGCTGAGTGAGAACGCAATTCGGCTGCGCGTCTGATACTTCTTGTGCAGCAAGACGAAGAATATAAATGCGCAGATCAGCGTCTGCAGCCCTTCTCCGAAAATAACTGCAACACCTGCGCCAGTTAAGCCAAGCTCCGGGAAGCCCCATTCACCGAACGTAAGCGTATACGTGAGCAAGATAATTGGCACATTCGTGATGAGCGATACGACCATCGACGTCTTCGTAGCGCCTATGCCGCGCAAGAAGCCATGGAAGGCGAAGTTAATAATGCCGAATGCCATTCCATAGAACCGCAGCTCCAAGTAGAAGCTTCCGGTGCTGACAAGTTCCTTCGAACCGCCGGTCCATCTAAGAATATCGCCTGCGCCTATCCAGCCGACAAGCGCGATCACGAACGCGAACGCAATGCACATATACAATGCGATGTACGTACGCTGAATGCCCTTGCGCATATCACCTGACCCATTATTCTGTGCAACAAGGTAATTGACCGTGTGGCCGATGCCCGAGAACAGAGCGAATGCGTTATACATGATGATATTGGAAACGCCTACAATTGCAATGATAAGTGCGCCCAGCTGACCGACAATAATGAGATTAATCGTACCCGTCATCGTCATGCTGGCGAATGAAACGAGCGACGGGATGGCAAGTACTAAAATTCCTTTCCAATTACGTAACATTGTGCATGTTGCCTCGTTTCTTTAGGTTAGCACTAATTGTGGGCTAATATGTGCAATTGGTCAATACGATATAACGAAAAAACACCCCCCGCAAGCGAGGAGTGTTTGGCTGTCAGCCTATGTTATTGCAGAAATTGCTGCACAAATGTGTTTACTAGTTTACCGTCAGCCCGCCCTTTTGTTTTTGGCAAAAGTGCACTCATGACTTTCCCCATGTCGGCTTTGGAAGAAGCACCGGTCTCCTGGATGGTCTGCTGAACAATCAACTTGATCTCTTCTTCGGTCAGCTGCTGAGGCAGGTATACACTAATAATTTCAATTTCTGCTGCGACATCTTTCTCAAGATCATCGCGGCCGGCTTTCTTAAATTCTTGGAGGGAATCTTTACGTTGTTTGATCTCCCGACTTAAGATATCAAGCACTTCAGCGTCTTCAAGCGGACGTTTCAGTTCGATCTCTTGATTCTTAATGGACGAACGGATCATCCGAATCGTAGTGAGCTTGAACTTATCTTGGCTCTTCATCGCTTGCTTCATATCATCGTTCAATCGTTCGCTAAGGTTCATTGTGGAAGGATCCTCCTAAAACTTTCTCTTGCGCGCAGCCTCGGACTTCAACTTACGCTTTACGCTAGGCTTCTCATAATGCTTGCGTTTCTTCACCTCGGCCAATACGCCATCCTTTGCGATGGTACGTTTGAAGCGGCGGAGTGCAGCATCGATCGTCTCGTTTTTGCGAACTTTTGTTTCAGACACCAGTTTTCCCTCCCTCCGAATCAGACCGTCCAGTAAAAGTTAACACGGTTCATCAAATTTAATTATATGGTTTAAGATAGGCAGTGTCAACTGAATTGGACATGCTATTTTTATACATGCGTCTAGAGAGTACTCCAACCCCGTCAGCTACGCCGCAAAAAGCTTAACCGAGTCCCTTTAATTTCTCCCCGCCGAGGAGGTGAATATGCAGGTGGTAAACAATTTGTCCGCCGTCTGAATTGCAGTTATTTACCAGGCGATAACCGGATTCTGCAACACCAAGCTCCCTCGCTACATGACGCGCTGCTCGAAGCAATTCAGCCATCAGCGCATCGTCTGCGTCTGTCACATCATTCATCGTGGCGATATGCTTCTTCGGGATGAGAAGAATATGTACCGGCGCAGCAGGCTGGATGTCGTGAAAAGCAACTACGTGCTCATTCTCAAACACTTTTTTGGATGGAATGCTGCCTTCAATTATTTTACAAAAAATACAATCCATTCTCTTCTCCTCCTTTCACCTGTGAATTGCGAAATGCGAACACAACTACTCCCTATAATAACGAAAATATGCGAACAAGTCCATGTCAGCAAACTACCGCTAATCGCTCACTATACACGCTCTTATTGCAGTGGTTGCAGTGTTTTGTCACTCAGGAACATGGCTTCAACATCGTTCGCGGACAGCGGCCGACTGTAGTAATAGCCTTGAATTTCGCTGCAATCGTTGTCTACCAGAATGTCGAGCTGTTCCTTCGTCTCAATGCCTTCCGCGATGACGTCCATGTTCAAATGCTTCGCCATGGAAATAATCGTTGCTACAATCGCTTTGTCATTCACATTCTGGGTGATGTCGCGAATAAACGAACGGTCAATCTTCAGCTTATGAATAGGCAGCAGCTTGAGATAACTGAGCGAGCTATATCCGGTTCCAAAGTCGTCAAGGCTAATGCGAATGCCAGACTCCGACAATTCATTCAGAATGCTGCTGGATACTTTCGGATCCATCATCATGCTCTCCGTAATCTCGAGCTCCAAATAACGGGATTCGAGTCCCGTTTCCACCAAAATGTCTTTGATATACGTCGTCAAATTCGCTTGATGGAATTGCTGGGAAGACAGGTTAACTGAAACCGTAATTAGCGGTCCTCCCGCGTCATGCCATGCTTTCATTTGTCGGCAAGCTTCTCGCAATACCCATGTGCCGAGTTCATAAATCATCGCCGTTTCTTCCGCTATCGGAATGAACATGCCGGGCGATAGAATGCCCTTCGTCGGATGCTGCCAGCGGACGAGCGCTTCGACGCCGATGATCTGATTGCTCCCGGCATCGGCTTGCGGCTGGTAATCAAGGAATAACTGGCCCTGAGCAAGCGCCTGCCTCAAATCGCCTTCCAGCTGGATTTTCTCCTGCAATAGCGCATGCAGTTCTTTCGTATAGTACTGATAGCCATTCTTCCCGTTCTTCTTCACCTCGTACATGGCGGTATCGGCGTTTTTGAGTAATTGAACCGCATCCGCTCCATGCTCGGGATAAACCGCGATGCCGATGCTCGTCGTCACGTAGAAATCATTCTCTTTCAGTCGATAAGGCACCGCGACCGCTTCTATGATCCGCTCCGTAATTCGCGTGATTTCTTCGTCCCCATAGATACCATCGCAGAGCAGCGTGAATTCATCACCGCCCATGCGGGAGAGCGTCATATCGTAATCGCTGATGCAAGCTTGAATCCGCCTGCTCACTTCCTGCAAAAACAGGTCTCCATACGTATGGCCAAGCGAATCATTGATTAACTTGAAGCGGTCCATGTCCATGACCATAACGCTAAAACGTGCGGTTCCGCTCTCAATCATCTGCGCCAGTCCTTGATTGAACCAACGCCGGTTAGGCAAGCCTGTCAGCTCATCGTGAAACGCCAGATGTTGAATCTGCTCCTTCGCTGCCTTCTCCTCCGTCACATCCTTGGCGATTACATAGCTGCCGACGATTTGCCCGTTCACGCTGACCGGGACATTGACAACGTTGATATCAACCCGTTGACCAAGCTGATGGATAATGGCGGATGGATAGTTCTGGATCTCTCCGTTTAACGACTTATGTAGCTTATCCCGCGTTCGCTCTAATTCGTCCGGTGCGATGAAAGGAAGCAGACTGCTGAGCGAGTTGCCGTGAAACCAGCTGCCAGGAAGACCTGTTAGCTCCGTAATCGCCATATTGTAGTCGATGATTTTGAGATCCTTGTCAATGGAGATGATGCCGTCTTGATTGTTCTCGAACAACGACTTGTACCATCGTTCGTTCTGATGAATCTCCGAATCCTTCCGAGAGAAGCGATTGGAGATGTAAATGCCGAATAGCGACAGCCCCAGTGTGAACAGCGTTGCGCCTACGATGAGATATGGTAGAAACGTTTGGTCCAGCACGACGCCTTTCATCATGTCTGATTCCGCCCGCTCCTGAAACTGAGCGGCATGCATCCCCGTGTAGTGCATGCCAACCACGGCGGCCCCCATAATGAGACTGCTGACAAGCTTTACCCAGATCTTATTCCGTTCTTTGCCTTGGCGCAGGAAGAATGACAGCCACAAAGCCACGTTCGATGCGATGATTGCAATTAATATCGACAGCGAGAAGAATAAAGGATCATATGTAATATCTATTTGCATGGCAGCCATACCGGTATAATGCATGACCGAAATCCCCGTCGCGAGCAATAGCCCGCCTGCAACCAAGCGCGGGATCGTCAGCTTGCTCTGGCCGACAATAATGAGCGCAACAAACGCAGCTGCAATGACGACGACCACAGAGTAAATAACCATTTTTAAATTATACGCAACGGAAGTGCTCAGCGAGTATGCAAGCATGCCGACAAAATGCATCGACCATACACCAAGCCCCATCCCGACCGCGCCGAATGCAACCCACCCCCAGCGCTGCATACCTCTCGACGTACTGATCCTGCCAATCAAATCAAGCACCGTATACGAAGCGACTGTCGCAACCAAATAAGAGAATAAAACTAACATTAAGTCATAAGAACCATGCATGTGTTGATGCACCAATGTCCCTCTTTCATAAAAAAGAATAACTGCATACTCATAATAAACGATAATCTGACAATTTTCAGCAAAATAATGCCAGATGATACCACGTTGTGAGTTATTTAGAATGCAAAAAGCCGACACAAGGTCGGCTCTGTACATCGGCGGAGGGCATATTGCCGAGAAATTAGTAGCTTAATAATAGGGCAGTAGCGATAATCCGAGCAGCGTCGCGAGCGGAAATACTTGCCGAACGAACCGTCTGCGCGGGAAGAACGGGTATGGATAAATGGGGAAAAACGGCGGTTGCGGGAAAAACGCGCGTTGGTGTTGGTCCACATTGCCCCCGCATGGCACGGCGAGACATACGTATTCATCGTCGATATGTTCAACAATGCCGTCGCAGCACCAGCCATCATGCGTGTGCACAAGGACGTAGCGGTGCATGTGCTCGTGGCATTTTTGCTTCATTTCATGATGAGTGTGATGCTTTTCGTGCTTCTCCATGACCATCGGTTTATTCTCATGCTTCGTTTCGCCTTTCGAAGCATTTCCGCCTTTGGAAGCGTTTGATCCTTTTGATGCATTCGATCCTTTTGATGCATTCGATCCTTTCGATGCGTTCGCGCCTTTGGATAGATTCCAGCCTTTCGGCATGTTCCAGCCTTTGGAAACATTCGACTTTTTGGAAGGCATCGGCTGATTAGGCGCCTTCCCGACTGGGGAAGTCGTAACCTTCTTCTCCATGCTGTTCATGACCTCCTTCATTCTGTTACCATGATATTCGCCCGTAGGCAAATGGCGCCTGTTCAATCGCAAAATGGGCGTTTATCTATCACAGATCAGGAAGTTACATATGGATCGGCCTAGTTAAGCACAAGCTCACGATTTAACTGCTCAACCAAATCCAGCAGCTCCAGAGGCTCACGAATGGTATAAGCCGGTTGCTCCGTCTCATCTGCTGGCGTATGCGGATAGCGTGTCGTCCAGCTTTGAAACACACTCGTTATTCCGAGCGCATTAGCACCTTTAACGTCACGGCTTAAATTGTTGCCCACCATAATAATGCGGGAACAATCGGACTCACTAAGGTCCAGCGCTCCTATTGCCGCTTTGAACATGCGGGGACTCGGCTTGCTGGCTTTGATCGTTTCGGAATAAATCATCGTCGTAAAGTACTCATACAGGTCGTTTTGTTTAAATACGTTCTTAAACGACTGCGCGTCACCATCAGCGACCAGAGCAAGCGTATACCCTCTCTCAAAGAGCGTCCTTACCATTACGTCTGCTCCCGGGATCACATTTGCACTAACGACAATCCCCTCTTCATCTCTAATTTCGGTCGATTCATCGATAATGGTGTCTCCGCTGTCCAGAAAAATGATCAGTTTCTTGTTATCCATCGTTGATCTTCCCCGCTTTCCTTATTCTAGGATAATGAATATTGATTTATATCAGTTCAATGCCTGGAAGCGAATTCCTGCCTTCTATGAAGGAACAAAATTCGACATAAGATGAAGCGGATTCAAACTGTTTCGCACAGCGAATCTATGCCGATTTGATCAGACTATCAGCCATTAATGAGATGGATTGGCATTTTGGTCATGCGTATAATTGGGATAGATATGAGGAGGAGAGTACGACAATGAGAGTGGCCATTATCGGCGGCGGACTGGCGGGATTAACCGCAGCTGCTTACCTTTCAGGGCAGTCTGGCATCCAGGGTGTTCTATTCGAGCGGAGTCCGCAGCTTGGCGGACGAGCATTTACGTATGAGAAGGCCGGCTTCACGCTCAATTACGGCGCACATGCCATCTACGGTCTGGACAGGCACACGCTAACTGACATGGAACGCGAGCTGGAGCTGCAATTCAGCAGCAAGCAAGTCGATAAGCGCAAGGTCATGTACGAGAAAGGCGAGCATCTGACACCGGCACCGATGGACTTCGTAAACCTCGTGAAGACCGACATTCTGACGACGATGCAGAAGGTCCGTTTTGTCGGAGAAATTACAGCTATCATTGCAAACATTCATCAAATTAAACATTACGATACACTTGGCGACTATTTGGCCGAGTCCGGCGCAGCCGAGGATGTAAAGGAGCTGTGGGAGCATCTCGTATGCAGCAACTTCTTCATTACGCCTGAGGATGCTCGGCGAGTTCCAGGCGCAGTCATCAGCGACTATTATCATAACTTGTTCCTCTCGCATCGTCCGGTCAACTATGTGCTGGGCAGCTGGGCCGTCATTACGAATCAGCTGAGAGACAAAATTGAGAAGTCTGGCAGATGGTCCATCGCCTTGCAAGAAGGCGTTGATGGCATCCGCTATGAGCAAGGCAAGTACTTGCTCAAGACGAAGGCGCGCGAGGAACAATTCGATCGAGTCGTGTTCGCGATGCCGGTTCAGCAAGTGACGAAGCTGCTTCGCGGGACGCCATGGGAGCCTTTCCTGGCACCTTATGAATTCAACACGGCAACAGAGGTTATGGTTTACGATATCGGACTTAACCACGTCGTTGCACGGCCGTTCAGCTACATAAGTGATATGAACCATAAGCTGTTCATCTCCGATGTATCCGCGACCGACCATACGCTCGTTC
This sequence comes from Paenibacillus sp. sgz302114, assembly GCF_056120345.1. Taxonomy (NCBI): domain Bacteria; kingdom Bacillati; phylum Bacillota; class Bacilli; order Caryophanales; family Paenibacillaceae; genus Paenibacillus; species Paenibacillus sp. sgz302114. Next base: position 490,555 of record NZ_JBVYOI010000003.1, read on the forward strand.
CGGAAGGCGGCCAGCTGCTGCAGGGGATCGCCTACCTTAGCGACGAGAGCAGCGGCGGCGATACCGACCGCAAAGCCTACCTGGATGAGAAAACGCAGCAGATGGAATCGCTGTTCGATCGCCACTATCCAGGTTGGCGCGAAGCGGTAGCAGTAAAGCGCGTGTCTAAGAAAGCGATGGTGCAGAGCGTCAAGAACGTCACCGGCAACCGGCTGCTGCCGATTCGGATTGAGAGTATGCCGTTCTTCTTCTGCGGCGACGGCTGCGAAGGTAAAGGCGAGCTGGCAGAGCGCGCATTCTCAAGCGGACGAAAAGCGGCTTCGCTGTTAATTGCAGATATGAAGAAAACCGTACATTAGTTTAGAGAGGAAAGCCCTTCCCGATAGTCTGGGAAGGGCTTTTGAGTGTAGAGAAACGTATAGGATCCATTGGAAGACTCGATCCGACTAGCTTGGTTGCGTCTTATACACTGAACGCTAATGGTTGCCACGCAGCCTATTTAGAATAAAATTGCACGTGTGAAATTGTAACGGTTATCAGCGGCGTTATTGGGCTAGATGGAAGCGAAATGTTCCGATTTTGGGCCAAATAAGCTCTCAGGCAACCGTTAGATTGCAAGAACAAAGCTTCGCTTGTCAATAAGCACTCTGCGAACCGCTAGAATGATGGTCTATAGAATCGAGAGGGTTGTCGCGCCTAAATTAGTCGCATAACCGCTGTTCAGCAGGCGAAAACCAGAGAAACAGATGAACTAAATCCGCAAAACAGGTGAAATAAAAAAGAGGTTGTTCCCTCCGTCAGTCCTTCGACTACGATTGAGGGAACAGCCTCTTATTTGCTTAGGTTCAAAACAGGGGAATCATGCATCGTTTGCTTCAGCTTCTCGGCCATTGCGACCCACTCTTTATCAACGAGAATGGTCAATGCATTCGTCTCGGACCATGTATCATGGTCGAACGGCTGCATCGTCTCAGCGCAGACTTGATACGTCTTGATTAGAAACTGCAAAAACTCTGATTCATTCGCCTTTAACGGACCTTCATGATTGCCAATGTTCGCAAGTCTCGTTTGCGCTTGTTTCATGAAAGCAACAGCATCCCGCTTATCTGCTTGAAACGGTTGACCATTCGTAACTTCCGCTTCCTTGATAAACTGAATCACTTGCGGAGCAGTTTGAAAAGCAGCAAGCAGCTTACTCTTGTCCGCAAGACGCGATGAAACGTCTTGCTTGTCCAGCATGTGCTGCGCCGTATCGACAACTAGCTTGAAGTGCTCCTTTGCTTCATTGCCAGACTGAATAACTATATTTCCACGTGCCACTCGCGTGTCATGATCATTCTGAATCTTCTTCGTATACAAAACGACGTTGCCCATTAAGCTCATCGTCAGTAAAAGCAGAATGGCAGGCGTAAATATGGGACGTTTCTTTTTAGTCTCTTCCAAGTCAAATTCCTCCAAGCTAACCAACTTTATTTCGATAATCTCCCTACTAAGTTAGCCGTTTCAAGTGTAGTTTGCAAGGCTGCCTGGAGGCAAAACCGTAATGTTAACAGAACCGTCACATCGTCTCGAGCGCAACTGTACTGCCTCGTCCAGCGGGCTCGGATGCCGTTACAATCAACCTTCTTGGCAATCTCGCGCGGAGCTCCGGCACGTGGCTGATGACACCAACTGCCAGCGTCTCGTTATGGAGCCGCTCTAACGCTGTAATGACCGTATCGAGCAGCTCCGGATCAAGTGTACCGAAGCCTTCGTCGAGGAAGAAGAACTGCAGCGGGTATTTGCCTCGCAGCTGAATTTGTCCGGAGAGCGCCAGCGCAAGAGCAAGCGAAGCGAGGAACGTCTCGCCGCCAGACAATGTCGACACAGGTCGGCGAATACCGCCTCCCGCGTCATCGCGGATTACGAAGCCGCCGCCGGAATCAACTTCCAGCGCATAGCGCCGCTTCGTCAAGAAGCCAAGCCGCTCGGAGGCGGCTCTGCACACCTGCACAAGCTGCTCCTCAGCCACGTATTCAACAAAAGCATTGCCGCGAAATACGGTTTGAAGCGACTTTAGCCGTCCGGTAAGCTGATCCATCTGGCTCCGCTTCGCTTCGAGCGCATTCCACCGCTCTTGCTTCTGCTTCAGCTCTTCTTGGTCTCGTTCAGCTTTCGCCGACACCCCAAGCTGCAGCTCGTTCTCTTCGCGGCAGCGAGCAAGCTGCTGAACTGCCGCTTCCCACTCTTCCTCGGTCTGGCTCCGTCCGCCAAGCTGGTCACGCAACAGCTCGATCTGAGCGGCAATTTGGTTGATTGCTTCGTGGAACTCTGCAGCCTGTTCGGAAAGCTTGCTCTGCTCCGCAAGGCGTGGCTGCAAGGCCGCAACCTCCTCACCGCTCTCAAACGGCGAACGTGCAAGCTGCGCCTCCCACTCCGCACTCGTTTCCTCGTGGCGGCTAGCGGCAGCCCGCTCTGCTTCCTGCTCTCTGCTCTGGGTCAGCAATGCATCTTGAAGAGCCGCCTGCGCAGCTTCATGACGTTCAGTTTGCTGCTTGAGCGAGCTTCTCAGCTTCGTTAATTCCTGTTCCGCCGCTGCAATTAATTGTGCAGCTGGAACACCAGCTGTCATCTGACGCAGCTGTCCTTGCTTCTCTTGAAGCTGAAGCTGCTGGCCAGCAAGTTTCTCGGCAAGCGTAGCGGCTTCCAGCTCTGCAGCTTGCGCCTGCTTCGTGCTTTCTTGCATGGTGTGCGTCTTCTCTTCGATGTAGCTTACGCTCTTCTCCAATCTCATCCGCAGCTCTTCCGAGCTGTTCTCACGGCTTGCGAGCTGTTCAAGCAGCTCCTCGGCTTGCTCAGGCGCAAGCGTCTCGCCGAATAGCTGCTGCCACTTCGCCAGCCCTTCTGCCAGCTGCATATCGGCTTGCTCCCGCTGCTCCGAAGCGCGGTTCGACAGCGCAAATTGAGTGCGAAGCTCGCTTGCGGCTTGCTCATGCTTACGCGTCGTTTCGGTAAGCCGATTGCGGCTGCTCGTAAATCCTCGCTCTGCCGATTGCAGCCAAGCTTCCTGCACAGCGATCTGCTCTGACAGAGCGGCAAGCGCCTGCTGCGTGGCAAGCAGCGCCTCGCTTGAGGAGAGAGCTGCGGCTTGTAATGGCGAAACAATGGACTCGGAGTTAATAGAGATGGAATCTACAGATATGAGATCAACAGAATCGGAATTAACAGTGACGGAATCAACAGCCACGGAACCAATGGAACCAGAATCGACAGAACCGGGATCAACAGATACAGTTAATGAGGTCTCCTCTTCCGTACTGTGGAATGCATCCCCAAAGAGGTCGACCTGCTCCACTGCTTCCGAGTAGAAATCAGCCGAGGCATGTGAATTTGAAACAACAGAGCTAGGTGCAACAGGATCGGCAAGCGCGGCCGCTGCTTCGCTTATCGGCGCAAACCGTGTCCAGCCAATTTGCGACCCCGCCGCTTCATCCATGTGGATTGCTTCCATGAGACGCTCTCGCGCCGAATCTGCTTTCGTTTGCAGCGGCGTCAGTCGCAGCTGCGCCATCTGAACGTGTCGCTGCGCTTGTTCCCATGCTGATACATGGCTCGCTCCTGCATCCGCTTCTCCTTGCAGCACTCGATCATGCGCGCCGTGATGCGTGCATGATCCGCACACTGGGCACGGCTCGCCATAGACAAGTCCTGCCGCCAGCTGGGCAGCTAGCGCCTGCCGTTCCTGTTCGCGCTGCTCAGCGCGCGTTCTTTCGATCCACTGCGGCAGCATGCTGCCCATTGCAGTCAAATGACTGCCGATCTCAGATAGTTCGGCACATACGGGCACCAGCTGCTCCAGCTGTCCGCGTACATCAGCCTCCGCTTGCACCATCTCCATTCGTGCTTTCCCGTGAAGTTCCATCGAGCGCTCCAGCTGCAGCGCGGCAGCGTCGCTCTCACGCAACGCTGCCGCCTTGGCGGCGAGCAAATGCTGGTGCTGCTGCAGCTGCTTGCCGAGCTTCTCACGCTTCTCGCGATCGGCGGCGGTCAGCTCCGTCGCCTTCAGCTCCTGGCGCAGCTCCGCCTGCTTCGCCGTGGCGCGGCTGAGCTGCTCCTGCGCTTTGGCCGCTTCCGCGCCAAAGCTGTCGCGCCGCTGGGCCGCTGTGCGAGCGCGCAGCTCGCCTTCGGCCGCGCTCTTCGCAAGCGCAGCGGCTTCGCCCTCCAGCCGCTGCGCTTCCGCAAGCTGGCCGAGCCGCAGCGCTAGGCGCGGCTCGCCAGCCGCGGCCTCGGCAGCGGCCGCCGTCCACGCGGCGGCTGCGGCCGTGGCCGCTTCCTGCCGGGCAGCATGCGCAAGCCCGGCTGCTTCGCGGCGCGCCGCGGCAGCGCGCAGCGCCGCGGCGGCCGTGCCTGCGGCAGCGAGCGCGGGCGCGAGCCGCTCCGCCGCCGCGAGGCGCGCAAGCTCGCGCTCGAGCGCCGCAATGCGCGGCGCCTCGGCGAGCAGCTCCGCTTGCCGCGCCTCCTTGCTGCGCAGCGCGGTTAATCGCTCGCGCACATGCAGCTGCTCCGCATGCAGCCGCTCCGCATCCGCGAGCGCCGCACGCGCTGCTGCAGCCACAGCTGCCGCTTCGCGGTAACGCGCCTCCGCGGCTGCCACCGCTTCGGCAGAGGCGTCGCCGAGGCCATGCTGCTCGGCCGCCGCCTCATTCAGCGCGGCTTCAGCCGCTTTCATGCGCTGGCTTAGCTTCAGCGCCAGACCGTCGCCGAATCGCTCCAGCCGGAACAGCCGCTGGAGCATCGAACGGCGATCCTTGCCTGTCAGCGACAGAAACTCCGCGAACTTCCCTTGCGGAAGAACGACAGCGCGCGTGAAGTCCTGCATATTAAGCCCGATATGCAGCTCGACGCAGCGCGTCACATCCGCAAGCTTGTCCGCGATGACGATGTCGCCCGCACCGGTCAATTCCACGAACCGGCTGATCGTGTTGCTCACGGTCACATCGCCGCTTCGTTTGAACTGCCGCTCGACGCGGTACCGTTTCTTCTCTCCAGCGCCAGCCAGCTCGAATGTGAATGCAACGGAGAGCGTCTTCTCCGCCTGATTCATAATGCCCTGCGTGCCGTTCGCCGCACGCTCTACTTTGCCATAGAGCGCAAGCGTTACCGCATCCAGAATAGTGGACTTACCGCTGCCGGTCGATCCGAAGATCCCGAACACGCCAGCTTCAGTCAGTCGCTCGAAGTCGATCTCCTGCATCTCCCGATAGCTCTGCAAGCCGCTTAATCGCAGCAATATTGGCTTCATGCGCGCTCCCCTCCAGCCAGCTGCTCGAGCACTTCTTCCGAAGAAACAGTCAGCGTATCTTCCTCATCCTCTGCAATCAGATCGAGAAACAATTGCACCGTCTCTGCATCCGGCTCGCCTCCGCCCGTTTGACGGGAGAAAAATCGGCGGAACAGCTCTTCAGCAGGCAGCTGCTCGCGAGCGCGATGATCCGCTTCGAGCGCCTCCGCCTGCTCTGGATAGACCGGACGAATATGAACGAGTCCCTCATGAAGCTTGCGCAGCTGCTGTACATGCTGCAAGGTCATTGCTTCAGTCATCCATACATCGAGATCAATCCAAGCACGTGAATCACGACCTTCTTCAATCCAGCTGTATACCTCGCTAATTCCGCCTTTTGCCGTCCATCGAACAAGCGGTCTGCCAGAGCTCAGCAAAAGCTCCTGCGGCACGATAACCTTGCCTGGCTCCGCATCAAACACCGTTACCGACTTCGCTTGACCCGCTTCCGAGAAGCTATACGCAAGCGGTGATCCACTGTAGCGCATCGTCTCATCTCCAGCTACCCGCTGTGGCCGGTGCAAGTGTCCTAGCGCCACGTATTGAGCGCCAATCTGCAGCGCAGACGGATCAACCGTGTATGCGCCGCCGATCTGAATCGGACGTTCGGAATCTGTCTCCAGACCGCCAAGCACATAAATATGGCTCATCGCCAAGTTTACCGTATCCGGCCGGAACGCAGAGCCAAGCTGCGTCATCAGCCGTCCTACCCGCTCCGAATAAGCGGATCGGAGCACGCCTTCATCCGTTGCCTCGCTTAACAATTCGCGAAGCCGCGATTCCGATGGATAGGGCAGCGCCGCAATGATGGCCTGCTCGCCGGTTCTCGCAACGTCGATGACCATGGGCTCCGCAGTCGGCATGCCGACAAGCTGAATGCCACTCCTTGCTGCAAGTGGAGCCGATGCCGTCACCCGCTCTGGATGATCGTGATTGCCCGCTATGACTGCAATCGTTCTTTTGCCTCCATCCGCCAACCGGGCTACCGCCTCGTAAAACAGCTGCTCCGCTGCTGCCGGCGGATTGACAGAATCATAGACATCCCCAGCAAGCATAACGAGATCAATCCGTTCATCGTGAACGAGCTGAACCAGCTCATCGACAAAAGCCTCCTGCTCCTCTAATCGGCTGCGGCCTTCAAGCGAACGCCCAAAGTGCCAGTCTGCCGTATGCAGTATCCGCATCGCCAGTTTCCCTTCCCCTCGTTAAAACAATTTTACCGCTCGTCCCCCATCGAAGAAGAACACATAACATTCATCTATTTTCCGGCCAATGACAGACTCTATCGCTTCCGCATACAGCGTCAGCTGGAACCGATGGCGCTCTGCCGCCTGCTCCCATTGCTTCATCTGAATCCGGTCTGTTTTATAATCTAGCAGCACCAAGCCCTGCTCGTCTTCGAACAAGCAGTCGATTACCCCTTGGATCAGAATCGGCTCTTCATCGAGCGATTCGTCCCATCCCGGATACACCCGCGCTGCCGGGAATGTGCAGCTGAACGGCGTCTCGCGCCGCACCCACTGCGCTTCAAGCAGCCTTTTGCCAACACCGCTCTGGAAAAATGCCGCCGAACCCGCGATATCCACCGCTTCCGCTTGCTGCTTCGACAGCATCGACAGCTCCCGCAATCGGTTAACGGTCTCACGCACTGTTTCTTCAGTCACTTCTGCTGTGATCGGTATATGCTGCATGACCAAGTGGCTCACGGTTCCCCGCTCCGCTGCAGTCATCGAAGCCTCTTCCATAAATTTCGGACGGCGCAGACGGAACGTATACTCGCCACCGCCTGACTTCGTCGCCGAAGCTTCAAACTTCCTTGTGGCCTCAGTCTGCGACAACTCCTCATGCACAAGGCTAACCGCTTCATCATCGAAGAAGAGCTCCACCTGGCCTTCATCCTCAGCGATCGCAAACAGATCAAGCTGAACCACTTCGCCAGGCAGTACTTCCTGCTCTACCGGCTCTACCGGCTCTTCCATCACATCCGCAACGACCTCAACATTCGCCGCTTCGGCAGCCTCCGCAATCTCCGGCAATAACAGCACTTCATCATCACCGCCGAATTCGGCATGCAGCCTTTTCATCTCGGTTACCGAGCTTTTTGCTGCCGTCGTCGTTGCTGCCGCATAAGGGTACCGCCAGCTAAGCCGTCTATCAATCTCGCTTGCAGCTTCACTTGACATCGGCAGTGGGACAAGAGATTGAACAGCCTGCATCCGCTCCGCAAAAGCCTCCATCGCTTCGGTATCTTCAGCAGCACCAGCAGCAGCTTCAAACCCTAGCACGGATGCCGGCACGACCGCTGTCTTCCAATCTTTGAACGCACGCAGACGGCCAAGCTCATCCTCGATCTCCGGCTGCTGCGAGATCTCTGCCGCTACCGCTTCAACGCTCTCTTGCGTCTCGAGCGCCAGCTCCGCACCCTCTTGCTGCACAACAATCGGAATTCCTGCTTCCATCGCGAGCGGACCGAGCCAATCAATAAACTTGGATGCTCCGGCAATGCGGAAGTCCGGCAGCTGACCTTCACGATCAAGCGCAGACGCCCAACGCTGCTGCTGCTTCTCGGCATCGGCAACGGTGCCGACGAGGAACATCTTTTCCTTCGGTCTCGTCAGCGCTACGTACAGAATCCGCATTTCCTCCGCCAGCGTCTCCATGCCAAGCCGTTGGCGAATGGCAAGATACGGCAGCGTCGGATAGCTCACGCGCAGATCCGTATCGACATATCGCGGGCCGAAGCCGAGCTGCTTGTGCATTAAGAACTGGCTCGTCAGATCACGCTTGTTAAACTGCTTGCCAAGCCCTGCTGCGAACACGACCGGGAACTCAAGCCCCTTGCTCTTGTGAATGGACATGATGCGAACGACATCCTCTTGTTCGCCCAGCGCTCTTGCCGTGCCGAGGTCCCCGCCGCTTTCCCGCATCCGGTCGATAAACCGGAGGAAGCGGAACAAGCCGCGCAGCGTCGTCGCTTCATATTGGCGCGTACGGTCATGCAGCGCACGCAAATTTGCTTGCCGCTGCAAGCCGCCCGTCATTCCGCCGACGAGATCGTAATAGCCGGTTTCGCGGTAAATGCGCCATAGCAGATCGGCGAGCGCGCCTTGACGCGCCTCCTCTCGCCATGTTTCCAGCGCCGCGAGGAAGTTGACAAGCTTGCGCTGCGTCGATTCTGGGATCGTGGGATCATCAGCCGCGAGACGAACGGCCTCGTAATAAGCGACTCGTCCGCCGGCAATGCGGATTAGCGCCAGCTCCTCGCCCGTTAATCCGACAAGCGGCGAACGAAGCGTCCCTGCAAGCGGAATATCTTGAAAAGGATTGTCGATGACACGCAGCAGCGATAGCATCGTCTCTACTTCAGTCGCTTCAAAGTAGCCGCTGCTCAGCTCCGCATAGGCCGGAATTCCATGCTGCTGCAGCTCCTCGATAATAGTAGGCGCCCATTGCTTGTCTGCTCGCAGCAGGATAACGATGTCGCGCCATGCGAGCGGACGCTTCCGCCCTTTTTTGCCATCATAAACTTGAAAAGGCTCTTCGTACGCTGCGTCTTCACCTGCCTGCATGCCTTTCAATCTAAGAATTTGGCTAGCAATCCACCGCGCCTCAAGCTCTACCGTCTGCAAATCTTCAGCCGGCTCTGCATCAGAGCTGACTTCGCTTTCACTGTTCTCTTCCGCATCGACATCCGTTTCGCCGGAGCTTTTGCCACCTTTATCGAGAACCGCAAACTCTACTGCATAGCGCTCCGGTGCTCCGCCATCGCTCGCAGATGGATAGGACGCGCCGCACACGAGCTCTGCTCGCTGGTCATAGTCCATCTCCGCTGCCTTCTCGCGCATGATCGCCCGGAACACATTGTTAACACCGTCGACCACCTCTTGACGACTGCGGAAGTTACGCGCCAGATCGATCCGAACGCCGTATTCTTGCTCTTCGTCAATCCCACTAACGCTGTCGGCTGCATCTGTATCTGCATCTGCATCCGCGCCTTGCATATCGTCAGAAGTCAGATAAGTTTTATATTTACGCAGGAACAAGCCTGGCTCCGCCAGTCGGAACCGGTAGATGCTCTGCTTCACGTCGCCAACCATGAAGCGGTTGCCTTTGCCCGGCCTCGCGATTAAGGAAACTATCGCTTCCTGCACCATGTTCGTATCTTGATATTCATCAAGCAGCACCTCTTGGAACTGCTGCTGGTATTCGAGCGCCGCAGCCGATGGGACCATCCGTGCCGGCGTAGATGAGCTGTCTCGCAAAATCCGCAAGCAATAGTGCTCCATATCGCCAAAATCGATAAGCCCTTTCTCGAGCTTGGCAGCTTCGAACCGGCTGCCGAATTCGTCTGCTAGCCCGGAGAGCGTCTCCATGAGCGGCGCCATCTCGAGCAGCTCCGCCGCAAACTGCTCCGGCGTGCGGGTGAACAGCTCATCGGTCATATCCGCGATGAGCTTCTTTACGGAATCGCGCAGCTCCTTCGCCTGCTCCTGCAGCCCTTTGTCGCATGCATCCCCGCGCTGGCTCTTCAGCTTGCCGAAGCTCGCTGTCGTAAACGCTTCGTGCCATGTCTCCCACGGCTCATGGCTCACCTTGCGCTGCAATGCATGAATGACATTCAGATCATCCTGGAAGGTTTCGGCATACGCGTCAGGTCCTGCCGGCAGCCGCGTAATGTCCATCGCCTGTTCGAGCAAGCTCTGCGCGCCTTGCAGCGACATATTGACAGCAGCCGCAATGCTCTGCACCCACTCGGTACGCCCAAGCTCCTCGGCATCCTTTACACGGAATTCTGCAGCCGTGTCTTGAAGCCATGCCTTCGGCCAAGGATGGCTTTGCGAGAAATTGTAGAGCTTCATGACGAGTGCATATAGCGGCTCATCGCCGCGCTCTCCGCCGAACCGTTCGACTAGCTCATAGAAGGCTTGTCCTTCTTCATTCTCTATTGCTTCGTAGCGCTCTTCGAACAACGCATCGAGCACGTCCATCCGCAGCAATTCCGCTTCCGTCTCATTCGCAATGCGAAAGCCCGGATCAAGCCCGATCAACGAATAATAGCGCCGGATGACATCAAGACAGAAGGAATGAAGCGTCGTAATAGACGCTCGACCCATAAGGGCAAGCTGCCTACGAAGATGATCGGAGCCCGGATTCTTGTCTAGCTCCTTCTCAAGCGCGATTCGGATCCGCTCTTTCATTTCCGCGGCAGCCGCTTTGGTGAAGGTCGCTACGAGCAGTCTGTCGACATCCGTGTCCGCAGAGATTTTGCGGATGATCCGCTCGACGAGAACAGCCGTTTTGCCGGAGCCTGCAGCAGCAGCAACAAGAATGTTGCTCCCGCTCGTCACAATGGCGCGCCATTGATCGTCTGTCCATGTGCTTCCAATCGGCTTTGGCGGTATCGAAGCTATCGTCGCTGTCGTCGTCATTGTCCATGCTCCTCCTTCTCATTCACATTCGGCTGTTTACCAGCAGCACTCTCCTCGTCGTCTCCTGACGCGAGCAGCTCCCACACTTCGTCTTTGCCCGGCTTGTTCAGCTTCGTATAGCAGTTGCCTTCGATCAACGGATCGAAATGGCATACCGGCTTATAGGCACAGAATTGGCACGGCGTCTTCCCGCCAAGGCGGTAAGGTGCGATAGATACGTCGCCGCCCGCGATTCGCTCGCCAATTCGGCGCAGCGTTCCCCGCACTGACTTGCGAAGCGTTCCCCATTGCTCGTCCGAGACAACAGAAGAACTGCTATAGAAACCTCCGTCGCGCTTGAGCGCGAGTGGAAGCAGCTCGGAATAGCCGGTAGCTAATGTGTTATCCATCATTCGGACCGTTTCTTCATCTGCAAGCACAAGCCCTTTCAGCTTGAACCGCTTCAATATTTCCGTTTGCGCCTTCTCCGGCAGCATGCCATTCGAGGATGACAGCATTGGGTTGTGTACATGGAAGTACAACGCGCCAGCTGCCTTCGCTGGTTGACCTAACCACTCCGGTGCATGCGTCAGCAAGACGTCCAGATACGTCAGCATTTGGAGCGCCATCCCATAGGCAACCTCCTCAAGCCGCAGCTGCTTGGCGCTGGACTTGTAATCGATGACACGCAGCAAAAGGCCGTCCGTCGTCTGCGCAGCATCGACACGGTCAATTCGGCCGACCATCTCAAGCGTTCTCCCGCCAGACAGAGGAATCGTAACCGGCGGCAGTGGACCGTCCGGACCAAAGCCGATTTCGAGACCGACCGGCTTGAACTGCGCGCGCCGCGCATGCTCGCTAAGAATAATCGCCGCTTGGCTAATAATGTCACGCAGCTTGCGAGCCACATATTGATGGCGGCTGCTGCTGTACAGAATTTGCGATTGCAGGCGCTGGGCCAGCTCGCCAACGACTTCAGCGGACAGTTGACGCAGCTGATCCGGGGTGTATGCGCCGAACTGGTCGCCAAGCGACTCTGTAAGCCGGCTAAGAGCAGCATGGAAGAGCTGACCAATGTCTGGAGCAGCGAGCTTATATAGTGCTCTCTCTCGAAGCCGCAAGCCGTGTATGGCAAAATGCTGAAACGGACAAGATACGAAGCGTTCCATCCGCGACACGCTGCCGCGCAGCAATCGTCCATAGAGTAAATCAGCTGTCTCACCCGACAGCGTCACTTCTTCATTGCTGTATTGAAGCGATGCTGCCAGTCGTTGCAGCTTGTCCTGCCATTGCGGGCGGACAGCGAACCAGTTGTACGCCTCCCACCAGATCGGAGCAATCTCGCCGCCATGCTTCCAGATGCGCAGCTGTGTAATCAGATAGGACAATGTCCGCTCCGAATGCGCCATGAAGGCTTGCTGCTCAGGCTCCGGCATGCTCGGAATCGGCTCTCCTGCAATGCCTGCTTCCTGCAAGCCTGGGAGCAAATTTTTCAAATGCCGAATGACCTCGGACGGATGCAGGCTCTTCCCTTCCTCATCCGCCAGCGGCCAGCTAATCCACAGATGCTTACTCGGCGTCGTCAGTGCTCCGTAGATCATAAAACGTTCATCGAGCAGCTTCCGGCGTACGCCTGGCGCCATCACAAGCCCGCCGTATTCAAGCGTCTCGCGCTCCGCTTCCGTCAGTACACCGTCTTCCTGCATGCGCTGCGGCATGACGCCGTCATTCGCGCCAAGCAGATAGCACACCGACACTTGTCCTGAACGTGTCCGATCCATGCTGCCGATCAGCACTTGGTCCAGCGAGGGCGGTACCGAGGCAAGCTTCAAGCTCTCAAGACCTGTCTCCACCATGCCAGCAAACAGTTCAACAGGCATCGCTTCCGTACCGGTCATTTCTGTCAGCTGGTCAAGCATCTCCATCACGCCGTCCCACAGCTGGCGATGTTCTCTCGCCTTCAGCGGATTGCCGCTGGCAATTGCCTTGCGGCTCCAACGCTCTAACCGATCCGGCGCTTCGATGGCAATGAATAGGCGGTACAGCGCCTCGCACATCCCCCTTACACTGCTTGCCTTCTTCAGCTCGCGCGTAAACTTTCGAATAACAGGTATGACTGCTTCTCTAGCGGCCATAATAACTTCGAACTCTCGCAGCTCTTTCTCGCCTGCGCCTATCGGATCGCCTTCGAGTGTATCCCGCGTCATCGGCTTCCACTGGCTAAGCGTCGTCCAGCGGTTGCCGTTCATCCCTGTCGCCAGCGCGTAATTCTCAAGCAAGTCGAAGCTCTCACGAGTTAAGCTTCCGTCCTCTGGTATGAGCAGCTCTGTCTTAATGCAGCGGAATACGGCCTCGAACCTCCAGCCATGTACCGAAATTTCCAATGCCGAACGAATGAATTCGACAAAAGGATGGTGCAGCGCTGCATTCTTCTGATCGAGAAAATACGGTATTTCATAATCAGCAAACACCGCTTTAATATAGTCGTTGTAATCCGGCGCATTGCGCACCATAACCGCCAAGTCACGGTATCTTGCGCCTTCATCGCGCACTCTGCGCACGATATCTCGCGCTACCGCTTCTACTTCAGCTCGGCGTCCTGCCGCAGCATGAAGCGAGACGCCGCCATGTCGCAGCTCGTCTTCGGTGAGCGTAAGTCTTCCCCGTCCGCCATAGTTCCGTTCCACATGCGCCAGCATGGGGTTCTCCCGGAAGCGGTATGGCGTTCCTTCCAAGAACAGCGGCTCCTCAATCGTCACGCCGTTTGTAATCGCTATATCTCTCAGCTTCATATACGTCTCTGCAGTCGGATGGAACAAGTCCAGCTCATGCGGCTGCTCGCCTAGCTCGTAGAGCTTATCGAGGCACAGCGTAATCGTCATCGCTTTGCTGTGCTTCATTAGCGATGCGAGGGCGTCAAATTCCTTCGGGGTAAAGCCATGGAACCCGTCCACCCAAACTTCCGTACCTGCCATCGACGGCGCTTGATGAAAACCGCGAATGAGCCAGCTCAAATAATCCTCGGCATCAACATAGAGCCCTTCCAGCTCCTGCTCGAGAGTTTCGGAGATTTGTTTAAGATCGTTCAGCTTGCGCCCGAGCAGCGAATTGCTCTTCTGCGGCAGCCTGTTAATTGCATAGTCCGATAGCTGCGAAGCGTCAATGCCATATCGCTTCAACTCCGTCATCAGCTCGCCCAGCCGTTCGATGAAACCGTGCTGCGTATGTGATCCTTGGAACAGCTGCAGCTGATCCTCGAGACGATGAACGATTTTGTACAGCAGCATGTTCTTCCCGTTCTCGCTGATTGGAATGAGTGCAGTGCCGCCGGTCTCCTGCATGATGCGGAACGACAGACGCCGGAAGCTGAGCGCTTGCGCCCGTATGCTGCCTCTAAGCTCCGAATGATTCAGCAGCTCGTATTCCGTCTGGAATGTCGCCTGCTCCGGCACCAAAATAACGATAGGTGGTCCTTCTGGCTGCGCCAGTACCTGCTGTCTAATCTCGTCTAGACAATGGTGCGTCTTGCCTGAGCCTGAGCGGCCGATTACAAAGCGTAGCGTCATGACCTGCCCACCTCTCTCCCATATTCGATTCTATTATTCTACCATAGGCATTCCACTCATTTCACCCATTGACACAAACATTTGTTCTTATTTGGATAAGGTAAATAGTACAATGGAGGTATTAGCCAGCGTAACAAATGATTATAGCCGTTCTTTCGCTTGCTGGCGGCTCTCTTGGTATGGCTTAATATAGATGTCGGGCCCGACGAATCTTCGCGAAAGGAGATGATCCAATTGATCAACCAACACGAGGTGATTTCCGCCTAACAGCGGAAGTCGTCTTCAGAGGGAGGCTGCGATGCCTCCCTCATCTACCAAAAAAAGGATGACGGCTAGCTCCGTTTTCAATTATACTGATTTCATGAAGCACGATTTCGCCAGTGTGATCGTGTTTTTTCTATTTTAATAAGAGGAGGTGTACGACATGGTAATCTCGACTTTCGGTGATGTTGCAGCAGGCGATATGAACAAGGAGGTTTACCTTGAACTACAAAAATGGAAAAGATGTGCTTCCCCCTAATCTGCTGAAAGAGCTTCAATCTTACATTCAAGGAGAACTGCTCTATATCCCGAAGCCGCACAACGAACGTGCCGCATGGGGCGAGAAGAGCGGATCTCGGATTATGATTAAGCGGCGTAATGATGAGATTTTCCAGCACTATGTGAGTGGAAGCTCCGTGCAGGAGCTTGAGCGGCAATATCATTTGTCCGGCGAGAGCATCCGGAAGATCATTATGAAGACGCGCAGCGCAAGTGCGATAAAGGTACAAACCGAATACGATGCTGCCAAGGCACGTATATGACAATAGAGAAGAGCCCTCCAGATCGAAGCCGTATGGCTTTCGCTGGAAGGCTCTTTTTATGTTTCTGGCAATTGCCTTTGCATTCATCACAATCATCTCTTATGTCGCTTAACGATCATCCAAACGAACATGCCAATAATAATGGCCCCAATCGTAACAATCAGAGTTATCAGCATCGGGTTGCCTGACTGATGGGAAGCTCCGACTTCGAAAGTTTCGTCTCTCAGCAAAACAAAAAAGAAGTGCATCAGCTGTTTCCAGCCTGCACTCCTTCATCATCTTTATTACATGCGGTTCGCATTCTAGCGGCTGCGCACTTCAAATATGCCAAACTTCAAATAATGGCCCTCGTTCACGCCGACGATTTGCGGGTGATCCTTGCCAGCTGCGCGCCATTCGATGAGACGGAGCGTCTTGCCAGCGTCTATCGCTGCAGCTTGGATCGTCTCAAGGAACAAGTCTGGACGCATATGATAGGAGCAGCTCGCGGTTACGAGATATCCGCCTTCATTGACGAGCTTCAGCCCGTGAAGGTTTATATCTTTGTAGCCTCTGACCGCGCCTTCAATTGCGCTTCTCGACTTCGTGAATGCCGGCGGGTCCAGGATGACAACGTCCCATTTCCGACCTGCATCGCTCAATGGCTTCGAGGTATCACCTTTACCTGCCGCGCGATCTTGGCGTTCATCGATTCCCTTTACTTGTTTGCGAAGATACTCGAACGCATCTGCAACGACAAACTCTACCCGATCTTCGAACCCATTGCGAATGACGTTGCTGCGAGCGGTCTCGATTGCATGCTCGGATACGTCCAGGCAAGTCACCTTCTTCGCACCATACTTACACGCATGGAGCGTGAAGCTGCCCGTATGCGCGAAGCATTCCAGCACCGTTGCGCCATCCCAGTATGGGAACGTGACGATTTTACCATTCGCATTGACGGGGACGAGCTTCTCTTCGATTAACGTTGCGATCGTGCCGGTGTCATCCGACTGCGCCGCTTTTGCCTCTGTGGCATCGTCTGTCGGCACCGGAGACAGCTTAATCCCGCTGCGCGAACCCCAACCGAGCATAAGCGGTGCAATTGACGCCCGGTTCTCTCGCTGGTCGAAGAAATAGCCGGTCTTCTGCCCTTCCACGATATCGACTTCCATCTTCAATCCATTCTCGATGATCTCTACGATCCTCGGGCAATCGCCGTAAAGAACGCCTGTCCGTTGCTCCAACCCTTCCAGCTCTCTCACCGACACGTCGCTGCGCTCATAGATCCCTTGCGGCGCGAACACTTGGACAAGTGCCGCAATAATATCATCACGGCGCGCATCCATCCCGAGTGTGAGCAGCTGGACAACGAGTACGCCGCCGAAGCGATCAACAATGAGCCCCGGCAGGAAATCCGCCTCTCCATACACCAGACGGCAATCACTGCCTTGTACGAAACGGCTGCGGTGCTGCGAGCACTGGCTGAATCGTTCAACGAAGAATGCTTTGTCCATCGACTCGATTGGTTTATAGGAGACGACGCGTACCGTAATCTGCGAGCGTGGGTTCCAATAGCCCGTTGCCAGATAGCGTCCTTGATGTGTCACGAGGTCAACCAAATCGCCCGGCGATGCTTCGCCATCCACCCGATTGATCTCGCTTGCGAACACCCAAGGGTGCCCGGCTTCCAATCTTTTTTTGCGATCACGCTGTAAAATCGCTTTTGCCCGTTCCAATTCTATCTCCACCTTTTCCTCTTGCATCTAGCTTGATGATGCTTGTCATGCTCGTCCTGCGCCTAGCATATGTATTTATATTCAACCTTTGAGATGTGGTACGAAAGGAGAATGAGTGCAATGCTCAGTACAATCATCATTCCGATTATAATCGGCTTTATCCTATTCCTGCTCGGCATGCGAGCAATGGAGCTTGCGCTTCAGCGATCCGTGGGCAACCGACTGCAATTTGTGCTGCAAAAGTTTACTTCCACGCCGCTGCGGGGCTTGCTCGTCGGGACAGCAACAACGGCTGTACTGCAGAGCAGCACAGCCGTTACCGTTATCGCAATTGGGCTCGTCAACGCTGGCTTGCTTACTTTCCCGCGTACGCTTGGCCTCATTCTAGGCACCAATATCGGCACTTGCTTGACGACCGAGCTCATCGGGATGAACTTGAACCGGCTTGGCTGGCCGCTGCTTCTGCTAGCGCTCGGGTTATGGCTCACGACCGTCATCTTCGGCGAGCTTGGACTAGGACCTTGGCTTGGCAGAGGCAGGAAGGGGCTTCGCCGCTACTTGCTGCCAGTGCGCAGCCTGAGTGTCGTCCTCGGCGGCTTCGCCTTGCTGCTCATCGGCATTGGGCTTATGCAATCCGTCGCGCCTGCCGTGCAGTCGACGAAGTTCTTCCACGAATTCCTCGCGCGGGCCGAGGTTAGCGTGCTGTGGGGGATGGCGGCGGGAATCGTACTGACCGCCATGGTGCACAGCAGTGCCGCCGTCATCGGCATCGTCATGGGCCTCGCCCAGTCTGGCGCGATGCCGCTTCCGATCGGCATCGCCATCGTACTCGGCGCGAACGTCGGCACCTGCGTGACCGCCGTCATCGCGGCGCTTGGCGGCACGCGCGCCGGGCGGTTCGTGGCGCTGTCGCATGTGCTGCTCAACGTCGGCGGAGCTGCGCTGTTCGCGCCTTTCGCTGCCGAGCTCGGCGCGGCGGCGGCTTGGCTCACACCATCGCCAGCAGGGCAAATCGCCCACGCGCAGACGTTGTTCAACGTGCTCAGCTCACTGCTGGCGCTGCCTCTCTGTTATCTTCCAAGGTTGCGGAAGCTAACTTCAGCTTGAGCTGGTGACAAGAAGATCCCTCAGGAATCTTCTTGTGCTGATTGCGGCGATTTCCCGCCAATGTGTATCCCGGCCGCCGAAGCGCTAACCCGCTTTGTCCACGGATGCAGCTGGTCTACTCGTCCGCCACCTACACACTAATCCCCAGCAACCGCAGCGCACCGGCCACAATGCGGTCATTATTGTTATAACCTGACTGTTTCTGCCGTCTCCATGCCTCGGATGGCTCGAACCATTCCACGCCGCGAATTTCCTCGACCTGTGCCTGCAGCTTGCCGCCGACTGCCTCCACGAGATAATAGTGGACTTCTTTATCCACAAGTCCTTTAGATTCGTGATTGTATTTGTATTTAATCTGGTCAATCGGCGCAATAATGACGCCTTCCATGCCCGTCTCTTCTACAATTTCGCGCAGCGCGGTCTGCTCGACGGTTTCGCCGGCCTCCATCTTGCCCTTCGGCAACGAGATTTTGCCGTAGCGATCCTGAATCAACTGAATCTGCAGCGCACCTTCATGCTTGCGGAACACAACTCCACCTGCTGAAATTTCTTTCATCCCGTTCGTTCCCCTCTACGCATTTTCCTGAAATGGCTCTTATGTAGAGCAAGGATTCTCACGCAGCCCTTTAGCGGACAGCTTAAGAATCCTTGCATCAAGTTTACTGTTTCTCTTTGGAAAATTACGCCTGCATCGCTTGCGGCAAAGCAGTACCAGCAGTCTTCGCATCAAGGACGCGCAGGAGCTGTCCTCTGCACTCGTTAACGCCAGCTTCTGTAATTTTCACGCGGCACAGCTCGCCGATTAGCTCTACTGAGCCCTCGAACACAACTTGAATGTAGTTGTCCGAGTAGCCCATGATAAGTCCGGAACCTTCCGAGCCCTTGTGCTCGCGCTCCGGAATGATATCAAGCACTTCACCGACATATTTCTTCGCATATTCAAGCTGCATCCGCTCGGAGAGATCAATCAGCTTATGAACGCGCTCGTTCTTCACTTCATCATCAATCTGATCTTCCATACGCGCAGCAGGCGTACCTGTACGCTTGGAATACGGGAACACATGCATCTCGGCAAAATTCATCTCTTCCATGAATTTGAAGCCGTTCTCGAACATTTCATCCGTCTCGCCTGGGAAACCGACGATCACGTCTGTTGTAATCGCTACACCAGGCATCGCCTCGTGCAGCAGCTTGATTTTCTCGGCGAACTCTTCGGTTGTGTACTTTCTGCGCATCCGCTTCAGCACGCTGGTGTCGCCTGCTTGCAGCGGAATATGGAGATGACGGCACATTTTGCTTGAACGATTCAATACGTCAATCATATCTTCATCAATCTGACTCGCTTCGATGGAGCTGATTCGAATACGCTCGAGGCCTTCGATCGCATCTAGATCCCAGATCAAGTTCGATAATTTATAGTTCTCCATATCATCACCATAACCGCCGGTATGAATGCCTGTCAGGACGATTTCCTTATAACCCGCATCCACGAGCTGGCGAGCCTGGTTCAAGACGCTTTGCGGATCACGGCTGCGGGACAACCCGCGCGACCATGGAATAATACAGAAGGTGCAGAAGTTGTTGCAGCCTTCTTGAATCTTCAGGAATGCACGCGTACGCTCTGCAAAATCAGGCACATCGAGCTCTTCGAACTCCCGTGTCTTCATAATGTTGCGAACGGCGTTCACCGGTTTACGCTCTTTATGCAGATCCGCGATGTACGTCATCAGCTTGTCACGGTCCTGTGTTCCGATTACGAGGTCAACGCCTTCAATCGCAAGAATTTCGGCAGGCGAAGTCTGGGCATAGCAGCCCGTAACCGCGATAATCGCGTCAGGGTTACGGCGAATCGCACGGCGAATAATTTGTCTGCTCTTCTTATCCCCCGTATTCGTAACCGTACAAGTATTAATCAAATAAACATCAGCTGTCGTCGTTTCGAAGTCAACCTGCTCGTAGCCTTCGTTCTTAAACAGCTGCCAAACCGCTTCTGTATCATAAAAGTTAACTTTGCATCCAAGTGTGTAAAAAGCAACTGATGGCATAGTTGTTAAACGCCTCCCATTTCTCCGGATTCATACATGAGGCAGGCGAGTCCAACCATCGCAGCCGTTTCCGTGCGTAAGATTCGCTTGCCTAGGCCGACGATCACTGCGCCGGCTTCCTCTGCTTCGCCAGCTTCACGTTCCGTGAAGCCGCCTTCGGGTCCAACGATGAGCAATATTTTGCGCTCTTCGCTGCCCCAGCTGTGACGTGCCCGCTGCGCGGATATCGCATCCCGCAAGCCGAGGCCGCCGCCTTCCTTTTCATAACAGAACAAAGCCAAATCATAAGCCTTAATAAGCGCAATCAGCTGTTTCCACGAAGCTACTGCTTCAATGGCCGGAATTCGGCTGCGATGTGCCTGCTCCGCCGCTTCCTTCGCGATTTTGCCCCAACGCTCCAGACGTTTGACTTCCTTCTTGGCATCATATTGAACAATCATCCGCTGAGACTGAAACGGCACGAAGCTGACTGCGCCGATTTCGGTTCCCTTCTGAATGACAATTTCCATTTTATCGCCCTTAGGCAAGCTTTGCGCGACGGTGACGGACCAAAGCGGCTCGCTGCTATCTTGCAGCCACTCCGATACTTCGGCCTCTACATGGCTCGGCGAGAGCGTGCGAATGACCGCTTCAGCGACTCGCGACTGTCCGTCGCTTACAATGATGCTATCTCCTGCTTCCATCCGCATCACGCGTACGACGTGATGGGCATCGTCACCTGTGAGCACGACGCGATTGTCCTGCAGCTGCGCAGGTAGTACAAAATAACGTTGCATGGGTCAAACCTCTCTACTCCAAATTGCAAATCGAGGACGAAACGGATATCCCCTCACGAAAAACTCCAACCTACATGATACACGTTTTGGCGTACCTTTGCTAGGGAGGTCAAACATTTTCCAAGCCGCTAATTACTTAAGGAAATCGTTGTCAAACTGCTGCCAATCCACTTGCTTGAAGAACAAGTCGAAGAAATCGATGATTCCGGAAATGATATTATTCGAGTACATAAACAACGGATCAAGCGTTGCAGCGCGAAGCGGCGGAATGAACACGATAAGGAGGAAAATAAAGATACCCCAATGCGCGTTCTGATCCATTCGAATTCGCAGCGACGTCGGTACAACATCTTGAATGATGCGATAGCCGTCAAGAGGCGGAACCGGAATAAGGTTAAAGATGAAGAGCACGATGTTGAGCGTAATCAGATAGTGTAAGAAATGAACGATCGCGCGGTGAACGCCGATCGAGCCCGCATCCAGCAAACCCGTCTCGTTAAGAACATATACAGCCAGAATGCCGATTGCGGAGAGCAGCAAGTTGCTAAGCGGTCCCACAGCCGAGACGACAATTCCCATCAACCGAGGATGCTTGAAGCGTCCCCGATTGACTGGTACTGGTCTTGCCCAGCCGAAGCCAGCAATTAGAATGAGGATTGTTCCCATCATATCGAGATGCGCGCGCGGATTGAGCGTTACACGCCCGGCATCGTACGCGGTCCGATCTCCGAATAGATAAGCAAAATACGCATGCGCGAATTCATGAGCCGTGAAGGCGATCATAATAACAAGAAAAACAAACGGTAAATCGTTTAATGGGTACCATAACAAATCCGACACCGATTATCTTCCTCCTCAGGATATAAGCAACGGAAACGTCGAACAATTTCCCCGCTTATTCTGGTTTCTTCGCAACGAATGCAATCCAATCTTGGTCGCGCTGACGGTCGATAATCGTAAACCCAGCTACTTGCAAGCCTTGCTCAACCGCTTCTTCTTTGTTCTTCCAAATTCCCGATGCGATATAGGTACCGCCAGGCTTCAACGCTGCATACACGTCGTCAATGAACAGCAGAATGATCTCTGCCAAAATATTCGCCACGACAACATCGACAGGAACCGTAACATTCAGCTTCTGATCGCTGTTCAAGACGCCAAGCAAGTCGCTCAAGTACACTTGAATATCGCCTTGCAGGTTGTTAAGACGGGTATTCTCCGTTGCAGAAGTAACCGAGATCGGATCTAGGTCAAGCGCCAGCACTCGGCGTGCGCCAAGCAGCATCGCGCCAATTGCGAGAATACCGGAGCCTGTACCAACGTCGATGACTTCCTCATCGCCTTTGATGACCGATTCCAACGTGCGCAAGCATAATGCTGTCGTAGGGTGCGTGCCTGTACCGAATGCCATGCCAGGATCAAGCTCAATAATACGCTCATCCGGCGAAGGAGCGTATTCTTCCCATGTCGGTTTAATCGTCAAACGTTCAGATACACGAATTGGCTTGAAATACTGCTTCCATGCATTAGCCCAGTCCTCTTCGTCGACCATCGCTTTCGTAATCGTGTATTCACCTGGCTCAATATCGAATTCGCGCAGCTCATCAATACGGGCCGTCAGCATTGTCACTAACGCGTCCACGTCCGAATCCAGCTCCGAGAAATATCCTTTAATGACCGCCTGTCCTTCCGGAATATCGTTCAATGGATGCTCGTACCACTGGCCGAGGGAAGTGTCTCTTTCTTTATTAAGAGTGCCTGATTCTTCAATGGATACGCCGTCGGCATCCATTTCATGCAAGAAGTTAGATATCATCTCGATCGCTTCTTCCGTTGTCGAGATCGTTATTTCATTCCATTTCACTTGAATATGTCCCCCTGAATTTACCACTAGTTTGGTGTATATTGCTTCTATTTTACACTGTTACACGCTTCCAAGCAAAATCAGCTCCCACATACAAAAACAAGCCTCTTCAGCATCCGGTGCGAAGAGACTTGTTTAGGGCGTATGATGCACAAATCAGTTCGTTACGATGTAGCTTTCCGGGTTCTTGACGACACCGCTCTCCGAAGAATCCGCGAAAGCGATAAGCGCCGCCAGCGTGTGCAAGTTATCGCGACCGGACAAGGTCGGCTCAGCGCCATCCTGAATCCGTGCAGCGAACTCAGCCAGCACGCTGTGAATGCCTTGCTTCGAGTCCGGCAGCGGGCCGTCCTCATAGGAGATATATCGCTTATTCTGCTGCTGATCCACGATATAGACGCCATAGCCTTGGCCAAGATCCCCTAAGTGGACGGAGCCGTCTTGGCATTGAATTCGCCATTCGCCTTCCCACGGCGACGACAGCCCTTTGGATACGAGACTGCCCAGATAAAACACCGGCATACCGTTGTCCAGCTCCATACTAGCCTGTACGTTCGGATGACCATTGTACATGCTGCCTTCGATGTTCCACGTCTTCCCTGACACCGTGCGGATATTCGTATTAAACAAGTAGCGGATCATATCAATATGGTGGACCGCCATCTCGAGCAGCATGAAGTTGTCCATGACCTGTTGATAATCTTTGCCGAAGTGGTCATAGAAGAACTGCGCTTGTACGAATAGCGGCTTGCCTACTTCCCCGATCGCGCTCTTGAGCGATAGCACATGGTTCTGGTAGCGATAATTCTGGCTGACCATCAAGATCAGCTGCTTCTCTTTCGCTAGATCAACGAGCTCGCAGCCTTCCTTAATATCGAGCACGAACGGCTTTTCAACCAGCACATGCAACCCTTGCTCAAGCGCTGCTTTACAGATCGCATAATGATATGGGGACGCTGCCGTAACGAAGACGGCATCTGCCGTAAGTGTCGCGAACGCTTCCTTGTAGTCCGTAAAACAGAGTTCTTCGGATACGCCAAGCGTGGCGCCACATTCTTTCAGCCGGGCTGGATTAATCTCTACCACGCCAGCATAATCGAAGTCCTGCGACTGCTTGACGAAAGCTTGCGCGACTCCGAAGCCATGCATGCCAAGACCAACTTGAATGATTCGAAGCGTCATTTTACGTCGTCAACTCCTTTGAATAAATACCCGACCCGTCCGCCTTCCGGCATAATTCCATAAATATATACAGCAACCATTTCCTCCGTAACGACCAAGGAGTGCTCGTCGCCCCGCTTGGTCAGGACCATGTCGCCAGGACCGATTTCGTAGGGATCGCCTTCTGTCGTGCAAGTGCCTCTGCCGCTAATAATAATCCAATATTCATTGGCGTCATGATAGTGCAGCTTGACGATATCTCCGACCTTCAGATGGTTAATTCCGTAGTGGCTAAGCTCGCTCCATTCGGGATAAACCTGTGTGTTATTGTAAAAGTTAACTGGCATTTCGTTGCTCCTCCCCTAATCATTGTGCCCGAGCACAAAACTGAACCCATCGTCTATTGTGCCACAATTGTAAGCGCATGTATATTCATAAAAAAAGATGCCCCCTACATGCGTGATCCGCATCAGGAGGCATCCATACTGCATTTTCCAAATTAAATCATCGCTGTTCCACCGGTCTGCTCGATCAGATGAATCGTCCGTTCGATGAGCTCATCGCCAACGGTAGCCGTGAACGAAGCGTCATCAGCACCATCGTTCACCTGCTGTACACGGAGGTACTGCAGCTTCGCTTGCGCTTCCCTCGCGCCATCACTGTCCTGGAACGTCGCGTGAATTGTCGCGGTCATCTCGGCACGTCACGCTCCTTAGGATTTCTCAGCTCTGGCATCCGCTTCGGAAGCACGTTGCTGCGCAACTCGATCTGCTTCGTCAGCGAGCTCTTCAGAGAACTCGACGTCTTCATTCTTCCCTATCGGCAGCTCGGCAAAATTCACTTTTTCAAGGTCTTGATCCTTATTGGGCATACTTGCTCCTCCATGTTCAATATGAGTTGGACACGAAGGTTAGCATAGACCAATGGTTTCGTTCTTATGCTGACTAATTGCCGATTATTCGCCGCGGAATGCTTTCTTCATCTTATCGAAGATCGATTCGTGGTGCTCATGCTGCACTTCGCCCGCTGGCGTGCCTACGCCGGCGAACTGACGCAGCAGTTCCTTCTGCTCTTCGCTCATGTTCGTTGGCGTTACGACAGTCACCTTCACATGCTGGTCGCCTTGACCGTAACCGCGCAGACGAGGTACACCCTTGCCCTTCAGGCGGAAGAAGGTACCCGTCTGTGTGCCTGCAGGAATCTTCAGCTTTACTTTCTCCGTCAGCGTCGGGATTTCAATCTCGTCGCCAAGCGCTGCCTGTGCGAAGTTCAGTGGAACCTCACAATAGATATCATCGTTGTCACGCTCGAAGAAGTCATGTGCCTTCACGCGAATGACGATATACAGGTCGCCGGATGGGCCTCCGCGCGTACCGCCCTCGCCTTCGCCGCTGAGGCGGATTTGTGCGCCTTCATCTACGCCGGCAGGAATCTTCACGTTGATCTTGCGCTGCTTCTTCACTTTGCCTGCGCCGTGGCAGGTCGTGCATTTCTCTTTAATGATCTTGCCTGTTCCGCTACATGACGAACAAGCGCGGCGGTTCACCATACGGCCGAACGGCGTATTCTGAACAACCTCTTGCTGGCCTGTACCACGGCATGTCGAGCAAGTTTCCGGCTTCGTGCCAGGCTTAGCGCCCGAGCCCACGCAAGTGTCGCAGTTCTCGGTACGAGGAATCGTAATCTCCGTCTCCTTGCCGAACACAGCTTCCTTGAACTCGATCGTCATCGTATATTGAAGATCGTTGCCTCGCTGAGGCGCGTTCGGATCACGGCGACCGCCGCCACCTCCGCCGAAGAACATATCAAAGATATCGCCGAAGCCGCCGCCGAAGTCAGCACCGCCGCCGCCTCCGAAGCCTTGGTTCGGATCGACATGGCCGAAACGGTCGTACTGCGAACGTTTCCCCTCATCGCTCAGGACGTCATACGCTTCCTTCACTTCCTTGAACTTGCTTTCCGCATCCGCCGCTTTATTCACGTCCGGATGGTATTGGCGTGCCATCTTACGGTATGCTTTTTTAATATCATCATCCGAAGCACTCTTCTCAACTCCAAGCACCTCGTAAAAATCACGCTTGTCTGCCAAAACCGTCACCCCTTCTGTATCCGTATAATCGCTGATTTCTCTCTCCCAAGTTAAAACAACTTTGCCATGATTCAACTCTCATTAATTCATGACATAGCAAGAAACGGCTGCGCCGTCCAAAATTTTCTCGGACGGCGCACCGTTTACACGAATCAGCCTTACTTATTTCTTATCGTCAACAACTTCGTAATCAGCGTCAACTACGTTATCTCTGCCTTTTGCTTCGCCTGCTTCAGGACCTGCGCCTTCAGCGCCGCCTGCTGCGCCAGCTTGCTCATACAGCTTCATCGACAGCTGCTGCATAATTTCAGTCAACTCGTCAGAAGCGGCTTTGATTTGCTCTACATCGTCTGTTGCCAGCGCTGCAGTAACTTTCTCTTTCGCTTCGTTCGCTTTTGCAATCTCGCCTGCGTCTACTTTATCGCCAAGATCTTTGATCGTCTTGTCAACTGTGTACACGAGCTGGTCAGCGCTGTTCTTCGCTTCAACAAGCTCACGGCGTTTGCGATCTTCTTCCGCGTTAAGCTCAGCGTCTTTCATCATGCGATCGATTTCTTCTTCGGACAAGCCGCCGGAGGAAGTGATCGTGATCTTCTGGCTCTTGCCAGTGCCTTTATCAAGGGCCGATACGTTAACGATACCGTTCGCGTCGATATCGAAAGTGACTTCGATTTGCGGTACGCCGCGCGGCGCCAATGGAATGTCACCAAGCGTGAAGCGTCCGAGTGTTTTGTTGCCGGCAGCCATTTGACGCTCGCCTTGCAGCACGTGAATCTCTACGCTAGGCTGATTGTCCGCATAAGTGGAGTACACTTGCGATTTGCTTGTTGGAATCGTCGTGTTGCGGTCGATCATCTTCGTGAACACGCCGCCCGCTGTTTCGATACCAAGGGACAATGGAGTTACGTCGAGCAATACAACGTCCTTCACATCGCCAGTCAGTACGCCTGCTTGAACTGCTGCACCAAGAGCTACAACCTCATCCGGGTTAACGCCTTTGTGCGGGTCTTTGCCGATCAGCTTCTTAACTGCTTCTTGAACAGCCGGGATACGAGTCGATCCGCCGACAAGAACGACTTTGTCGATGTCGCTTGGGGACATGCCAGCATCGCTAAGTGCTTGGCGAGTTGGTCCAAGTGTACGCTCAACAAGCGCTGCGGACAGCTCTTCAAACTTTGCACGAGTCAGGCTCATTTCCAAATGCTGCGGTACGCCGTCAGCCATTGTGATGAACGGCAGGGAGATCGTCGAAGTAACCATACCGGACAGTTCCTTCTTCGCTTTCTCTGCTGCGTCTTTCAGACGTTGTACAGCTGCTTTATCTTTAGAGAGGTCTACGCCTTGCTCTTTCTTGAATTCACTTACGAGGTAGTCGATGACTACTTGGTCGAAATCATCGCCGCCCAGACGGTTGTCACCGCTAGTTGCTTTTACTTCGAAGAAGCCGTCGCCGAGCTCAAGGATCGATACGTCGAACGTACCGCCGCCAAGGTCATAAACGAGAATCGTATGATCTTCTGTTTTCTCAAGGCCATATGCAAGCGCTGCTGCAGTGGGCTCGTTGACGATACGAAGTACTTCAAGGCCTGCGATTTTGCCGGCATCCTTCGTCGCTTGACGTTGGCTGTCGTTGAAGTAAGCAGGAACAGTAATAACCGCTTGTGTTACCGTTTGACCAAGGTATGCTTCAGCGTCTGCTTTCAGCTTTTGCAGGATGATTGCGGAAATTTCTTGCGCCGAGTAGTCTTTACCGTCGATTACTTCTTTATGGTTAGTACCCATGTGACGCTTGATGGAGCTAATCGTACGGTCCGGATTCGTGATCGCTTGGCGTTTAGCCGCTTCACCGACAACACGCTCGCCGTCTTTCTTGAAGCCAACAACCGACGGTGTTGTACGATTGCCTTCCGGATTCGGGATTACGACAGCTTCGCCGCCTTCCATTACCGCTACGCATGAGTTTGTTGTTCCAAGGTCAATACCGATTACTTTACTCATAATTGAATTTCCTCCTTAGGCTTTCTATTACAAATTTTAAGTATATAGGCAACTGAACGTTAACCGCTCACTTTCACCATGGCGGGACGCAGCACTTTATCCTTCAGCACATAACCCTTTTGCACTTCTTCCACGACGATGCCTTCTTCATGCTCATCGGACTCCACTTGCATAATCGCTTGGTGGAAATCAGGATTGAACGGCTCGCCAACAACATCCATGGCTTTGAGGCCTTCAGCTTCAAGCACTTGCTCGAATTGGCGGAAGATCATGTCTACGCCTTTGGAGAACGATTCGACGTCGCCGCCGCTCTTCGCAGCTTCTACAGCGCGTCCGAAGTTGTCAACAACCGGCAAGAGCTGGCTGATCAGCTTCATCGAAGCATATTGGGCGAGATCTTCCTTCTCCTTCATCGTACGGCGGCGGAAGTTATCGAAGTCCGCTTGTGCGCGTAAGTAACGCTGCTGATTCTCATCCGCAAGCTTCGTGAGCTCGGCGATACGGGAATCCTCTGCACTTGCTTCTTCGTTCTGAGCCGTTTCCTCTGCTGGCACTTCCTTTTCATCTACAGAAGCGCTATTCACTTCATTGATATGTTCCTCATCTGTATGCTGTTCATTCACAGACACGAGCGCGTGCACCTCCTGAAAATAATCCCTGTCTTACGTTACCTATTACATACGTCACTTGTACCACCGGCTGAGCAGTACTGCCATATCCTTCGATAAAAGATCGAGCAGGCTTATTACTTTACCGTAATCCATCCTTGTCGGACCGAGTATGCCTATCGTGCCAAGCTGCTGCCCATGTGCCGAATACGTCGCTGTTATCAAGCTGCAATTGTTAATTGCCTCATGAGTATTCTCTGTTCCAATTCGAACCGCAATACCGCTCGGAAGCGAATTGAACATCTGCATAATCGTGGGCGTCTCATCGAGCAGGTCGAGCACAGTCTTCACTTTGTCGACATCCTTGAACTCAGGCTGTGTCAGCATGTTCGTCGCACCGCTAAAGAATAAGCGGTGATCGTCTTCACTCTTCAGCGCATCATCCAATACCCCAAGCAGCCGTTCGCATTGGTCCGCATAACGCCCAAGCTCTTGGCCAACCTCAGAATAAAGCTTCGACTTCAGCCTTACCATCGGCACGCCGATCAATTTCGCATTCAAAATATTAACAGCCTGCTGCATTTCATCCATGCTCATATCAGCCGGAATGGAAATGGTGCGGTTCTCGACATGGCCGGTGCTCGTCACAATGATCGCCACCGCCGTGTCATCGCTGATCGGCACCAATTGAAAATGCTTCAGCGAATTTGCAAACGTCTCGGGTCCCAGCACAATGCTCGTATAGTTCGTCAAGTTGGACAAAATACTTGCAGCATGCTGAATGATCTGCTCCATCTGGTTCATCTTCTCCGTGAAGTAAGAACGAACCTTCTGTACATCATGATCGTTCACCTCGCCCAATCGGACAAGATGATCAACGTAGTACCGGTAACCTTTAATGGATGGGATTCGCCCTGCTGACGTATGGGGCTGCTCTAGAAAACCGAGTTCCTCCAAATCAGCCATCTCATTCCGGATCGTTGCCGGCGAGAAGCTGATGTCGCTTCGTTTCGAAATACTGCGAGAACCTATAGGCTCCGCCGAGCGGATATAATCATCAATAATGACGTTCAATATCATTCGCTGCCGTTCAGTTAACATCGCAGTCCCTCCAATTTCGTTATCGACACATCGTTAGCACTCGTTATCGTTGAGTGCTAATCATTAATACAAAAATACCAAACCGACTTATCGATTGTCAAGCCAGTTTGGCATTTTCGGGACATCTACAAAACGTACATTTTGTGTACGTTAATCCAGCATCTTCAGTACAGCGATTTCATCACACGCATGCTGTTTCGCGCAGTGAATACAATCCGTCCATACTTTCTCTGGGAAGATCTCTTTATTCACTACCGTAAAGCCGTTTTTCTCGAAAAAGCGGACTTCATAGGTCAGTGCCATTATCTTCGGAATTTGCTGCTCTCTTGCTTCAAAGATCAGCTGATCGACGAGCTTACTGCCAATACCAAGTCCTTTGTAGCCTTCGGAAATGCCGAGCGAGCGAATTTCAACAAGATCGGCTCCAAGCTGAGTTAGAGAACCGCAGCCGACGACCTCGCTTCCAACTTCAGCTACAACGAATGTATCGATCTGGCGCTTCAGCACATCGCGTGATCGCGGCAGCATAATTCCTTTCTCGGCGTAACCTGCTATTAAATCCACTAGCACTTCAACATCGTCTTCGGTCGCCTTTCTGCATACCGCTTGCAACGCTTGCACTCGCACTCGCCTCCACCCTTGCTCCGAAATTATATTTCCAACATTAATACGAATAAATATACAACATCAATGTTTGGTTCACAAGTACTAATTGAAACGAAATTCACACCTTATTCGCCAATAAACGCGCCGAAAACTTCATTCCCGAGCGGAATGCCCTTCTTCGACAGCCGGTAACCGCCACCGCGCTCTTCTGTACGTTCCAGCAGCCCTTGTGCAAGCACCGTCTCAAGCCGTTGACCAAATTCACTCTCCATCGTCAGCCCCGAGAACTGCAGCGCAAAATCATCATTGCATACGCCTTCCAGCATCCGAAGGCCGACCATCATGAAGTCCTCCATCGCTTCACGCTCCGGCACCGGATTCGTCTCAAGTCGCGGCAATCTAATTAATGAAGCATCAATGAATGGCTGGACGCCTTTAATGTTAACGTGCCGCTCGCCTCTCGCATAGCCGTGCGCGCCAGCGCCTAGTCCGTAATAGGGCTCGTTGCGCCAGTAAGTGATGTTGTGCTTGCTCTCGTAACCAGGCTTGGCAAAATTGCTGATCTCATAATGATGGAAGCCTTCCGCTTTGAGCGTGTCTATCAGATGCAAATACATGGCAAGCTCGTCCTCTTCTGCAGGCAGTGGCAATTCGCTGCGCTCATACAGAGTATGGAACAAGGTGTTCTCTTCGACCTTTAAGCCGTACAAAGAATAATGCGGCAGCTCCAGCTGGAGCGCACGGGCGACGCTGTCCGACAGCTGCTCGACCGTTTGCCCCGGAAGACCGAACATGAGGTCGATCGACAGGTTATTAAAACCAGCCAATCGCGCGTTCTCAATGCTGCGGTATACGTCATCGACGTTATGAATACGTCCGATACGCTCCAGCAAGCCGTTGTCAAACGATTGCACGCCCATGCTGATCCGGTTTACACCGCCTGCCTTCATGGCGTGAAGCTTATCGATGTCAACAGTTCCCGGGTTCGCTTCCATCGAGAACTCCGCATCCGGATGAATCGGGAAGTAGCGATTCACCGACGCAAGGAACCTCTCCATCTGCGGCGGAGTCAGCACGGTCGGCGTACCTCCGCCGACAAACACAGTACGAATCTCTTCCGGCGGCAGCAGCTCCACGGTCATTGCCATCTCCCGCTCCAAGGCATCAAGATAAGCATCGACCGGCTGCCCCTTCAGCACGTATGAAGTGAAATCGCAGTAATGGCACTTGTTCGTGCAAAAAGGGATATGAATATAAAGCGCCCTCGGCGCGTGCGTAAGCATAGCTCTTATCTGTACCTCCAATGCTCCCTTGAAATAAAAACAAGGGAGCTCTTATGCTCCCTTTTACTAAAGCGATGAGGTGAAGCAGGCCGTAGGCCGATAAGGAGATGTAGCACGCCTTTGTAGGCAGATTCCAACATCTAACTGTTTAATAAAATCAGGGGGAATCTAGACTACAACAGCGAGCGGAATCCCTTATCGGCCGAAGGCTAGCGCAGCCCTCAGATAACTAAAAGTTCCTGACCTAGTCCTAGTCATTGCGCTAGTCCTATTCCTAGTCTTCGTCAATCTTCAGAACAGCCATGAATGCTTCCTGCGGAACCTCTACGCTGCCCACCTGCTTCATGCGTTTCTTACCTTCCTTCTGCTTATCAAGCAGCTTCCGTTTACGGCTGATGTCACCGCCGTAGCACTTGGCAAGAACGTTCTTCCGCATGGCTTTAACCGTCTCACGCGAAATAACTTTGTTTCCGATCGACGCTTGTACCGGAACCTCGAACATTTGACGAGGGATCAGCTCCTTGAGCTTCTCGCAAATAATCCGTCCGCGGTTGTATGCGCGATCGCGGTGAACGATAACGGATAGAGCATCGACCATCTCGTTGTTGAGCATGATGTCCATCTTCACGAGCTTCGATTGGCGGTAGCCGGACAGCTCGTAGTCGAACGACGCGTACCCCTTCGTGCTCGACTTAAGCTGATCGAAGAAGTCGTAGACGATCTCGGACAATGGCATATCGTACGTAAGCGTTACGCGGTTCGTGTCGAGATATTCCATGTTCACGAACTCGCCGCGCTTGCCTTGGCAAAGCTCCATGATCGCGCCGACAAAGTCGTTCGGAACGATAATCGCCGCTTTGACGTAAGGCTCTTCTACGTACTCGATCTTGCCGACTTCCGGATAGTTGGACGGGTTGTCGATATTCAGCACTTCGCCGTTCGTCAGCGTAACGCGATAGATAACGCTTGGCGCTGTAGTGATGAGCGGAATGTTGAACTCGCGCTCGATCCGCTCTTGAATAATCTCCATATGCAGGAGGCCAAGGAAGCCGCAACGGTAACCGAAGCCAAGCGCCGTGGACGATTCCGCCTCGTAACGAAGCGATGCATCGTTAAGCTCAAGCTTCTCGAGCGCATCGCGCAGATCGTTGTAATCCTGCGTCTCGATCGGATACAAGCCGCAGAACACCATCGGGTTGATCTTACGGTAGCCCGGCAGCGCCTCCAGCGCAGGCTTCTTCGCATCGGTAATCGTATCGCCGACACGCGTATCCTTCACGTTCTTAATGCCTGCAACGACGAAACCAACGTCGCCGACAGCCAGCTCGTCGACAATACCCATTCGCGGCATGAACGCGCCGACTTCGATAACCTCGAACTCTGCGCCTGTCGCCATGAAGCGGATCTTCTTGCCTGCTTTGATATGACCGTCAATAACACGCACATACACGATGACCCCTTTGTATGGGTCGTAGTGCGAGTCGAAGATAAGCGCTTTAAGAGGCTCGTCCGGATCACCTGTAGGTGCCGGCACTTTCGTAACGACCTGCTCCAAAATCTCCTTAATGCCAATACCGGCCTTCGCCGAAGCATGCACTGCATCGCTTGCGTCAAGTCCGATAACGTCCTCGATCTCTTGCTTTACGCGCTCAGGTTCTGCGCTTGGCAGATCGATCTTGTTAAGCACTGGAATAATTTCCAGGTTGTTATCGAGTGCGAGGTAAACGTTCGCAAGCGTCTGCGCTTCGATCCCTTGGGCTGCGTCAACGACGAGCAGCGCGCCTTCGCATGCGGCAAGACTGCGCGAAACTTCATAGGTGAAGTCGACATGTCCTGGCGTATCAATCAAGTTCAGGATATATTCTTCGCCGTCATCGGCTTTATATCCGAGTCGTACTGCTTGCAGCTTTATCGTAATCCCGCGTTCGCGCTCCAGATCCATCTGGTCGAGCACCTGCTCTTGCATTTCACGCGAGGAGAGCGCACCAGTAAATTCAAGAATCCGGTCTGCTAATGTTGATTTCCCATGATCAATATGGGCGATAATTGAAAAGTTTCTAATTTTCTTTTGCCGTTCACGTACATCCGACATGCTAAACCCCCAGAGGAACTCTATTGCTAATCATTCTTGTTATTATATCAGTTTGCCGGAATACCATCAATCCGTTACCGATTCGAAAAATGAAACGACCATTCGGATGCCCTTCGACGATACCGTTTGCAGCACACCGGCCGTGCCGTCTGCGACCTTGTTGACCGTCGATTCGCTCTTCAAATCCGGCACGCCGGGCAGCCGTTTGTTCAATTCCTCCTGCAGCTTGCGCTCATAAGCGCGGCGCACCTCTTCATCGGTTCGCCCATGCTGCGCATCCGCCACGGTGCGGCGCTCCGGCACGATATAAATTTGATTTTCCGGCAGCTGCTCCTGCTCCGCCACTGTGCTGGTTGGATCCGCAGGCAGCTGCTTCGATGTGATGCTTGTCTGCGGATTCACAGCCGTTGCGCCGTTGCCGCCGTCAACCGGTCCATAGATTCGCTCGATCCCACTCGAAGCAAGATCGATACCGAACATAACCACAAGCGCTGCTGTCGCCCCGACGATAACCATTTTCATCGAATTTTTGCGCATACTCCATTCTCACCTTTCCAGTTACGTTCCTCATTTTATTTTGAAGCGGATACTTTCTCAGCATCCCAATAAATGTCCGAGATAACCTTTGCCAGAACATCAATGGTGCGGTACGACTCCTTAAGCGTGTTGTCTACACCGCCGACCTCGATAAGCACGCTGTGCGGCGACAGCGATTGATTGTACTCGCCGTTCCCGCTGGCCTTCGTCTTGCCGAGCACGCCGCGCGAGAGACCGGGATACTTCTTCTCCAGCGCTTCATGAATCTTGTTGGCGAGAGCTTCGTTCTCACTCCAATGCGGATTTGCCAGGCCAATGACGAGGAACACCTGGGCATACGCGACGCCGTCTATCGTAATCGTCGTATTTTTGCGGCGGAGCGAGTCACGGTGGATGTCGAAGAAATAACTAAGCTCCTTGTCTTTTGCCATCGCGCTCACGACTGTTTGTTTCGAATATTTATAGGATAGGAGCCAATTGTAGTTTTTAACCGTGGAAGCATAATCTGTGCCGGAAGATATCGATCCGATTCCGGATTCCTTGAGCTGTGATGCGAGCCGTTTGCCGAGCAGCGTAACGTTCTTCACCGGCGATTCTGCGTATTTCTTGCTCTTGACCTCGGGGAACCACGATTCTCTACTGTGCGAGCTGTAGATGAAGACGACATTACGATCGCCTGTTGTCGGCTTGGCCGGCTCTTGCGTGCTTGGCGTATTGTCCGTATCGGACTCCGTACCTTTGTCAGGCACTGCTGGCGTATCGGTACTCGTGCTATCTGGCAACGACGTCGAATCAGAATCATCCGCTGGATTGTCTGAAGTGGAATCTGCACTGCCATCTCCTGCGCCCGTCGATGTGTCCAAGTCCCCTGCAGGGTGATCAGGCCGATCCGAATCGCCTACAACGCTGCCTGGATTCTCATCGCCCTCCGGCGGAACCGTATCGTGATCCTCAGAAGCGATACTATCGCCAGTACCGGATCCCGATCTGAGAATGACCGTACTATCTCCTCCTAGCCCGGGGTATTGACTTGACAGCAAGCTAAGCGGGTCAGCTGGATTAATATTCGTCAGCATTCGGAGAAGGAACGTACTCGCCTGCCTGCCGGTGATGGACCACTTCTTATCCGCTTCGCCTGTGCCCGGCATCTCCATCGCAAGCATGTCTGAGAATAAGCCGCTGGACACCGAGGATGCGAAGCCTTTCATCGACGAGATCGGCGAGCTCGCCGTCTTCTCATGTACAATGACGCCAATTCCTACAACAAGGACAAGGATCATCGATCCTAGGGACAACAGGGCAAAGGTACGGGCCGTTACGAGCAGCTGGCGCAGCCGCTGGCTGCTCTTTCCAAGGTTGAACGTCATGATTAATCGTTTCATTGCGTTTTTCTTACCTCCTAAGCTCCAATATCGCGGGGATTCCCTTTTGCACGAGGCTAGTATCACTTTATGAATGCGTAAGAATTAATAGAACCGAAAGTTTAATAGAGTTCATTTGAAAAAAATGATAGAATCGCTAGTTTGATAGCTATTCGCTAGCAGAAAAAGCAAAAAAAGCAAAAAACTCCACCCGCAGAAAAAGCAGGAGGAGCTTTATTGCAAATATCCATTTATTGATCGGGTACTTATCACAGATGCACCCTAGTCTTCGGTAACACAGACAACCTAGTGCGTATAAGCCGCAACGTTGTCCTGGTCAACCGCTTCATGGAGCGCAGCATTCAGTCCGCTCGCAACAATATTCCCGATATCCTCGATGAATTGGTCAACCTCTTTCGGCGTCACGAGAAGATCATGCCCCAGCGGACCGAGCGCCTCCCGTACGAGCTGAAGCCGCTCATTCTCGTCAATCGAGTCGAGCAATCCGAGGAAGTTGTCGGTATTGTTCGCATGCTTCTTCAGATGCTCCCGCATCAGATCAATGCTGTTGCTAACGATTGTTGATGCGTAAAGCACGGTAGGAACGCCGATCGCAATAACGGGCACGCCCAAAATTTCCTTCGTCAGCCCGCGCCGCTTATTGCCGATGCCAGAACCAGGATGAATGCCGGTATCGGCAATTTGAATTGTCGTGTTGACACGCTCCAGCGCCTTCGAAGCAAGCGCGTCAATGGCGATAATAAGATCAGGCTTCGACCGGTCTACGATGCCCTGCACGATATCGCTCGATTCGATGCCTGTAATACCAAGCACACCCGGCGCGACAGCGCTCACGTTGCGGTATCCCGGCGCCACCTCGTTAGGCATCAGCTCGAAGAAATGCCGCGTCACAAGCGCGTTCTCCACAACGATTGGCCCGAGCGCATCCGGCGTCACGTTCCAGTTGCCCAAGCCGACGATCAGCACCTTCGCCGTCTTGCTGATCCCGATCCGGTCCAGGAATGTCGCAAATTCCTGCGCCAGCTTCGTTGCGACGCGGTCTTGCAGACCGGTATCCTGTTTGCGCAGCTCGGGCACCTCGAAGGTGACGTAATGACCGATCATTTTGCCCATAAGCCTGGAGCCTTCCTCTGTCGTCACTTCCAGCCTCGTTATCGTAATGCCGTCATCCTCGGAGACGTCGGACGTGACGCCAGGGACCGGTCCCTTCCCTCCGGATTCGGCCAATTCTTTTGCTTCCAGCGCCAAGTCAATTCCAGGGTTAAACTTCTGAAGATCAAGCTCGCTCATTGTATAAGGGCGCTCCTTCCATCGGTTTGTCTTTAGTGTGCGATGGGTCAGGATGAATTATGCGGTAACTAAGCTTGCCTGACTGACGGATTCATCCTTATTGTGCTATTGCTTTTTGTGCTTGCCCATGATACACTGTGTCAAGTTGTGTTGTTACAAAGGGATTTCCCTTTTTACAGGAGGTGAATGCAATGCCAAACATTAAATCCGCTGTCAAACGCGTTAAAACAATCGAGAAACGCCGCGCTTTGAACGCTTCGCAAAAATCAGCTCTTCGCACGGCCGTTAAAGCTGCTGACCTAGCTGTGGTTGCAACTGATGTAGATGCTGCTAAAGCGGCTCTGATCAACGCTACTAAGAAGCTGGATAAAGCTGTAACTAAAGGCCTGATTCATAAAAATGCAGCTGCTCGCAAGAAATCGCGCCTAGCTAAAAAGCTGAACGCACTTAGCGCTCAAGCATAATCAACATAACAAATGAAAGTCCTGCTCCTCGCTTCCGGCGAGTAGCAGGACTTTTTTATTGTTCTTATTACCGCTTATACAGCAAGCGATAATAAGAACAGCTCAAGACCAAGCGTCTTGTCGACGCGGCCGGTCTTCATGTTGTAATCGAGCTCTGCAAGCCGGCTCAGATGCTTGCCGAGCGTCTGAGCACTGAATCGCTTCGCCTTCTCTGCAGCCAGCTTCACAGCGTACGGATGCAAGCCGATCTGCCCCGCCATCTGCTGCTGCGAGTAGTTGTGCTGCTCAAGCTCCTTCACCTGCAGCATAATGCGGAATTGCCTTGCAATGAGCGCAGCGATCTTAATCGGCTCCTCGCGGCGCAGGAGCAGCTCTCCGTACAGCTTCAGCGCGCGTTCAACCTGCAGCGCGGCCATCGCATCAATAAGCGCGAATACATCCTCTTCGACTGTGGAGGCGATCAGCTGCTCCACATCCTCGCCGCTAATGCCGCCACCGCTCCCAGCATGCAGACAGAGCTTGTCCACTTCATGAGCAAGCTGCTGCATGCTGGTGCCTGTTCTGGCCAGCAGCAGCTGCGCTGCATCGCGGCTCATCGTACGCCCTTGCTCTTCCGCCCGCTTGATCGTCCATTGCAGCAGCTCATTCTCCTGCAGCTCCTGGAACGGCATAAGCGCGTCCTGCTCCTTAAGCAGCTTGACCACCTTGCGGCGCTCGTCGAGCTTCTCCGCCATCACTTGAAAGACGATCACGCTCGTATCACAGGGCTGCTTCAAATAGGCGATCAGCGAATCCGTACTATGCTCAAGCTTCGCTTCCTTCCCTTGCGCTGTAGCAAGCACGGAGCTGTCCCGCACAAGGACCAGCTTGCGAGAAGCGAAGAACGGCAATGTGTCCGCTTCCGCGACGACTTCCTCGATTGCTGTCTCCGACGTATCAAATTTAACGATACCAAGCTCCTGCTCGTCCGGCGGCAGCAGCTTCTCTGTAAGCGCGGCTACGAACTGCCGCATCCGATATCGGTCTTTCCCATAAAGCACATAGACGGGGCGGAACTGCCCAGCTTTCCATTCCTTCTGTGCATCCTTTAGCTCCATCATGAATTCCCCCTTTGAACCACCAACACTACGATAGCGCCATTCCGGCAAAAACGCAACAAAGGGATGAAGGCTGTATCCAGCTTCATCCCTCTGTCCCCGAGCATCTATATAAACAGCCGATCACATACGGTCCATGGTACCGGTGTCGGATGGTCATACGATCGTCTTGGGAGCGTATTACTGACTGCTTCCCTGCTTCTACACCATACGCAAACATCACGTCATGTGTGCATAAGCCGGATTATTTATTACTAGATTGCTGTTGCTCGGAAGCGGACTTCACTTCAATGGCGAATACTTTCTTCACTCCGCCTTCGCCCGCTGTTTCGTAAGTCAGCTCCTTGCTGTCCTGCGACCATTTCAAATTAGCAATACCCATGCGTTTATTTCCTTGGAAGACAAGAGTACTATCCTGCACCGTATAGATCTCGATTCGATCCTCCACAATAAAAGCTTGATACTGGCCATCCGGCGATATCGGCGATGCAATGATCATATTGTTACTGAAATTCTGATCGGCTTTCTTGTCATCCTTCGTCGTGCCGGTCATCGCAATCGTTCCGCTAGTTTCTTTATTTATGCCATTATTGCTTGCAGCACTGTCATCCGCAGCTTTGGAGTCCCCTGCTTTGGAAGTCGTTTCGTTGGCCGCAGCAGTCGAATCCGCTGAAGTCCCGGCATCGTCTTTGCTGCTGTCCGAACCAGCGTCAGCCGTATCGCCCGAGCCGCTTACTTCAACATTCGGCGCTTGCGCGCCTGCCGCAGGAGCATCTTTAGTCGAACCTCCCGTTGCGAGCGGCGGCATAATTTCACCATTCGGATCGACATTAAGCGCCTGTGCATCGGCGCTTTTCTTCACGGCATTCGACGAAGCGGATTTATTCGAAGATGTATCGGACGAACTTGTATCTGCAGCGGAATTCGTGCTTTCAGTCATGAGCGTCTTCTGATCCAACGCGCTCGTATCCGCTGCATTGTCGCTTGCACTTATATTGGCACTATTAGTCGTCGCCGAATCTGCGACGGCGGAATTGTCATCAGAACCGCCTCTCAGAGGATTCGAGCTGTAGTTGAGCAGGAAGAATACAATGACGACGGCTGCGGCTGCAATGCCTGCAAATCCGCCGACCGTATATCGCTCGGTCCACTTGCGCTTGCCGGAGCCACTCTTCGTTGCTCCATCGATTGGAATCACTTTAGCCGGTTCTGCTATTAATTCTTCTTCGGTGCCTTCGCCACTAGCATCAAGCTCAGCAAGGCGCGGCAGTATAGCATCCACCAGGCTGTAGCTTGGCGTCACTTTTGGTAAATTTTCAAGTCCCTCATTCAACAATTGAAGCCGCTCCAGCATAGCTGCACACTCGGGGCATTGCCGTGTATGAGTCATCAAGATATCGGTTTCTTCACCATTCAAATCATGATCTAGCTGACGCTGCATATATTCTGTCACCTCTTGACAATTCATCCTCGGACCCCCCCTCTCTGATAGTCATGCAAGTACGTTTGCAGCTGTTGCCTTGCCCGGAATAAATAGGATTTGACCGTATTAAGCGGCAGATTCAGCGAATCTGCAATCTCATTATAAGAAAAGTCCTGCAAGTACCGCAGCACGACGACCGCTCGATGATGCTCGGGCAGCTTGTCAATCGCCATTCGAATATCTTGCGCCGCATAAGAAGTGAGCACTTCCTCCTCGACGGATGTGTGATCCTGGAACACCATATCGTGCTCGTCGATAGAGACGGTCGGCTTGTTGCGGCGGAACTTGTCGATGCATATATTCGTAACGATCCGCTGCACCCAGGTTTTAAACTGCGCCTTCTCTTCATAAGTACCGATCTTCGTATAAATACGAATAAGCGCTTCTTGCGCAGCATCCATAGCATCCTGCTCATTGCCAACAATATAGTAGGCTGTCCGATAGACGTGATTCTCAATCTCGCGCAATAGAGTAATCAGAGCGTCGCCATCGCCGGCTTGTGCGGCTTTAATAAGGCCTTGCTCTACCACGGAGGATCCCCCCTCATGCAACCTTTCAGACGGAAAGGTTCGTAATAATGTTGCAGCAAACTTATAAATTCTTTATAGATTCTTTAAGGAAATTTTAATTTACATAAATCCTTAGTAAAATTGCGTTATCGTGCATGTATGCAAACTACCTCAAAATCATAGCAGAAAACAGAACAGCCGTACACCCTGCTAGGAATTCCCAGTCGATGTACGGCGCATATCCTGTTTGCTCAAACCTTAATCAATATTGCGCCTGCAAGTCTACGATATTTCTTACAACCGTTCCGCGTTCACTATAATGTGCCAAATTGTCCAAAATAATTTCAAGCGCCCGGTCCATGTAGGATGATGTATCACCTGCAATATGCGGCGTTACGATAACCTGCTCCATCTTCCACAGCGGATGGTCTTCCGGCAGCGGCTCCTGCTCGAATACATCAAGACCCGCTCCAGCGATGACTCCGCTTTGCAGCGCCTCGACGAGCGCAAACGTGTCGGTCGTTGCGCCTCGTCCAATATTAATGTAGCAAGCCGTGTCTTTCATCGCAGCGAACTCTGCCGCACCGATCAAATGGCGCGTGTCGTTTGTCAGCGGCAGACAGTTCACAACATAATCGCTTTGCGCAAGCACTTCATGGAGTTCATCCATCGTATACATGCGGTCCACCCACTCAGCCGGTTCGCCGCTTCTGCGGATGCCGAGCACGTTCATGCTGAACGCCTTGGCAATCTTCGCAGTCTCGAGGCCGATCGAGCCGACACCGAGAATCGCAATCGTCTTGTGATGCGCTTCGCCCATCCCGGGTTCTGGGCGCCAGTTAGCCTCAAGCTGGTTACGAACATAAGCATGAACTTGGCGAGTCAGCGAGAGGAGCATCGCGAAGATCGATTCCGAAATCTGATACGGATGAACGCCGGATGCGTTCGTTAGCGTTATGCCGCGCTCCCTGATTCTGTCGAGCGGAATGTGATCGACGCCAGCGCCGAGATTTTGCACCCATTTGAGCGGCGTTCCTTCGGAATAGACGATTTTGAGAACATCGCGGTTAAATCCCAAAATAATTTCAGCACTCGCGAGCTGCTCTCTTGCATCTGCCTGTTCAGAGCCACTGACATCTATGTAAGTAAATCCCGGAGCGGCTGCTTCTATTGCTTTGACCTGCGCTTCCTCGAATGGATGTACCGAAACAATTGTAGCCATCTTGTACTGCTCCCTCCTCTATCGTGCCCAAAGATTACCATCCACCGCTAGACGGTGTCAAACACCTTTTTATGAGAGATACAATAAAAACAATTGGACAACTTTTTAAACCCGAGTATAATACTAGGTATAACGCCATCGAAAGGGGTTGGGCCATCATGAATAAGAACAATCAACAAGGAAACCAACGATGGGTAGACGACTATTTGGATATGTACAATTATGCAGGGCAGATCGGCGATCACGAGTGGCAACAGCAAATACTTGCCGATATTCGCAACAGAGAACAGATCATGCGCGAGGAAGCATTGAATGCAGCCAAGGAAGAACTGTGGGAGCAATTCAATACCGTTAACCATCAAATGATGGAACTGATCGCTCGGAGAAAATATTGCGAGAACGTTGAGGAAGATAGTACAATCAAGGAGCTTATCGAAAACTTGAAGCAGCAGCGGGTCGAGCTGGCCAAGCAGATCAAGAAAATTTGCTCATAGGATAGATAGAATACATAGATATCAAGCTGAGTTA
The DNA here is from genome assembly GCF_056120345.1 of Paenibacillus sp. sgz302114. Classification (NCBI taxonomy): domain Bacteria; kingdom Bacillati; phylum Bacillota; class Bacilli; order Caryophanales; family Paenibacillaceae; genus Paenibacillus; species Paenibacillus sp. sgz302114. The sequence goes on from NZ_JBVYOI010000003.1 coordinate 532,609, forward strand.
AAAAGCATACAATTCCAGTTTCCCCATTCACGAGTTGTGAACGGGGATTTTTTGTTTGACGGCGAGCGTGCCGTCCGGACTTACTCGGAATTGGATTTCGCCTCCCAGGTCGGTTCGCTTTACTGCGATGCCAGCCGTATCCAGTCGATTGATTATGCTGTCCGCAGGATGACCATAGATGTTGTTGCGGCCGACTGAAATGACAGCTGTGCGAGGCTGCCAATAGGAGAGCCATTGATCGGAAGTGGAGGTTTTGCTGCCGTGATGGGATATTTTCATGACATCGATTGGTAAGGAAACGGAGGAAGAAGCAATGGCATTTCGCTTAAGCTCCGCTATTATTTGCTGCTCTTCCGCGATATCGGCATCGCCTGTGAAGAGAAACTGGCGATCGTAGAGGCGAAGACGGAGTGCGACACTATGTCCGTTCTGCTCTTCTTCTTCCGGAATGGAGCTCGCTTGTGCTGCGCTGGCTGAAGTTGGCGTGTGAAGCATAGAAATGCTCGTATGATTGTCTATCACCCACTCAAGTCCGGCATGAGCAGGATAGAGAGGAATTTCTTTGTTAAGTGCTGTTCGAAGCAATGTAATGGCATCCTCCGAGTCCTTCCATGTTCCGTTCCACAGAATCGCTTTCACGGGAATGCTTGCAAGGATCGCTTGAACGCCTTTGATGTGGTCGCTGTCCAGATGGGATAGGACGAGCAGATCAATGCGGTGGACGCCTCTCTGCTGAAGCAACGGTACGAGCAGCTTCTGCCCCACCTCGTACGGATCCTTTCTCTTCCGCCATCCCTCGCGATTGCCGAATTGAACAGCACCTCCGCCATCGATGAGAATATGCTTGCCTGCCGCGGACCGTATCAGAATCGAATCGCCTTGACCCACGTCCATGAACTGCGCGTAACCGCGATGATCAAGGACATCTGGGTTGTATGCCCATATGAGCAGAACTGCTAATGTTAGTGAGCTAAGCAGCAGCAGCAGCCGATTTAAACGCTTGTTGAGCGTTGAGCCAATTTCTTCAATCTGAATGAATGGCATTGAATGGCCAACCTTACCCCTAACTTCATCTTCTGATTGAACCCGTACCTGATCGTCTAATCCTGCATCGATTCGGTTAAGAGCCGAGAAACCAATCATGAATGCTGCATAGCACGCGATCACCCACCACAGCGGCGGTGTCGCCCAAATAAGCCGGAAGCCGTTCCAGCTGCTAAGCTTGGCTACGAAAGCAAACGTAAGCTCATTGCCAATGGCCGCCACATGCGCCGAAAGCACGCCTAGGGGATGCCACATGCTGTCCAGCAGCATGGACGCGCCGCCGAGCGGCATTACAATGAAGCTAATGAACGGCACCAGTATGAGGTTCGCCAGCAAAGATAAGAGATGCAGCTGATTAAAATAATACAAGGTGAGCGGCAGCGAAACCGCCTGCGCGACTAATGAGACAGCGAGCAGGTCAAGCAGCGACGCTTGCCATTTGTGTTTGCCGCGAGGCAGGCAGCGGCGGATCGGCGTGACGCCGAGGATGAGACCTGCCGTTACAAGAAACGACAGCTGGAAGCCGACGTTTCCTAGCATGTACGGGTCCCATACGAGCATCGCGAGGGCAGCGGCTGCGAGTAAATGCAGCCCATCCTTCAGCTTGTGCATGCGCGCCGCGGCGAGACCGAGCATCGCCATAATGCCGGAGCGTACGACCGACGGCGATCCCCCGGCGAGTAGCACATAAAGCGGCACAGCCGCAATGAGCAGCAGGAGCATGCGCTCCCGGGTCATGCGAAGCAGGCGCAGCAGGCCGCCAAGCACGTAGAGGAAGACGGCGACGTGCAGGCCAGAGATGGCCAGTATATGCGTAAGCCCCAGCTGCGCGAACTGGCGGTATACAGTGGGATCGAGATCATCGGTTATGCCGATGACGAGGCCTTTCATGTAGCCGGCTTGGATGCCCGGATAGAGGGCGTCCATACGCTTGCCGAGCGCTTCGCGCGCGGCATCCATGCCTTTGAGCAGCGCCGCAGCGCTGTAGCGCGGCCCGGCGCTTGTCGTTAGCGCAGCCGCGCCTTCTGCGCTGAACAGCCAGTGGATGCGCTGGCTGTTCAAATATCGGCGGTAATCGAAGCCGCCGAAATTGGTTGCAGCAGCAGGCGCAGCCAGCTCGCCTACAGCATCAATGCGCTGTCCTCGCCGCCAACTGGCAGCAACGGCAAGCTCACTCTCCTCCGCTAGCCGTACCTGCAGCTGCATCCGCTCACCATGAAGGACTTGCTTATGCGCCTCGCGAGCCAGCTTCACCGCTTCAACTTTCACGACCATTTGCACGAGGTCGCCATCTACTTCCGGCGGCTCAGTAATAACGCCGGTTATCTTCGCTGAAAACGTAATTGTACCCATCGGAACAGCTTCTTGCGCGGCGACAAGCTCCGCAGGAAGTCCCGTCACATTGTGTGCATCCTCCCACACCCGCTGCCCTGCCGCAAGCGCGAAGGCCGCCAAACACGCGGCTGCCAGCTGCCACGATGCTTGCCTCATCAACGTCAGCGCGAGCAGCATCACGAATACCGCCGCGCCAGCCAAATAAGTACCCGCATTCGTCAGCCCCGCAGCCGCACTGCTGCCGAGTACCCAGCACACTGTAAACCATATAAGCGGCCTTCTCGCCACACACAGCCCCTCCTTTTGCCTCTGGATTCTCGAGTTTTCGCCAATGAATGGTAACCACTACCCTTCTTTGCGATATTCTCGCGTTTTCTCGCCAATGTAGGGTAACCACTACCCTTCTTTGCTGGTTTCTCGCGTTTTCTCGCTAATGTAGGGTATCTAGTCCCCCTCTTCACCGGAGATCCCACCAATCTAATCCACTTAACCAGCTACATCACCCGGAAACGCATGATTTCGGCGAAAACAAAAAAAACCTCTTCCCACACCTGCAACACGCCGGGCAACTGCCGATCAATCGGCAGTGCTTGCGGGAATGTCCAGATGCAGCAAGAGGTTCTTCCTCATTGAAGCTGCTTTGATTGCTATGAAATGATATCCATGCCGGCTTGAGCCGGGGGCTCGTACGAGGCGAGATTCCGAAAAATGATTCCTTTTAACTCCATGAGCGCATTTACTTTATCGCTGTCCTTGGAATAGGCGCGGTGATAGACGATTTCGATGACGCCGCTGTTGGCCAGCATGTTGGCGCATGTCCAGCACGGCTGATCCGTCACATAGACGGTCGAGCCTTCCCGGTCGATCCGATCCGTGAAAAGCAGCAAGTTCTGCTCCGCATGAATCGTGCGTATGCAGCGCTGCTTCTTGATCATTTGTTCCTGTTCGCCATCTACCTGCAACTCATATTCCTCTACAATCATGCAGCCGTCTTCGGAGCAATCCGAGACTCCCATCGGCGCGCCGTTATATGCCGTACCGAGCAGCTTCTTCCCTTGCACCAGCACCGTTCCGACATGTCTGCGCGGGCATCTGGAGCGTGTCGATACCATATACGCGATGTCCATAAAATAGGTGTCCCAGTCTTTGCGCATGTTATCCTGCGTGTTCCTTGCCATTTCTACTCGTCTGCCTCCCTGAGTGTTTTGTGCGTTGGCGCCTGAATATGCATCTTGCAAGCACAAAAGCTCACTTCGAAAGCATCGGCTTTGGCACATGTACGGGCTCCAAAACGTATGATCATTAATAAGTAATTCTTTCTATTGTCGCATAATTAGGGCTGCAGAACAATGAAAGACTTCAGCTTCGCAAGCAGCTTTGGTCCAATTCCCTTCACTCGGAGCAAATCGTCGACACTATGATACGCACCGTTTTGATCTCGATCAGCTACGATAGCCTTCGCCTTCGAAGCTCCAATTCCCGGAAGCGTATCCAGCTGCTCCGCGGTCGCATGATTAATATCGACCTTGCCATCCATAACCGTCGGCGATGTCGCATTATCCGCTCCTGCCGCTATACTCCCGCCAACACTCTCACTCGATTTGACCTCATGCGCATCATTCTTCTTTTCGCTCGTACCAACAGCACCACCAGACACCGCTTTATCCTTCTCCGTCTCCTGGTCCTTCACTTCTGCTGACTCCTGAGGTCCCAGCGCGCGTTCAACCTGATCATTCACCGCCTCCCAGCCAGGCTGCCCGCTGCTCTCAGGTTGATACAAAGCGGTGCATACCAGCACGACAGCTGCAACGAGCAGCACAATGATAAGCAGCTTCTGCGGATTAATCTTATTGCTTCTCGGTTTCATCCCCATAAAGGAAGCCCCTTTCGACTGACAAAATCTTTTTTATGCTCCATTCGGTCATGTTGGCCTTGCCGCCTTGCATACCGTAGTAAGAGCGATCGATCGAAATACTTATGTTTTGCCTTGAGGAGGGATTGCGATGAATGTCGGGTTTATCGGGATTGGGAGCATGGGCAGCTTGCTCGTCGATACGTTTATTGGATCGGGAGCGCTGAAGCCATCGCAAATCACCGCCAGCAACCGCACTTACTCAAAAGCAATTGCTCTCGCCGACCGCCATCCCGGCCTGCAAGCTGTCCCTTCGAATCGCGATGCGGTCATCGATCAAGATGTTATCTTTCTATGCATCAAGCCGATGGAGTTCAAGGCGGTACTGGACCAAATTCGCGATGTCGTTCTGCCTCACCAGCTCGTCATCTCCATTACAAGTCCCGTGCTGCTCGAGCAGCTCGAAGATGCACTCAGCTGCAAAATCGCCAAAGTCATTCCGAGCATCACCAACAACATGTGCAGCGGCGTCACCTTGTGCATGTACGGCAACCGGATGACCGATGCCGACATCATTCGCCTGAACGGACTGCTCTCTTATATCAGCGAGCCGCTCCCCATTGAAGAACAGCATCAGCGCGTTGTCTCGGATCTCTCAAGCTGCGGCCCCGCAATCATGGCCTTCCTGCTGCAGCGGTTTATCGACGCAGCGGTTGAGGAAACCGGTCTCCATCGCGATCAGGCGCGAGTCGTCGCCTCCGAAATGCTCCTCGGCACGGGTCAGCTGCTCACAGCAGGCGGCATGACGCCGGAGGAGCTGCAGAGCCGCGTCTGTGTGCCGGGCGGCATCACGGCACAAGCAATTGCCCTGCTGAACGACGAACTCGATTGTGTGTTCAACAGACTAATCCGCGTCACGCATGCCAAATATGAAGAGGACCTGGAGCGCGTATCCGTCTCTTTATACGGCAAAGAGGTGAACGGCCCTTAGCGCATGCTTTGCGCCAAGAGGTCGTTCACCTCTTTTTTCATGTCAACCTTTGATCAGCCGTTTAGCCGACAACGATGTTAACAAGCTTGCCTTTAACAACGATCAGCTTGCGAACGGTTTTGCCGGCAATCGCTTCAGCGACCTTCTCCGACTCTTTCGCTATCCGCTCCATCTCTGCTTCAGCTGTATCAGCAGCGATCGAGATCCTATCTATGATTTTACCGTTCACCTGCACGACGATTTCAACCTCTTGGTCAACCGTAAACTTCTCTTCATACGTAGGCCAAGCTGCATATGAGAGCGAATCGGTAGACCCAAGCTTCGACCACAGCTCTTCCGCGATATGCGGCGCAAGCGGCGACAGCATCTGTACGAAGCTCACCATCGCTTCACGAGGCAGCGATTCCGCTTTGTACGCGTCGTTAACGAAGATCATCAATTGGCTGATCGCAGTGTTAAAGCGCAGATTCTCGTAATCGTCTGTCACTTTTTTCACTGTGCGGTGCCAAGTACGCTTGAACGCTTCCGCGCCTTCAACATTGGCGATCTTCTCGGACAGCTCGCCATTCTCGCCAATGAACAAACGCCATACACGGCCGAGGAAGCGATACATGCCCTCTACGCCGTTCGTATTCCAAGGCTTCGTCGCCTCGAGAGGACCCATGAACATTTCGTACATACGCAGTGTATCTGCACCGTACACGCTCACGATATCGTCTGGATTAATGACGTTGCCGCGGGATTTACTCATCTTCTCATTGTTCGTGCCGAGGATCATACCTTGGTTCACGAGCTTGTAGAACGGCTCCTTCGTATCGACTACGCCGATATCGTAGAGCACTTTATGCCAGAAGCGCGCATACAGCAAGTGAAGCACCGCATGCTCGGCGCCGCCGATGTACAGATCAACCGGCAGCCATTCCTTCTGCTTCTCTTTGGAGCATAGCTCCTTCTCGTTATGCGGATCAATGAAACGCAGGTAATACCAGCAGCTGCCAGCCCATTGCGGCATTGTGTTCGTCTCGCGGCGAGCTTTCATGCCCGTCTCAGGATCTACCGTCTCCACCCACTCCGTTACGTTCGCAAGCGGAGATTCTCCCGTTCCGGAAGGCTTGATTTGTTCCACGTCGGGCAGCAAGAGCGGCAATTGATCGTCTGGGACCGGCTTCATTGTGCCATCTTCCAAGTGAAGAATTGGAATTGGCTCGCCCCAGTAACGTTGGCGGCTGAACAGCCAGTCGCGCAGACGGTACGTCACTTTGCCTTGGCCTTTGCCTTCTGCTTCGAGCCATTCGATGGCACGCGCAATCGCTTCTTCATTGCTAAGCCCGTTCAAGAAACCGGAGTTCACGTGTGCACCATCGCCAGCATAAGCGGCTTCGCTCACGTCGCCGCCGGAGACTACTTCAACGATCGGCAGATTGAACTGCTTCGCAAATTCCCAGTCGCGCTCGTCATGACCAGGAACTGCCATAATCGCGCCTGTTCCGTAGCCTGCAAGCACATAATCAGCAATCCAGATCGGCACGAGCGCGCCGTTAACCGGATTAACCGCGTAAGCGCCTGTGAATACGCCGCTCTTATCCTTGTTCAGGTCTGTACGTTCCAGATCGCTCTTGCGCGCAGCTGTCTCTTGATAGTCCTTCACTGCAGCGCGCTGCGCCTCAGTCGTAATCGCTTCAACCAACTCATGCTCTGGAGCAAGTACGCAGTACGAAGCACCAAACAGCGTATCCGGGCGCGTTGTGAACACAACGAGCGAAGCATCATGACCATCAATTGCGAAAGTCACTTCTGCACCCTTCGATTTGCCGATCCAGTTGCGCTGCATATCTTTGATGCTTTCCGTCCAGTCCAGTTCTTCCAAATCTTCAAGCAGACGCTCTGCATATTCCGTAATGCGAAGCACCCATTGGCGCATCGGCTTGCGGATAACCGGGTGGTTGCCGCGCTCGCTAAGGCCGTTAATTACCTCTTCGTTCGCAAGTACCGTTCCAAGCGCCGGACACCAGTTAACCGGTACTTCAGCTACATAAGCAAGACCTTTGTTAAACAGCTGGATGAAGATCCACTGTGTCCATTTGTAGTAATCCGGATCCGTTGTGCTGAACTCGCGATCCCAATCGTACGAGAAGCCGAGCGACTTAATTTGGCGACGGAAATTGTTAATGTTCTTGACCGTAATTTCACGCGGATGCTCCCCTGTATCCAGAGCGTGCTGCTCTGCTGGCAAGCCGAACGCGTCCCAGCCCATAGGGTGAAGGACGTTGTAGCCGCGCATTCTCTTATAACGCGACACGATGTCTGTAGCGGTATAGCCTTCCGGATGGCCTACATGCAAGCCTGCACCGGACGGATACGGGAACATGTCGAGTGCATAAAACTTCGGCTTCCCTGCATCCTCTGTCGTTTTGAACGTTTTGAACTCATCCCAATACCGTTGCCATTTCGGCTCAATTACGAGCGGGTTATAACCCTGTTGCTCTTGGCGCTCCTGTGTCATAAATATGCCTCCCATTTCACTAAACAAACTAGTCTTGCCGAGAAAATAAAAAAACTCCCGCCCCTAGCGTAATCGCTAGGGACGAGAGGATTATGCTCCCGTGGTACCACCCTAGTTAGCAAGCGGTATGCTTTACCGCTGCTCACTCTATGCCTTTAACGCAGGCGAGACGGCACGCTTGGCAGCTAAATAAGCTGTTCACGTGCGGCTCCAAGGCGAGTTCACTTCACGCTGGTCCGACTTGCACCTACCGCCGGCTCTCTGATCCAGACGCTGCTGAAGCTACTGCTCCTCTTCAACACCATATAAGCAAAAACGACACATCTCCTAATGGTTAGACGAAATTCGTTTTGTGCAGGGAAAAATAGATAGTTCGATTATAATTAATCCTATCTTACCATGTCAAGGAAAAGCGCCTAAAACGGACAGCATGATCACTTGACCGCTGCAAAAAACAGTCGTTCTGCATCGCCCGTTGCCGGCTCCAGCAAGAAATCAGCATATAGCTCGACCTGAGAAAAGCCTGCACCTAGCAGCACTTCCCGCAGCCACGCGGCATCGTAGGCACGCTGCACATGAGTTTCTTCAATGCGAGCGAAGCTGACGCCTCTCGAATCCTCACGGGCGAAAATCGTCAATTGATGCTCGATTTCGCCTCGCTCCTCATCAAGCTCGCACGTCCATATGTACGCCACATCCGGCTCATCAAGAACAAAAGGCTGCTCGCTCGCATAACGATCCAGCGTTGCCTGCGAATGAACATCGAAGAGAAATACGCCGCCCGGCTTTAGCGCCCGATAAGTCGCTTCTATCGCGGCAACGACATCTTCTTCTTCCGTTAAGTAGTTCACGCAATCACAGAAGGAGATGACCGAATCGACTTGCTCGCCAAGCTCCCACTCCGTCATATCCTGCTGCAGCCACGTAATCGTCCCTCGCGCAGGTCCGTCGCTGCGAACCGAATCTTCCCACTTGCTCTGGCCGATCGTCAGCATGTCCGAGGACAAATCGATCCCATAGACTTGATAGCCTTGCCTTGCAAGCGGGATCGCGATGCTGCCTGTCCCGCAGCCGAGATCAACAACCGTACGCGGCGTCCCATATCGCTGCCAGCAGCTTTGCGCAAACTTCAGCCACTCTGGATACGGCATATCCGCCATCAGCCGATCATAGACAGTGGCAAACTGCCGATAGGCTTCCATGTTAGCCCTCCTGCTTCTCAGCCGCAGCGGCTTGCTCGGTCAGCTTCGTCCAGTTGCCTTCTTGCGTTACAATACCGTCGCGCATCAGCTTGCCTAGCGCGCGCTTGAAGGCACTCTTGCTAATGCCGAACTTCTGCTTGATAATGTCCGCTGTAGTCGCGTCAGAGTAAGGCATTGCGCCATTCGGACGCTCTTTCAAAAATGCTAGAAGCCGGTCTGAATCTTCCATGCGGCCTACTTCCTTGCGCTGCTGCATCGACAGATTGACGCGACCGTCTTCACGAACGAACGTTACCCTGGCTTTCACGCGCTCTCCGAGACGGAGCAATCTTGTCCGATCGTCAGCTGGAATTAAGCCGTACGCGCCGAAGCCGAGCACGCCGCCGTCAATCATGACGAACGAGCCGATCTTCAATGTCTTCGTTACCCAGCCTTCCACCCACGTGTTATGCCACGAGGATGGCGCGTGAAAAGCAAGCTCAGCCAGCTCTTCCTCGAAAGCTATCTTTGCAACGAGACGGCCTATCTTGTCGTGCGCGAGGATAACATGCACCTCATCGCCGATTTTTGGACGCAATTCCTTCAGCTCAGGCTGTTCGGACAATGGCAGCAGCAGCTGCCGGCCAAGTCCCATCTCAAGGAATGAGCCTATACGCGGATGAATATCCGCCACTTTAAGACGAGCCACTTCTCCCAATTGGATAAGCGGCTTCTTCATTGTCGCAGCGATGCGGTCCTCGGAATCGAAGAATAGAAATACATCATAGAATTGACCGATCTGCGGACGGTGGCCGACGAGCTCGGTATAGTGCATAAGCACTTCGTTCTCGCCGTCTGTCATGAAGTAGCCGTAAGGAGAAACCTCGCGGGCCAGCTTCAAATTCTGCGTTGTGCCTGCTACGAGACTCATGCTAATTCCACGACCTTCGCATCGGACCATAGTCGTTCGATGTTGTAATATTCGCGCTCTTCGCGATGGAATACATGAACAACAACGTCGCCGATGTCTACAAGCACCCATCTGCAAGTATCAGCACCTTCGATGCCGCGAACCCGTACGCCACGCGCTTCCGCCTGCTTGCGGATTTCGGTCGTGATTGCCTGCACCTGTGTATCCGAATTGCCGTGACAGATGACAAAATAGTCTGCGACGAGCGAAATGTTCTTCAAATCCAGCGCCACCACGTTATGCGCTTTCTTATCTTCCGCCGCTGCTACAACGGCTTTCAGAAGTTCCTCTGGATTTACTGTCATTACTCAGCCTCCCGTAATTGAAGTATTAAATCATTCCGAGCTGCAACGGTTAGCGGATAAATCCGCTTTCCCTGCTGAAGCAAGTAAGAAATCGTAGAATCAAACCCTGCAATAAGCGCCTTTTCCACACTATGCTCGGCTATTTCTCTTATTTTATTCACGCCTGGGAAATCACGACCGGGTTCCATATAATCGGCGAGACAGACGATTTTGTCCATCAACGTCATTCGTTCGCGACCGGAGGTGTGGTATTTGATCGCATCCAGCACTTCAATATCTTCGATGCCATAATCACGTGCTGCTATGAAAGCACCGACCGGCGCATGCCAGAGCTCTTTGTCATATTCGAGCAGATCGCTCGGAAGCCCTTCCTCCCGAATAATCGTCTCCATCCGCGAGGTCGGCCAATATTTCGCGACATCGTGCAGAATCGCAGCCAGCTCCGCGCGAACCGGATCACAGCCGAACCGCTCCGCGAGCAGCACTGACGTCTCCATCACGCCGAGCGTGTGCGTCCATCTCCGTTCAGGCATTTCCGCTTTGACCGAAGCCATCAGTTCATCACGATTCATAGAGTTCATTCCTTCGAATAAACGAATAGACTTTCTCCGGTACGAGGAACCGAATCGAACGGCCTGCCGCGATACGCTCCTTGATAACCGTCGAGGACAGCTCGAACAGCGGCATCTTCACGACTGTCAGCCTGTCCTTGAGATAATCCGGCAGCTCGTTAACTTCCATGTCCTCACCGCCGCGCGTTACGCCGATGAAGCGCACCAGCTGCGCCAGCTCCTGAATGTTATGCCACTTCGGCAGATCGTTGACGCGGTCCGAGCCGATAATAATGCTGAACTCCCGCCCCGGATACAGTTCATTCAACTCTTTTATCGTATCGATCGTGTAGCTGGTGCCTTCTCGCTCCAGTTCGATATCCATAGCGCGAAAATGCGGCTGAAAATCAATCGCCCGATACACCATCTCAAGTCTGGTAGCCCCGTCAGCAAGAGGAGCGTTTTCCTTAAGCGGCGGATGGCCGGCCGGAACAAACCAAACTTCGTCTAGGCCGCATGCTTCACGCGCCGATTCGGCAGCGAGCAGATGGCCATAATGAATGGGATCGAACGTGCCGCCCATAAAACCGACTTTTATCAAGTTCATGTCTCCTCTCGCTGAGCGAACATTATGTAAAACCGCGCAAACCTTTTTTCTTTAAAAGTAATGCTGCTTCGCTCCGGGAACATCCCTTGCGGCTGCTGTTGATTCGGTGGTTTAAGGCAGTTCAATCGTTTTATGATCTTTACTTTCTTTGTACAGCACGATCGTCTTGCCGATAACTTGAACAAGCTCGCAGCCGGATTCAGCTGCTATCCATTCGCCAACTTCTTTCGGGTCTTCGATGCTGTTGTTAAGCACAGAAATTTTGATCAGCTCGCGCACTTCGATCGCTTCTTCGATGTGACGAATCAGATTCTCGTTCTTGCCTTCCTTGCCTACTTGAAAAATCGGGTTCAAATGGTGCGCCAGCGAGCGCAGATGACTCTTTTGTTTACCTGTTAGCATGTGAAATTTCCTTCTCTCGTCAATTTAGCTTTTGGACTGCTGCAGCGCTTCAAGCACTGTCTCTCGCATCGCTTCTACCGGTGCAGGCTGTCCCGTCCAATATTCAAAGGCATAAGCGCCTTGATAAATAAACATTCCAAGTCCGCCGTGTATCCGGCAGCCTCTCTCCGCTGCTTCCTTGAGGAAACGCGTCGTAAGCGGGTTATAAATCAGATCGCTCGCTACCGTGTCCGGCTTCAGCCACGAGCTGTCAATCGGCGTCTCATCCACATTCGGGAACATGCCGAGCGATGTTGTATTAATAATAATATCACTATGCCCGCAAGCCGCTTGGAGTTCATCCTGGCCGATAGCCCGGATTACCGGAACAAGTCCACGGAATGCGGCAGCCAGCTCTTCTGCACGGGCAACTGTACGATTCGAGATCGTAATGGACGCGACACCTTCGCGAGCGAGCGCATAAAGAATACCTCTTGTCGCCCCGCCGGCGCCGATGATGAGCACATGAGAGCCTGCAAGATCAGACTTCGCTTCTTCTTTAAGCGACCGGACATAGCCGATGCCGTCTGTATTGTAGCCTTTCAAGTGACCGTCCGTATTCACGATCGTGTTGACCGCTCCAATCACTTGCGCGCTTTCGTCGATTTCGTCCAGCAGCGGCATAATGTCTAGCTTATGCGGAATTGTGACGTTCACGCCGCGGATGCCCATCGCACGGACACCAGCTACGAAATCGCCAAGCCGATCAGCATTTATATGAAAAGCGGTGTAGATCCCATTAATCCCGCGTTCCCGGAACGCCCGGTTCATCATAATCGGCGATTTGGAATGCCGAATCGGATCGCCGATGACGCTGAATAACACCGTATGGCTGTCTACCTTGTTGCCCATCCTTTACGTTCACTCTCCCCTAAACATATGGATGATCTTTTCTCTCGGATTAAATCAGTGCATCGCGCATGATCACTCGAATGCCCTTCGGCACATGAATGTCGATAAGGGCGCCGCTTGCGCCGTTCACGTGAATCCAGCCAAGGCCAGAGATGAACAAGTCGGTCTCTGTATTGCTGCGTACTGTCAGACGGTGACGCGTCCATGCCGGCATCTCTTCCAGCTGCTCCTTCGATGGAGGCGCCAGCAGCTCGCCTTTATGATCGGCGTACAGCTCGTCCGCCCGCTCCAGCTTCGTCCGGTGCACCTGCAAGGCATTGGACACATACAGGGTGAACGATTGACGATCCCCTTCGATAAAATCAAACCGCGCAAGCGCGCCGACAAACAGCGTCTGACCGCTGTTCAGCTGATACACGAGCGACTTGATCGGTTTATCCGGCAGTAATGCGCCCAGAACGTCGCGCGGAACGATCTCCGTCATCCGATGCGAGTAGACGATCCCCGGCGTATCAATGATATCTTTGCCGTCATCCAGCGGAATGTGTACCGCATCAAGTGTCGTTCCTGGGTAACGCGACGTCGTCAGCTCTCGCTCCAAGTCGCTGTAGTCGCGGATAAGACGATTGATTAGCGTCGACTTGCCGACATTCGTCGCGCCGACGACATACACATCGCGGTTGCCGCGGTGCTCGCCGATTGCTTCTATTACACGCTCGAAGCCGATATTGCGTTTCGCCGAGCAGAGCACGATATCGACGACGCGCAAGCCTTGCGCCTTCGTCTGCTTCTGCACCCAGTTCAGCAGCCGGTTCGGGTTAATGCCCTTCGGCAACAAATCAATCTTGTTCACAACGAGCAGCACTGGATTGTTGCCGACAAAACGCTGCAAACCAGAGATCAGACTGCCTTCGAAGTCGAACAGATCGACAATATGGACGACTAGGCTGTTCGTCGCGGCAATGCCGCCGAGCAGCTTTAGGAAGTCGTCCTGATCGATGGCGACCGAAGCCGCTTCATTATAGTTCTTAATACGGAAGCAACGCTGGCAAATGGCCGGCTCCTTCGCAAGCGCCGCTTGCGGGATGTAACCCGGCTTGTCCACCGACTCCGTCTGCAGCTTAATGCCGCAGCCCGCGCACGAGGTCCCTTGTTCTAGCTGATTGGTCATGATTTTCTTTGTTCCTCCTCGGGCCAGAGCCCTTTTTTGCGGAGACTTCTTAGGGCAATCTTCTCCAGCATACGGTTAAATTTCGTCATAATGCCCTCTTCATGAGGTGCAATCGGCGCGACGAGAATGGTGAACAGCCCCATTCGTCTGCCCCCGAGCACATCGGTCATCATCTGATCGCCAATGACGGCTGTCTTCTCAGCCGGCATCCCAAGCACTTCCAGTGCCCTGTGAAAAGCGCGATTCGCCGGCTTGCGTGCCGCATGAACATACTTAATGTTCAGCGGGTCAGCGAATTTGGACACACGCGTCCGATTATTATTCGAGACGATGACAACTTTAAAGCCGAGGTCGCGCACATCATCAAGCCATTTCACAAGCTCCGGTGTGGCGAGCGGCACTCTCGCTCCTACAAGCGTATTGTCAAGATCTGTAATGATGCCGCGAATTCCCTGGTCTTTCAGCTTATGCAAATCGATATCATAAATGGTATTGACGCGCATTTGCGGCAACAGCCGTTCAAACATAGTTTCGACTCCCCTGCTATCGCTATCACGCAAACTATACCATAATTAATGAATTTGTTGCAAAGAAAGCCAGCATAGATGCAAGGCACACCTACGCTGGCTCCTTCAGACAAACGTTACCCTAAATGCTCACGGATTTTTTTCATCGTAACCGTCACTTGATCAAGCTCAGCCTGTGTCACCTGACTGCTGCTGTACATCGCCTTCTCGAAGGCGTGCTGCACTTCGCGGAATTGCGGCTGCAAGGCCGATAGCCGAACCGACCAGCGCCCCATCGTTTCGCGCACCGTGTCGGTTTCGTTGTATTCCAGTCCCTTCTTCCGGCAGAACCGGATGAGGCGGTTCGTCTCCCGTACTACTCGTTCGTTAACCGTGCCGGACCTGCCTGTAAACCATTGTCTGATCATCGATAGGAAGCGGAACCTGAGAATAATGAAGAGTAGAATGAGTGCGACCGACGCAATTGCCGTCGTCCAGATGATCCATGGTTGCAGCAGATAACCAGTAGGAGATTCGGTTTGAGGAATGGATTCCGGTTCTACATCCGGCGCAAGAACAGGTTCTGGCGCTGTTTTGTCCTTCGGCAGCGCATAAGGGTAAGCAAACCCTGACGTTGCTTCGAACGGCAGCCAGCCATATCCGTTAAAATAAATCTCAACCCATGAGTGCGCATCTGCGTTACGTACCGTATACGTGCCCGCACCGCTAGGATTCGTTTCGGCACCGGTCATGCCTTGCTGCCGCAGCATATCAGCCTCATTCGGAATCGAGCCGGGAGAATAGCCCTTCACCCAGCGGGAAGGAATACCGATCTCACGTGCCATTACAGCAAGCGCGGTGGAGAAATAATCGCAGTAGCCTTCGCGAACCTCGAACAAGAAGGAATCGACGAAATCTTCGCTCGCCCGCTTCGTAACATCCGGCGTATTCGTATAGTTGTACGTATTCTGCAAATAGGCGACGAGCAGCTGCATTTTGTCATATGGCGTTGCGCCTGTCTTCGTAATCGCTAGAGCAAGCGCCTTGACGCGCTCCGGTATGGTGGGAGGCAGCTCCAGATACATCGGATCCATGGCTGAGCTCGCCTGAATAGCCGCGCCGCTTCTCAGCTTCTCTTCATCAAGGATCGGCACTTTTGATTTAATCGTATACTTCTTCGGATAAGCAGCCGAGCCAAACTTCATTAGACGCAGCTCCCAAGCTTGCGAGAACCAGCTTAAGCCTGGCAAGCTGGTCTTCCCGTCTACCGAGACGACGGAAGAGATTGGCCCTGCGCCGAACAGAACCGGATACTTCGTCTTGCTAATCATTTCCACGGTCTGCTCTACGAGTTCGGTTTCCGTCTTCGCTTCCGTGTACAGCGCTTTAAACGACTGGCCGCTGGCTACAGGACCATTGCCCTTCTCCAGCTTCTCCTGCACAGCCTCTAGCCAGCCGTTACCGTTATAATACGATCTCGTTTCTCCACGCCAATAGCTTTTCTGCGAGGTTGTCACCGTCATGACAGGCGTATAATCGAACTCAAACCCGCCGCCTAGCGACGCATCGCTCCGGCTGTAACCGGATTGGCTGTTGTTGCTATCCTTCGATGCGGGTATTGAAATGGCTTTGTCGCCGATGAAGGAAGGCACCGTCTCATTCCGCGCTTCTTTCCACGCCGTATAAGGATCGGTCAGAATCGGATTGATCGCCGGAACGAACAGCCCTGCGCCCATGACGAGCATGATGATAATCGAGATTGGCAGGAAGAGGCTCAGCGGATATTCGAGCAGCTGCGACCAATTCTCGGGATGCCGCTTCTGAAAGCTGGCAAAGTGGCTCGCAACGAGCCAGCCAAGCCCAATGAATACGATCCAAGCGATCTCATCCCACAAATGAATGGGCGTAAATAAGGAATCCGCTGTTGCCAGCGATAGGACAGCAGCGAGAACGACAAAAATAATAAAGAGCCGTTTATGGCGCAGAAGCACGATACTATGGAAGACCGCCCACACGCCAAGACTGATCCAGATGAAAGGCTGGATCTGATCGAGCTGCATGCCAAGCCAGTCCAGCCAATCCATCAGCTTCCGCTTCTCGCCTGTGAAAGGGATCCATGTATACCCCGAGTAAACGGCGTTAAGCAACACAAGGACGATAAGCTGAATCGAGCCAGACCAAATCTTGGACGAGATTAGCAAATTGGCGACGACAGCTGTGAACAGCACGCCATTCACTATCGTAAACGTCTCTTCCCACCAGTAATCGCCCAAGCACCGAATCCATTCATAGATCAATAAGGCGGATAGCACAGCCGACAGCTTGCGATACACATCAGCAGACAACCATTTGAACGCTGCACGACTTACTGCTGTCATCCTTTACCACCCTCCAATACGTCCGGCAGTTCTTGCAGCGTACTAATCGTGTGGACCGCAATGCCGTTTCGACGCAGCAGCCGCATCCACTCGCCGGTGCGGATATCACTGACGTTGCTCCGTTCCGTGCCGCCCGGCTTCAAATGCACGAGCACCGGCACAACTCCGGTCTTGTTCAGCCATTCCATGGCGCGAACCGTATCTTCGCCCGTCTGCGGACTGACGACAACAACGAACGAGCCAGCCTGCGTAATCACGCTGGACTGGCGCAGCGCGCGGTAAAGCGGCTGATCGCCGTCCGCCTGTACGCGAACGAGATGCTTCATCATTAGTTCCCGCTGATCGGCCGAAGCCGTCGGCGCGAAGCCATCGGTCCGTGATCCGATCGATACGAGGCCGACAGCCGTCCCCCGGCGAAAGCCGAATTCGAGCATCGAGGCCGCTGTTGATACGGCAAGCTCGAATTGCTCCGGCTTCTCATAAGCGCCTACATACCGATCAAGCACAACGATCGTTCGCGGCAGTGACTCCCGTTCGAACTCCTTGGACTTCCATTGTCCGGTCTTGGCAGTCGCATTCCAATGGATGCGTGACAGCCGATCGCCGTAGATATACTCGCGAACGCCGTTGATTTGCGTCGTTTCTTTTGCTGCAAGCCGCGATGCGGATGTGGAATACGGACCTTTTGCACCGCGTTTCAGCTGCTTCCACTGCCGAATCGCAACCGTTCGCGGATAGACGCTGAACGGTACTGACGACTCGAAGCTGCCCTTGTGCTCGAACAGGCCGAAGATGTCGCGAGTCGAGCATTCCGTCGCTTCGAACCGATACACTCCGCGTTCCAACGGCGGTGTTGTGTAGCTAACGGAGCCGGCTCTGCGGTAACTCGGCACGAAGGACGCTTCGAACGGCACGGTTTTGCCGCTATGCGCGGTGAGACGGTCGCGAACGAGAACGTAAGGGATGGGCCAAACGCCTGGAATTTGGACAGATATTTGCACATCAAGCCGCGACCCTGCCGATAAGGACTGCTCTGCAATCGTAGCTGTCCCGCTGCTCAGCTTGCGAATACCGGTCACCCCGGCGATGCCGCTCCATCTGCCGAACACCAAATATATGAGAAGCACATTGAAGATACAGAACAGCATGAATGAGGTTTTCCCGCCTTGAAAGAGCAGGAACAAGAGTGAGGTAATATAGACAACGCCGATTAACCGCCATCTGAGCAAAGTCGCTTTAGCCGTAAGCATAGCATTTAACGCTCCATCCGGACTGGCACTTGCGTATCGCGGACGACCGCGCGGACGACATCCTCTGTCGACAATCCGTTCATGCGAGACTCGGTATGCAAAATAATTCTGTGAGCCAATACGGCGGATGCCAGCTGCTTCACGTCGTCTGGAATGACATAATCACGCTCTTGCAGGAAGGCGTTCGCCTTCGCCGCTGCCGTCAGCGAAATCGCTGCGCGCGGACTTGCTCCAAGCTGTACGCCGCTGTGCGTCCGTGTGCCGCGGATAATGCGGATAATATAATCAGCAACCGCTTCATCAAGGTGAACGCTATGGGCGGCTTCCATCATTTGCGCAACCTGCTCAATGGAAATCACAGCCTCAAGCTTATCAGCCGGGGACGACGCATTCGGCGAAATAATCATCTGGCGCTCAGTTGCTGCGTCCGGATAGCCGAGCGAAATCTTCATCATAAACCGGTCGAGCTGCGCCTCTGGCAGCGTATACGTACCATCGAATTCGATAGGGTTCTGCGTCGCGATTAACGTAAAAGGAATCGGCAGCTCATAGGAATCGCCGTCTACCGTCACATGACGCTCTTCCATCGCTTCGAGCAGCGCGGATTGAGTCTTCGTCGTAGCACGGTTAATTTCGTCGACAAGGAGCAAATTCGCCATGACCGGACCAGGCCGGAAAATAAAGGCTTCATTCTTCGGATGATAAATGGCAACGCCAGTAATATCGGTCGGGAGCAGATCGGGATTACATTGAATACGGCGGAATTGGCCGCCAATCGTACGAGCAAGCGCTTTCACAAGCTGCGTCTTGCCAGTGCCTGGAACATCCTCGATCAGAACGTGACCGCCTGCAAACAATGCAGTTAGCAGCAATTCGATTTCGGCTTCTTTACCCAGGATGCAGCTGGCGAGGTTGCGGCGAATTTCTGTAGATAAGCGATAGTTGGCTGTTCGATTGTCCATGACAATCCCTCCCGGATGATAGTGGTAGAATCAAGTTTCATATTCTATTATTTTACAGAATATACAACTGCGCGTATAGCCTTATATCCGCCAAAAAAAATTGGAGAATCCCACAGGGATGCTCCAATAAAGTGACTATGGCGGTTAGATCTGGAAAGTAGACATGACCGCAGCATGGTCAGACGGCCACTCGTTCTGTTCATGGCTGCCGAAGCCCTGCGGTTCACCGAGCACCACAACTTCGGAAGCTGTTACAACAACCCCTCTGCCGTGGTAATAGAGAAAGTCTATTCGGTCTTGCGGCTCGAACGGATTGTCGCCCCAAGGATGTTCAGGCGTATGTACCGTCGACCATGTGTGGCCCGGCGTCTCTGCCGGGTCTGGATGAATAACGCGGTACGAATCGTGGAATCCTGCTTCCTCCACCATACGGCTGACCGGCCATTCAATGATATAATCGTTATGCGCCGCTCTCGTAGCTTCCGTCCAATCCAGATGCGACGGTGCATTGAAATCGCCCATGAGGAACAGCGGCGAGTCCGATGCCACAAGCGGCTCAAGCGCCTTCAGCACGGCTGCAATTTCTTTGCCGCGAACTTCCGTCTCCATCGCGATAATCTCTTCAGCGGACTTCCCATCGAAGAGCGCCCAGTACGGCCCATACGGATCATAATAGAGGTGCGTGCTTACAGCAATGATATGCTGCCCGGAAGGAAGCTCGATATGCGCTGCGACAGCGCTTACTTCTTCCAAGAAGAAAGACTCCACGATCGGATATTTGCTAATGATGCTGCAATTGCCGCGGCCTTCGTTATTTTGACGGAAGTGCCAGCCTAGCTGCTTCGCGACTGCTTCCGCAGGGTCAGGCGTTTCCTGGAAGCCGACGATATCTGCTCCCGAGAACGATACGGCGCGCGCCAGCTTATTCGCTCCGTCATGGACGGCTTCTCCGCCGAGCCATGTGTTTAACGTCATGATTTTAACCTGATCCATCATCATCGTGCTCCTATCCTACGAATGTACTTGCCACTAGTATAAGGACAAGCCTATTGTTCCGTAAAGGAGATTGAAGCATGAAAGTTGGAATTGCACGACAAATAGCTGCCGAGTGGGTTCATACTCATGCCGGCATTGGCGCAGGATTCATAGGCGCTTATTTCAGCGGATCAACCGTCGAAATGCCAGATGACGCCTTACTGCCAACTGCCTCCGACATCGATCTCATCGTAGTGACGGAAGAGGCAGAGCCCCCGCTCAAGCTCGGTAAATTTATCTATAACGGTGCACTTCTCGAAATAACGTACCTCGCTTGGCGCCAGCTATCCAACTATGAAGAGGTTCTGACCAACTATCATCTGGCAGGTAGTTTCCGAGTGAACACCATTATCGCCGATCCAAGCGGTAACCTGCGCGAGCTACAGAAACAAGTTGCAACCAAGTTCGCAGATGAATACTGGGTACGAAGACGGTGCGAGGATGTCCTTAGCAAGATCAGGAATGGGCTGCAGCAAAATCTTCCCTCGTCCGCGCCCTTAAACGACAGGGTGAATGCTTGGTTATTTCCAACAGGAGTAATGGCGCATCTGCTGCTAGTGGCTGCGCTTCGCAATCCGACCGTTCGCCGCCGCTACGTTGCCGTCCGTGAAGTTTTGGAGGCGCACAATAGCTTGGATATTCATGAGGAGCTACTCGCGCTATTAGGCTGCGGGCAACTGTCGGCCGCGCGTATCGGGCAGCATGTCTTGGCGCTCGCCGACACCTTCGACATCGCAGCATCCATTGCGAAGACGCCTTTCTTCTTCAGCAGCGATATTACGCCAGCATCCCGCCATATAGCCATTGATGGCTCTCTCGAGCTCATCGCGTCCGGCTTGCACCGCGAGGCCGTGTTCTGGATTGCCGCTACCTTTGCTCGCTGCCATGCGATACTAAGCGCCGATGCGCCTCAGGAGCTGCAGCAGAGGTGTTTGCCAGCCTTTGAAGCGCTGCTAGCTGAGCTTGGCGCCCGTACAGACTTGGAACGACGAAGCCGCGCTGATGCTGCGCTTCGGTATTTGCCCAAGCTGCAAACAGTGGCGGAGCACATCATAACTGCAACAAAAAAGACACCGGGGCAGCAGCAGTAACTCGCATGCTCCAATGTCTTCTTATTCAGCCCTTCGGTCTTACGGCGATTGCCGCCAGGAAGGAGAATATAATCGCGGCGGAGATGCCCGCGCTCGTAATGCTGAATATTCCTGTTATGATCCCGATCCACCCGTCTTTCTGCAGCTCGGTGAGCGCCCCGTGCACAAGCGCATTCCCGAAGCTCGTAATCGGCACGGTCGCCCCCGCTCCGGCAAACTTGATTAGCGGGTCGTAGACGCCGACTCCATCAAGCACTGCCCCAATCACGACAAGCGTTGCCATCGTGTGCGCGGGGGTTAGCTTGAACACGTCGAACATCAGCTGTCCGATCACACATATTCCGCCGCCGACGATAAATGCCCACAAATAAATCATCGTTCTCTTGCTCCCTTCCTACGCTTATCCATGCAATGGGCTCTCCAATGCAACTGCGTGCGCGATGCACGGAATCGACTCGCCTTGCTGGAATGACAGCGGAGAGAGCAGCGCTCCGGTCGCGCAGACAAGTATCCGCTTCAGCTCTCCTTGCTTCAACCGCTTGAGCAGATGGCCATAAGTGACGACGGCTGAGCAGCCGCAGCCGCTCCCGCCCGCTTGTACCTTCTGCTTCGCCACGTCATAGATCATCAACCCGCAGTCGCCGAACACGGTGTCCTCCATCGGCACGCCGTCTCGGTGAAGCAGATCTTTTGCAATCGCATGCCCTACTGTCGCGAGGTCACCCGTTACAATGAGATCGTAATCACCCGGCGTCCTGCCTGTATCGTTAAAATGCATCGTCAGCGTATCGACCGCCGCCGGCGCCATCGCTGCTCCCATATTAAACGGGTCGGTGATGCCGAGATCGACGATTTTGCCAATTGTCGCGCATTCTACGATTGGGCCGTCACCATCGGCTGCTACGACGACCGCACCGGCGCCGGTAACGGTATACTGCGCTGTCGGCGGCTTCTGCGAGCCATATTCCGTCGGATAACGGAACTGCTTCTCAGCGGTGCAGTTATGGCTGCAAGTGCCGGCAAGCACATAATCGCCCTGCTTAGAGTTAATGATTAGCGACGCGATCGCAAGCGACTCCATCGATGTGGAGCACGCTCCGAAGACGCCGAGATACGGCGCGCCAATCGTGCGGGCGGCGAAGCTGTTGCTGATGATCTGATTCATGAGATCGCCGCCGACATAAAATTGCAGCTGCTGCTTGTTCACTTTGGCATATTGAAGTGCCATATCCGACGCCTGCTCAAGTAGGAGCCGCTCCGCCTTTTCCCAGCTTTTCTGCTGCATATCCAGCTCAGGATGGACAAGATCGAAGTCCGCTGCGAGCGGGCCTTCCCCTTCATCCGGACCTACGACCGTCGCTGCGCCGATAATGACCGGACGCTGTTCGAACCACCATGTTTGTTTGCCGCGCAGCATCTTTAGTGGCCTCCCATTCCGATACCAAATACGAAGTAGACGATACCTACAAAAAATGCAGCGACGACGCCAAATACGATAACCGAGCCAGCAAGCTTGAACATGTTCGCGCCTACGCCAAGCACGAGCCCTTCACTGCGATGCTCAAGCGCTGCGGAGCACATCGAATTGGCAAAGCCCGTTACAGGCACCGCCGTTCCTGCCCCCGCCCACTGGGCGATTTTATCGTATACGCCGAAGCAGGTCAGAATGACAGAGAGTAGAATAAGCACAGCAACGGTAGGGTTGCTCGCTTCCTGCCGGGACATATTCATCCCGTACATGAACACTTCCTGTATGGCTTGTCCAAGCACGCACAGCAGTCCGCCAACGAGAAACGCTCTCACGCAATTGGCTAAAACCGAACGGCTGGGCTCTCGGGATTTTGCGAAATTTTGATACTCTTTAGGTGACATCGTCATCTTCTTATATCTGTTCGATCCTGCGCTCTTCGTTGCGATGATGTACGCCTCCTCTTGGATTGTCTTCATGGAGTATGCGTCGATTCCGGCACAATTATGCCATTGCTGGGAAGGCGCAGCCAGACAGACCAAATAAACCTCTGGCAGCTGCTGCCGAAGGTTTATTCGCTCTGTCATTTATGGCAACATTGCAACGACGAGCAGTACGACGAGCAGTACGAAAATAACAAGCGCCAGCAGCATAAAAACGCCACGGGCCGATTGTACATTCAGCATAGGAGAAGCTCCTCTCAGCCAAAGATAGGCTCTTGTGCTATCCTATGCGGGCTTGTGCGGAATTGAGATTGTCCCTCTGGAATTTGCTGGGTCCCAGCCTTAGCCGGATTCCCTGACGACTAGCTGCGCTCGGAGAATGATTTTCTCAGGCAAGCTTGATGGCTGCTTTAGCTTACGGGCGAATGCTTCAACTGCTCTGATGCCGAGCCCTTCCTTCGCCAGATCAACCGTTGTGAGCGGCACAACCGCGGACAAGCTCGGCGCTGTGTTATCAATGCCGACGACGCGCACCTGTTCTTGCAGTCCACGCTGCCTCAGCAGCTGCAGTAAATGCAGCGCAATGTCATCATTGGCGCAAATAAAACCGTCCGGCAGCTCCGCTGGAGAAGCCGAAGCCGCCGCGTCAAGCCGCCGCTCCAGTGCGGTCTCCCATCCTCTTGAGAGAGGAACGCTATCTCCGCCATAGGGGACTGTCCATTTCTTGAGCTGGAAGCTCTCGCTGCGGGCAGCCGCTCTCGCTTCATCCATCGCGAGGCGGCAGCCCCACCACCGTTCCTTGAAGCTGACGGCGAAGCTGTCGCGTCCAATGAACACAAGCGAGCGGCAGCCTTGCGACAGCAGATGATGACAGGCCATCCGCCCCGCTTCCGTGTTCGCATGAAGCACCGCATCCGCGCCGATCATCGGCTCTTCGTGGTCGACGAGAACGATCGGCTGACCGAACCGCTTCAAGGACAGCAATGTGCTGAGCGGACATTTGCCGGCAATTATAAAACCAGCAGCGTGGGCGGAGAGACGATCTTCTGTTGGGGTCCATAAGCCGAGTTCCTCTTGACCGAAGGTGAAAAACTCCGGCCGAAAGCCTTGCATCCGGCAGCCTGCTTCCAGCCCCTCCTTCACGCGCAGCCAGAAATACGGCTCCTGCTCATGACGAATGTCGAGACCAATATAGGTGATAGGAAGCGGACTCTCCTCCGCCGCGACATGATCAGCCTGAGCCTTGTCCGAGCTTGTCCGAATGGTATAGCCTAGCGCGGCAGCGAGAGCCAGCACTTCTCTGCGTGTCGCATCGCTTACGCCCGGCTTGCCAGCGAGCGCTTGTGAAACGGTATATTTGGATACGCCGAGCCGGTCGGCGATTTGCTGCATCGATATTTTGCGAGCCATTGTCTCCCTCTCTCTTCTTCCTCATGCTGCTTAAACGCTTGACTTTCTACTATTTTATCTCTAAAGTGTGCCTCAAATAAAGCAATCATGTACCTAACAAACCTAACAAAATACATTTATTATTCATGACGAGAGGCTGTGGCAAAACGAATGAGCAATTGGATTCTATTTTATGATGAGAACTTCCCCTACGCGGGTGAACGTCCCGATGCCGGTGCGCTTGCACGTTTAAGCGAAACCTTCCGCATTGTCGGTGTCGGGGAATTGGCTTCAGAGATGCAGGATGCTGCTGTTTATGTGCATTTGCACGGCTCTTACTTCCCGAAAGATGCATGGCCGGCGGTTATGGCTCATGCGAACGCAGGCAAAGGTCTAATCACGGCAGGCGGCGCTCCATTCAAGACGCCAGTTTACAACGATGGCGGCGAGTGGATTGCTGAGCCGAACCAAACCGCTTACCATCAGCAGCTGCATATTAATGAAGCGCTCGTCGTCTCTGAGAACGGCGTGAGCAGCTTGCAGCATCTGCGCGATATTCCGCTCTTCGCAGGCTATGAATCGCTATTTACAATTGAACCAACCTTCGGGCTTGCGCTGCATGTGACGCATGCCGACGACTGTCCTGGCGAAGGGGGAACAGCAGGTCCGATTGACGCCCATATCTATCCGCTTCTGCGCGGCATTAGCGGCGACGGGCTCGCACGCGAGCTGTCTGCGCCAGCAGTGCTGCTCGAGCACACGAAAGGCGCATTCAGCGGCGGACGCTGGATGCTGATTAACCAGCCGCTGCGCAGCGCATTCTGGTCCGGCGCCGGCGCAGAGGCGCTCGCGAAATGGGCAACGTTCGCGGCACAAGGCGTTACCGAGCTATGGCTGAAGCCGAATTACGGCTCCTATGAGCTTGGCGAACGCCCCGTTTTCATGCTCCAAGGCCAACAGCTGCTAGCATCTCGCAGCGGCGAGAATAGCGATTGGTCGTTCAAGCTGCGCGTGCTGAGGTCAAATAGCAGCACCGTTAGCGAGCCTGCTCCGAACTTTATCTATAATGAAGCCGACTTCACAGAAGTATGGCGTACAGAGGTTGAACTAAACATCAGCCGCGAGCTGACCATTCAACGTCTTGTTGCACCGCAGCCGGTTGAAGCTGGTTTCTATGTCGCCCAGTGTGAGGCAACTGCCGCTTCCGGTGAACAGCGACTGCTCCGTCAAGGCTTCTGGGGCATGGATCAAGAGCTGCTCACTTCGGGCGAAATGATTACATGCGACCGCGATTACTTCTGGAAGAACGGCCGTCCGCTTCCGATTGTCGGCATGACCTATATGACGAGCGATGTTGCTCGTAAATACTTGTTCCTGCCGAATGCAGCCGTATGGGATCGCGATATGGCACAGATGAAACGCGCTGGCATCAACTCGATCCGGACAGGGATATGGACAGCGTTCCGCTATGTCATGTACGTCGACGGGCATCCGTACGAGGAAGTGCTTCGCGCCATCGATGCGTTCTTCCTCACTGCGAAGCGCCATGATCTCGAGGTGACCTTCAACTTCTTCGCTTTCACGCCGGAAGCTTGGGAAGGCGTCAATCCATACTTGGACCCTCGCAGCGTAGAAGCGCAGAAGCGTTTCATCGCCGCAATCGTATCCAGACATGCAGATTCTAAGCATGTGCACTGGGACTTGATCAACGAGCCGTCGATGTTTGATCCGAAGCGGATCTTCAGCGGTCCCCGCTCTGCGCAGGACAAGTTTGAGAAAGCACACTATGTGAAATGGCTTCAGAAGCGTCACAGCTCGATCCGCGAGCTGCAAGAGCGCTGGAATATGACGCCTGCCGAGCTCCCTTCCTTCGAAGCGGTGAAGCTTCCGGAAGCGGACGAGATCAGCTTCGGCACGACGCAAGTTGCGGTAAAACGCGGCGCTCCTTGGCTTGATTACACGCTGTTCACAATGGACATGCACAACCTGTGGGCTTCGCAGCTCATTGAGACGATCCGTTCCATCCAGCCGAAGCAGTTGGTTACGGTTGGTCAAGACGAAGGACTTGGCGCACAGCGTCCATCGCCGTTCTTCTATGCAGAAGAGGTCGACTATACGACGGTTCACTCGTGGTGGCTCATGGACGATCTCGTGTGGGATGGCATCTTCGCCAAAGCGCCGAATAAGCCGAACCTTATTCAGGAAACAGGCATCATGCACGTAGAAACACCGGACGGCCGCTCCAAGCGAAGCGAGGAAGAGCTGCGCAACATCCTTGAGCGCAAGTATGCTTATGCATTCTCAACAGGCGGCGCCGGTGCGGTGCAATGGATCTGGAACATCAACTTCTATATGAACAACATTAATGAATCGCATATCGGCGCACTTCGCGCTGACGGCACTGAGAAGCCGGAAGCGAACGTATCGTATGATTTCGGCGCTTTCATGGGCCAAATCCGCGACCTGTTCATTGGCCGCAAGCTGGAAGATGTTGCAGTCATTTTCCCTTACTCCAACGACTTCTCGAACCGCAAGCTCGCGTATGCGGCAACGACTCGCGCCATTCGGACGCTCTCGTACACGATGAATGTCCACGCCTTCGGCCTTGGCGAGTATCATCTTGAGGCGCTCGCGGAAACGAAGCCGAAGCTCATCATCGTGCCAAGCGCACATAACTTCAGCAGCGAAGCGCTCGAGACACTCACTTCGCATGTGAAGACGCATGGCGGTACTCTGCTGTTCACTGGTCCACTTGGCCTTGATGAGTACTGGCGTCCAGTTAGCGGACGCCTCGCTGAAGTTGGCGAGCACAGCGTGAGTAACCTGCTTCGCGAGGAGCTGCTTGAGCTGGACGGCAAGCTGCTGCCGGTATCGTTCGGCGGCGCACGCATCGCGGACAGCAACAAAGGCGTTCTTGCCGAATCGGGTAGCGGCGCTGCGAAACTGACCGAAGCTGCACTAGGCGCAGGACGTTTGCTCTGGTGCCCGCTGCCGCTTGAGCTGAACGAACGCCTCGCACCGCTGCAAGCGGTCTATGAAGCGGCGCTCCAGAATGCTGGCGTGGAAACGGAGCTGGATTGGCTGCATGGCGGCGAGCTCCCTGGCGTATATGGACGCAAGCTTGCTTTCGACTCCGGCTCGCTGTACATCTTCGTCTCCGAATTCGGCTGCGACACGGCGATCGAAATCCGCGATCCGAAGACGGACAAACAATACGCGTTCACGCTGCCGCAAGAGCGCACAGTCATGTTCGCCGCTGACGCGAATGGCGAGCTGCTCGCTGTATACCGTCCGCAAGAAGTTGCAATTGAAGTGAAATAATAGCAAAGAGGCAAGCATCCGGCTGCAGTAGAGCCGATTGCTTGCCTCTTTTTTCACGCATGTGATACGCTGCACGCTCGCTTAAGCGTCAATCCACGTCGTTTTGCTCGCTGCATCTGACCGCTTGCCTTGCGTCGGTGTCATATCTGGCTTGCCGAGATAGATGAAACCTAGCATTTTATCCTGTGGACGAAGATCGAATGCCTCGTTCATATATGGATGGTAGCACGGCTCTCCTGTACGCCATACAGCGCCGAGGCCAAGTGCATGCGTTGTGAGCAGCATATTCTGAATAGCTGCGTGAACAGCGCCGATTTCTTCAATCTCGAGGATGTCGTGGCGATCTGATGGAGCTGCTGCCACTGCAATAATTACAGGCGAGCGAAGCGCTTTCTTCCGCGCACCTTCCGCTTTCTCCGCGTGCTCTGGCGCATGGGGATCCTCTACGCCATCAAGCGCAATACGCGCGAGTGCGTCGCCAAGCTTGGTGCGTCCATCACCGCTAAGCACGAAGAAACGCCATGGCTCGGTCAGCCGGTGGTTCGGCGCCCATACAGCCGATTCGATAATTTGCTCGAGAGTCTCTTTTGCAATCGGCTCCTGCGTTACTTTGCCAATGCTTCTTCTTGTGCGAATCGCTTCTTGTATATTCATAATCGTCCTCCACTTGAGAAATGTTATCATAGATTCATAGTAACATATCTTGGACAAAAAAATGATCAGCTAGTGCCACGGATCACTCGGAAGCCTTGATCAGGGCCATAGCCATTCGCTTCAAACTTGCCCCTAAAGGACGGCTCGTCAATCGTGATGTCACCGATCCAGCCGCCGCCTTTTACAACCCGGTAGGAGCCTCCCGTATTATCCATGCTCTCGTCTCCGTACCAGTTCCAGCACCATTCCCTTACATTGCCTGACATGTCATAAAGACCTAGCTCATTCGGTTTCTTGAGCCCGATCGACTTGGTTTGATTGTGGTTATTCTCGATAATTGGCCAATTCCACGTGCCTGACAGCCATTTATCGCCTGCATTGCGCCAATACCATGCGACATCGTCTGCACGATTGCTTCCGCTGTACGTGTAATTTTGGCTGAGCTGACCTCCGCCTGCAGCATATTCCCACTCTGCTTCTGTCGGCAGCCGGTAACCGTTTGCTCCCTCACTTACCGTTACGATCCATTCGACATTATCGTGTTCGCTCTTATTATTCGGATCTATCGTATTCTTATCAATATTGTAAAAGGCTGTTAAGCCTTCTTTCTCGCTTCTAGCATTACAATACTCAATCGCATCATACCAGCTGATCATCTCTACCGGCTGCTTGTTGCTCTTGTATTCCGAAGGATTGCCTCCCATTACCTCGATCCACTCTTGCTGCGAAACCTCGTATTTGCCCATATAAAAGTCCGATATCGTCACACTTTTCCCATAATAGTTAGAATGTTTATTGATAAAAGCACCGCCTTTAACAAGCACAAAGCTATCATTCCCCGCAGGGCTAACATTGTTCGACGGCTCTCCTTGCCCACAAGCGCTTTGGCCTTACATAAGAAAATTATAGAAAGTAAGCGCATACATTCCGGAGATGTTCAACGGTTAACATGAAAAAATCCCGCAGAACCGACTATCGATCGGCCCTACGGGATGTTCTCTTGCTATGCCAGCCCTGCAGCTGTATACACTTTATCATAACCGGCTTTGGAGCGTGCAAGCAGCTCTTCCGGCGAGCCTGCTGGCGGCTCAGAGGATAGAATTTCTTGCGTCACCGAGCCTTTGTAGCTAATACGGTTCAGCGCGGCCAAGAAGCCTGCCAGGTCGATTACACCTTCACCAGGATATATTCTGCCGTTGTCGAGTGCCGCTTCAAAAGGCACATCCGGTGCATCATTAATGTGGACGTGCGCGATCTGCTCCGGCTTCAACGCTTCGATCTCTGCAATCGTATGTCCGTTCGTGTACCAGTGGTACGAATCGAGCAGCAATCCGACATTTGGCTCGCCAATCGCGGCGATCCAGTCCAGCGTCTCGTCCATTGACCAGAGGAACGGATTCGCCCATAACGCGCGAAGGTGATGCGGCCCAACGAATTCGATGCCAAGGCTAATGCCGTAAGCGCCGAGAATTTGCGCGCAAGTGCGCAATCTGCGAGTCGCAATGACAGCGAAATGCGCTGCTTTATAATCCGTCGCCGGCAGCACATACGTGCAGCAAACCTTGCTGCCGAGCGCTGCTGCTGCAGCCGCGTCGTCAGCGAGCTTCGCGAGCCCTTCGCGGAACTTCTCTTCCGTGCCCCGCCAATCGACAGACAGGCCGATCGCTCCAACGCTTACTCCGCTCTTCTTCAGCAGGTCTTGAGCGCCTTCCAAGCCAATGCGCTCGATTAATCCGCGAGCATCAATGTCAACCGTTTGAAAACCGTATTGCTGCGCGAGCGCAATCATTTGCTCGTCGCTGCCGATATTCCCTAGCCCTGCACGACTTAATCCTCTTAACATTTCTTTCGTCGCCTCCAGTAACTAATAATATAGCTAGGTGGATCGCACCTGAGCTGAAACGCTTTCAATTTCGCTTGCCACTACTGCATACAAATCTATGATAAAGTAGTAGATAGAAAAATGCCCCACTCATATTTCGATAAACGTCTCATATCTTCGGAGGCAATGAAACGAACATGACTTATTTTCCTGATTATTTGAAAACGTATCCAAACATGGATTCCGCCTTTCCGCTCCATATTGGCATTCATCAGCTCGAACGCGGATTTCGGGCGCATCGCCACGATTTTCTCGAATTCTCGTATGTCATCGAGGGCGAAGGCTGGGAGAGCATCAACAATGTGAAGCACATCATGCGTCCTGGCACATTCACATTCGTGCAGCCATACCAAGTGCATGAGCTGTTCACCGAGCCCGGCAGCAAGCTTGTGCTGTACAATTGTATGTTCAGCATGGATTTGCTCATGGAGCATGGAGCCGGCGACAGCCTTGCCGAGCTGATTGAACCGCGCCAGCTCGATCCGTTCACGCATTTCGGCGGTGCAGCGCAGCATCAGATGGAAGGTCTCATGCGAGAGATGCTGCAGGAATACGAGGGCAACGAGCCGTGGCGCTTAACGATGCTCGCCGCTCGATTGAAGGAGCTTCTCGTGCGCTTCGACCGCGAGCGGCGCAAGCATGCGCCGGCAGACCTGGAGCTCGCCTGTGCAGCAGTCGTGCCAAAGAGAGGCACCTCCGTCTGGCCGATTATTCGCTATATTCATCGCAGCTATCAGGACAATCTCACCTTATCGGACCTATCGCAGCGCTTCGGCATGAGCGTCTCGCGAATTAGCGAAGTCATCAAAGAAACGACGGGACAGACGTTCGTCCATTTCGTTCACGATCTACGTCTTCGGCATGCGAGCAGCCTGCTCGTCTCTACCGACAACAGCGTCGTCGATGTCGCGCTCGAGGTCGGGTTCGGCTCGTATAAGACGTTTGCGCGGATCTTCCGCGAACGCAAAGGCATGGTTCCGCTCGCTTATCGCAAAGCGAAGCGAACGCAAACAGCGAAATAGGCGACCGCATCGTGCGGTCGCCTATTTCGATCCGAGAGAACATCTGCACGGCGTGGTCGCCTCCTCCTACCGCTCCCCGATCCGATCGCGATACTCCTGCGGCGTCTTATCCGAATACCCCTTGAACAGCTTAATGAAATGCGGCACAGCCTGATAACCGACCGCTTGCGCGATTTCGTAAATTCGCTTATCACTGCTGCGCAGCATGTATGCAGCAAGCTCCATCCGGTAGCGCTGGATATAGTCGCTCAGATTAGTCCCCGTCTCCGCTCTGTATACCCTAGACAAGTAAGCCGGATGCAAGCCGACATGAGCCGCAATCGTCTGCAGCGACAGGTTGTCGTTAAGGTTGCCCTCGATAAAAGCGTGGACCTTATCGACAAGCCCCGCCTTCTGCTTCTCTCCAGTCTCCTCCGACTGCTCACGCAGCGAGCGGAATACATGGAATGCCCACTTCTCCAGCTGCTTCAACGACGGCGCAGCCGGCATAAGCCCTAGAGAGGCACTTCCGCCTAGCTCGCTCAGCAGCTTTCCCCTCTTATGCGCCATATATTGATAAGCATTGGCAATGGAGAAATAAGCTTCATTCGCATGCTCCGGCGGATAATGCGCATGCTGCAGCTCTTCGAATATTTCGATTAGCTTCTTCTCTGCCGAGGCCCAGTTGCCCGTATCAAGCAAATGAAGGAGCATCGGCGGTCGATACAGAGAGGTCAGCGTTTCGATCCGATTCTGATCCCGATTGTCGGCAATCCGCATGAAGACGCCCCGCTTCTCCTTCGCGTCCTCCCTCATCCCTTTGATCGTCGATCGGTATAAGCCAGGCAAGCCTTCCGGGAAGCACGCTCCGTTCTTGGCGATGAATACAGACAGGTTCTCGTGCAGAATCGCTTCCGCCTTCTTCTTAAACGCTGCCGCCCGATTGTCCATCAGATGCAGATCGAGCCCAAGCCCCACTGACATGCCGGCGCTCTCTTCCTTATTCGATGCCACGAGGAAAACAAGATATTCGTTCGAGTCGCGACTGTGCCATACATGAAAGGCGTCGTTAAACACCTCTTCCGCCAT
This sequence comes from Paenibacillus sp. sgz302114, assembly GCF_056120345.1. Classification (NCBI taxonomy): domain Bacteria; kingdom Bacillati; phylum Bacillota; class Bacilli; order Caryophanales; family Paenibacillaceae; genus Paenibacillus; species Paenibacillus sp. sgz302114. The sequence goes on from NZ_JBVYOI010000003.1 coordinate 564,881, forward strand.
ATTCGAGACGGCATATTCAATGAGCTCACGGTCCTTGTTCTCATAATCCTGCAGCCTGCCATCCAAGCGTACGATAAAAAGTCCGACCTGCTGCTGCAAAGAGAATGGCAAGCCTAACAAATTCAGCTTTCGGGCAAGCTCCGCAAACGGCACTCCGTTATCCCTCAGCAGCCTAGTCAGAAGCTCGCTTCGCAAGGCAGGCAAATTCTCCCTGAACGCATAAACGTCACGCTGCTGCTGCCTTTGCTGCTTCATTTCGGAGGCAATCTCCTCGGTCAGCTTGCTAAGCTTATCCCGCAGATGCTCCGAATGAACCGGCTTCATCAGATAGCCAGATGTATTGTAAGGCACGACGCTCTGTGCGTATTCGAAATCCGCATAGCCGGACAGCACGATAATTTTGACAGCTCGATCCATCTCTCGAATTTGTTTTATGAGTTCGATACCGCTCATCTCCGGCATGCGAATATCTGTAATGACAATCTGAATGCTGTGCTCACGGAACAGACTAAGCGCTTCTTCACCCGAAAATGCTTTATGAATGCACGTAATGCCAAGCTCCTCCTTCGGCACTGTCGCAGCGATGCTGTCGACTTGCGAAGGAATGTCGTCGACGATCATCAGTTGAAGCATCCCTAGTCTCCCCCTTCCTTAATGACCAGCGTTACCTTCAGACCTCCCATGCTGGAGTGGTCGATTGCTAAACCCGAAGCCTCTCCGAAAAAATGCTTCAGCCGCTGATGGACATTCCGCAGCCCCAGACTGCCATTCTCGCTCGCCTGTATATTCAAACTGTGCCTAAGCAGCATTAATCGTTCCTCCTGCATACCGATGCCGTTATCCTCGACTGCGATTTCGTAGCCATCCTCTGTGCGGTGGCCGGTAATTAGAACGTGAAACTCCCCTTTTTTACTCTCCATCCCATGCACGACCGCGTTCTCGACAAGGGGCTGCAGCAGCAGCCGGGGCATTAACATTTTGAACAAGTGATCTTCCATATCCTCCTCGTATTGCAGCCGCTCAGACTGCATCCGATGAATTTCCAAGTAATTCCGAATTAACTCCATTTCATCCGCTAGCGAGGTCAGCTGCTGCTCCGTTCTTGTCGTATAGCGGTAATATTGGCTCAAATGCTGCGTGAAAGCGATAATCGCCTTCGTCCGATCCAGCTGCGCCATACTTTGGATATAGGCAAAATTGTTATATAGAAAGTGCGGGTTAATTTGCGCTTGGAGATGCTTGAGTGACGACTCTTTCGCACGGAGCTGCTCCGTATACACTTTATCGATCAACGTTTGGATATCGTTCGACATGAGATTAAACTGCTCGATTAAATAAGTAAATTCATTGTTCGGCCAGCGCTTGATCCGATGACCGTATTGACCCCTTCGGAGCGATTTGACAGCTCCTATCAGATCATAGATAGGCTTCTGCACATTGCGATACAACAGCGCCGCCGAGGCGACGCCAAGAACGAGCAGGAGAATACCAGCTTCATAGAACTTACGTTTACTATGCGCGATAGGCTCGAGCACCTTCTTCATCGGTTGAAAATCAACCAAGTACCACCCGAGCGTGGAGGAAAGCACATAATTGACAAGGTAAGGCTCATTACGATAATTCATCTTCACGGAGCCATCCGCAGGCTCGGGATCGCTCGCCTGAATGCGATTAAACTGCTCGGACATCGCCTGGATTAACTCGGGGTCGGAACCATGCGGGATGATTGGCGAGAGGCCCGGATGGTACAGGAACGGCTGGCCGACGCTGCCTTGCATGAATCGGTCAAGCATATTCACCAGGTTCTCCGATGCGAACGTAACTTCAACGTACATATTGGGCTCTGTAGACCGATTGGGCGACTCGAACGGAGTCGTCAAATGCCGTACGAATGCTCGTTCGACTCCGCGTTCCGTAAAGATGTGACGGTAGTCCCAGCGCTCCTGAGATAGATGATCGTTGAAGTAGGCCAAGTCATACTGCTGCTTCGAATTCGTCGATACCGCAAGATTCGCAAGCGGAGAATAGACCGAGAAATCATTGTCCCATTCAAAGGTGGTCGATTGCATGTCGAGCTTCTGCAGCAGCAGCCGTTTCGATTCCAATATGGAATAGGTGGGCTCGGTGGATGAACGAAACTGGAGCTGTACCGCATCCGGGTCCGTAGCAATGGCGAAAGCGGCCCGCCATAAGCGGTCCGCCTCAACATTCATTTGCTCTACAAAAAACCGGATCCGATTCAGGTTAACCTGCAGCAGCTCCTGCTCGACAACGTCGGTACTCGTCTTATTCGACGAATTGTACATCATGAAGATCGGAATGATCATCAGAACGATAACGATCATAATTCTCGTAAATATGTTTACCCGGTTTCTCATTCGATTCAACCCCGACCTTCTGAAGCATTTCGCCTACGATTTCACGGAGCCTAGCACAATTCCTTTAACGAAATATTTTTGCAGGAATGGGTACACAAGCAGAATCGGCAGCGCGCCGATAAAGATTTGGGCGGTCTTGATCGTTCTGCTGGAGAAATTCGCGATACTATCCGACGTCACGCCGATACGTGACAAATTGTCGCTTACAATCATCGAGTGCAAATAACTGGATAACGGATAGCCATCGGGATTCGTCATATAGATGACACCGTCAAACCATGAGTTCCAGTGGAAGACCATCGTGAACAAAGACAACGTTGCAATGGAAGCCATCGAAACAGGCAAATATACGCTCCATAACACTCTTAAGTGGCCAGCCCCATCAATATAAGCGGCTTCTTCCAGATCGACTGGAATCGTACGAAAGAAGTTGAGCATCAGAATCATATTCCATACACTGACGGCCGAAGGCAGTACTAGCGACCAAATGGAATCGATCAGATGAAGCTTCGTGATCAGAATATATGAAGGTATCAACCCTCCCGAGAAGAGCATCGTAAACACGAATAGCCACATATAAATTTGGCGCCCTGGAAATTTGTTGCTCGTCTTGGACAAGCTGTATGCGCCCATTGTGACGACAATCATGGATACAATCGTCCCTAAGATGGTCCGCTCTGCGCCGATCCATAAGGATCTAAGAAACTTCTCATTGCCGAGTGTCTTAACATAAGCGTCCGTCGTGAAGCCCACCGGCCAGAAGTTGACGATATTCGCTGTTGCCGCGGCCCGTGAACTGAAGGAAACAGCAAAGATATGGATAAGCGGCATGATGCAAAGCAAGCCGAGCAGGCATAGAAATATCGTGTTTGCAATCGTAAATAGCTTGTAGCTCCGAGAGCGGTAAAGCATCATACAACCTCCTTAGAAAATCCGGTAGTTCGCCAATTTGTAAGCCAATCTGTAGCTGATGATAATCAGAATGAGGCCGACGACGGACTTGAACACGCCAACCGCTGTTCCGAAGCTGAATTGCGAATTGTTTAACCCTTCTCGGTATGCGAACGTATCGATAATATCTCCGTGCGAGAATACAAGCGGATTATAGATGTTCAAGATCTGATCGAAGCCCGCATCCAATATCCGGCCGAGCGACAGCGTCGCGACAACGATTACGATTGGCAGCATAAGCGGAATTGTGATCGACTTCACTTGCTGCCAGCGGGTAGCGCCGTCAATTTCAGCCGCTTCATACAGCGACGGATTTATGCCGACTAACGTTGCTAGGAAGATAATCGCGGAGAACCCGAATTCTTTCCATACATCGCTGATAATGACCGTAAATCGGAACCAAGGACCATTGCCGAGGAAAAAGATCTTCTCCATGCCCACTGCAGCGAGAACGCGGTTTACAATCCCGCCCTCCGTCGAGAGAATGTCGATCAAGATGCCCCCGAGAATAACCCAAGACAAGAAGTGAGGCAAATAGACGAGCGTTTGTATCACGCGCTTGAACACGACTTTTCTGACTTCGTTAAGCAGGAGCGCGAAAATAATCGGAATAATTAAGTTAAAAAGCAATTTAAATGCGGCAATAATTAACGTATTCATAATGATCTGCTTGCCGTCGGGATAGGTAAACAGATAATGGAAATGGTCAAGGCCCACCCACGGAGAGTTTTTCATCCCAACCCACGGCTGATAATCTTCGAAAGCAATGACAATTCCAGCCATGGGAATGTAAGAAAATATGATGCATAATACGATTGCCGGCAGCAAAAGCATATGGAACGGCCATGTTTTTTTCCAATACGATAGCACCTTGCACCCTTCCTTTCATAAGAAAAACAGAGGAGTAGCTGCAGCTTTAGACTACCGCGGCCCCTCTGTCTCTCAATCATGCGGTTTTTCCATTATTACTGGTTCTTCGCATACCAATCATTAACTTCTTCCGTAATCTTCTCTCCGCCGTTCGCGAGCCATTCTTTGACGAATTCATCAAAATACTCGATCGGTTTATCGCCGTAGATGATTTTCAGATAAGCCTCTGTAGCAAGCTTCTGCAGCAATTGACCTTTGGATTTCATCGTCGGCGTCACAGGTCCGGTGAAGTAGTTTTTGCCTTCGGTGATGCCTTGGTTAATCCGTACGCCTGCAGCTTCGATCTGCTTACGCTTCATCGCTTTCACATCAACTTCTCTGGAGGTGAGAGCGTCCGCGTTCGGATCAGCCAGGAACTTCTTAACGGGCTCATCATTGGAGAACGGAATCGTCGTTACCCCGCCTGCAAGAATATTCGTTGTCATGAAGCGCATATCCATCTTGCTGCCGTCTTTGAGCGGCCATTTGTCTTCCGGTACGCCGTTTTCCTTGAAATCTGCCTTTACAACTTTGCCGTCAACGGTAACATAGTCATAACCTTCCAAGAAGCCGTTCTTCCAGCTTGGGTCGTAGTAAGGGTCGCCGTCTTGCTCCAAGCCCTTCGCGAACATCTTATTGAAGTATGCGAACCATGCTTCGATGTTTTTGAAGTCTTTGTTGAATACAGTGAAGCCTGCAGTGAGCGGCTTCTCCGCGCGGCCTACTTTGCCATCTGGACCGGCAGGGAGCGCATATGGCTCGAAGTCTGCTTTAGCATCGACCTTCGCAGCATCGCTAAGCGGCCAGTCGCCCATCCAGAATGGTCCGAAGATAACGCCTGCCTTACCGCTTGCAACCAGCTCAGATGTTTTCATCGGATCTTTGATGCCGGCTTCCTTATCGATATAGCCTTTGCTCATCCAGTCCTTCATCGTTTCCAGGTACTTCTTCGCATCCGGGTGGATTGCGCCGTAGCTGAGCTTACCGTCTGCGCCTTTGTTCCAGAAGCTGCGGACATCGTAAGTGTTGATCATTTGATCCGTAAGCGCTCCAACGATTGCATCCGTCTGCCCCATCCACGTCCAAGGTCCTTCTTTGAGCGGCACAGCGAGACCGACCGTGTCGTTCTTGCCGTTCTTATCAGGATCGTTCTCCGTGAACTGTTTGATCACTTCTTCGAATTCAGCCAGCGTAGTAGGCGCTTTCAGACCGAGATTGTCGAGCCAATCCTTGCGCACCCACATGACTGTTCCTTCGTCGCCCATGAAGAAGGCAGGGATACCGTAGATATGGCCGTCCTTCTTCACTTCGCCCATCGTATAAGCTAGCTTCTCAAGCATCTTCTTGTACTCTGGATGTGCGTATTTCTCGATCGCTTCATCAAGCGGCATCAGCTTATTCGCTTGAAGCATACTTTGCAGAATCTCACCGGAGGTTCCGAATACATCGGGCAGCTTGCCGCCGCTCGAGAGCAGTAGGCGCAGCTTCGTATCGTAGTCTTCCGGCTTCGTTACGATAAAATCATATTTAACCTCGATACCGATATTGTCTTTCATCCAAGTAAGTATTGCATTGTTCTCCATCGACTCCCCTGGTTTAAAAGCATTGCCACGGGAAGCACCGTCATCCGTAACTGCAGATGTAATGGTAACCGGCGGATCGAATTTCTGTTTCCAGATCTCAGTTGGCTTCGCATCGTTAGTGGAAGCTGGAGCGTTCTGAACCGCAGCCTGGTTGTTGTTGGCCTGGGCCCCTTCGTTGTTGCTCGTGTTGCTGTTGTCGTTCGAACAGGCGGCTAACGTCGGCAGCATGCTAATCACAAGAGAAAGCGTTGCCAACTTTGTGTACTTTGCATAACGTTTCATGTTTTACCCCTTTTCTATTTGATCGTGGTACAACCTGATTATAGGGGGAGAAACAGTGTGATGAAATAGACCGTTTTTTACATTATATCGTAAATTGTACATTTTGAGTTTACGTTTTTATTTTATATATCTAAATTCATGAGGTTAAATGAGCAAAACGTAAATCATTTTGTCAAATTTACATATCTTCTGTCAACATACCGTTCAACGTTTACAAGCAATAAAGCAAAAAAAAGCGCCGCGGTATAAGCGGCACTTGGCTTTTTACATCCTATTCGATTATTAGACCCTGTGTAGGCTCTTGCCCTGCTGCTCTTTCACATCCCGCCACATCTGGCGCCATGCTTCGAAATCGGTCATTACGCTTTCCGGCTGTAACCGGCTGCGCACGACGAACGAAGGATGCACGTCGCGACCGGATGCCGCGCCTGTCTTGTGATAACGCAGGTCGACCGACCATCTGACAATGTCCGAGCGGTTCGCGATACCCCGATGCGGCGTATATTTGTTCATGATGACGAGGCTGCCCTTCCTGCATTCGGCTAGAACAGGCGACACCTGCGGCAGCTTATCCGGCACAATCGAAGTGCCGCCTTCGGCACGATGATTGATATACCCCTGCTTGAACACATGCGGCATCACTTCCATACAACCGGTCTCCGCGGTCGCATCGACGAGCGGCATCCAGAACGTAATGATTTCCGACGCTTCGGAGTCAGGCGAGGTAACGGCGCAGTCCTGATGCCAAGGGACATTTTGAAAATGATCCGGCTCCTCCGAGCGTGCACGTGACGCTGGCAGCTTCGCACGGATATGCTGGATCGGATTGCAGCTCAGCTCGGTGCCGAGGAGGCATTCGACGACATCCAGCAAATTCGGATTGGCAAGAAACCGGAACATCGCTTCGCCAAGATATCCATTAATGTCGAAGCCCCGGCCGATCTCCCGGCACTGAGCATGCAGCAGCATATACCGCCGCTCGAACGGCTCGTCCTCGTAGAGGTCCGGCAGCTTTCCTTCTGCATGGAGCACACCTGCGCGCGCATTAATTTCCGCTGACAATTCATCGATGACTGGCTGCAGATCCTCGTTCGTGAATACGTCCGGTACGATAAGATAGCCTTCTGTCTGATAGCTGATGATTTGCTCGATGGATAATCGCATGCCCACGCACCTGCCCTTTCTCCAGCAAACTATTCGATTTTCGCTACTTGCACGCGTCCTGAGAAGAACGTCGCGCCTTTCCCCATATCTGCCACACGGTCCGGCGTCAGCGCATTGACGAGCGCCTTGCCATCCTTGCCGTCTGCCCATAATCCCTGCATAACGACAACGCCCGAGAGCACATCGTCGCCAACAGCAGCAGTCAGTTCGCAGTCTCCACGGTCGTTCCACACTTTGATCGCGTCACCGTCTTCTATGCTCAAGCCCGATGCATCTAAGCGGTTCATATACAGCTTCGGCGTCTTCTCCAGCTTTACATGCTTCTCATTGTTCGAGAACGTCGAGTTAAGGAAATTATGATTCGCCGTCGGGATGAACAGGAACGGGTACGGACCGTCATCGACAAGCGGCGTGTACGTCGGCATCGGCGGAAAGCCTTTGCGCTCCATCTGTGCCGAATACAGCTCAATTCGTCCGCTCGGCGTACGCAGCTTGCCTGGAAGCAATGGCTTCACGTCTGCCTTGATTGAACCGTGCTTCTTCAGCCCTTCAAGCGTAATCGCTGCGATATTGCGATTGTTCGGATTGTTAAGCGCCTGCACGATCATCGCTTCATCCGAGTCACGCAGCGCTTCTTCCACATAGCCCATCCCTGCAGCAAGCAGTCGGAACACATCGCTGTTCGACTTGCTCTCGCCGTACGGCGCTGCGACCGGCTGCTGCAAATGCACATAATGATGCCAGTAGGATAAGTACAGATCGGTATTCTCAAAAGCGGACGTAGCTGGCAGCACAATATCCGCGTATGTCGCCGTTTCCGTCAAGAACAGATCATGCACAACAGTAAACAAGTCTTCGCGCGACAGTCCCTCTCTTACTTTGCCAGCGTTCGGCGCCACGACTGCCGGGTTTGCGTTATAAACATAGAGCGAGGAAAGCTTCTGGCCCTCCGGCTCCATCAGCGCATTGCCTAACAGGTTCATGTTAATCTCTTGCGCGCCGCTCTCCGCACGTAGATTAGGACGTTCCAAGGCCGGCTTATTAATCATCAGATAGCCGCCGTTGCCTTTAATTGCGCCGCCTCCGCGTTTCAGCCACTGTCCGGTCAGCGCCGGCAAGCAAGCAATCGCGCGAGTCGTCATGCCGCCGTTGTCATGATGCTGCGGCCCGTTGCCGATCCGGATGAACGCGGACTCCGCTTCGCCGTACATGCGTGCAAGCTTGTAAATATCGTCTACTGGTACACCGGTGATCGACGATACCAGCTCAGGCGCGTACGACTTCACGTGCTCTCGCAGCTGCTCATGTCCGGTCGTAAACTCAGCCATGAATGCTTCATCGGTGTAGCCTTCCGCGAACAAAACATGCATCACGCCAAGCGCCAGTGCTGCATCCGTGCCTGGCAAAATCGGAATGAACCAATCCGCCCATCTAGCTGTCCGGTTGCGGTGCACGTCGATGACGACCACTTTCGCCCCTTGCTTGCGCGCTTTCTCGGAGATCGTCACTTGATGCATATTGGTGCTGACGGCGTTAATGCCCCACATGATGTGAAGCTTCGCGTGAACCGTTTCCTCCGGGTCCGTCCCGTAGCTGCCACCCATCGTATAGCCGTAGCCCTCCGTGCCTGCTGCTTCGCAGATGGAATAGATGAGCTTGCTTGCGCCCATACGGTTGAACATGCGCCGGCCCATGCCTTCCGTGCCGATCCGCCCCATATTGCCGTAGAAGCTGTAAGGGAGAATCGCTTCCGGCCCTTCCTCTTCGATCAACTGCTTCCATTTCGTAGTGATCGTGTCAATCGCTTCATCCCAGGTAATGCGCTCGAACTGGCCGCTGCCCTTCGGCCCTACCCGCTTCAGCGGATATTGCAAACGGTCTTTATCATATATACGTTCCGTCATATTACGGACTTTATTGCATATTGCCCCTTGTGTTACCGGGTGATCCGGGTCTCCTTCAATGCGAACGATGCGCCCATTCTCCTTGTGAACAAGCAGTCCGCACTGATCCGGACAATCGAGTGAACAAACCGATGGAAAAACGCCATTCTGCTCGGTTACATAAGCCATAATTAAGTACGCTCCTTCCAAAACAAAACCATTCTCACCTATTATACAAGGGAGCGCCCAATTACGCGATGTTACCGAACTGAATTGCCTCCGTCCACAACGAGCACTTGCCCGGTAATTTGCCGGCTCATATCCGACCCCATGAAGAGCACCGCATCGGCGATATCCTCGCCTGTCTGCATCCGCCCAAGCCCCATTCGGCTCATATGTGCCGTAATATTCGCTTCATCCATTCCTGCCGTTTTCCAGCGGGCAACCTCGCCTTCGGATGCAATCCAGCCGGGCTGTACGCAGTTGACTCGTATACGGTGCTGCGCCAAAGCTTTGGCGAGATTGCGGGTTAAGGTGACGATGCCTCCCTTCGATACGGAATACGCGAGCGTCGCCGGTTCCCCTGCATTCGCATGGCCCGAGCCGATATTAATGATCGCACCGCTGCCTCGCTCCATCATGCTGGGCACCACGGACTGGCACAGCATGAACGTGCCTTTGAGATTGACGTCCAGCACATGATCCCAGAATGCCTCCTCCATCTGCAGCATGTCGCAGCGCGGGAAGATGCCCGCGTTGTTCACCAGCACATCTACAGGACCGAAATGGCCTGCCGTCTCGCTAACGAGCGCTTCGATATCAGATCGCTTCGAGACATCGCACCTGACAAAATGAACCTGCGACGCGTATCCATCCTCCGACAACTCGCTCGCTGTCGCCACACCGCTCTCATCCACATCAGCAATGACGACATACGCGCCGCATTGCAAGAACCGAAGGGCGATCGCTCTGCCGATGCCTCTGGCCCCGCCGGTGACGATGACGCTCTTCTGCTCAATATCGCGAAGTGGCGCTGTCATGACTGCAGCGATTCCTTACGCGCCGCCGCTTCATAAGCGGTCGCTGGCATTTGCGTCGCAAGCTTGCCGCCGCTAATGTCGATCATCGTCCCCGTAATATAACCCGCGAGGTCCGATGCTAGGAAGCAGATCAAGTTCGCGATGTCTTCCTTGTTGCCCCACCGGCGCAAGGTGAGCGTATCCAGCAGCCGATTCTGACGCTCCTCCGTCTGCTCGGCAAAATGATTCATTTCCGTTGGAATCATGCCGGGCGAGTAGCAGTTCGCCGTAATATTGTACGGACCAAGCTCCCCGGCTAGAACCCGGGTAAACTGCTTAACCGCTGCCTTCGAAGAAGCGTACGCCGCACCGCCATAGGAAGGGACAATCGCGGCAAAAGAAGCCGCATTCAAGATGCGCCCCGACAGCTGTTCCCTCATAATCGGCGCAACTGCCTGGCACATCAGGAACGTGCCTTTCAGGTTAATGTCCATATTAGCGTCCCATATCTCTTCCTTCAGCTCTTCCACGATGCCGCCGCTCGCCACGCCTGCATTGTTGACTAGAATATCTATGCGGCCGTAGCGGCTGCGCACCTCTGCGACGACTTCTGCAATCTGCTTCGCATCACGTACGTCACAGACGAACTGCGCACCAGCCAGCTGCTGCTTCGCGAACGCTTGCCCAAGATCTTCGAGCAGCTCTGCCCGAATATCCGTGCCGATTGTGACAACGCCTTCCTGTGCGAGCGTTATCGCGATATGCCTTCCGATGCCTCTGCCAGCGCCAGTGACAATGGCTACTTTGCCTCTAAGATCGATAATCATGAGAACGCCTCCGATTGTTAGAGAATGCGCTTTCATGTTACCATTCGGGTAGTTGGTATGGATTTACATAAAGGAGAATGTTTTTTGGACTTTTCCGAAAATCTTTCATGGGGACGGTGTTCAGCTATTGGCCGCTTCGATCAATCCAGCCGCTAGACCAACGACGCTTCGCGAGCTGTCGCCTGTCATCCACTGGGCGCAGCCGCATAACCGGACGCCTGCTTTCAAATGGAGCCGCCGTATCTACGATTTCCAGCTGCTATACGTGAAGCATGGCGAGCTGCGTGCCACAATCGAAGGGGAAACAATGCTGAAGGTGCGGGCCGGCAGCCTACTCATGCTGCCGCCGTGGCGTCACCACCGGATTGAGGTGCTGTCGGAGCCTTATGCGGAGCTGCTTGGGGTTCATTTTGACTTTTTCGAAACAACTGAGGGTACGCACTCGATCCTTGTAGACGAGCAAGCGCCGAATGTGGAGCTGCTTAGCCCTATCCCCTATTTGCAGGACAAACCGATCTTCATGGAGCTTCTCTTCAATACGGTATCGCCTCGAATCATCTCTTTGCTCGAAAATGTCATTCAAGAGTGGAATGAAAAGCAGCAAGGGTACGAGGTTATCTGCAGGGGTCTGATGGTTCATCTCATTGCGCTGCTCGTGCGGCATCAGAACGAGCGCCGCGGCCTCTCGCATCCGAAATACGAGAAGCAGCTGCTTCAGCTCGCAGAGGAAATTCGGTCTGACTTCAGTCGCAAATGGACAAGCGGGGAGATGGCGAAGTATCTGAACGTGCACGAGGATTATATGAGCAGGCAGTTCAAGGCGATGATGGGCATCGGACCGAACAAATTCGTGCAGTCCGTGCGCCACCAGGAGGCGAAGCGGCTGCTTCGGGAGACGGACCAGACCATCGAGACAATCTCGACCGCAGTCGGCTATGAGGACTTTCATTATTTCAGCCGTATTTTCAAGCGGTGGGAGGGCATGTCGGCAATGCAGTTTCGGAAGCTATCGCGGATGATTTAAAAATTGGTTGGCTATGGCCGCTGCGCAGTCGAATGTTCTTCCGATCGCTGTTGTACTTAGAATATTCTTGAACAATTTTCAGAGGTAGAATTTCAAGTACAAAGGCGAACGCACCGCACAAACTGTTAACGCGAAATTTCGCGCGTGCGGTTTGGTGCAGTCTTCTACAGAATCATTTAACCGCTTCGCTCCTGCTAACTACAATAAAAAATCCCAAACCTTCCTCCACCCACAGTAAACGCCCCCTTCATCGAACGGAAGGGGGCGGTAACAATTAATGCTTCGGCTCTGCTACCGGATAGCCAATCAGCTCTTTACGCAGCAGCCGCTGAGCTTTCGTGGAGAGCTCATCATACGTCTCCTGAGGAATTTGGATCGTGCCTGTGCCCGGTCCGCTCGCCGAGTAGATCAGCGCGATATTCGGACGATGTTTGTCCGAATGGTTAGGCGTGCCGCGGTGCCAGACTCTGTCATCCCGAATGAGGATGGAGCCTGCTGGCATTAGCATTTTGATATAATGCATATGCTCTGCGAGCTTCGGCTTACTGAACGCATTCGGCGCATACCAGCTGTCTGGATGCAGATGCGTCCCGCCAGGCCACACTTCCATCGGACCGTTGTTCTCTGTCACATCAACGAGCGGATAGTTTACGACCAGGTTCGCAATCGGCAAATTCGCATCATACCGGTCACCGTAACGCGACGATGTGTCCGCATGGACAGGCTGCTTCTGCTGGCCTCCCGGCATTGCAGTGTTCGTCGCAAAATACGTCATAAAGCAGTCTTTACCCAAAATTTGATCCACGATCTCCGTGACGAACGGGTTCGCAATGACCGCCTCATCGCAGAACGGCTTAATGAATGGCAGATAGAGCCGCACATGGTTTGTCCCGTCGTTAAACCCGTTGCCTGGATTCAGAATCTCTTCGCGATGCTGCTCAAAGTAAGGGTCCAGAATGGACACATAGCTGTCAAACAGCTTCTCGACCTGCGCTCTTGGCAGCACTTCCTCAAACAACACATACCCGTTCACCTTAATAAGCTGCACAGCCAGCTCCAGCGTCTCAGGCGATAACCGCCCGCTTGCTAATTCTTCAGCGCTAAGTCTCATCCTCGTACATCCTCCCATATCGGTTTGATTGCGTTGAATTCACTTGAACGTATAAGCTGCTTCTATTCCATTGTGGAGAAATCTGGCTGCTTGTTTACCGTAATTTCTTGGTGCTCTCCCGAACGATCAGCTCATTGTTCAGCACCACGTTATGATCGACTTCCTTGCCTTCGAGCATCTCGATGAGCAGCTTCGCCGCCGCCCAGCCCATGTCGTAGTTGTTCTGATGAATCGTCGTCAGCTTCGGCACACAGTAGGAGGACAGAATAATATCGTCATAGCCGACAATGGATACGGAATCCGGCACTTTCCTGCCCCGCTTCTCGAGCGCGCGCATCGCGCCAAGAGCCATCAGATCACTGGAACAGAATACCGCCGTAACACCAGGATGCTCGTCCAAAATCCGCAGCATCACTCGCTCGCCGCCATCCTCGGAGAACTCGCCGTCCCATATTTTGGACTCATCATACGCAATCCCGTTCTCCCCAATCGCTTTCTTAAAACCTTTCAAACGCTGCTCGCTCACATGCGCCGCCGGGTACCCGTTAATCATCGCAATATTGGTATGGCCCTCATCTATCAAATGCTGAACAGCTTTGCGAACGCCTTCGATATTATCGGTCGTGACATTGCCGAGATGCTCGTTCGAGAACGGAATATCAATGAGCACACAAGGGAATTTCGACTTCTGGATGACTTCCTCTAAGTACGGGTCGTCCACTCTAAGCCCGAAGATGATGGCCCCGTCGACGTTGCGCTCCTTGCACAAATTGTAATAGGACTTGATCCGCTGCTTGGACGGACTCGTACTGAAGAGCAAAATATCATAATTCATCTCATTGGCCCGTTCATTGATGCCTATCAGAATGTCAAATGCGAGAGTGTCTTTCCCGCCGGTATATTTCAGCTCTGAGAAAATAACGCCAATCGTGTTCGTCTTGCTCGACACCAGGCTGCGCGCAACCGCATTCGGCGAATAGTCCAGCTCATCGGCAATCGTCTTGATCTTCTGCTTCGTTTCCTTGCTTACATCGTCATAGCCGTTCAGCGCCCTGGACACCGTTGTTATCGATACTCCGGCAATCTTCGCAATATCTTTAATCGTCGCCATACGATCCACCTGCCAAAGTATGTAGTGTTTTCACGCATAATTCCAGTGATATTCCATTCATCTTGCTGTCTCTGCAGCACGCGCTGTACTTAACAGCCGGTCAATCAGGATGGCTGCGTTTCTTAGCTTTGGAGACTTGTCCAGGATTACTCACTCCCTTGGTCATTTATGTATGAGTTCGGATACTATTTAAACAGTAACAAATGCATATGAATTTTGAAAGACTTGTTCTGATGACTCCATATCTTACGGACCCATAAGTAGGCAGACACTCACAAAAAAGCGGCCACTCCTAAGAGCAGATGCTTTCGATATAAGATCCTCACATCGTACTAAGCCGCAGTTCATAAAAATACTGCACGATTGGATGCTTTAACTTGATCGTCTCGCCCATGTTCAACACCCGCTTTTTCCCAACACGTCTGTCAACCAATGCCAAGATATTCAATAAGATATCCTGGCTCTCCATACTCGTCTCTATAGATTGGGATAAAAATTTAGTCGCTACAACATTAAAGTTTGATTTACTTAATGATGACTGCGCTAACATGAGCTCTTTTGCAAATTCAGATATTTTTCTACCTCTTGCAATGACTTTTAGGCGATCCTCCGGAACTTGCCCCTTGGTTTCTTTTCTGATCGCTTCCAATTCATCATTATGGATAGGAATTTGGATCGTTGGATCATTCTTAATTTCCAGCTCCGTCTGATACCATCGGATTAATGTCGTTGCATCACTCATATTGAGCACATTCTTCTTATCGACGGCAATATAACAAAGTCCTGCTTTATCGGGTAAATAACGGTAGCTGGTTGCAAGATATTGCACCCTCCCGAGTAGCGCAGGGCTGAGAAAACTCTCCAGTTGTTGCTTCAATTTGCTCCAGGACATGTCTTCCTCCTATGTTCAATACGATGCATACCTATGATGGCAGTCATTCTGTTATCCATCATACAATAAACGGGCACATCAAACCTACTTAGTATAACTGATCATGACCTCTGAAATCGAACGAATAAAAGACCTACCCTCAAGGGTAGGTCTTCTTCTTTCTATATGTGTAGTTTGTTAGTCTTAATAAGCACCGAATCCCGGGTAGTAGTAGATTTGACCGTCATACTCATCGACTTTGTATTCCCTGCCACCCCAGGCGATGACGAGGATTTTATCCCTGTCCATCTCTCCTTCGAGATACTCGGCATATTGCTTGGGAATCCCGAGAGACCTCATCTTGGCACGCAGCTCATCGCCGGTCGAGCGGAACACATTGGCAATCGCCGTGCCGACGCCTTCAATGAATACGTCAATCTGCTCGGCATCCGTATTCTTGGCGATTCTCTCCGTCCTATCCTTGTCGTGGGTCAGTACGAAGATGTTGTTTGAATCGTAGCCTTCGCCGCGGAAGCGATTGATTTCTCGTTGAACCTCGTTCAAGTTGTCCACTGTGTGTACCTTCGTCGTCATCGTTTCGGTTGTCATTGTAATTCCTCCTCTTTATGAATGTTTAGAATTGGTTGAAGCTTGAAACTAGCAGCTTGTAACTATACTCGCCGTCTTCCGAATATCAATGAAAGCAAGAACATAACCAGGAAGACTACGAATAATATCTTCGCGATGCCAGCTAACGCGGATGCGATTCCGAGAAAGCCGAATATGCCAGCGATGATTGCGAAGATGAAAAACATCAGTGCCCATCCTAACATATGAATCACCTCTTCTTCCGTAGTAGTCTGTTTCCCTTGCTTGAAAGTGGATTAACCTAGAGTGATTAACGTTGAAACAACTGATGTTGGAAATACCCCACCATTTCTCGTGCCTTATTCTGCTATTAATCGAAAGGATTATTTCGGATGAATTTCACAACGAAATGAGCTTGTTTCATATCTGTCCAAGCCGTGTAAGAATGCTCACGGTTGCAACACAATTCTAGAAGGTGGTGTTGATCGATGAATAAACATAAGGTACATGTTAACGGCATCGATATGGTATATGAAGAGTGCGGTCACAACAACGAAAGAGCGATCGTACTGCTACATGACTTCTGCCGCTCTTCTCTTTATTGGCATAAGGTTTGTCCACAACTCAGCAAGCATTATCGGGTCATATTACCGAATCTAAGGGGCCATGGAGGAACCGAGGTCCCAGGCGGAATCTATTCGATGGAGACGATGGCAAACGACATTCTGGGCTTGATTGATTTATTGGGTCTGGAAAAAACGGTGATCTTCGGTCACTCGATGGGCGGCTATGTCACGCTCGCCTTCGCGGACCAATATTCCCATCGGTTGTCGGGCTTCGGCTTGATCCACTCCACGGCGCTTCCCGATACCGACGAGATGAAGGCCCAGCGTCTTCAGGATATCGAATCCATCAAGCGGGATGGCATCTATGAGTACGTGGTGAAGATGACCGAAAACTTATTCGTTGAATCCACGCGGGAGGAAATTCCGGATGAGGTTCATCGGATAAAATCCGTAGGGAAAGTCATGAAGCCTGAAGGCGCGATTCACTCGCTTGAGGGGATGCGCATACGCAAGGACCGCAGCGCGGTGCTTTACGAGGCAAACTTCCCGGTGCTGCTCGTCGCCGGTGCGGAGGATGACGTGATTTCCCCGGATGAGGCCTTCGGCGTGAATGATGAAAAAGCAGTGAGGTCCATCTACAGTTACCCTCATATTTCCGAGAATACGTTCGAGGGCGTCGCCCACATGAGTCTCGTCGAGGTGCCGGAGCAGCTTGCTCGCGTGCCATCCATTGCGGAATGGCCTTAAAGCCTGCTGCCGAACCCTCTGAATAGCGAGTCAGATTCATTCCTTCGTTAAAACAAAACAGCCACCGCCAACTGGATTAATGGCAGCAGCTGTATATATCGGCGTTAAGCCTTGTTCTTAATAGCTCCAATCACTTCTTCTGCTTATAAAACTCGTGATACAGTTTCATCAGAGCCCGCTTCTCAATACGCGACACATAGCTCCGCGAGATACCAAGCTCCTTCGCAATTTCGCGCTGCGTCCGTTCTTCCCCGCCTGCGATCAGCCCGAATCGGCCAACGACGACTTCCTTCTCGCGGTCATCCAATATATCTAAGTTCTTATAGATTTTGCTCTTCTCAATTTTCAGCTGAACCTTCTCCGCCACATCATCGGCTTCCGTTCCGAGAATATCGATCAGAGTAATTTCGTTGCCCTCTTTGTCCGTCCCAATCGGATCATGCAAGGATACGTCCTTGCGCGTCTTCTTGAGCGACCTCAAATGCATAAGTATCTCGTTCTCTATACAACGAGCCGCGAACGTCGCTAGCTTCGTGCCTTTGCCGGTCTGGAAGCTCTCAATCGCTTTTATGAGCCCGATCGTGCCGATTGAGATCAAGTCCTCCAAATCTTCGCCAGTGTTGTCGAATTTTTTCACAATATGTGCGACCAAACGTAAGTTATGCTCGATGAGCAGGTTGCGCGAAACTTGGTTGCCCTCTGCCATGAGCTGCAAGTGCTTAAGCTCATCTTCTTCATGCAGCGGCTGAGGGAATGCGTTATTTTTGACATAGGAAACAAGGAGCGACAGCTGCTTGATAAACAATGCGATCGCCGCAAACAATCCGGGCATCGGAAAGCCACCTCCATGCAATATTGCCACCTGCCAAGGAGCTTCCTCCTTACGCGTAATGACTAGTGAAGACTGTTCTACAGTGTATGTAGGCAGCGGCCTAGAAGTGCATGTACCCCAAAAACACCCCTTACCAGATCACTAAAGATAACGTTCACGAGTACGCGAATTAGGGGTGCAAACTCCTTAAGATTTGATTAGCTTGCTGCTAACCATTTTCTCTAAACCGCCAGAGCCATCGCCCACAATAAAAATTAATTATAGGAAACCGCTTCCTAGCAGTGAACACTTATAGTACGATAACAACTAACTACTGCCAAAAGGAAGCGAAGAGATGCCTGTCAATTTAACTTATTTCCTGTTCTTCTACTTCTTTCTGTACATGGGTAATGCCGTCTATGGAACGTTCATTCCGCTTTACTTTCAACATGTCGGATTTACCCAGTCACAGATTGGGACGCTGCTTAGCTTAGGTCCGCTCGTTGCCATCATGGCACAGCCGGTCTGGGGCCTGCTCAGCGACCGAGCTAAGACGAAGAACAGCATTCTACTGATGCTCATCGCCGGAACAGGCGTCAGCGTTCTGCTATTCCCGCTCACCAACATGTTTTTGCTGTTGCTGCTCTTCATTTGTATTTTCACTTTCTTCCAGTCATCCATCTTCACGATTAGCGATGCCGTTACACTAGAGGTGCTGGATAAGCGTGGCTCAGGCAACTTTAGCCTCATTCGGATGGGAGGGACATTCGGGTTCGCGATTATGTCGATACTGTTCGGGCTGCTCGCGCAGAAGCGAATCGACTTGCTGTTCATCGTCTACACGCTTATTCTCGTTGCTTGTCTGCTGCTCGCGCTTCGTTTTCCGAAGATCGAAGGCCATCAGAAGCGAGGCAGGAAAGTATCCGTCTGGGTTCTTTTCCGCAACCGGAAGCTAATGCTCTACATCGGCGCGAACTTCGTGTTCCAAATTACGCTCGGCTACTACTACGCCTTCTTCCCGCTCTACTTCAAAGAGCTTGGCGGCGACAGTGCTTGGCTTGGCTGGTCAATGGTCATTTCATCGCTGAGCGAGGTTCCGTTCCTGCTGCTGTCGAGCCGCATCTTCAAGCGCGTGCCCGTGTCGTTCATTTTGCTTGGCGCCGGCGCTGCTGCCGCACTTCGCTGGTACTTGAGTTCAATCGTGCATCATGCTTACTTGCTGCTGCCGATTCAGGCGCTGCACGGTCTGATCTTTATCGTCCTCTCCGTCACGATGGCGATTGTCATCAACAAGGAAGTGCCGAATGAGCTAAAAGCAAGCGGCCAAACGCTGAACGGCCTGCTCTCAATGGGCGTTGCTCGAATTATCGGAAGCTTCTTCGGCGGTATTACGAGCGAAGCAATCGGCATGCGTCAGACATTTTTCTACAACTCGGTTATTGCGACGGTCTGCATCGTTATCTTCGCATGCGCCTTCTGGTACCAACACGCTCAGGATAAAATAAAAAGGCCGCCAGGCATTCGCCAGCAGCCTCAATAACCTATTACTTATCGGTAGAGTCAGCGGGGATATCCGCTGGCTTTATTTGTTCTGTCTGCTTTAAAACAAGGAAGTGTCCCTTCGCATCATAAACGAAATGATAAACATTGATATATTCCTGTCCAGCACCGTATCCTCCTGTAAGGATCAGCTCACCTCGCTCATCGTCCACCTTGAAATTGTGATATGGCAGCTGACCGATGTATGGCCAAGTCAGATCATCCTGCACATGCAAGGACACCGGGAACGCTTCACCCTCCTTCACTCCGAAGAAGTACGTCTCCTGAGCGTGGCAATCTGTATACCTCGGAACGAACGCGAGAAGTTCCGCATCTCCGAGCTTGAATGACTGCATCGTTATTGGAGCATCGGTTCGTTGGATAATTTCAAAATCACTTGGGAATGTGAACACAGCAGCCGAGTCCTCCGCACTGTCTTTCCCTGTTTTCTCCCAAAATGCTTCGTAATCCCCCTGCCATGAAATGTCCGTTTCCTGACCGTAGCAGCTAGGCACGCCAAGCGGTACGGCAGCTGCACGCGTTGCTGGCTTTACGATTAATTGCCCGCCAGCAGCCTCGCCAATTGCCCGCACGGAGTTGTCTACTTTCTCAATTTGCTGTGCAGGCTGCTCATCTTGCTCACTTTCCTCTGCCTGTTCAGGCTGTTCACTCTGCTCAACCTGCTGATCCGCTGTCGCAGCTGTATTCGTCTTCTCGGTGTTCCTGTTCATGCAGCCGCAGCATATCAAGACAATCAGAAAGCCGATCAGTAACAGCTGTCCATGAAACCTCATCCTCGACTTCACTCCATGCCCCTCCCCATTCTCGCCGCTACTACTGACGACGGGATGAATTACAATGTTACAGCCCCTATCCCATATTTTCAAAATAAAAAGGAGAGCTTCACGCTCTCCCTCCCATTTATAGCGATGAAGGTACTTTACCCGCAATTTCCGCAAGCGTGACCGGACGGTTCTCCTCCATCGAGAGGTAGGCTCCGAACACCATTTGCATCGTCTTCAAGTTATCCTCTACGCTGTTCTCCGGCTCGCGATTCTCTTCAACCGCACGCATCAGCTCGCCCATCGTTCCCATGAACGCATGCGGAAACCATTTGCCATGCAGTCTTGGAGAAAACCAGTAGTCCTCGTGAATCGCTTTCGTATGGAAGCTGATCGTATCTTCGCGTCCGACCGGATAGTTGTATAACGATCCATTCGTCCCTTTAATAATGCCTTCCGTTCCTTCAAACCGATACGTCGCGTACCAATCATCCTCTGTAGAGATATGATTATGATTATCATGAATGATGCCGCGTGCTTCGCCTGCGAATTTCATATGAAGCAGCGTCCGAGTCTCGCCAATCGTCTGCTGACCAGGGAAACGAGCACCATCCGCATAGACATACTCAGGCGTCCCGAACAAGAACCGGATCGCATCCATGTAATGAATGCTATGGTACATGAACTCCAGCGTCGGCATCTCCCGCAGCCAGCCCCAGTTGGCAAAGTCCTGCTTCACATTCACTTGAATCGAAGCCTGCAGCAGCTCGCCAAGCCAGCCTCGCTTGATAATGGTATGGCTTGCGCGAATGCTTGGCGACCAGCGCATCTGCTGGTTGACCGCACCTTTCACGCCATACTTGGCGCAAGCATCACGAATGCGCACCGCCTCCGGATACGATTCCGCGAGGGGCTTCTGGCACAGAACATGCTTGCCCGCAGCAGCCGCACGCTCAGCAATCGATGGCTGCACCTTCGCTGGAACTGCCAGATCTGCGAACTGAACGTCAGGATCGGCAAGCAGCTCATCCAGATCCCTATATACCTTCGGGATACCAAACTTCGCGGCGAGCTGCTCCGCGCGCTCCTTGTTCAGATCGAAGATGCCCACTACGCGCAGCCCCGCCATCTCATAGGCTGGCAGGTGACAAGCCTCGATAATCTCGCCCGCTCCGATAATGCCAATGCCCATCTCTTTATTGGCAGGGAGCTGCGGCTTATATTCCAGATCGAGCCAATCCTTTGCTATCGAATTCATCCCTCGCATACCTCCGTCTAAAATGGTTTACAAGCTCGGACCGATCCGATTAATGCTGAACTCTTGATGTCCCAGCACTTCCGCTTTCGTCCATTTGCCTTCTGCGACATCCATAATCTCTTGCCAGATTCGATCTCCCGCTTGTTCAAGGCTGCCAGTTCCGTCTAACATATCGCTTACGTCGACATCCATATTATCTTCCATCTTCTGGAACGTCATCTTGTTGCCTGTAATCTTAATAACAGGAATAACCGCTGCGCCAGTTGGCGTTCCACGACCTGTCGTGAAGCAGACGATATGTGCACCGCCAGCTGCCATACCCGAAACGCATTCAATATCATTTCCCGGGGAATCCATGAAGTAGAGACCATGATCCGGAATGTTTTCCGCATACTCAATAACGCCTTTAATTGGAGCCTTACCGCACTTGCTAATGCAGCCAAGCGATTTCTCTTCAATCGTGGACAAGCCCCCTGCAATATTGCCTGGACTTGGATTGCCACCGCGCATATCGGCGCCCATCCGCTGCACTTCGTCTTCGAAGCGGTTCACGATATGATAGAGCTGATCGGAAATCTCCTGTGTCTCGCAGCGCTCTGCTAGCAGATGCTCCGCACCGATAATTTCCGTCGTCTCTCCGATAACGATTGAGCCGCCTTCAGCAATAAGCGAATCCGCCGCTGCGCCTAGAGCTGGGTTCGAGGATAAGCCTGATGTCGCATCAGAACCGCCGCATTTAACGCCAACCTTTAATTTATTCCATGGAACAGGCACTTTTTCCTGCTTCTCGAGATCAGCCATCATCTGCTTCGCAAGCTCTGCTCCATGCGATATCGCCTTCACCGAACCGCCTACAGATTGAATATCGAAGAATTCAACCGGTTTGCCGGTCTTTCGAATCTCTTCAGCTAGCGCAGCAGGATCCACAACCTCACAGCCGAGGCTAATAATAAGGACAGCACCTACGTTAGGGTTTTTACCTGTCCCAGCGAGTACGTCGAACGTACGGTCCTTGTCTGCGCCGATTTGGCTGCAGCCATGCTGATGCGGAATTGCCACCGTGCCAGGCACCATTTGCATAATTCGGTTGCATACTTGGTTGGAGCAAATAACAGTAGGAATAATGAGCAGATGGTTACGAATACCGATGTCCCCATTCGCCCGTTCATAGCCCATGAATGTTCCGTTCATCATTGTGCTGCTGCCTCCTTCGAGCCGAGGTCTCCGCGTCCGCGAATCCCTTCAATATTGTGTACATGTACATGCTCACCGATAACGATTGTTTTCACTGCTCGTCCAATAACTTCCCCATATTTGCGAACATCCGCGCCTTCTTCCATAGCAACAATGGCCACCTTATGACCGAAAGGAATAGGATCAACTAATGTTACCGCCCGTAGACCTTCTGAGTTCCGGTACTGAACCGTTTCTCCTGCCACCATATCGCGAAGCGCTGTCGCAACATGATCGCGTTCATCCATATAAAGCGCATCAGTGCCAGATTCAATGTGATGCTCCATCGTAAAGTCACCTTCCATAATGAAATAGGATAGACAAACAAGCTGTAAGTCCGATATATTTTATTATAGAAACGATTATACAGAATAGAAATAATCATTTCCGCTGAAAATATACCTTTTCTTGTCCTACCTGCAAATCATCGCAAGGAGCTGACGCTGTCATGAATCCGCTTCGCAAACATTTTGACGTCGATACCTCGCTTCCGGTCGAGCTCGTCCTGCGCAGCACGAAGAGTACACAGTCCGAGCTGCCGGACCATCTGCATGACTGGTTCGAGATTATATACATCCATAGCGGCTCTGGTTCGATCTTCATTAACCATACGTTCTATGAGCTGCAAGCTGGCGATCTGTTTCTTATTCCAGGCAATACGATACACCGGACGCTTCCGAATCCCGAACAGCCAATCACGTCATCAGCGATATTTTTCAGCAGCCAATATGTTCAGGCGACCGTCATTAGCAAGGATGCCTTCTCGTATCTTCGGTGCTTTGAGACGGCTAAGTCGAATCGGCATTACAAGCTCGAGCTGCTTCCCTCTGAACAGCAGCGACTCGAAGCAACGATTGATGAGCTTCAGGAAGAGCTTCGGCTCCGTCAGTCTGGCTACCGGCAAGCCGTTCTGCTGCTGCTGCAAACCATCCTTCTTCATCTGAACCGTAAAGACAATCCCGGCGATATTTCGCACCCCCACAGCGGACATAACAGTCCGACCTGGCTGCAGGCAGCGCTTAATCATATCGACGATCACTTGACCGATAACCTGCAGCTCACGGCTCTTGCACGTCGCGCCGCTGTAAGTCCGTCTTATTTCTCCAGAACGTTCAAGCAGATGACTGGCCTCAGTGTTATCGAATTTATTATCGCGAAGCGAATTACGATGGCCAAGGAGTTACTGCTGACAACCGATCACACCATTGCTGAGATTGCGGTTCAATGCGGCTTTGAGAGCCTTCCTCACTTCTACCGCATGTTCAAGAAATTCGCTGGCAGCACGCCGAACCACTATAAGAGCTCCATCTAAGCACTCATCACACGCAAAAAACGCTGCGTCCGCTCAAGGTTCTCACCTTCAGCAGCGCAGCGTTTTTACGTTCTATTTAAGGTCTGCTGGGAACACAAGCCCTTGCTGACGTCTTGCTTCATCCAGCACGTTCATCACAGCGAGCGAATTTGCATGCGTATTCACCGGTGATTGTCGCTCGCCCGTACGGATCAGCTGCATAAACTGCTCTGCTTCATAGCTCATCGTAGGACGATCATCCGGTCTCGAAATATCCTCGACCCGACCATCACGGTAACGGATTTGGATATGCTTCGGAATGTTGATGCTATCGATTGTCATCGTACCCTCTTCGCCTTGAATTTCGGCGAGCAGCGATGAATTGGAGATTTTCGAGTACATAATCGTAGCATTCATGCCGGCATACTTCGCGATCAAGCCGCCCTGGCCGTCAACGCCAGACTCCAGCATAATGCCGTTAGCGGCAATCTCCTCCGGCGCACCGAACAGCACGACCATCGGATAGATGCAGTATACGCCGAGATCCATCAGCGCACCATTCGAGAATTCCGGCTTGAATGCATTCAATACTTGTCCGTTCTTATAAGCGTCGTAACGCGAAGAGTATTGGCAATAGCTTGCAAAATATCTCCGAACCGTCCCAAGCTTCGGCAAATTATCCACAACCGCTTGGAAGCCAGGGAGCAGCGTGCTCTTCAGCGCTTCCATGAACACCACATCGTGCTCCTTCGCCGTTTCAATCATCCGCGCCAGCTCGCGTGCATTCGACGCAGCAGGCTTCTCGCATAGCACATGCTTGCCGCCGCGCATACAGATCATCGCCTGCTCAGCATGGAAGGATGTTGGCGAAGCGATATATACTGCATCAAGCTCATCGCTTGCGGCCATATCAGTCAAATTCGTAAACGTGAATGGAATGCTATGCTTGGCAGCAAACGTATCTGCTTGCTCCTGCGTTCTGGAATATACAGCAGTAAGTGTGAAACCCTCCACCGTTCTAGCTGCCTCGATAAACTGTTCTGTAATCCAATTCGTACCGATAATGCCGAATCTAATCATGTTGTCCTTTCCTCCATTTAAAAATTTAACCGATAAATCGCCTTGTTCTCCAGCCCCCGAATCGGCGCCGTCCATGACTCATCATCAGGAATTGTTGCAAAAGCATCCTCTATCATTTGCAGCTTCGCATCCATCGAGTCGATATGATGCAAGGCAACTGCCTCTGCCAGCTGCGGCTGCACCGGGCTGCCCCACTCGCCTAGATTGTGATGGGAGAGGACAAGATGCTG
The DNA here is from genome assembly GCF_056120345.1 of Paenibacillus sp. sgz302114. Classification (NCBI taxonomy): domain Bacteria; kingdom Bacillati; phylum Bacillota; class Bacilli; order Caryophanales; family Paenibacillaceae; genus Paenibacillus; species Paenibacillus sp. sgz302114. The sequence continues at coordinate 590,119 of NZ_JBVYOI010000003.1, forward strand.
CAGCGCCATTATGCGCTCAGCGTCCGGATCAATGCCAAGATAAATCGCCGCTTCCGTGATCCACAGCGATGCCTGCGAAATATGTCCGATCAGCTTACCAGGCGTACTGTAATCCGAAACGATGCCAAGCTCGGACACCAACTCGACGGGCTTCGCGATATCATGAAGAATGATGCCCGCTTTAATCAAATCCGCATTGAGAAAAGGCCGCTGTTTGCACAGAAACTCGCCGATCTCCAGCATTCTTACAATATGATACACCAAACCGGCGTAATATGCATGATGATGCGTCTTCGCAGCAGGAGCATGAAGCAGTCGATCACCGATTTTGTCCAAGCAATATTGAACGACCGAGCGTATATCCTGATCCACAATGCTATCCTTGGTGGCGTAGACTTTTGCAAACAGCTCATCCGGTTCTACCGGCGCTGAACGTATAAAATCGATTAAGCTGACACCATCCGCTTCCGTCGTCCTGCGAATACGGATAATTTTCACCTGCAGCTTGTCCCTGTACAGCTGTGCTGTGCCTTGAACCTTAACAAGCGACATTGCAGTGAAGCTCTCTTTATCCGATTGTGCGGCATCCCAAATTTTCGCCGAAATCTGTCCGGTTGAATCAGACAGCACCAGATTCATAAAATCCTTCGGCGGCGTCGTATTCGTCTGCTTCACTTCGCTCTCCTTAATGAGATAGAAGCCCACGAACTCCTCGCCATCGCGCATATCGCGCACGTTTGTCATAAGTAACTCTTTCATCCTTTAACCTCCAACCCTTGCTGCATATCTCATAACAATTCGAGATGAGTGTCATCTTTTCCTCTAAAATATGACGCAAAAAAAACCATACCGCCCGATAAGCATCGGATACAGTATGGTTTCCCTCGCGTTTAGTGTGTATTGCTCAACATATTCCGAACCATTCGATCGAGCATGTCTTTCGGGAGAAAAGGGGCGAGCTTCGTTACAAGCTCAGTATCGAACGTAACCGACTCTGCAAGGCCCACTAACTTCTCGACATTCTCCCTCTGTAGAAAGGGAGCTATTGAAACAAGTGTATGCGTATCGATGGATCCTTCTGCCACTCTCTCGATAAGCTGGTTTAGACCTTTCTCGCCCAGGAAAGGGGCGAGCGCTTTCACGACGGACCAGCCCACAACACCGTTGTCTACTTTCTGCATGAGGCGGTCGAGTTGGCTTTGCTCAAGAAAAGGCGCCAATTTCGTGATTTGATTCAGATCCATGACATCGTTCGATGCTTTATCGACTAATTTGCCGATCATCTCTGAGCTTGCGAACGGTGCGAGTCTCTGAACGTACTCTAAGCTGATCTCGTCACTTCCCAAGCGACGATCAAGCATTTCATCGACGAGGTCTGTGCTCAGGAATGGAGCTAGCTTCAGAATCAATTTCAGTTCACGGTTCGTATTATCGTCCTCTTTAGGTTCATGGGACTCGTGATCATGATGATGCTCATGATGATGATGGTCGTGATGATGATGCTGATCGTGATATTCATGATGATGCTCATGCTCATCTTCATGTAGCTGCGCCTCGATCTGGGCTTCTACCTGTGCTTGTACCTGTGCTTGTACCTGTCCTTCTACCTGAGCTTTTATTTGCGCTTCTACCTGTGCTTTTATCTGCGCTTCTACCATTGCTTCAATCTGGTTGGCTCCCTCATCTTGCCCTTCCTCTGCCGCAGCAACTGGCGCCAGTACCTCCTGCAACGCTTCTTCTTGAAGCTCCTCTTCATGAAGCTCCTCAAGTGGAGCTTCAATTACAACCGCCACAGGAGGAACAACCTTCCGTTTCTCTCCGGCCAGCAATTCTTCGATCGTTAGACCGAAGAGCTTACTGATTGGCGACAGCAGGCTTATATCCGGCATTGACTCGCCGCGCTCCCATTTGGATACAGCCTGATGGGTAAGACTTAACTGTTCGGCAAACTCAGCCTGCGTCATCCCATTTTCTTTTCTAAGCTTAGCAATGAAAGCCCCGATTTTGTAAATATCCATTGTATCTAACGCCTCCGCTTCCGCAATTTGTACAGCGCGCACTGTCTGGATGTAGAATAGCACAGCGACAGGCCTCGGCCTATCAAGCATCAGTTGAACAGGTCATTTCAACTGTCGGTTGAATCGCTTTTCTACTGCCTTTGGCATACATCACCATCATTGGTACGCTCATAAGAAACGAAATAACAATAAAGATCAGCGGAAACTTCGCATTAATCGTATATGCCCAGCCACCGATCAACCCTGCAGGGAAAGTGAAGATCAGAATCAACACACCGAGTATCGAGAAAATTTTCGCTCGATTGTCATCGTCGATCGCATTTTGAATGGAGGATTCCAAGTATGGGCTCGCGAGAAGTCCGCCAATTGCCATAACGACTGTGCTGACTATTGTAGCCGCAATGTTGCCTGGACCCGCTCCAAGTAAAATAATGAACGAAGCTGCCGAAATCAGGAAGCCCCAGATCATATAACGATTGGCCAGCTTTTCTTTGAGCCGCGGTGTTGCCGTGAGCAGGAACAGAATCATTGCTGCTGACGAAATCGCCGGGAATATCGAGATAAGCGCATCATTAATATGCAGCGCATCCACCCAATAGACCGACAAGTACGTATTGCGAAGCGTCATTTGGAAGTTGAACAGAATGTAGACGCCAAAAATAATCATTAGTGGCCTATTCGTAACAATGAGCTTTAGCACGCCCTTATACTCAGCCAGCGTATCCGAAAAGCTGATCTTCGAGCTCTCCTGCATTTTTTTGATCCCAATTTCCGTCTCATGCGTGTTGAGATGTCTCATAATCATCATGATCGTCATCCCGACGAAAGCGATAAGATACATGATCCGCATTCCAGGAACAAGTGAATAATGGCTTACAAGCAAACCGCCAAGCGGCGCAAACAGTCCGCCCACGACGTTAATAAACATTAGAATCGTAAAGATGATGGAGCGGTTCTCAGGCTTCGTATCCTCTACAAGTAGACAGTACCATGCTGTCGTCGGTACGCGCTGAAAGCTGTTCACGATCGCTGCGACCAGGAAGAACCAGAAGTTCTGCGATACTGCCCAAATTAATGTCGCGACGCTCCAGCTGAGGACGTCGTATACGAGCAGCGCTTTTCTTCGACCCATCTTGTCCGTTAAATGGCCGCTAATAAGCGCAGTGAAAATCTGGATCGCCATGCCGATCGACGTGATCAGTCCGATCTGCGTTTCATTAACGCCAAGCTCAAGCATATAGATTGAGGCATACGTCATGTACATATTGAACGGTAATAAAAAAAGGGGTTCATATAGCAAACAGTTTCTTGCATTGCCTTGAATCCTACTCCACACTAGCGGCATCTCCTTGGTATACGTGATGTTATGATTTCAAACCATATTTGCGCAGCTCACGGCCGAGCTTCCCAGTCAGCATATAGCCATACATGCGAAAATCTGCCCGCAGCGACCAGACTGGGTGACCGAATGTTGCCGGTTTGTTTCCTTCAATGAAGAAATGGCTAATCCATGCAAGCCCATATGCAATGACCGGTGCCAGCAGAAACATCCACCATTCGATCAGGAAGCTTGCTGCAATGCAGAGCAATACAGAGGTTGTCCCAACAAAATGCCATCCCCTCGTCGTCGCCTTGCGATGCTGGGATAAATAGAATGGCCAAAATTGCTCATAATTTGGAAAAGAAGGCTTCGATGCTTGATTCGTCATTTCGTTTTCAGTCCTCCGAGAATAAGTAAAATACATAACGGTATATATTCGAAAGCGCTATCACAAAATCCTTTAAAAAGACGGTTAGTTGTTAAACTAACGATTGCTATGATGTACCTTCTCTTTTCCATTCTTGAGGAACATGCAACCAAATTGCGAGGTTCATACATGCAATAAAACGTTCACTATCCGCGAATTCCCGTATATAGTTCCATGCTGCTTCATTGTAAACATTGATTTCGTTACTCGAAACCGTACCATATTCTAATTTTTCATATACGTTTTCTGGAAGGTCATAACTTTCATTATTAATCCCTATTTCACTGAACCAACCGTCAAAATGAACACTCTGGGGACCACCCAATCCATGAGGACACCCGATGTGATTTTTGTTTTCCTCTGTACAATGACACCACCAAGATATACCGTTGATTGCTATTCCGACTTTCGAAAGTCTTAAAATTAAGATTTCAATATGTCTGAAAGTAGTAATTATATCAATAAAACCAGAACCAACGGGTTGTGCTTTATTTTCTTCAAGTAAGTCTTCAATTTGTTTTTCAGTATGATTTCATGGTGTGAACGTAAATAGTCCATGTATTTCATTTAATCACGTCCAATGCATATTCGTTAAAGGCGCTTGAGAAGCCTGCCCGTTAGGTCAGCAAAGCGAAGTCGTTCGTCGAAGTTTATTGTTTGTCTCATTTACATTAAACGGGCACGAAACGACCAACATGTGCCCATATTTGTTCGGTATATTCAATGATCAACATTAGGAAATAACATAGCCATAAACAAAAAACCGACCATATCAATATGGTCGGTTATCTGTGCTTGGCGACGTCCTACTCTTCCAGGACCCTGCGGTCCAAGTACCATCGGCGCTGGAGGGCTTAACGGTCGTGTTCGGGATGGGTACGCGTGGTTCCCCTCCGCCATCGCCACCAAACGGTG